>NZ_JXSI01000007.1:0-194305 GCF_002916705.1 Pseudomonas sp. GZJR-8 | reverse complement strand
GGGGCTTGCTCCCGATAGCGGTGGGTCAGCTAAGTATTCATTAACTGACACACCGCTATCGGGAGCAAGCCCCCTCCCACAGGTGTTATGCGTTGTTAGTGGAGTTTGAGGCGCGGTTCTGTGCCTCGCCCAATCTTGCTGCCCAGCATCAGCATCGCCGTGCGGAAGAAGCCGTACAGCGCCATCTGGTGCATACGGTACAGCGACACATAGAACATCCGCGCCAACCAGCCCTCCAGCATCACGCTGCCAGTCAGGTTACCCATCAGGTTACCTACCGCCGAGAACCGCGACAGCGAGATCAGCGAGCCGTAGTCGGTGTACTTGTAGGTCGGCAGATCCTTGCCTTCAATGCGCAATCTCAGCGACTTGGCCAACAACGAAGCCTGCTGATGCGCGGCCTGGGCTCGTGGGGGCACATTGCGGTCGGTGCCCGGTTGCGGGCAGGCGGCACAATCGCCAAAGGCGAAGATGTTTTCATCGCGAGTGGTTTGCAGTGTTTGCAGCACCTGAAGCTGATTGATGCGGTTGGTTTCCAGGCCATCGATGTCTTTGAGAAAACCCGGTGCGCGGATCCCGGCCGCCCATACCTTGAGGCTGGCGGGAATCACTTGGCCGCTGCTGGTAATCAGTGCGTCGGCGGTTACTTCGCTGACCGCCGAGTTGGTCAGCACGGTCACCCCGAGTTTTTCCAGGGTTTTATGCACTGGGCCGCCGATCCGCTCTGGCAGGGCAGGCAATACCCGCGGGCCGGCTTCGATCAGGGTGATATGCATGTTTTCCGGTTTGATGCGGTCCAGGCCATAGGCAGCCAGTTCATGGGCTGCGTTATGCAGCTCGGCGGCCAGCTCCACCCCGGTGGCGCCGGCACCGACGATGGCCACGCTGATTTGTTCAACGGCATCGGTTTGCCCGGCATGGGCGCGCAGGTAGTGGTTGAGCAGTTGTTGGTGGAAGCGCTCGGCTTGCTTGCGGGTATCGAGGAACAGGCAATGCTGCGCCGCACCCTCGGTGCCGAAGTCGTTGGTGGTGCTGCCTACGGCAATGACCAGGCTGTCATAGCCCAGTACGCGCGCGGGCACCAGCTCGCGGCCTTCTTCATCGAGGGTGGCGGCCAGCTGGATTTTCTTCTGTTCACGGTCAAGCCCACTCATGCGCCCAAGCTGGAACTCGAAGTGGTTCCATTTTGCCTGGGCGACATAATTGAGTTCGTCTTCCGAAGAATTCAGCGAGCCGGCAGCCACTTCGTGCAGCAGAGGCTTCCAGATGTGAGTCAGGTTGGCGTCCACCAGCGTGATGCTGGCCTTGCCGCGCTTGCCCAGAGTCTTACCCAGGCGGGTAGCCAACTCCAGGCCGCCGGCGCCGCCGCCGACGATAATAATACGATGGGTCATGGGGATATCTCGCAAGGCTAAAAGAAATCGGAGCAGTTACCCCCGCGAGCGCCAGGCAGCTCATAGCGTCAGGTAACTCAATAGGCGGCTCAGCACGCCGAGCCCGATCACCACTACCAGCACCACACAAAGGAGCAGCCATGGCCGGAAAGGCTTGCGCTCGACTCTGTGCTGGGAGAGTTGCAGGTACTCTTGGACATGCTGTTGGTCATCGGGGTTCAGGCGGCTGGTCATAAAGGCCTCGTCAGGTAGACGTTGCAAAAGGGCGCCACGTTACAGCCAAGGGTTCAAAGGCTGATGCCCACATCGAACACTATGCTGCGGCCCAGGTTGTTGCGCAAGAAGTCCGGCGCGTCCGGGTGTGCGAACAGTACGCGCGCGAAGGTTGGCCCCACCAGTGACAGTGAGCGCCAGCCCTGGCGCAGGTATTCGGTTGGCGGCGGAAAGTGGCTGTTGAGGTCCAGCACTTCGCGTTTGAGGCTGGTGAAAGCGATAAGGTCCAGCTCCCCCAGGTCCATGCCGCGTTCTTTGTAGTTATGTGCTTTTTTGCGCAGTGTCGGTGCCAGGCGCAACAAAAACTCATGGGCGGGAATGCGTCGTGGCTTGGCTTCGCGCCGCACCAGTTGGCTCAAAGAGAACGCGCTACGCCTGCGCAGCAATTCATCGCGCCATTCGTCGTTCAGGCGGCGCCCCTCGTCCAGCACGAAAAACACCTCGAAACTGGCGTCGCGAAACAACACATCCGGCGGCTCCTGGCCCGCAGCGTGAAACTCTTCGACGCGGTAGGGCACATTCAAGCCCTGCAGCAGGCGCTGGCAGACCCAACGCTCACGCTCCCATTTGCGGGCATTGGACAGAAACGCATTGGCTTGTTCGGCTGCTACGGTGAGCAGGCGCAAATAATCTGAGTCATCCATATTCCCAGCTTAGCGTTCAAATGATGACCACAGGAAGTCCTGCTTTAAAACGCAGGTGTAGACTGGTCACCTGGCAGCAGGCCCAAGGATGAGGTGTGTGGTGAGGCTTTTTATAAAGGAAGTGCATCCGTGATCAGTGCAGCTGTTCTGGCGCCATCGACCCTCGGCATTGGCTGGCTGTTATATGCGCCGGTGGTGATGTGGGCGACGTTGCGCTCGCCTTGGGTCGAATTGTTCGCCGACCGACGGCGCCAGCATTTGCTGTTCGGTACGGTGTTCGCGTTGTTTATGCTGTGGCTGGTGCGCCGGGATTTCGATACCGGGGTCTCGTACCACTTTATCGGCATGACCGCCGTGACCTTGCTGCTGGATTGGCCGCTGGCAATCGTCGGTGGGTTTGCTGCACAGTTCGGCTTGATGCTGCTGGGGCGCCAGGATCTGGCCGCCCTTGGCGTCAACGGCCTGCTTCTGGTCGGGCTGCCGGTGCTGGTCACCGAAAGCTGCGCGCTGTTGGTCGAACGGGCGCAACCGCGAAACCCCTTTGTGTATATCTTCTGTTCCGGTTTTTTTGCGGCGGCGCTGTCGGCATTGTTGTGCCTGTTGGTTGGCCTGGGCCTGTTGTGGTTGAACGGCCGCTTTGCGATGCCGGAATGGTTGGAGGACTTTGTAGGTTACCTCTGGCTGATCATCTTCCCCGAAGCCTTTATCAACGGCATGGTCATCAGCGCGCTGGTGGTGTTTTGCCCGGAATGGCTGGAGACCTTCAACCGAACTCGCTATCTCTCGGCCCCCTGGAAGGACGACGATTCACGGCGTTGATCCAGGTCAAATCTCGCACGACGGCGCAGGCCCATGCTCTGCAAAATTTTTTCTAGAGCACCGATCATGAGTGTGTACGAGTGGGCACGGCAGGAGTTGCGCAGAAGCCAGGACGCAGCGCAGGAAATCGGTTTTGACCCCGGCTTGACCTTGCGCGCCATGCTCAGTGCGGTAGTGCAGCAAAGCAAGGGTGTACGCAGTTTTGAAGACCTGGCCGACGAGTTGCAATACCTCGCAGAAAACCTCGACGACCAGCAGGAGTATGCCTTTATGCGGCCTTAGTGGCGCGGCGGCAAGTCTTCGGAAAACAGTTCGTCTTCGGCATCCGGGGCCACCGGAATCTTGTGTTCCTCGGCGGCCCAGGCACCCAGGTCAATGAGTTTGCAACGGTCCGAGCAGAACGGCCGGTCAGGGTTTTCCGCTTTCCATTCTACGGGTGCACCGCAGGTTGGGCAGTCGACGGTCAAGGGTTGGCTCATGATCGGCCTCCACGCAAAGTAAGGTAAAAGTGGTGCAGTCGCTCGACCTCGCCGTGCAGCCAGGCAAGGTCCTTATCGTTGACCAGCACGTCATCGGCATGGTTCAGGCGGTCTTCGCGGCTCGATTGGGCCTTGAGAATCGCCTGCACCTGTTGTTCGCTGATGCCATCGCGCTGCAGGGTACGCTGAATCTGCAGCGATTGCGGCACGTCGATCACCAGGATGCGCTGGGTCATGCTGTATTGGCCGGACTCGATCAGCAGCGGTGACACCAGGATCGCGTAAGGCGACTGGGCGCGTGCCAGGTGGCTGCGAATTTCCTCGGCAATCAGCGGGTGCAGCAAGGCTTCCAGCCACAAACGTTCTTGCGGTATCTCAAAGATCAGTTTGCGCAGCGCGGCGCGATCCAGCTGGCCGTCGGGTTGCAGCACGCCGTCGCCGAAATGCTCGGCAATGCGCGCCAGTGCCGGCCGCCCGGGTTCGACGACCCAGCGGGCAGCATGATCGGCGTCCACCAGGTCGATGCCCAGGTCGATAAAGTGCTCG
Source organism: Pseudomonas sp. GZJR-8 (assembly GCF_002916705.1). Lineage (NCBI taxonomy): Bacteria > Pseudomonadati > Pseudomonadota > Gammaproteobacteria > Pseudomonadales > Pseudomonadaceae > Pseudomonas > Pseudomonas sp. GZJR-8. The sequence goes on along the minus strand of NZ_JXSI01000007.1, from coordinate 190,150 downwards.
GCCGCAGCGCTTTTGCCGCTGCCAATGCCGCCTGTGAGGCCAAGAATCCAGGGTGTTGCGACAGAAGTGGTCATCTGAAACCGACAGACTGCAAATAGAAGTCGGTTATTTGACCACCCCAGAGCAATGCAATCCAGCCGGCAATTGCCAGGCACGGCCCAAAGGGCATCGGCGTCGACGTTTGGGCCTTGCGCAAACGCAGCAGGATCAGCCCTGCAAACACGCCCATCAGTGAGGCCATCAGCAACGTCATCGGCAGGATCTGCCAGCCACCCCAGGCCCCCAGCAATGCCAATAACTTGAAATCGCCATGGCCCATGCCATCCTTGCCGGTGACCAGCTTGAACAACCAGAACACGCTCCATAGGCTCATGTAGCCAATGACCGCGCCCCACAGTGCGTCGGGCAGTGTCGCCAACAGGTCAGCGCTGTTGATAACCAGCCCCAGCCAGAGCAGCGGCAGGACCAGCACGTCCGGCAGCAATTGGTGGTCCAGGTCAATCAGGCTCATGGCCAGCAAGCCCCAGCTCAGCAACATCACCGCAGCGGCTTGCCAGCCGAAGCCGAAATGCCAGGCAACGGCCGCGGTGATCAGCGCGCACGTCACTTCGGTCAGGGGATAGCGGACGCTGATGGGCTCACGGCAATGGGCGCAACGACCCCTGAGCATCAGGAAGCTGAGCAGCGGGATATTTTCCCAGGGCCGAATCGGCTGGTTGCAGCGCGGACAGCAGGAGCTCGGGCGCATCAGGTTGTACACCGGACCGGCGGGCTCGGTTGGCAGGCCAAGGACCTCATGGGCCTGGGCACGCCATTCGCGTTCGAGCATTTTGGGCAGGCGCCAGACCAGTACGTTGATGAAACTGCCGATGATCAGGCCGAGCACCAGTGCCATGCAGGCAAACGCCCAGTGCTGCTCGCTCAGCAGCAGGCTCAAAAGGCCGTACCCAATTGAAAGACCGGCAGGTACATCGCGATCACCAGCGCGCCGACAATGGCCCCCAGGACAACCATGATCAGCGGCTCCATCAGGCTGGTGAGGTTATCGACCAGGGTGTCTACGTCCGACTCGTAGTGGTTCGCGACTTTTTCCAGCATCCGGTCCAGGGTGCCGGACTCCTCTCCAATGGCGGTCATCTGGATCGCCATGCCGGGAAACAAACCGCAGCTGTGCATGGATTGATTCAACTGCATGCCTGTGGATACATCGTGGCGCATACGTTCGATTGCCTGTTTGAAGGGGTCATTGCCGACGGCTCCGGCTACTGAGCCCAGTGCCTGGACCAGCGGGACACCCGCTGCAAATGTGGTCGAAAGCGTGCGGGCGTAGCGGGCGACGGCGGTTTTTTGCAGCAGTTTGCCTGCCAGAGGCGCTTTCAACAAACTCGCTTGCAGCCAATGGCGAAAGCCAGGGTAACGGCGGTAGGCGTGGCGCAGCCCGCCCACCCCCACGGCCAGGCTCAGCACGAGTATCCACCACGCTTGTTGCAAGAACTCGGACAGGGCAATGACCCCCAGGGTAAACCCGGGCAGTTGGCTGTCGACCCCGGCAAACAGATGCTGGAACTGAGGCACGACGTGTATCAACAGCACTGTGCTGACCAGTGTCGCGACTACCAGGACTGCGACAGGGTAAGTCATGGCTTTTTTGATCCTGGCTTTGAGCTGTTGGCTTTTTTCCAGATGAATCGCCACGCGCTCCAGCAGGGTTTCCAGAGCCCCGGCCTGTTCTCCGGCAGCTACCAGGTTGCAGTACAGGTCATCGAAATAACGCGGGTGCAGGCGTAGCGCTGCGGCCAGGTTATTGCCGCTGGCGATCTGTTGTTTCAACGCCTTGACCAGTTCACGCACCTGCTGGTTTTCAAAACCCTCACTGATGATGTCGAAGGCTTGCAGCAGCGGGATCCCGGCTTTGAGCAAGGTCGCCAACTGTCGGGTAAACAGGGCGATATGGGCTGGCAGGATTCGCGGGGTGAAAGCCGAACGTGATCGAGGCCTCTTGCGCACACGCTCGGGGCAGATCCCTTGCTGGCGCAGTTGTGCCTTGATCAGCGCAAGGCTGTCGCCAGCGGTTTGCCCGGTCACCCTGCGTCCTTTGCGGTTGATGCCTTCCCAGGCATAGATCGTTGACGTGTCGTTCATATCGGTTTGCGCACCCGGCAGTGAAGAATTTATAGCGTAGTCAGGTGGCGGATTCGGGGCGGCTGGTGTTATGGGATAAAGTGTCAGAATGTGCGTCTTGCAGGCGATGGGCTTCGTGGTGGTGGGTACACTGGCGCCGTTGCACACTTCGGGGCGCAGGACGCGCCTTGTCATGGTTTTATTCTGGAGAGTGAAAGAGATGCGTCAAAAAGGCTTTACCTTGATCGAGTTGTTGATCGTTGTGGCAATCATCGGCATTTTGGCCACGATCGGTTTGCCCATGTACACCAAGCACCAGGCCAAGGCCAAGTTTACGGCGGGGCTGGCTGAAATCAGCGCGTTGAAGGCCGGTTATGAAGACGTCATCAACCAGGGCACTGTGCCCACTGTGTCGTTGATCGGTGGCAACAGCCCCACTGCCAATTGCAAGATCGACGTGACAGGAGATGTAGCCTCGGGCGCCGGCTCCATCAGCTGTGAAATCCTCGATGCGCCAGCGCCCGTGCTCGGCAAGACCATCACCTTGACCCGCAACGCAACCAGCGGATGGACCTGTGCTACTACAGCGGATCCGCAGTACGTTGCCAAGGGCTGCTCTGCCAACGGCGCGTGATGGCGCCGGGCGGTGAGCGAGTCAGTTGCTGCATGACCAATGCAGTGCTAGCTTTAGCCCACCGCCCGTGTAGCTCAGCCGGTAGAGCAGCGCACTCGTAACGCGAAGGTCGCAGGTTCGATTCCTGTCTCGGGCAAAAGCGCACCACTGCTTCAAAGGCAATGTTTTCAGATGATCCCAGAATGGTTCTGAAGGCCAGACGAGTCGGCATTCGTGCTCGCTCTTTTGTATCTGCGCAACCTTGATGACCCAGATGCATCCCCATTCCTCGATCCAAGAGAACGACATGACCACGACTGAGATAACCCAGCAAGCGCGTCACGAAGAAGCACTCAAGCAATACCTTGAGGAGTCGCCGCAGCTTAAAGAAGAGATCAAGGACCTGAGCGCTGACGACCAGCGCGATCAGATTCAGTGGGCATTCGAGGACGAGGCAGAGAGCCAGAGCCTCCAGCCTTGGGAGTTGACCCTCAAGTACACCTCGACACCGGAAGAGTTCGAAGCTGCGCGGTTGGCCTTGCATAAAGAGGCGGCCGAGGTGCTGGGCGTCGAATGGGAAGAGTACTGCGAGATGAATAATCTTGTAGTTTAAAAGCAGCCGCGAGTTTCAAGCTGCAAGCGGCAAGTTGTCTCGCAGCCTTCTTGCAGCTTGCAGCTGGCAACTACTCAGATACTGAGGCGCATCGACAGATCCACTGCCTTCACATCCTTGGTCATCGCGCCGATGGAGATGAAGTCCACACCGGTTTCAGCGATAGGCAGCAGGGTACTTTCATTGATCCCGCCGCTGGCTTCCAGCTTGGCCTTGCCGGCGTTCAAGCGCACGGCCTCGCGCATGTCTACCAGGCTCAGTTCATCGAGCATGATGATGTCGGCTCCCGCCGCCAGGGCTTCGCGCAACTCATCCAGGTTTTCCACTTCGATTTCCACCGGCTTGCCTGGGGCGATCTTGTGGGCGGCCGTAATCGCCTGGGCAATGCCACCGCAGGCGGCAATATGGTTTTCCTTGATCAGGAACGCGTCATACAGCCCGATGCGGTGATTGTGGCAACCGCCACAGGTGATCGCGTATTTTTGCGCCAGGCGCAGGCCCGGTAATGTCTTGCGGGTGTCCAGCAGCTTGACCTGGGTGCTGGCGACAAAGTCCGCGAGGAACTGCGCTCGGGTGGCTACACCTGACAGCATCTGCAAAAAATTCAGCGCACTGCGTTCACCTGTGAGCAGCGAGCGTGCCGGGCCTTCAAGGTGGAACAGCGCCTGGTTGGGGCTCACACGTTCACCGTCGGCCACCTGCCAATGCACGGCGACCCGTGGGTCCAGTTGGCGAAATACCGCATCCACCCAGGCCGTACCGGCAATAACAGCCGCTTCGCGGGTAATGATCGTGGCCTTGGCCAGCCGTTCGGCGGGGATCAACTGCGCGGTGATATCGCCACTGCCGATGTCTTCCAGCAGTGCGCGGCGCACGTTGGCTTCGATTTCGGCGGTGAGGTCGGCAAGACGGAGGTTCGGCATAACAGGCTCCACAAACAAAGTGCCTGGATTATAGGGGCTGCGTGCGTTCGAACCCAGCGCGCCGCTCATTTACAGCGTAAAGGCAGAGTTTGCTGGCGCAACCCCCCTCATTTGCAAGATAATCTCGCGCCTTTCAATTGGCGTCATAGCTTTGACGTCGAGGTGGTAGCCGGTTTATTTGCAGCGCACTGCCGTGCCTGCCCCGTTCTTTGCCCCTCTCAACACCGCCGTTTCAGGAGGCCAGGATGCACAATGACGGAAAGGTGGTGCCTATCAACAGGGCACAGGCCACGCCATCGCCGCTCGCGCGCCTGCCGGTGGTGTTGCTGCAGGTGCGTGACAAGGCCGCGCAACAATTGCAGCAGGGTTTGCAGGAACTGTTCGATAACGCCGACGACACCCTGTTCGAAATGGCTGACAAGGCCCGAAGCACCGTCGACCATCATATTTTTTTCGAAGCAATGCGCGACCTGCGCCTCAAGCGCAAGAACTTCGAACGCGTGTTCATGGAGCAGCTGTTTGTCGCCTTCGCCAATCTGGGCCAGGCCGGAAGCGGCGATCTGCACCTGGTGCCGGTGGTGTCCTACGAAGCGGTATCCGGTACCAGTGCCGACGATATGGAAAAAGCCGTAGCCCTTGAGGCGATGCTCGGTCGGGTGCGACATCGTGATGGCTTGGCCCTGGGACAGTTAAGCGCGCGCATGAGCCGATTGCTGGGCCGGCGACTGGATGACCATACCAACCCACTGGGTCCGGCACTGCTCTGTGAGTTTTTCCTGCAGGCAGGGCGCAGTCTGGGGGTGGAAATCCGCGTCAAACTGATCATGCTCAAGCTCTTTGAAAAATACGTGCTCAGTGACGCGGACCTGTTGTATGGCGAAGCCAATCAACTGCTGGTCGCCGTTGGTGTACTGCCTGAACTCAAGGCCGTGCCATCCCGTCGTCCCGGCGGGCGCGCCAGCCGGGAACACCAACGCGCCAGCCAGCCGATCGTCGACCCGCCGCTCGATCAAAGCGGCCAGCAAGCGTTCAGCGCATTGCAGAAGTTACTGCAAGCCGTGCGTGGCAGCGTGGCGCCGACCCTCGAAGCCAGTGCCGAGCCGCAACCCATTGCCACCCGTGATCTGCTACGCCTACTGTCGCATTTGCAGCAGTACGTCCCCGAGCCCGAGGCTGAAGACGATTTCGACCTGCGTAACCAGCTTGAACAGCTGCTCACCCGAGTCAGCGTCAAGAGTGGCAAGTCGCGGGTCCTGGAAGATGCTGACGAAGATGTAATCAATCTGTTCGCTATGCTGTTCGCGTTCATACTCGGTGATAGCAGCGTGCCGGACGCGTTCAAGGGCCTGATCGCCCGTTTGCAGATCCCCTTGCTGAAAGTCGCCGTGCTGGACAAGAGCCTGTTCAGTTGCACGCGCCATCCGGCGCGACGCTTGCTCAATGACATCGCGGGCGCCGTCATGGGCTGGAACCCGCCCGAAGACGCCTCCCGCGATACTCTGTACCTGTGTGTCGAGCAGGTCGTGCAGCGTTTATTGAATGAATTTGTTGAAGACCCGGCGATTTTCTCCCAGCTACTGACCCAATTCAGCGCGTTTACCGCTGATGAATCCAGGCGCAGCGAGTTGCTTGAGCGCCATACCCGAGAGGCCGAGCAGGAGCGCCTGCATACCGAGGCTGCCCGCCAACGTGTGGCGCAGGTGCTTGATCGAAGGCTGGCGGGCAAGGTTCTGCCGCAGTTTGTGGTGCAATTCCTCCAGCAAGCCTGGAGCCAGGTGTTGCTATTGGCCATGCTCAAGCATGGCGGACAGTCGCTGCAATGGCAGGCAGCGCTGCGCACCCTCGATGAGTTGATCTGGAGCGTCGGCCTGCGGGAAGACACCGAAGCGGGCCGGCATTTGCTTGAGCAACTACCCGCGTTGCTCAAGGCGCTGCGTGACGGTTTGGCCGCTGCGGCGTTCGACTCTTTCAGCACCCGTGAATTTTTCCGGCGGTTGCAGACCATGCATGTTCAGTGTCGCGGGGGCGACGGCGCCGAAGTGCTGGTCGAAGTCCGTGAGTCCTTCACGCTTGGCACCGGTGCGCCGTCCGTCGTTGCGCCGCTGCCCGATGATGACCCCGACCTGCTCAAGGCCAGGCAGTTGCAGATCGGCGCCTGGGTAGCGTTTCAGCACGATCAGGAAAACACCCTGCGCTGCAAGTTGACGGCAATCATGCCGCCTACCAATACCTGTATTTTCGTCAGCCGCACCGGGCTCAAGGTTCTGGAAAAAACTACCGACCAATTAGCCCATGCGTTCAAGCGTGGTGTGCTGCGCACGCTGGATGATGGCCTTTTGTTCGAGCGTGCGCTGGCTGCGGTGATGGGCGACCTGCGTCAACTCAAACGCGGCAAGTGATCGCAACCGCAGGGTGGAACGCGGCATACTGGTAACACCTCGTCTCATTTCAGGAGCCTGTATGCAGTTGGACCCCGCCAGCGGTTGGTGCCAGGGCATCCGTCATTGCCCGTCGCCCAATTTCAACGAGCGCCCTGAAGGCGAAATCTCGCTGTTGGTGGTGCATAACATCAGCTTGCCTCCAGCGCAGTTCGCCACGGGCAAGGTGCAAGAGTTTTTTCAGAATCGTCTGGATGTTTCAGAGCATCCCTACTTTGCCGGTATCGACCACCTACGCGTGTCTGCGCATTTTCTGATTGAACGTGACGGCACTGTGACGCAATTTGTCTCGTGCCGGGACCGGGCCTGGCACGCCGGTATTTCCAGCTTCGAGGGGCGCGAGGTGTGCAATGATTTCTCGCTGGGGATCGAACTGGAAGGCACAGACGAACTGCCGTTCACCGATGCCCAGTACGCGGCGCTGACCGAGCTGACGCGCCAGTTGCTCAAGGCTTACCCAGAGATCACTCGCCAACGTATTTGTGGTCACAGCGATATCGCCCCGGGGCGCAAGACTGACCCGGGCCCCGCTTTTGATTGGGCGCGCTTTCTCGGCGCCCTGCAGGATGGAGGACACGAACAATGAGTTTCCTGGTGTTGGTGCTGGCGGTGTGGATCGAGAAGTTCTCGGCCTTGCGCCTGCGGTTGCAGCGCGACGGTGGATGGCTGCGTGAGCTGGCCAAGCTGGAGTCGAGCCCGCGCATGGACAAGCGACCCTGGCTGATCCTGACGCTACTGGTGCTGCTGCCGGTAGCGTTGCTGGCGCTGTTGTTGTTGGTACTGGAGCCGGTGGCCTATGGCCTGTTGGCGTTACCTGTGCACATGCTGGTGGTGATCTATAGCCTGGGCCGTGGTGATTTATTGGCAGGGCTGGGGCCATTCCGTGATGCCTGGCGGCGTGGTGACCTGCAAGCCGCCGAGCATGTGGCCGAGCGCGACCTGAAGCTTGGCGCCGACAGTGGCGAGCAATTGCTGGAGCGGGTCCAGGGCTATCTGTTGTGGCAGGCGTACCAGAGCTTTTTTGCGGTGATTTTCTGGTATTTCCTGCTGGGCCCGGTGGCGGCTTTGGCCTACCGGCTGTTGGCGCTGGCCAGCGAACATAGCCAGAACCCCTTGGTGGCCGAACGTGCCGCGCAGTTGCGTCACGCGTTTGACTGGTTGCCGGTACGCCTGTTGGCGGCGAGCTTTGCTTTGGTGGGCAACTTTGTCGGGGTCAGTCGGGTGATGCTCCACGAACTGCTGAGCTGGGACATCAGCGCGGCGCAGTTGATGGAAAAGGTCGGGCTGGCCGCGGCTGAAATCCCTCCTCCAGTGGTGGGGGCTGACGGCATCAATAGCCTGGATCGGTTGTGGGAGCTGCTGCTGCGTGCGGCGGTGTTGTGGTATGCCGGGTTTGCCATTTGGACTGTATTGCCCTGAGTACTGTGGGAGGTGGGCTTGCCCCCGATGACCACCGGGATCTACACCTCTTGTGGGAGGGGGCTTGCTCCCGATGGCGGCCTCCGGGCCGACCAGGGGGCTGGATCAGACCGAGTACATATCCATTCCTGCGGTAACGGCCACGGTTGGTTCCGCTTTTACAGCGGGTCACTTTGGAAAAGAGCCCCAAAGTAACCAAAGGGCTCTTGCCCCACCACTCGGCACCTCGCCCAGGCTCGGTGTGCCCGTAATCCGCCAGTGATTTGGGGGGCCGCCGCCACGCGCCATCCATGGCGCGGGGCGGCTAAACCGGCATCCCTGCCGGTTTACCCCCCAAATCCCTGTCGAATTCCGGCCAGCGTGGTTTGACGGGGCGCTTAAGATCAAGATCAAAAGCAGATCAAGATCAAGAGCGGCTCGCTTCGCATCGTGGCTACGGGGGCAAGCCCTCCTACATGTGCTCTCCGGATCTGCCGTTAACCTTACGTTACAAAACTTCCCTTCGAATTGAGCTATACAGACAGAGCGCCAAATAGTGGCTATCTGCCGCCGCCCTGCGCCTCAATAACAATAAAAGAAGGGGAGATCACCTGTGATGAGCTTGCTCTATCCTGCCGTCGCGCTGATGAACCGCCTGAGCTTCGGCATGAAGTTCAGCCTGATCAGCGTGCTGTTCCTGCTGCCGATGCTGGCGACCAACTATTACCTGGTGCGTGACTCGTGGCGCGAATTCCAGGGCACCCGTATCGAACTGCAAAGTCTCGACCTGCTTGGCAGCAGCCTGGCATTGCGTCGTGAGTTGGAAACGCTCAACAACCAGGTGCAGATCAACGTCATTCTCGGGCAGTCCGGCAAGGCGGCTGATCTTGAAGCGCAGATCACTGCCCTGGAGCAAGGTGTGCTGGAGCGGTTGCAGGGGTTGCACGCCATGGCGACGCAGCCCGAGCAAGTCGAGGTTTTTGAAAACAAGCGCGACGAGCTGATCGCCGCGTTCAAGGTGCAGCAACAGGAAACCTCGTTGCTCAACAAAGCGGCGTTGATCGGCAAGTTACTCAACCAGGCCCAGATGCTCAGCCAAATCATCGCCAGCCAAGCCGGCTTGAGCCGTGATGCGCAGAGTGACCTGCGCCAACTCAGCGACCTGGTCACTGCGGTCACCCCACAGGTCACCCAACTACTCGGTGAGGGCCGCGCGATGGGCGCGTATTCCCTGGGCCAGGGCTTTATCAATTCCTCCTCCAGTACGCGCTTTGACGAGTTACTGCAGCAGGTGGAAAAGCTCCAGGGCGAATACGGCTTGAAGCTGCAGGACGCGCTGGGCGCCAGCAACGCCGCGCATGCAGCACTCGATAGCTTGGCGCAAGCCAGCCAGGCCAGCCTCAAGCAAGGCAGTGAGTTGTTCGAAGAACAGGTAGTGATGGCCGAGACCCTGGATACACCTTGGCAAGGTTTTTACGACGGCGTCAGTCAACTGATGGCCAAGACCTATCAACTCGATGACGCCACCTTAGCGTTCATCGGCCAGCAACTGGAGCAGCGTCTGACGCAAAACCGCCTGCACATGGTGTTGCTGGTCGCGGCCCTGGTGGCGGTATTTGCGCTGATCTTCTACTTGTATGCAGGTTTCTTTGTCTCCACTCGCACTACCTTGCGCAGCCTGGGGGCGATGATGGACAACGTCGCGGCCGGTGACATGACGGTCACTTTCGTCGCCCACAGCCGCGACGAGCTGGGAGACCTGGGCCAAGTATTCAATGGCACCGTGGCCAAGATCCACGACCTGATTGAGCGCGTCGGGCATACGGTCAGCCAGGTCGAGTTGCAGGCCAGCCAGGTGCAGACGATTTCGGCACAGAGTAACCAGGCGGTATCCGGCCAGCGCAGCCAGATCGAACAAGTGGCAACGGCGATGAACCAGATGTCTGCCACCGCACAGGAGGTGGCGCGCAGCGCGGCGGCGGCGGTCAACAGTGCACAGAGTGTCAATGATGAAACCGTCAGCGGACGGGCGCTGGTGCAATCTCAACAAAGCGGCATCGCACGCCTGGCTTTGGAGATCGATGAGTCGGTGCGGGTGATCAATCAGTTGGCGGCCGATAGCCAGTCCATCAGCAGCGTATTGGAGGTGATCAAGAGCATCGCCGAGCAAACCAATTTGCTGGCGCTCAACGCGGCCATCGAAGCTGCGCGTGCCGGTGAGCAAGGACGCGGTTTTGCCGTAGTGGCCGATGAGGTGCGCACCCTGGCCCGGCGTACCCAGCATTCCACCGGAGAAATTGAACAAATGATCAGCCGCTTGCACAGCGGCGTCGGCGCAGCGGTAAAGGCGATGGGCAGTAGCCATGAAATGGCGAGTGGCACGGTAGGGCAGTCGGAAAAGGTCCAGCACGCCCTGGAAAATATCCTCGGTGCCGTAGGCATGATTGTTGACCAGAACCAGCAGATCGCCGCTGCCGTGGAGCAGCAAACGGCGGTCGCTCACGACATCGACCAGAATATTGTCCAAATCAACCGCGCCGGTGAACATGCAGCACAAGGCGCCCAACAGACCGAAGCGGCCAGCCGGCAGTTGTCGGCGCAGGTCATTGAGCTGAAGCAATTGATTGGTGCGTTTCGGGTGTAAGAACTTTCTGTGGGACTGGGCCATGAATCACGTGGCATTTGTCCTGATTTGCCGGGCTGTGTTTTATCGCGACGTGAATGGGTGAGAATTTGTTTCATCAGTCACGGTCACGAGGGGATACGACGATGGCCGCTGCAATCGGCATCAAAGGGCATTGTGCCCAGTGCAACATGACGTTTGAACTCAAGCCTTGGCAACTGAACGCCATCGCCATGGAAGTACCGTTTGACTGTGCGTACTGCCACTCGGGCCTGCAGTTGTGCTGCCACAAGCAGTTGCGTCAGTTTCGCGCCCTGGACCAGTGGGCGCTGGTGCGGCCCGGCATGATCATGCTGACGTGCGCGACCTTGCTGATGGCGTTGTTCGCAGAGTGGTTGGGGCTGCTCAGCGTGATCGGGCAGCTGAACATTTCGCTGGTCGCGGTGTTGATTTATCTGCTGGTCGTGCGCTACGCCCGTTATCGGCAAAGGATGACCTTGAACTTGCAGGTCATCAGCCCGCTACCAGTTGAACAGCTCGCACGCATTGCGTGTGCTCGTCTCACCCAGCAATAAAGGGCTGATGCCCATACGCTCAGCCAGGGCGGTGCAGATATCCGGCAGGTGTTGCGGGCAATTGCGCTGGTTGGGATACATGGCCGGGGCCATGTCCGGCGAATCGGTTTCCAGTACCACGGCTTCAAGAGGCAATTGTGCCAGTACCTTGTGCATGCGCAGGGCCTGGGGCCAAGTGGCGGCGCCGCCCAGACCGAGTTTGAAGCCCAGTTTGATGTACTCGCGGGCCTCTTCAATGCTGCCGGCGAACGCATGAATGATCCCGCCCCTCGGTAGACGGATGCGCTTGAGCGTGGCAATCACGACGGCGTGGCTGCGGCGTACATGCAGCAAGGCGGGGAGTTGGAAATCCGCCGCGAGTTTCAGCTGGGCTTCGAACAGGCTTTGCTGGCGCTCGCGATCCAGGTGCTCAAGGAAGTAATCCAGACCGATTTCGCCCACGGCGCAGAGTTGCCGATGGCCGTGCAAGCGCGTCAACCAGTCACCCAGCTCCAGCAGGTCGGCAGGGCGATGCTCATCGAGATACACCGGGTGCAAACCAAAGGCAGCGAACAAACCGTCGTCCTGCTGCACCAGATCCCACAGCCGCTGCCAGTTTTTCTGATACACCCCCAGTACCACCAGACGCCGTACCCCGAGTTCACGGCTATGGGCGAGGACTTGCGGGCGGTCGTGATCGAAGTCCGCAAAGTCCAGGTGGGTGTGGGTGTCGATCAGCTCCACGTTCAGACCTCGTGAATGCGCTGCTTGAACGTGCGGCCAATCGCATGCACACCCGGTTGGTACTGTTCTTCTTCGATGGCCGCCAGGGCCAGGCGCAGAGCTGTCTCGGCGATCAGTTGATGTTGCTGGGCCATGGCGTTGACTGGCAGCGGCAGGAAGTCCAACAGTTGGGTGTCGCCAAAGGTGCCCAGGCGTAGCGGCCGCGACCGGAGCGGGAAGTCATGCAGCGCATCGAACACGCCTTGCAGCAGCACGTAGGAGGTAGTCACCAGCGCGTCAGGCAAATGCCCCAGGCGCTGCAGCAGTTGCTCCATCAGCTGTCGGCCACAGTCACGGCTGAAGGCTTCGCCCTGTTCGATGATCACTTCGCCGGTGAAGTCTTGCAGCGCTTCACGAAAACCCGCAGTACGTTCCTGGCTGATGCTCAGCTCGGGACGTGCGCCGATCAGCGCGATTTGCTTGGGCAGCGGTTGTAGCAGGCTGCTGGTGAGTTGCTGACAGGCCTGGTGATCATCGCTGACCACTGAGCAGAACTGGTCAGGCTCCATCACCCGGTCGATGGCAATCACCGGCAACCCCTTGGCTTGCAAGTCTCGATAGCTGTCATCGCTGGCCGGCAGGCAACTGGCGACGAACAACGCATCGCAACGCCGCGCACGGAACAGTTGCAGCAGTTGGCGTTCGCTGTCGGCTTCGTCATCGGAGCTGGCAATCAGCAACTGATAGCCCCGTGCCCGGGCGCCTTGCTCCAACAGTTTGGCAATGCGTGCGTAGCTGGGGTTTTCCAGGTCTGGCAGGATGAACCCCAGGGTGCGCGTATGCCGGCTGCGCAGCCCGGCGGCTTGAGGGTTGGGGGTAAAACCATGGGCCTGGACCACGGCACGCACACGCTCAACGGTTGCGTTGCTGATGCGCTGCTGTTCGGCCTTGCCATTGATGACATAGCTGGCGGTGGTCACGGACACACCGGCCAGACGTGCAATATCACTGAGTTTCAAACCGGGATTTCCTTGTTTTTTAGAGCGTGCCCCGACATTTTGTCCAATCGTAACCGATTCCAGCCCACGACCAATGTCCCACGACAGGTGCCGAGTGGTGCTTCAAGCTTGCGCAATTAACGCGTAATCTGCCATAAATTCTAGATTAAACGTTTCAGCAAGCGTATTTTTACGATGTTCGCCGCTGAGTGGCTACTGCCAATTGACCACTCAGTCAGTTATTTTTGAACGTCCCGCGCTGATTTATTCAAAACAATACCTAGTGCGCACATCGCACTAACTAGGAGAACGGCATGCTTGAGCTCACTGTAGAGCAGATATCCATGGGCCAGGTGGCTGTGGATAAATCTGCTGCCTTGCACCTGCTCGCTGACAAACTGGTGGCCGATGGCCTGGTTGCCGAGGGGTATCTGAGCGGCCTGCAAGCCCGTGAAGCCCAGGGTTCGACCTTTCTCGGCCAGGGCATCGCCATTCCCCACGGTACGCCAGAGACCCGCGACCAGGTGTTCACCACGGGTGTGCGCCTGCTGCAGTTCCCCGAAGGGGTGGACTGGGGCGATGGCCAGATCGTCTACCTGGCGATTGGCATCGCCGCCAAATCCGACGAACACTTGCGCTTGTTGCAACTGCTGACCCGTGCCCTCGGTGAAACCGACCTCGGCCAGGCGTTGCGCCGTGCCGGCAGCGCCGAAGCGTTGTTGAAGCTGTTGCAAGGTGCGCCCCAGGAACTGGCGCTGGATGCGCAGATGATCAGCCTGGGCGTGTCTGCCGATGATTTTGAAGAGTTGGTATGGAGGGGGGCGCGCCTGCTGCGCCAGGCCGACTGCGTGAGCAATGGTTTTGCTGCGGTGTTGCAACAGGTCGACGCGTTGCCCCTGGGCGATGGCCTGTGGTGGTTGCACAGTGAACAGACAGTCAAGCGTCCGGGCCTGGCGTTTGTCACGCCGGACAAACCCATGCGCTACCTCGGCCAGCCGCTGCACGGCCTGTTCTGCCTGGCGAGCCTGGGCGAAGCCCACCAAACCTTGCTTGAACGCTTGTGTGCCCTGTTGATTGAAGGGCGCGGCCAGGAATTGGGGCGTGCCACCAGCAGCCGTGCGGTGCTTGAAGTGCTGGGCGGCGAATTGCCACCGGACTGGCCCAGCGCCCGCATCAGCCTGGCCAACGCCCACGGCCTGCACGCCCGTCCGGCCAAGATCCTTGCGCAACTGGCGAAAAGTTTTGACGGCGATATCCGCGTGCGCATCGTTGATGGACCGGTGGGCGCGGTATCGGTCAAAAGTTTGAGCAAGTTGCTCAGCCTCGGTGCGCGTCGTGGCCAGGTGCTGGAGTTTGTCGCCGAGCCGACGATTGCCGGCGATGCACTGCCTGCACTGTTGGCCGCGGTAGAGGAGGGCCTTGGCGAGGAGGTCGAACCATTGCCGACCCTGAGCGCCCAGCCTGCTCCTGTGGATATCGAGCCGGTGCTCAGCGCGCCATCGAGCGGCAGCCAGATCCAGGCCATCGCCGCCGCGCCGGGCATCGCCATCGGCCCGGCGCATATCCAGATTCCACAGCTGTTCGATTACCCCCTGCGCGGTGAGTCTGCCGCCATCGAACGCCAGCGCCTGCACACCGCCCTGGGCGATGTGCGTAAGGATATCCAGGGCCTGATCGAGCGTAGCCAGGCCAAGGCCATCCGCGAGATTTTCATTACCCATCAGGAGATGCTCGACGACCCGGAACTGACCGACGAAGTCGATACCCGCCTCAAGCAGGGCGAAAGCGCGGAAGCTGCGTGGATGAGCGTGATCGAAGCCGCCGCCAAGCAGCAGGAAGCCTTGCAGGACGCCTTGCTGGCCGAGCGCGCCGCTGACCTGCGTGACATCGGCCGTCGCGTGCTGGCGCAGTTGTGCGGCGTCGAAACCGTCCAGGAACCCAGCGAGCCCTACATTCTGGTGATGGATGAAGTCGGCCCCTCGGACGTTGCGCGCCTGGACCCGGCCCGCGTAGCTGGCATTCTGACTGCCCGCGGTGGTGCCACCGCTCACAGCGCCATCGTCGCGCGCGCCCTGGGGATTCCCGCCTTGGTCGGTGCTGGTGCTGCGGTGCTGCTGCTGAGCGCCGGTACGCCACTGCTGCTCGACGGCCAGCGCGGTCGCCTGCATGTCGACCCGGACGCCGCCACCCTGCAACGCGCCACCGTGGAGCGCGACACCCGCGAACAACGCTTGCAAGCTGCCTCGGCTCAACGCCACGAGCCGGCGCTGACCCGTGACGGTCACGCCGTGGAAGTGTTCGCCAATATCGGTGAAAGCGCCGGTGTGGCGAGTGCGGTGGAGCAGGGCGCCGAAGGCATTGGCCTGCTGCGCACCGAACTGATTTTCATGGCCCACCCTCAGGCGCCGGACGAGGCTACCCAGGAAGCCGAGTACCGCCGCGTTTTCGATGGGCTCGGCGGTCGCCCGCTGGTGGTGCGCACCCTCGATGTAGGCGGCGACAAGCCCTTGCCCTATTGGCCCATCGCCCAGGAAGAAAACCCCTTTCTTGGCGTGCGCGGCATTCGCCTGACCTTGCAACGCCCGCAGATCATGGAAGCGCAATTGCGGGCACTGCTGCGCTCGGCGGATAACCGGCCGCTGCGCATCATGTTCCCCATGGTCGGCAGCGTGGATGAATGGCGCGCCGCCCGCGACATGACCGAGCGCCTGCGCCTGGAAATCCCGGTCGCCGATTTGCAACTGGGCATCATGATCGAAGTGCCGTCAGCCGCCTTGCTGGCGCCGGTACTGGCCAAGGAAGTCGACTTCTTCAGCGTCGGCACCAACGACCTGACCCAGTACACCCTGGCCATCGACCGCGGCCACCCGACCCTGTCGGCCCAGGCCGATGGCTTGCACCCAGCGGTCTTGCAACTGATCGACATCACCGTGCGCGCCGCCCATGCCCATGGCAAATGGGTCGGCGTGTGCGGCGAGTTGGCGGCAGACTCGCTGGCGGTGCCGGTGCTGGTGGGTCTGGGGGTGGATGAGTTGAGCGTGTCGGCCCGCAGCATTGCTGAAGTGAAGGCGCGGGTGCGCGAATTCAGTCTGAGCGAGGCCCAGGGCCTGGCGCAACAAGCACTGGCGGTGGGCTCGCCTGCCGAAGTGCGTGCCCTAGTGGAGGCCGTGTAGATGGCGAATATTCTGACTCTGACGCTGAACCCGGCGTTGGACCTCACGGTACGCCTGGCGCACCTGCAACCTGGTGAGGTCAATCGCAGTGAAGCGATGCTCACCCACGCGGCGGGCAAGGGCGTGAATGTGGCGCAGGTGCTGGCGGACCTGGGCCATTACGTCAGCGTTGGAGGGTTTCTCGGTGACGCGAACCCTCAGGCTTTCGACGCGCTGATCGCCAGCCGCGGGTTTGGCGATGCGTTCGTCCGCGTGCCGGGCGAAACCCGCAGCAATATCAAGATTGCCGAACAGGACGGACGTGTCACCGATATCAATGCGCCGGGGCCGCTGGTGAGTGAAGCGGCGCAAACAGCGCTGCTTGAGATGATCGCGAAGAAGGGTGCGCAATTCGATGCGGTGGTGGTGGCCGGTAGCTTGCCGCGCGGCGTCAGCCCGCAGTGGTTTCAAGCACTGTTGGGTCAGTTGAAAGACCTCGGTTTGAAAGTCGCCCTGGACACCAGTGGTGAAGCGTTGCGCGCTGGTTTGCAGGCTGGCCCGTGGCTGGTCAAACCCAATACCGAAGAGCTGGCAGAGGCCCTGGATAATGCCACCGATGCGATCAGCCGACTGCATCAGCAAGGCGTCGAGCATGTGGTGGTCTCCGACGGTGCCGCGGGTGTGACCTGGTATTGCCCAGGCGCAGCGCTACACGCCACGCCGCCCAAGGTGACGGTGGCCAGTACCGTGGGCGCTGGCGACTCGCTGCTGGCCGGGATGCTTCACGGTTTGCTCAGCGGCGATACGCCTGAGCACACCTTGCGCCGCGCCACGGCGATTGCCGCGATGGCCGTCACGCAGATCGGTTTTGGCATCAGCGATGACGCGCAGTTGGTGCGCCTGGAAAGCGGCGTCGATGTACGCGCGCTGACAGAACAATAAGAGGGTTTGTGATGAAGTTAGCCATTGTTACCGCCTGCCCCAACGGCATGGTCACCAGTGTGCTGTGCGCCCGCTTGTTGGACGCCGCCGCCCAGCGCATGGGCTTGCACACCAGTGTCGAGGTCGTTGATGTGCAGCGCCCGGAACGTCAGTTGTCCCAAGCCACGATCGATGATGCCGAGTGGGTACTGCTGGTCAGCAGCACGCCGGTGGATATGCAGCGTTTTGTCGGCAAGCGCGTGTTTCAGACCACACCGGCCCAGGCGCTGGCAGATGTCGAAGGCGTATTGCGCCGGGGCGCTGAAGAGGCCCAGGTGTATGTCGCCAGTGACGCCCCGGTATCGGCGAAGAATGCGCCGCGTATCGTCGCGATTACTGCGTGCCCGACCGGGGTGGCCCACACCTTCATGGCCGCCGAAGCTTTGCAGCAGACCGCCAAGCGCTTGGGCTACGACTTGCAGGTCGAGACTCAAGGCTCGGTCGGCGCCCGCACACCGCTGAGCCCGCAAGCCATCGCCGAGGCCGACGTGGTGTTGCTGGCGGCGGATATTGAAGTTGCCACCGAGCGTTTTGCCGGCAAGAAAATTTACCGCTGTGGCACCGGTATCGCCCTCAAGCAATCCGAAGCCATCCTTAACAAAGCCCTGGCTGAAGGCGCGGTGGAAAACGCCGGCAGTGGCGCGCCGGCCAAGTCGGAGAAAACCGGGGTCTACAAGCACCTGCTCACTGGCGTGTCGTACATGTTGCCGATGGTGGTGGCGGGGGGCTTATTGATCGCCTTGTCATTTGTGTTCGGCATCCATGCTTTCGAACAGCCGGGCACCTTGGCAGCGGCGCTGAAAAGCGTCGGTGACCAGGCATTCCTGCTGATGGTACCGCTGCTGGCGGGCTACATCGCCTACTCGATCGCCGACCGTCCTGGCCTGGCGCCGGGCATGATCGGCGGCTTGCTGGCGGGGACGCTGGGGGCTGGGTTTATCGGCGGCATCCTGGCCGGTTTCGTCGCGGGTTACTGCGTCAAGCTGATCAGCCGTGCGGTGCAATTGCCCCAGAGCCTGGAAGCGCTAAAGCCGATCCTGATCATCCCGTTACTGGCGAGCCTGTTTACCGGCTTGGTGATGATCTACCTGGTGGGCCCGCCGGTCGCACGTTTGCTGACGGGTCTCACCGATTTTCTCAGCACCATGGGCACTACCAACGCAGTGCTGCTGGGCATTTTGCTCGGCGGCATGATGTGCGTGGATTTGGGCGGGCCGATCAACAAGGCGGCGTATGCGTTTTCTGTCGGCCTGCTGGCGGCGTCGAGCGGCGCACCGATGGCCGCGACCATGGCTGCCGGCATGGTGCCGCCGATTGGCATGGGTATCGCTACGTTATTGGCTCGGCGCAAGTTCGCCCAGACTGAACGCGAAGCCGGCAAGGCCGCGATGATCCTGGGCCTGTGCTTTATCTCCGAAGGCGCGATCCCGTTCGCGGCCAAAGACCCGCTGCGCGTGATCCCGGCCAGCATCGCCGGTGGCGCGCTGACCGGTGCGCTGTCGATGTACTTCGGCTGCAAGTTGGCCGCGCCCCATGGCGGGTTGTTTGTGCTGGTGATTCCGAATGCGATGAACCACGCGTTGTTGTACTTGCTGGCGATTGTGGCGGGCAGTGTGTTGACGGGGTTGGTGTATGCGCTGCTCAAGCGACCGGAAGCCGTGGAGCTGACGGTCACTGCTGCCAGGGGCTGATGGGATTCAGAATGTGGGAGGGAGCAAGCCCCCTCCCATATTTGGATCTCCATTGTTTGTAAGGCCGGTGTCATCTTCGCTTCATCCCATCATGCTTAAGTGGCCCTTTTGATACTCAAGAGGGCACCTGCATGAGCCACTTCGATCTCGGTCGCCGCCGCGTTATGCAAGCCGTGGGCGCCGGCCTGTTGTTGCCGGGCCTGGCCCCGGCAGTGATCGCTTCGGTGAAGGACCGGCCGCAACTCACGGATGGCGTGCAATCGGGCGACCTGCTCGGCGACCGTGCGATGATCTGGAGCCGCAGCGACCGCCCCGCGAAGATGGTGGTGGAGTGGGATACGCGCAGTGTGTTCAGCAACCCCCGCCGATTGGTTTCCCCGCTGGCCGACAGCCGCAGCGACTTTACTGCCCGTGTCGAGCTCACCGGTTTGCCGGTCGATCAGTCGATCTTCTACCGTGTTCACTTCGAAGACGCCCAGACCGGCGTCGCCAGCGAGCCCTGGTTCGGTCACTTGCGCAGCGAGCCGCAACAGCGTCGCGATATCCGCTTTGTATGGAGCGGCGACACCGTTGGCCAAGGCTTCGGCATCAACCCGGAGATTGGCGGTATGCGTATCTACGAAGCCATGCGCCTGCGCCTGCCAGACTTTTTTATCCACAGCGGCGACACCATCTACGCCGACGGCCCGGTGCCCGCGCAGTTGACCACCGAAGGCGGACGTATCTGGCGCAACATCACCACCGAGGCCAAGAGCAAAGTGGCGGAAACCCTCGATGAGTATCGCGGCAATTACCGCTACAACCTGCTGGATGAAAACGTGCGCCGCTTCAATGCCCAAGTGCCGCAGATCTGGCAGTGGGACGATCATGAGGTGATCAATAACTGGTCCTCCAGCAAGCAACTGGATGAGCGTTACCAGACCCGCGATATCAATACCCTGGTCGGCCGTGCGCGGCAGGCCTGGCTGGAATATTCACCGATGCGCCGCCAGAGTGCCGACGGCGGCGGGCGTATTTATCGCAAGCTCAGTTACGGGCCGCTGCTGGACGTGTTCGTGCTGGATATGCGCAGCTATCGTGGGCCGAATGATGACAACCTGGGCGGCGAAAAACCCTTCCTCGGTCGCCAGCAACTGGACTGGCTCAAGCGCGAACTCAAGGCGTCGCAGGCGCAATGGAAGGTGATCGCCGCCGACATGCCGATTGGCCTGGGCGTGCCCGACGGTGAAGTCAGCCCCGGCGTGGCGCGTTGGGAAGCCATCGCCAATGGCGACCCCGGCCCGGCGCAAGGGCGTGAGCTGGAGATTGCCGAACTGCTTGGCTTTCTGCGTGCGCAGAAGGTGCGCAACCATGTGTGGCTGACGGCCGATGTGCACTACTGCGCGGCGCACCACTACCACCCGGACCGGGCGGCGTTCCAGGATTTCGAGCCGTTTTGGGAGTTTGTGGCAGGGCCGCTGAATGCCGGCAGCTTCGGGCCGAATCCGTTGGATAAAACCTTTGGCCCGCAAGTGGTGTTCGAGAAAGCGCCGCCTGCGCAAAACACCTCGCCGTTTGCTGGCTTTCAGTTTTTTGGTGAAGTGCAGATTGATGGGCAGACGGGGGAGTTGACCGTCATTTTGCGCGATCTCGATGGCGTTTCGGTGTTTGAGCAAAAACTGCAACCTGCCTGATTGGAATGCAGTTAAAACTGTGGGAGGGAGCAAGCCCCCTCCCACAATTGATCTTCATTGCCTGACGGGTCAGTAGACATCCCGGCGATAGCGGCCCTGTTCAATCAAGCGCTCCACCGCCTCACTGCCCAGGATATCCACCAACGCCTGATCCACCCCCGTCGCCATCCCTTGCAAACTGCCGCACACATAAATCGCCGCGCCGTCCGCCAGCCATTTGCGCAACACATCTGCCGATTCGCGCAGGCGATCCTGTACGTAGATCTTCTCTTCCTGGTCCCGCGAAAACGCCAGGTCCAGCAGCGCCAGGTCGCCACTGGCCAGCCAGCCTTGCAGTTCGTCCTGGCACAGATAATCGTGGGCGATATTGCGCTCGCCAAACAGCAACCAGTTACGCTGCTGGCCATCGGCAATACGCGCCTTGAGCAGGCTGCGCAGGCCCGCAAGGCCGGTGCCGTTGCCCAGCAGGATCAACGGCACGGGAGCGTCCGGCAGGTGGAAGGCACTGTTGCGGCGCAGGCGCAGGCTGATACCCGAACCGATGGCGGCGTGTTCGGTCAGCCAGCCGGAGCCCAGGCCCAGGCTGCCGTCGGGGTGGCGTTCCTGGCGCACGATCAGTTCCAGCACGCCGTCGCTGGCAATCGAGGCGATGGAATATTCGCGCATACCCAGGGGCACCAGTGCGTCCACCAGGGCTTGGGCATGCAAGCCGACCAGGTGTGCACGGTTGTCCGGCAGTTGACGGTTGGCCAGGGCTTGATCGAGCGTTTGTGCCAAGCCGTCGATCAACACGCCGTCACTGCCGGCCAGGCCGAGGCCGTCGAGGAAATGCTCCACGGCCCACGGACAATTGCGCGGCAAGACCTCCACCAAGTCACCGGCGAGCCAGCTCTGAGGCGAAGGTGGAGTGAGACCTAGCAGGTAGACATCGGCCCCCACGCTGCCGGGGTTGAGCAGGCGGCGTTGGCTCAACGTCCAGTTTTCGTACGGGTCTGCCTGCCAGGCTGCCGCGGATGCGTGACCGGTGAGCTGGCCCAGTTGCTGTTGCCAGGTGTGCAAGGCCACTGCGTCGCCGCTGTCGACTTCCACCGGGGCAAACAGCGGGTTGCCACCCTGGTTGGTCAGCCAGAAATGCAGGCGCCGGGCGAAGCCACAGAAGTGTTCATACTGCCGATCACCCAGGGCCAGTACCGAGTAGTTCAAGCCTTTGAGGGGCAGGTCCTGGCCGAGCACGCTGCGCTCGAAACCACGGGCGCTGTCGGGGGCTTCGCCGTCGCCGAAGGTGCTGACCACAAACAGCGCATGTTGCGATTGGCTGAGGTCGTCGCGGCTGACGCTGCCCAGGGGCTGCACCTTGACCGCAACGCCGGCGGCCTGCAATTGCCCGGCAGTCTGCCAGGCCAACTGTTCGGCAAAGCCGCTTTGGCTGGCAAACCCGATCAGCCAGGCCGGCGCATCGCTGTGAGGGGCACTCAAACCTTGGCGGGCTTCGCGTACCTGGCGTTTCTTGCGACGACGGTCGAGGTACAACAGCCAGCCAGTGATGAAAAACAGGGGCATGAGCAGCGAGCTGACGGTGAGCACGATGCGCCCGATCAGGCCGAAATAACTGCCGGTGTGCAACGCATAGACGCTGGTCAGCAGTTGAGCCTTGAGGCTCTTGCTGGCATAGCGATCATGGGATTTGACCTCACCGGTGGCCGGGTCCAGGTTGATCTGGTTCAGCGCACGGTCATGGGGTGAATCCTTGAGCAGGTAGTACACGGTTGCCGGTTGCCCGGCGACGGCCGGCATACGGATATTGTAGGCACTCAGGTCGGGGCCGGCGTTGCTGTAGATGCTGCTCCAGATCGCCTCGTAGTTGGCCACCGGGGCAGGGCCCGGGGGCGGCGGGCCGCGTTTACGCATCCGCTCGTTCTGCGGCGCATCGGAGAGCAGTTTGGTCACGCCCTGGTTGTACCAGTCGTAGGACCAATACAGCCCGGTCAGTGCCGCCAGCAGATAAAACAGCAGGCACCAGGTGCCGAACACCGAGTGCAGGTCCCAGTTGAAGCTGCGGCCCTTTTTGCGCCAGTCCAGGGTCAGCCACACGCGCCAGCTTTTTACCTGGCGCGGCCAGCGCAGGTACAAACCAGAGAGGCAGAAAAACACCAGGATCAGGGTGCAGGCGCCCGTGATATTGCGCCCAGTGTCGCCGATGGCGAGGAAGCGGTGCAGTTGCAGGATAAAGCCGAATACATCCTGGCCGACGGCGTCGCCCAGGTAGTCGCCGGTGTACGGGTCGAAGTAGCGCATCTGGCCACGACGCTCCCCCGGGGGCGGGGTAAAGGCGACCCGGCCGGCGTTGCCGCTGTCGCTTTCCACCCACAGCATCGCGACGCTCTTGCCTTCGGTGGCCTCCAGCTTGCGCACCAACTCGGCAGGCGGCAGTACGCCGGCTTCGCGTTTCTGTACGTTCAATACTGTGGGGTTGAGGGCCCGCAGGATTTCATCCTGGAACGAGTACGCAGCCCCGGTGATCCCCATCAAGGCCAGCACCAGCCCGGCAGTGATGCCGAAGAACCAGTGCAACTGAAACAGGGTTTTCTTCAACACGTCGGAGCGCCTCGCTGATCTGGATATCGATGTCACGGCGCGCATTATGCCGTGGGTTATCGAGAAAAATTCTGTTTTACACACAAAAGCCCCACGCATCCGATACGTGGGGCCTTGGGTCGAGCATTGACTGCGTTTAGAAGTGGAAGCTGGTGGTCAACAGGGCGGTACGACCGGCCGCCTGGTTGGCGAAGTGCGCCGAGTAGGCCTTGTCGTAGTAGGTCTTGTCGGTCAGGTTCTGCACGTTCAATTGCAGGTCGACGTTCTTGGTCAGCTTGTAGCTGGCCATGGCGTCGTAGCGAGTGTAGGAGGGTACGTACACGGTGTTGCCTGCATCGCCGTAAACCTCATCGACGTAGAACGCGCCGCCGCCGACTGTCAGCTTGGGGGTGAGGTCGTAGGTGGTCCACAGGCTGAAGGAGTTCTTCGGCGTGTTGGGCATCTGGTTGCCTTTGTTGGAGCCGGCACTCACTACACCGTTACGCCCGTTCAGGCCGGATTTGACCAGCTCGCTGTCCAGGTAGCTGTAGCCCGCAAACAACTGCCATTGATCTGTGATCTTGCCGCTGGCGGACAACTCGATGCCGTCGACCTGAGATTCACCGGCGTTCTGGTAGGTGAGAGCGTCCACCAGGATGCGGGTGTTTTTCTTCTCGGTGCGGAAGATAGCTGCGGTCAGAGACATGCGATCGTGGAACAGGTCCCACTTGGTGCCCAGTTCATAGTTGACGGTTTCTTCGGGCTGCAAGTCGCTGGTGGCGGCTCCGGCTGACAGTGGGTTGCCGTCGGAGCCTTCGCCGATCAGGCCACCGGCAGGCGTGGCCGAGGTCGCGTAGGAAGCGTAGATGCTGCCGTTCTCCAGCGGCTTCCACACCAGGCCGGCCTGCCAGTTGAAGAACTGGCTGTCGTCCTTGATCTTGGAGCGTCCGGCCACGGCGTTGCTGTTGGCCTCGGTATCGAAGGTGTCGTAACGCAGGCCCACGTTCAGCAGCCATTTCGGATCAAGCTCGATGGTGTCGAACACATAGGCGGCGCGGCTGGTGGCCTTGGTGTTGGTGCCCATGTAGTTGCGCGCAACGCTGCCGTTCCAGGCGTCGTCCGGGTTCGGGTTGCTCAGTGAGGTGCACTGGCCGCCCAGGCTGCCCTTGGCCGGGTTGCACACCGGGTTGGCGTTGGGGCTGACGGTATAGCCGCTGACACGGGTCTCTTCCCCGGTGAACTCCAGGCCGGTGGAGTAGCTGTGCTTGAAGCCCAGCGCCTGGAAGCTGCCAAACAGGTCGGTCTGGTTGGTGGTTGTGGTGGTCGTGGAAACACGGCTATTGGCACGACGCCATACGGTGCCGAACTTGTTGACGTTGAGTTTGCTGTCGTCCGGTTGTGTCAGCACATAGTCCTGGCCGGTGCTGCCATGGCGCAGGGTATTTTTCAGCGTCATGTTGTCGTTCAGGTCGTGCTCGATGGAGAACGTGCTGATGTCGGCACGGGTCTTGCGGAAGTCGCGGCTTTTCAAACCGTAGAAATTGTTGCTGTCGCCGCCGTCGTTGGGTTTGTCGTGCGCGTGGGCGGTGGCGGTCGAGGAGCCATAACCATACGGAATCCCCGAATCCGGCAGGTCATCGCTTTCCATATGGTAATAGCTGAGGTTGACGCGGGTCGGCGTGCCCAGGCCGAACGTCAGCGACGGGGCTACACCCCAGCGGTCGTAGTTCACCGCATCGCGGCCTGCCACGTTTTGTTCGTGGCTCATCAGGTTCAGGCGGAAGGCGGCGCTGTCGTCGAGGAACTGGCGGTTCACGTCGAGCACGTAGCGGCGGGTCTGGTCGGAGCCGTAGGTAAAGCCGCCGTTGGTGAAGTCACGTGCTTGTGGGGTTTTGCTCACCAGGTTGAGGCTACCACCGGCCGAACCACGGCCGCCGAACGAGGAGTTCGGGCCCTTGCTGACTTCGATGGACTCGATATCGAAGATCTCGCGGCTCTGGCCGCCGGTGTCGCGCACGCCGTCCAGGTAAGTGTCGCCTTGGGCATCAAAACCACGAATGAACGGGCGATCGCCTTGGGGGTTGCCGCCTTCACCGGCGCCGAAGGTAATGCCCGGTACGGTGCGCAAGGCGTCCTGCAACGACGTGGCGGCAGTGTCCTTGAGTACTTGTTGCGGCACCACGGTGACCGAACGCGGTGTGTCCACCAGCGGCGCGGTGTATTTCTGCGACGAGGCTTTTTCCACCTGATAGGAGGTGTTGTCCTGGTCCTGGCCGGTAATGTTGGTGGCGCCGAGGGAGATAGGGTTGCGCTCGCCTTTTTGCTCGGTGTTTTCTGCTGCCTGCGCCAGGTGGGCGGCAGAGCTGGCGCTGAGGGCAACGCCGATGGCCGAGGCCAGCATACGTGGTGAACTGGCGGTTGTTATTAGCGTAGTGCGCGACATGACGTGTCCCTTCCCCAAGGATGTGAGGCCGCGGAATATAGGGCCAACAAGACTTTGTATCAATTGAGAGATATTGCTATTCGCATCGAATTTACATTCTTTACACTTTTTCGTTACGGATTTTGCGTTCTCGTTCGTCCCCGGGTTTTACAGGGCGGATAAGAATCAATACCATTGGCGCCTCTCTGATCGCAGGTATTGCCTCATGTTGCTGCACATTCCCGGCCTGTTCTCTCGCGAGGAGGTGCTGCGCATTCGCCAAGCCCTGGAAGAGGCTGAATGGGCCGATGGCAAAACCACTGCCGGGCATCAGTCCGCCAAAGCCAAGCACAACCTGCAATTGCCCGAAGGCCACCCATTGGCCAAGGAAATCGGCGCAGCCATGCTGGAGCGGTTGTGGAGCAACCCGCTGTTCATGTCGGCGGCGCTGCCGCACAAGGTCTTCCCGCCGCTGATCAACTGCTATACCGCAGGTGGCAGTTTTGACTTCCATATCGACAATGCGGTGCGCCAGCCCAAAGGCAGCCACGAGCGCGTGCGCACCGACCTGTCGTCCACGCTGTTCTTCAGCGATCCCGACGAGTACGACGGCGGCGAACTGGAGATCCAGGACACCTTCGGCCTGCAACGGGTCAAGCTCCCCGCCGGCGATCTGGTGCTGTACCCCGGCTCCAGCCTGCATAAAGTCAACGCCGTGACCCGTGGTGCTCGCTATGCCTCGTTCTTCTGGACCCAAAGCCTGGTGCGCGAAGACAGCCAGCGCACTTTGCTGTTCGAAATGGACGGCGCCATCCAGCAACTGAGCCGCGACGTGCCCGAGCACCCGGCGCTGATCCAGCTCACCGGCACCTATCACAACCTCCTGCGCCGCTGGGTCGAGGTCTGAGATGGGCTTTTTATTGCGTCGCCAGGAAGTGCTCAACGTCGAGCAATTGCAGTCCATGCTTGATGATTCCCCGGTGCGCGCCGCCCAGGCGATTCTGATCGCAGCCAAGGAAGGCGTGGTCGATGCCCAGGCGTTGCTCGGGCAGATCCTGCTGGAAGGGCGCGGTATTGCACGCGATGAAGCGCTGGCGCTGCGCTGGTTCCAGATTGCGGCGCAGGGCGGGCACGTGATGGCGCGCAATATGGCCGGGCGTTGCCTGGAGCATGGTTGGGGTTGCGCCGTCGATGAAGCGGCAGCTGCGCGGCAATACCGGCTGGCAGCAGAGACCGGCCTGGATTGGGGCCAGTACAACTACGCCAACCTGCTGGCGACCGGCCGTGGCGTTGTGCAAGACCAGGCCCAGGCGCTGACGCTTTATCGCCAGGCGGCAGAGCAGGGCCACGCCAAGTCGATGAATCTGTTGGGGCGTTATCTGGAAGATGGGCAGTATTGCCCCAAGGATCTTGAGGCAGCCGTTGAATGGTACCGGCGCTCCGCCGAAGCCGGGGATTTTCGGGGGCAGTTCAGTTATGCGGCGGTGCTGGCGCACAGAGGCCAAATCGACGCTGCGCTGGAGTGGCTGCGCAAGGCGTTGGCGCATGGGAATCTCAAATTCCTGCGAACGGCGCACAAGGCGCTGGCGCTGGCCAATGAGCCGCAGATTCGCGCCATGGCCAATGCCTATCAACAGCGTGCCGCGACCTTTTCCTGAAGCCAAAAAAAACCCATGACTTGTCATGGGTTTTTTATATGCGGCGTTCTTACACGTAGAACGATTTCAACGGTGGGAACCCATTGAACTCAATCGCGCTGTAGCTGGTGGTGTACGCACCGGTCGACAGCCAGTACAAACGATCACCAATCGCCAGGTTCAGCGGTAGGCCGTACTTGTAGTTCTCGTACATGATGTCGGCGCTGTCGCAGGTTGGGCCGGCGATGACCACTTCTTCCATCTCGCCTTTCTTCTCGGTCCAGATCGGAAACTTGATGGCTTCGTCCATGGTTTCGATCAGGCCGGAGAACTTGCCCACATCCGTGTACACCCAACGCTCGACGGCGGTACGCGACTTACGGGCCACCAGCACCACTTCGCTCACCAGGATACCGGCGTTGGCGATCAGCGAACGGCCTGGCTCCAGGATGATTTCCGGCAGGTCGTCGCCGAAGTCTTCCTTGAGGAAGCGGATGATTTCTTCGGCGTAGGTTTCCAGGCTGTTGGTGCGGGTGATGTAGTTGGCCGGGAAGCCGCCGCCCATGTTGATCAGCTTCAGTTCGATGCCGTCTTCTTCTTTCAAACGCTCGAAGATCACCTTGACCTTGGCGATGGCCGCGTCCCACACGCTGATGTCGCGCTGTTGCGAGCCAACGTGGAACGAGATGCCGTAAGGCACCAGGCCTAGGTCGCGGGCGAGGATCAGCAGGTCCATGGCCATGTCGGTCTGGCAGCCGAATTTGCGCGACAAAGGCCAGTCGGCCGTGGTCGAGCCTTCGGTGAGGATGCGCACATACACTTTCGAGCCCGGCGCGGCCTTGGCGATGTTGCGCAGGTCGGCTTCGGAGTCGGTGGAGAACAGGCGCACGCCCTTCTCGTAGAAGTAGCGGATGTCCTTGGATTTCTTGATGGTGTTGCCGTAGCTGATACGGTCGGCGCTGACGCCGCGGTCCATGACCTTGTCCAGCTCGTAGATCGAGGCGATGTCGAAGCTCGAACCCTTGTCTTTCAACAGGTCGATGATCTCCACGGCCGGGTTGGCCTTGACGGCGTAATACACTTTGGCGAATTCGAAACCGGCGCGCAGGTCATCGTAGGCCTGGCTGATCATCGCGGTATCGATCACCACGAACGGGGTTTCTTGCTTGTCGGCGAACGCCTTCATTTTGTCAAAGGTGGCGCGCGCGAAATAATCTTCGACGTTGATCGACATGCTGGGGACTCCTAGGGGCAAACTGAAATTAGCAATGGGTGCAAATGAACGTCCTCCGTATCCCCACTTTGGTTCGCCTACTTCCCAAGGCATGTCGCCGAAAGCAAAAAGGCCACGGGATAAGCTTCCCTTGGCCTTGCTGTCTCGTCGTCAGTACTTGAGCCGGATGGATCGTTTCCAGCATGGACGTTCGGCGCGAACTTTAGGGCTTGATGGGCGTGGGATCAACTAAAAATGTCGCGTTTTTGCACGCGTTCGTCGCGGGACCCAGTCCAGCTACTTATGTAACCGACCGGTGTGACGGATTGATGTTCCCCGCTGAGTGGGAATTGAGGACATTTCCCTGACTCACCGAGGGGCAAATGTGGGAGGGGGCTTGCTCCCGATAGCGGTGTGTCAGTCACTTCTCAGTCACTGATTCACCGCTATCGGGAGCAAGCCCCCTCCCACATTTTTATCCCTGTTGTATCAGGTCAGGCCAGGGCGGTCTCGGCCGGCGAGACAATACTGGTCTTGCCCCCACGGGACTTGCCAGAGCTCAGGTACTCGGCAATCGACTCCTGAGTCACTTCACCCAGGAACACCCGCTCGGCATCCATCACCGGCAACCACGAGCGGTTGAACTCATACATGCGCGACAGCAGGATGCGCAAATGCTCGTCGTAGGCAGCGGTGGCGTTGAACTCGCGCAGGTACTGGCCGCAGGTACCGGTCTGACGGTGTAAGTCGCGACGGCGCACATACCCCAGTGCCTTGTTCTCGGCACAGGTGACCACCACGTAGCGGCGGTCGTGCTCGTCCATCA
Source organism: Pseudomonas sp. GZJR-8 (assembly GCF_002916705.1). NCBI lineage: Bacteria > Pseudomonadati > Pseudomonadota > Gammaproteobacteria > Pseudomonadales > Pseudomonadaceae > Pseudomonas > Pseudomonas sp. GZJR-8. The sequence goes on along the minus strand of NZ_JXSI01000007.1, from coordinate 160,977 downwards.
GCTCCAGGGCATCGGCCACCGGCGTTTCCGGGCTCACCGACGGGGCGTTGTCCGCCGCGTCTTCGGCCTTCACCAATAGCAGGCGCTTGAGCGTGCTGTCCTGGCCCACGAAGTTGCTCACGAACTCATCGGCCGGGTGTGCCAGCAGCGTGTCCGGGTGGTCGATCTGCAGCAGCTTGCCGGCACGGAAGATGGCGATCTTGTCACCCAGCTTGATGGCTTCGTCGATGTCGTGGCTGACCATGATCACGGTCTTGTTCAGCGCGCGCTGCATCTCGAAGAACTCGTTCTGGATCATCTCGCGGTTGATCGGGTCGACCGCGCCGAACGGCTCATCCATCAGCAACAGCGGCGCATCAGCCGCCAGCGCACGGATCACGCCGATACGCTGTTGCTGGCCACCGGACAGCTCACGTGGGTAGCGATGCAGGTACTGCTTGGGTTCCAGCTTGATCATGCTCATCAGTTCGCGGGCGCGGTCGTGGCATTTTTGCTTGTCCCAACCGAGCAGCTTGGGCACGACCACGATGTTTTCCTCGATGGTCATGTTGGGAAACAGGCCGATCTGCTGGATTACATAGCCGATGTTGCGACGCAGGGTCACTTCGTCCAGGTCAGTGGTGTCTTCACCGTTGATCAGGATCTTGCCCGAGGAGGGCTTGATCAGGCGGTTGATCATCTTCAGCGTGGTGCTCTTGCCGCAGCCCGAGGGCCCCAGGAATACGCAAATTTCGCCTTCGTTGACGGTCAGGCTTACATCGTTGACGGCGGTGACAGTCTTGCCGTTGCTTTGAAAAGTCTTGGACAGGTTTTGAAGTTCGATCATTTGAGCAATCCTTTTGGAGTCAGCGAGCGTTGCAGCCATTGCAGAAGCAGGTCGGCGAAGATGGCCAGGAGACTGACCAGCACGGCGCCGACAATCAGCATCGACATATCGCTGCGGCTGATGGAAGCCAGAATAAGTACACCCAGGCCACCGGCACCGATGGTGGCGGCGATGGTCATCACACCGATATTCATCACGACGGCGGTGCGCACGCCAGCGAGGATCACCGGCACGGCAATCGGCAGTTCGACCATGCGCAGGCGCTGGCCGAAGGTCATGCCGATGCCTTTGGCGGCCTCGCGAATGCCTGGCTCAACGCCGGTGAGGGCCAGGTAGGTGTTACGCATGATTGGCAGCAGGGAGTACAGGAACACGGCGGTGATCGCCGGCATCGGCCCCAGGCCCTGGCCGAACTTGGAGTAGAACGGCAACAGCAGCCCGAACAGCGCAATGGATGGCACGGTCAGCAACACCGTGGCGCTGGCTTGCAAGGGACCTGCGAGGGTTGGGAAGCGCGTCATCAGAATACCCAGGGGCACGCCGATAAAGATCGCGAGGATCACGGCGATGCCGACCAGGGTGATGTGCTGCCAGGTCAGGTGCAGGACTTGGGCCCAATCAAGATGGGAAAAGGCGTTCAAAAATTCCATGTCTTCTCCTTCTTAGTTGATCGGATGTTGGCGCAGGAAATCGGCGGCGACAGCGGACGGGCTTTCGTGGTCGACGTCGACCCGCGCATTCAGCTCGCGCATGGTTGCGTCGTCGAACAGCTCGGCCAAGGGCTTGAGCTCTGCGGCCAATTGAGGATGCTGGTCGAGATATTCCTGACGGATCACCGGAGCTGCGGTGTAGTCCGGGAAGTAATGCTTGTCGTCGGCCAGCAGCTTCAATTTGAACGCGTTCAGGCGGCCATCGGTGGTGTAGACCAGACCGGCAAACACCTGGCCATTACGCAGGGCGGTGTAGACCAGGCCAGCGTCCATCTGCCGGGTGTTTTTGCGCGTGAGGTTCATGTCATACAACTTGACCATGCCGCCCATGCCGTCGGAACGGTTGGCGAACTCGGTGTCGAGGGCCACCAGGCGGTTTTCCTTGGTGTCCTCGGCCAGGGCTTTGGTCAGGTCGCTGATGCTGTTGATCTGCGGAAATTCCTTGGCCACGTTTTCCGGCAGTGCCAGCGCGTAGGTGTTGCTGAATTTCGACGGCGAGAGCCAGACCAAGCCTTTTTTCGCGTCGAGTTCTTTCACCCGGGCGTAGGACTGTTCGCTGTCGAGCTTCTCGTCGATGTGGTTATAGGCCACCAGCGATACGCCGGTGTATTCCCAGATCAGATCCAGTTGCCCGCTTTCCTGGGCACTGCGTGCCAGGTTGCTGCCCAGGCCACCCGTCACACGGGCGTCGTAACCCTTGGTGCGCAGGTACTGGGAGGTGATTTCGGCGAGCAGGGTCTGCTCGGTGAACACCCGGGCGCCAATGCGAATCACCGGTTTTTCAGCGGCTTGCGCAATACCTGCAAACAGCAGGACGCAGCCTAATATCAAGCTTAGTTTTTTCATGTCGATTCCTTTCCTGGCGTTAAGACGGGCGCAACCCGCGTTCCAGCCAGAGGCGGCTGGCCATGGTCACCAGGCCGTCAAGCAGCAATGCCAGCAGCGCGGTGCATGCAGCGCCGAGCAGCAGTTGCGGCTGGTTGTTCAGGGCAATGCCGGGGAAGATCAGGCTGCCCAGGCTGTTGGCACCAATCAGGAACGCCAGTGGCGCGGTGCCGACGTTGATCGCCAGGGCCACACGTACACCGCCGATGATGATCGGCACGGCGTTGGGCAGTTCCACGCGAAACAGCACCTGACGCGGCGTCATGCCGATGCCGGTGGCGGCTTCCTTGAGGGAACCCTGGACGTTTTTCAAGCCTTCGTAGGTGTTACGCACGATGGGCAGGAGGGAGGCGAGAAACAGCGCGAAGATGGCCGGGCCGCTGCCGATGCCGAGGACGCCGAGGGCGATGGCCAGTACAGCCAGGGGAGGGACGGTGTTGCCGATGTTGAAGATCTGCATGAAACGTTCTGCACGCCCGACCATGTTGGGTCGGCTGAGCAGGATACCAGCGGGGATGCCCACAATCAGGGCTGCCAGCATGGAGACTAGGACAAGAATCAGGTGAGCTTGCAGGTAAAACAACAAATCGTCGCGGTACAGTTCGATCGTGTTGATGCCGATCCAGTGGACCAGCAGGGCCAGGAGCGCGACGACAACCGCGCCTCCTATCAGCCCTTTGCCATAGCGAATAGCCACAGGCGGACTCCTTTTTTCTTTTGTCGGCGAACACATTCTCCGGCGGCAATGCCATTCCTGGCTGTCGGCGAATAGGTTCGCGAAAAGCAGCTCGCCGATACTGGCAATGCAGTATGCGATCAAGCCATGAGCGCAGCCTCGTCAGGCTAACTTGCTGATATTTCAGCCCCTGTTCCGAGTGCGGTAGCAGGGGAGTGGACGTCTCGACCTTTTAAAAGGTTCCACACTTGGGCGCATTTAGCCACCCCCAATGGGCTCAACGGTGGTCCGTACCCCCTCGTTTGCGCTATACTCGCCGCCCTTTTTTGACTCACCTGCCAGGCGATTTCCCATGACCCACCAGGCCGCCGAAGTCGCGAAACGCCGCACTTTCGCCATTATTTCCCACCCCGATGCCGGTAAAACCACCATCACCGAAAAGCTGTTGCTGATGGGCAAGGCGATCGCGGTAGCCGGCACGGTGAAATCGCGCAAATCCGACCGCCATGCCACATCCGACTGGATGGAGATGGAAAAACAACGGGGTATTTCCATTACCACGTCGGTCATGCAATTCCCGTATCGCGACCACATGGTCAACCTGCTCGACACCCCCGGGCACGAAGACTTCTCCGAAGATACCTACCGCACTCTGACCGCGGTGGACTCGGCGCTGATGGTCCTCGACGGCGGTAAGGGCGTTGAGCCACGCACCATTGCGCTGATGGACGTTTGCCGCCTGCGTGACACGCCGATCGTCAGCTTCATCAACAAACTCGACCGTGATATCCGCGACCCGATCGAGTTGCTGGATGAAATCGAAGCCGTCCTGAAGATCAAGGCCGCGCCGATTACCTGGCCGATTGGTTGCTACCGCGACTTCAAGGGCGTGTACCACCTGGCCGACGACTACATCATTGTCTACACCGCCGGCCATGGTCACGAACGTACCGAAACCAAGATCATTGAAAAGCTCGACTCGGACGAAGCCCGCGCCCATCTGGGTGACGAGTACGACCGTTTTGTCGACCAACTGGAACTGGTGCAGGGCGCCTGCCACGAATTCAACCAGCAGGAATTCCTCGACGGCCAGTTGACCCCGGTGTTCTTCGGTACCGCCTTGGGCAACTTCGGCGTCGACCACGTGCTCGACGCGGTAGTGGACTGGGCACCGCGCCCGCTGGCGCGTGTCGCCAACGAGCGTACCGTGGAACCGGTGGAAGAGAAATTCACCGGCTTCGTGTTCAAGATCCAGGCGAACATGGACCCCAAGCACCGCGACCGTATCGCCTTCATGCGTATCTGCTCCGGCAAATATGAAAAAGGCATGAAGATGCGCCACGTGCGTACCGGCAAGGACGTGCGCATCGGCGACGCCCTGACGTTCTTCTCCTCCGAGCGTGAACAGCTCGAAGAAGCCTACGCCGGCGACATCATCGGCCTGCACAACCACGGCACCATCCAGATCGGTGACACCTTCACCGAAGGCGAAGCGCTGGGCTTTACCGGTATCCCGCACTTCGCCCCGGAACTGTTCCGCCGCGTGCGCCTGCGCGACCCGCTCAAGTCCAAGCAACTGCGCCAAGGCTTGCAGCAATTGGCCGAAGAAGGTGCCACCCAGGTGTTCTTCCCCGAGCGCAGCAACGACATCATCCTCGGCGCCGTGGGTGTGCTGCAGTTCGACGTGGTCGCCAGTCGCTTGAAGGAGGAATACAAAGTGGAGTGCTCCTACGAGCCGATCACCGTGTATTCGGCGCGCTGGATCGAGTGCAGCGATAAGAAGAAGCTGGAAGAGTTCTCCAACAAGGCGGTGGAAAACCTCGCGGTCGACGGCGGTGGTCACCTGACCTACCTGGCGCCGACCCGGGTCAACCTGGCGTTGATGGAAGAGCGCTGGCCGGATGTGAAGTTCCGCGCGACCCGCGAACACCACTAAGGTCTGAGCGTTTCAGAGAATGTGGGAGGGGGCTTGCCCCCGATAGCGGTGTGTCAGCCAGTGTATTGGGCTCTGACACTCCGCAATCGGGAGCAAGCCCCTCCCACATTTCGATCTCCAAAAGGCTGGAGATTGGCGGTAATCCGGCATCGCGACTAGCGTAAACGCTGGTGGCAGTTAATGACTGCCGTGCGGGTCTTATTTACTGACTGGACGGAATCAACCATGAGTATTTTTCAACGCGTAGTGCTGTTGATGAAGGTGCTGGTGCTGTTGTCGTTGGGGATGTCGACGGCCTGGGCGCATAACCCGGTGCAGAGCGTAGGGGTGGTGACGAGTGGCCAGGCATCGGACTTGCAGTTGGCCAAGTCCGAAGCCGAACCAGGCGATCAAGGCCAGGGCGGCAGCGAGGGTGATGATGACTCGACTACCGACGAGCCTGACAGCGACGACGCAGATGAAGGCGACAGCCAGACGTAGGCTTGCTGAAAAGAACGCGCCTCCCGTCAGGCTATAGCTGGCGGAAGGCGCTTTTCAGACCTCAGGCGGTGACTTAGAACGAGGTGGTCACCGACGCGAAATAAGCCCGGCCCGGCTCGTTATAGGTCTGGGCACCGGCATCCTCGGCATTGCCTTTGCGCGACAGGCGCTTGTCCAGCAGGTTGTTGATACCGACACGCACGCTCAAGTTTTTGCTGAACTCATAACCACTGCTCAGTCCCATCAGCCCATACGGGTCGACATCCTGCTGGGCGCTGCGGTCATAGCTGTTGGCACTGCGTGAGTTGAGTGTCGGCGCTTCCTGCTTGCCGTAGTAGGTGCCGCTGACCTGGAAGGACAGCTTGTCGGTGGCTTGCCAGTCCAGCGTGGTGTTGACGGTGTACTTGGGGATGATGCTCAACGGCTCGCCGGTGTCTTTGTCCTTGGAGTCGATCATGTAGGTCAGGTTGGTGTTCCAGTCCAGATCGCTGCGCAGGCTTACGAACAGGTTGCCTTCAACCCCCTGGACCAACGCGGGCCCGCTGTTTTCCCACTCCAGTACGCGGCGACCATTGCCCAGGCGGAAAGCCGCCTCGTTACTGGCATTGATCTTGTTCTTGTAGTCATTACGGAAGTACGTCGCGCTGGTACGCCAGGTACCCTTGTCGAAGGCCAGGCCGATTTCCTTGTTGACGCTGATTTCCGGCTTCAGGTCGCGATTACCCACCAGGTAACAACCGCCCATATTGGCTTCGCTGGCGTTGCAGCCATTGCCACGGCTGTACAGCAAGTAGTTCGGGTTGGACTGGTACAGGTTGGGAGTCTTGTAGGCACGGGCGATACCGCCCTTGAGGCTCAGTTCATCGGTCAACTGGTGCGAGGCGTTGAAGCTGGGGCTCCAGTTGCCGCCGAATTCTTCATGGTCGTCGTAGCGCAGGCCAGGGGTGATGATGGTCTTGCTGCCCAGTTCGATGTTGTCCTCGGCAAACAAGGCATAGCTCGATGCGGTGGTCTTGGTGCTGTTGCGGCTGACGCCGGGGATGGCGGGGACGCCGCCGGTGCCCGGGTCATAAGTTTGCGGGCGCAACGAGCCTGGATCGTTCATCGACTCGTAGAGGTATTCGCTGCCCAGGGTCAGGACTTGTTCGGCACCGAAGCTCAGGGGCAGGTTGACCTCGGCGGTGGCCCGGGTGTTACGCAGGCGTGATTCGAAACGCCCGGCGCTGGCCGAAGGCGCGCCCTCGCCGGATCCGGCCAGGCCTTCGTTGAGACGCTCATTGCGGGTCAGGTCGTGGGTCAGCGAGGCCAGGGTCGAGCCCCAGTCAAATTCACCACGGTGGGTTGCAGAGAAGCTGCTGCGTTGAATCACACTGGTTTCCTTGCCCACCAGGCTTTCAACGAATGCGCCACCGCCGTTGAGCATGGTATCGCCGGCAAAAATATTACCCTGGCGGCTGTAACTGGCTTCCAGGTCGAGGGTTTGCTCTGGGCTGAATTGCCAGCTCAGCAAGCCGTTGACGTCTTTATTGCGCACGCCTTCGCGTCCGGCCACCAGCGAATCTGGAGTGGCTTGGGCTGCGCGGTTGATGTCGGCGTCATCCGCGTCGGTCTTGTTCAGTCCGCCATAGACACGGAATGCGAGACTGTCGGTCAGCGGGCCGCTGAGGTTGAAGTTGGTGCGCTTGCTCGCGCCTTCGGCATCGTTTTCGGGGAAGGCGGTGTAGGCGGTCAGCGAACCGTGCAATTGATCGGTCGGGCGTTTGGTGATGATGTTGATCACCCCGCCCATGGCCCCGGAGCCATAACGAGCGGCGGCCGGGCCGCGCAGGATTTCGATGCGCTCGACTTCTTCGGCCGGCACCCAGTTGGTTTCGCCACGGGTATCACGGTCACCGCTCCAGCCATAACGCACGGCGTTGCGTGAGGTGGAGGGTTTGCCATCGATCAGGATCAGGGTGTTTTCCGGGCCCATTCCGCGTAGGTCGATCTGACGGTTATTGCCACGGCTGCCGCTGGAACTGTTGCCGGTCAGGTTGACGCCTGGCTCGCGGCGGATGATCTCCGACAGGTCGTTGCTGGGTGGGCGTTTCTTGATGTCTTCGGCGGTGATGATCGACACGCCGGGCGCTTGCTTGAGTTCTTCGGCAGCGGTGCCCAGCACGCGCGTCTCGCCCAACACCAAGGCTTGGGAGGTGCCATCTACAGGCAGGTCCGTTGCCTGGATCGGCACTTTATCGCGCTCTTTTTCCACACTCTCCGCCAGCAGCGCGGGAGACGAGAGGGTAGCGATAAACGCCAGCGATAGATGGCTGAGCCTGAATTGAGACGACATGTCCACAAAGTCCTTTGCGAGGGGCGATTGAACGAGAGGCGTCTGAATTTTTCGCGTAGCCAACCGTGGCTTGGCAGCCAGTATCCAGCGCCCTCTTTGTGTCGTGATGGTATTGATTCTCAAACAAAAGTAAATTTCATTTACAATCTATACACTTTCCAGAGGGCTCTGGCGCAATGTTTTCAAGGCCGGAGGCATTGAAAGGCGCAGGTCCATCTGTATTTTCTTTGCTACAAATGCGCAAAAAAAAGCCCCTCCGGCCAGACTGATGCGCAATCTGGCGGGAAGGGTGATGGAACTCATTGAAGCTGCAGTTCCTACAAGGGAGGCGTCAGGCCACGAATTGCTCCGCGTAGTGGCAAGCCACCTGCCGATTATCCAATGGTCGCAACAGCGGCTCCTCGCTGCTGCAGCGCTCGGTCGCATACGGGCAGCGCTTGTGGAACGCGCAGCCAGGTGGCGGGTTCAGCGGGTTAGGCAGTTCGCCGACGATTTTGATCTTCGGCTTGTTCGGGTCCGGGTGAATGGTCGGTGTGGCCGACAGCAGCGCCTGCGTGTAGGGGTGCAGCGGGCGGGCGTAGATGTCTTCCTTGGGGCCTACTTCCACTGGGCGGCCGAGGTACATCACCATCACGTCGTCGGCGACGTGTTGCACCACTGCCAGGTTGTGGGAGATGAACACGTAGGCGGTGTTGAATTCCTGCTGCAAATCCATGAACAGGTTGAGCACCTGGGCCTGGATCGACACGTCCAGCGCCGAGGTCGGTTCGTCCGCCACCAACACTTTGGGTTGCAGCATCATCGCCCGAGCCAGGGCGATACGCTGACGCTGGCCGCCGGAGAACATGTGCGGGTAGCGCTGATAATGCTCAGGGCGCAGGCCCACTTGCTTCATCATCGCCTGGACTTTTTCGCGGCGCTCGGCGGCGGACAGGTTGGTGTTGATCAGCAACGGCTCCGCCAGTTGATCACCGACTTTCTGGCGTGGGTTCAACGACGCATACGGGCTTTGGAACACCATCTGCACGTCTTTACGCAATTGCTTGCGCTGGGCCTTGTCGGCACCGGCCACTTCCTGGCCGGCAATTTTCAAGGAGCCCGAAGACGGCTCTTCAATCAGCGTGAGGGCACGGGCCAGGGTGGATTTGCCGCAACCCGACTCGCCCACAACCGCGAGGGTCTTGCCGGCTTCCAGCTCAAAGGACACGCCATTGAGAGCACGCACGGTGGCGTGGCCCTTGAACAGGCCACGGGACACTTCATAGTGACGGGTGAGGTCGCGGGCGGTAAGTACGACGGCCATTACGCCACCTCCTGGTTCAGCGGGTAGAAGCAGCGGGCGAGGCTGTTGCTTTTCGGATCAAGGCTTGGACGCTGGGCGCGGCAGGAGTCCTGGACATACGGGCAGCGCGGTGACAGCAAGCAGCCCTGCGGACGGTCATAGCGGCCGGGAACGATGCCCGGCAGCGTGGCCAGGCGCGTGGCGCCGAGGCTGTGCTCCGGGATCGCCTTGAGCAGCGCTTCGCTGTACGGGTGCGCCGGAATGTCGAACAGTTGCGGCACCTGGCCGACTTCCACCGCTTGGCCTGCGTACATCACGCATACGCGCTGGGCGGTTTCAGCCACTACCGCGAGGTCGTGAGTGATCAGCACCAGGCCCATGTTCTGCTCTTTTTGCAGGGCCAGCAGCAGTTCCATGATCTGCGCCTGGATGGTCACGTCCAACGCAGTGGTCGGTTCATCGGCGATCAGCAACTTGGGCTCGCCGGCAATCGCCATGGCGATTGCCACGCGTTGGCTCATACCGCCGGACAATTGGTGCGGGTAGGCATCCATACGGCTGGCGGCGCCTGGGATCTCGACTTTTTCCAGCAGTTCGATAGCCCGCTTGCGCGCTTGTTTGCCGGACATTTTCAAATGCAAGCGCAGCACTTCTTCAATCTGGAAACCCACGGTGTAGCTGGGGTTCAGCGCGGTCATCGGGTCCTGGAACACCATCGCCAGGTCTTTGCCGACGATCTGGCGGCGCTGGCGGTTGCTCAGCTTGAGCATGTCCTTGCCGTCGAAGTTCAGCGCATCGGCGGTAACGATGCCGGGATGCTCGATCAGGCCCATCAGCGCCATCATGGTCACGGATTTACCCGAGCCCGACTCGCCAACGATCGCCAGTACTTCGCCTTTGTCGACCGACAGGTCGAGGCCGTCGACCACCGGTACGGCGGTCTTGTCGCCGAAGCGCACGTTGAGATTCTTGATTTCTAACAGTGACATGGGAATCTCCTCAGGCGGCGTTCTTGAGTTTCGGGTCCAGCGCATCGCGCAGGCCGTCACCCATCAAGTTGATTGCCAGCACGCTGAGCAAAATGGTCAAGCCAGGCAGGCTCACGACCCACCAGGCGCGTTCGATGTAGTCACGGGCCGAAGCCAGCATGGTGCCCCACTCGGGGGTTGGCGGTTGTACGCCAAGGCCGAGGAAGCCCAGGGCCGCGGCATCGAGAATCGCCGAGGAAAAGCTCAAGGTCGCTTGTACGATCAGCGGCGCCATGCAGTTAGGCAGCACGGTGATGAACATCAGGCGTGGCAGGCCGGCGCCGGCAAGGCGGGCGGCGGTCACGTAGTCGCGGTTCAGTTCGCCCATCACCGCGGCGCGGGTCAGGCGCACGTAGGACGGCAGCGACACGATAGCGATGGCGATCACGGTGTTGATCAGGCCAGGGCCGAGGATGGCGACAATCGCCACGGCCAGCAGCAGCGACGGCAGGGCCAGCATGATGTCCATCAGACGCATGATGGTCGGGCCGAGCAAACGCGGGAAAAAACCGGCGAACAGGCCCAGCAGGATGCCCGGGATCAGCGACATCACCACCGACGACAAGCCGATCAGCAACGACAGGCGCGAACCCTGGATCAGGCGCGAGAGCAAGTCACGCCCCAGTTCGTCGGTGCCGAGCAGGAACTGCATCTGCCCGCCCTCCAGCCACGCCGGTGGGGTCAGCAGGAAGTCGCGGTATTGCTCGCTGGGGTTATGCGGCGCAACCCAGGGGGCGAAGATCGCGCAGAACACGATCAGCAACATGAACAGCAGGCCGGCAACCGCGCCCTTGTTCTTGGAGAAGGCTTGCCAGAATTCTTTGTACGGGGACGGGTACAGCAGGCTCTGATCGACTGCTGACACTGGAGTAGAGGTAGTCATGGTCATGATCTCAGCGCTGGTGACGGATGCGTGGGTTGGCGAAGCCGTAGAGGATATCCACCACGAAGTTCACCAGGATCACCAGGCAGGCGATCAGCAGAATGCCGTTTTGCACTACCGGGTAGTCCCGCGCGCCAATGGCTTCGATCAGCCATTTGCCGATGCCGGGCCACGAGAAGATGGTTTCGGTCAGTACCGCACCGGCCAGCAGCGTGCCGACTTGCAGGCCGACCACGGTCAGTACCGGGATCAGCGCGTTGCGCAGGCCGTGCACGAATACCACGCGCGCCGGCGACAGGCCCTTGGCCTTGGCGGTGCGGATGTAGTCCTCGCGCAGTACTTCAAGCATCGATGAGCGGGTCATCCGTGCGATCACCGCCAGCGGGATGGTGCCCAGCACGATAGCCGGCAGGATCAGGTGGTGCAATGCATCCCAGAACGCGTCCGGCTCGTCGGCCAGCAGGGTGTCGATGAGCATGAAACCGGTGCGCGGCTCGATGTCGTAGAGCAGGTCGATACGCCCGGATACCGGGGTCCAGCCCAGGCTTACCGAGAAGAACATGATCAGGATCAGGCCCCACCAGAAGATCGGCATCGAATACCCCGCCAGGGAGATGCCCATCACCCCATGGTCGAACAGGGATCCTCGCTTGAGTGCCGCGATCACCCCGGCCAACAGGCCCAGGATACCGGCGAACAACAGCGCGGCCATGGACAGTTCCAGGGTCGCGGGGAAAAGGGCGGTGAATTCGGTCCACACGCTGGTGCGGGTGCGCAGCGATTCGCCAAGGTCGCCCTGGGCGAGCTTGCCGACATAGTCCAGGTATTGCGCATACAGCGGCTTGTTAAGGCCAAGGCGCTCCATTGCCTGTGCGTGCATTTCGGGGTCAACCCGTCGCTCGCCCATCATGACTTCTACGGGGTCGCCTGGAATCATGCGAATCAACGCAAAGGTCAGCAACGTGATGCCGAAGAACGTGGGGATCAATAACCCCAGTCGGCGGGCAATAAAACTAAACATCTTGGTGTGTACCTCAATCAGCCGGTTAGGCAGGTCCGGCACCGTCAATGTCGACGGTGCCGAGCGTTTTTCTTATTACTTCACCTGGGTGGTGGCGAAGTTATTAGTAGTCAGAGGGCTTTGGGTATAACCCTCGACGTTCTTGCGCATGGCGGTAAACATTTTCGGGTAGGCCATGGGGATCCATGGTTGGTCCTTCTCGAAAACGGCCAAAGCTTGTTCATAGAGTGCAGCGCGTTCGGCGGGTTCAGCGTCGGCGCGGGCCTTGTCGATCAAGTCTTGAAACTCTTTGTTACACCAGCGGGCGTAGTTTTCGCCGTTTTTCGCTGCATCGCAACTCAGGTTTGGGGTGAGGAAGTTATCCGGGTCGCCGTTATCCCCGGCCCAACCGGCGGAAACCATGTCGTGCTCGCCAGCTTTGGCGCGCTTGAGCATTTCGCCCCATTCCATGACCTTGATATTGACCTTCAAGCCGATCTGGGCCAGATCCGCCTGCATGCGCTGGGCGCCGAGCATCGGGTTAGGGTTGGTCGGGCCGCCGCCGTTGCGGGTGAACAGGGTGAACTCGGTGCCTTCCGGCACGCCGGCTTCCTTGAGCAGGGCGCGGGCCTTGTCCAGGTCGCGGGGCGGGTTCTTGATCTTGTCATTAAAGCCCAGCAAGGTTGGCGGATAGGGGCCGGTGCCGACCACCGCGTTGCCTTTGCCGTACAGGGCGTCGGTGTAGCCGGCCTTGTCGAACGCGATATTGATCGCGTGACGTACTCGCGCATCGCTCATGTATTTGTGGGTGGTGTTCATGGCTGTGTAGCTGGTGGTCATGGCTGCCAGCTCATCGACTTTCAGGTTCGGGTCAGCCTTGACGCTCGGCACGTCATCGGGCTTGGGGTACAGCGCGATCTGGCACTCGTTGGCCTTGAGCTTCTGCAGGCGCACGTTGTTGTCGACGGTGATCGCCAGGATCAGTGGGTCGGCCGGCGGCTTGCCGCGGAAGTAGTCCGGGTTGGCCTTGAAACGTACTTGGGCATCTTTCTGGTAACGCGTGAAGATGAACGGCCCGGTGCCGATCGGCTTGGCGTTCAGGTCATCGGTCTTGCCAGATTTGAGCAACTGGTCGGCGTATTCAGCGGAGTGGATCGAGGAAAACGCCATAGCCAGGTCGGCCAGGAATGGAGCTTCAGGACGAGTCAGGGTAAAGACGACGGTGTGATCGTCGGTCTTATCTACGCTCTTGAGCAGTTCCTTGAAGCCCATGCTTTCGAAGTACGGGTAGCCCACGTTGGACTTTTTATGCCAAGGGTGATTCGGGTCCAGCTGGCGCTGGAAGCTCCAAAGCACATCGTCGGCGTTCAGGTTGCGCGTGGGTTTGAAATAGTCGGTGGTGTGGAACTTGATGTCGTCACGCAGGTGGAAGGTGTAGGTCAGGCCATCGGCGCTGATTTGCGGCAGGTCTTTGGCCAGGGCTGGGACCACTTCTGTGGTGCCGGGCTTGAAGTCCACCAGGCGGTTGAACATGGTTTCAGCGGCGGCGTCAGCGGTCACGGCGGTGGTGTACAGGACCGGGTCGAAACCTTCCGGGCTGGCTTCGGTGCAGACCACCAACGGTTTGGCCGAAACGCCGATCGCCACGCTCAACAGCGCGGCAGCCATGGCGGCTTGTAGCGGGAGCATTTTCATTCAGAGCCCTCTGCAATCGATGGAACCAGAAAAGCGTAGACGGCGGGCTCGTCCTGAGCTCGCCGCCTGCCTGGCGCTAATTAAAGGATGTTGAACGGGATGGTGGTGACCAGACGGAACTCTTTGATGCTGCCGTCGGACTGGAACTCGCTGCCGCGGTGCTCAACATAGGTTGCGCGCACAGTGGTGGCTTTGAGTGGGCCGCTCTGCAGCGCGTAAGAGGCGCCTACACCGTATTCCTGGTGCTTCTCGCCGTCCTGGGACTGGATGCCGTCATAGGCAAACTTGGCCCGGCCATTGTTGCCGGTGTAGTGGGTACCGTCGATGCCCCAGCCGCGTGCCGAGTAGGCGTTGAACTTCAGGCCGGGTACGCCGTATTCAGCCATGTTGATGGCATAGGCGATCTGGAAGGATTTCTCGTTCGGGCCGTTGAAGTCCGACGTCAGGGAGTTGGCCAGGTAGATGCCGTTGGTTTCGTGCAGGTAGTCGAAGTACTCGTTACCGTTCACTTGCTGGTAGCCGAAGGTCAGGCTGTGTGCCTGGTGAGTCAGGCCCAGGGAGAGGGAGAAGGTATCGTTATCGATTTCCCCCATCTCTTTTTTGCCTTCATCGACAGTCTTGTAGTAGTTGAAGCCGGTGGTCAGGCCCAACTGCTGCGCGTCGCCCAGCTCGTGGGTGGCGCCGAAGTAGTACTGGTTCCAGAAGTCTTTCACGTTGGCGGCGAAGAAGCTGGTTTTCAGGCTTTTGAGCGGCTGGTAGTTCGCGCCCAGGGTATAGACTTTATCGGTTTCCGCGCCATTGCCGTATTCGGTGCGGAATTTCGACAGGCTCTGTTCGCTACGTGGCGAAACGCGGTCAAACACGCCGCCCTGGAACGACAGGTTGCTGAACTCTTCGCTGTTGAAGCTCACACCCTGGAAGCTTGAAGGCAGGGCACGGTTGCCGATGGTGTCGACGATGCCGCTGCTGAAGTTCTGGCGACCGGCGGTCAAGGTGGTGTTGGACACGCGGAACTGCACGTTGGCCAGGCCCAGTTTGCTCCACTGGTCTACGGCGTCACCGTTGGAGTCCGCCAGGGTACGGTTGGAGCCGCCCTTGATATCACGCTTGCTGCGGTCCAGTACCAGAGCGTTGTAAACCGCTACTTCGGTCTTGACGCCGACGGTGCCCTGGGTGAAACCCGAGCTGGCTTTGAGGATGGTGCCCTGTACCCAGTTGGTACGGTTACGATCGGTCAGGGTCTGGCCATGCTTCTGGTACGCGAAGGTGCCCCCACGGTATTTGCTTTCATGGGAGTACCAGTTACGTGTGGTGCCGCCAAGGCTGAAGTCTTCAACGAAGCCTTTAGCCTCGCTTTGGGCGCTGGTGCCGGCCAACGTGGTAGGAACGAAGTCCTGGCTTTGCGTTTCAGCGTAGGCGGTTGCCGTGATGCTGCTGATGGCCAGGGCCAGAAGCGCTTTGCTGCTCAGTTTCATGGGTGAAGCTCCTTTGGTTCTCTTTTTTAATGCCGGTCTTTTTAGGTGAACCGGCTATTGGGTGTGGAACTCGTTCAAGCCTGTGCAAACGTTTGGCGTAGGAATTTTCCCAACAAAAGCCTGCGCGTTTGCCGGGAAGCGAACTTCGCTCCCCGCAATCCGGTTATTTTCTTATGGGGTAATGCTGACGCCCGAGAACACGTTGCGGCCGAAGGGGCTCACCTTGAAACCTTCGACTTTGGCGCTTAACGGCTGGTTGACCGTCGAGTGGGCGACTGGCGTGATCGGCACCTGCTGCTTGAGCAGTTGCTGCGCCTGTTTGTATAGAACAGTCCTTTGTTCGCGGTCGGTCACGACCTTGGCTTGCTTGATCAGCTTGTCGTACGCCGGGTCACACCACATGGAGTAGTTGTTCCCGCCGATGGCGTCGCAGCTGTAGAGGGTGCCCAACCAGTTGTCCGGATCACCGTTGTCGCCGGTCCAGCCAATCAGGCTGACATCATGCTCACCGTTCTTGGTGCGCTTGATGTACTCGCCCCATTCGTAGCTGACGATTTTGACTTTCAGGCCGATCTTGGCCCAATCGTTCTGCAGCATCTCGGCCATCAGCTTGGCGTTGGGGTTGTACGGACGTTGTACCGGCATCGCCCACAGGGTGATCTCGGTGCCTTCCTTGACGCCGGCGGCCTTGAGCAGCTCCTTGGCTTTTTCCGGGTTGTAGGCGGCGTCCTTGATGCTGTCGTCGTAGGACCACTGTGTCGGCGGCATGGCGTTGACCGCCAGTTGCCCTGCGCCCTGGTACACAGCGTTGAGGATGCTCTGCTTGTTCACCGCCATGTCCAGCGCCTGGCGCACTTCAAGCTGGTCGAACGGCTTGTGGCGCACGTTGTAGGCGATGTAGCCGAGGTTGAAGCCAGGCTTGGTCAGCAGTTGCAGGTTCGGGTCGGCCTTCAGCGCGTCTACATCGGCGGGGCGCGGATGCAGGGTGACCTGGCATTCGCCGGCCTTGAGCTTCTGCACCCGTACCGAGGCGTCGGTGTTGATGGCGAAGATCAGTTGGTCCAGCTTGACGCGGCTCGGGTCCCAGTACTGTTTGTTGCCCACGTAACGTATCTGCGAGTCTTTCTGGTAACGCTGGAACACAAATGGGCCAGTGCCGATCGGCTTCTGGTTGATGTCGCTGGGCTTGCCTTGCTTGAGCAACTGCTCGGCGTATTCGGCGGACAGGATTGCAGCGAAACTCATGGCGATGTTCTGTACGAACGCGGCATCGACCGTGTTCAAGGTCATCACCACCGTGTGCGGGTCGGTTTTTTCGACCTTGGCGATATTCTTGTTCAGGCTCATCCCGTTGAAGTACGGAAACTCGGTAGGGTAGGCCTTGCGGAATGGATGCTCGGGGTCAAGCATGCGGTTGAAGGTGAACAGCACGTCGTCGGCGTTGAAGTCGCGCGTCGGCTTGAATTCCTTGTTGCTGTGGAACTTCACCCCCTCACGCAGGTGGAAGGTGTAGGTCAGGCCATCTGGCGAAATATCCCATTTGGTCGCCAGCCCAGGTACTACGTCGGTCGCGCCTTTTTCGAATTCAACCAGGCGATTGTACAAAGGCTCTGCCGCATCGTTGTCGGTGGCCGTGGTGTATTGCGCAGTGTCAAACCCTGCCGGGCTGCCTTCGGAGCAGAACACCAGGCTCTTCTTTTCGGCGGCCTGGCCCATCGTGGCCACGGCCAGCAGGCTGGTGGCAAACATCGCGGATAGAACAGTGGTATGGCGCATGACGATCCCGATCCTTGTTTGTAGTTATCAACAGCAACCCTCCCGCTGGCCATGGCCAGGAAGACATCACTGATCCCACGCACAGCAAGTGCCATTTCCCAGAGTGATGCCTCTGCTGTCCTACGACGTTATGGGACGCGGACCTTGCAGTAAATGCGCCAATTCTGACTGGACTTGTAGGTAACGGAGACACAAGGCGCAGTTCGTTGCTGTAGGACGGCAACGCTTACAAATGTGGTCTGTTTCCTATGGCCCTGGCGGATGGAATAACGGCGACGTTGTGAAACGTCGCCGTTATTGATCCTTACTTGCCGCTTACGCTAACGCCGTAGAAGGAGTTCAAGCCAAATGGGCTGATCTTGAAGTCCTGTACGGTATTACGCATGGGTTGATACACCGTCGAGTGCGCGATAGGTGTCATCGGGACTGCATCTTTGAGGATATGTTGCGCCTGCTTGTACAGCTCGGTGCGTTTGGCGACATCCGATGTGGCCTTGGCTTCTTTCACGATGCCGTCGAATTTCTTGTCGCACCACTTGGAGAAGTTGTTGCCCGACAGCGAGTCGCAGCCGAACAGCACGTTCAGCCAGTTGTCCGGGTCACCATTGTCGCCGCTCCAGCCAATGATCATGGCCTGGTTCTCGCCGCCTTTGGAACGCTTGATGTACTCGCCCCATTCGTAGCTGGTGATCTTGACCTTCAGGCCGATCTTGGACCAGTCGTTCTGCAGCATCTCAGCCATCAGCTTGGCGTTCGGGTTGTACGGACGCTGAACCGGCATGGCCCACAGGACGATTTCGGTACCTTCCTTGACGCCGGCTTCCTTGAGCAGCGCCTTGGCTTTCTCTGGGTCGTACTTAGCGTCCTTGATGCTGGTGTCGTAGGACCATTGGGTCGGCGGCATGGCGTTGACGGCCAGTTGGCCGGCGCCCTGGTACACGGAGTCAATGATCTGCTGCTTGTTCACCGCCATGTCCAGCGCCTGGCGTACGCGCAGGTCAGCCAGCGGGTTAGGCTGGTCGCTGCCCTTGACCTTGTCCATCACGTTGTAGGCCACATAGCCCAGGTTGAAACCGGCCTGGTGCGGCAGCTTCAGGTCTTTGTCTTCGCCCAGCGCCTTTAGGTCGGCCGGACGTGGGAACAGAGTGATCTGGCATTCGTTTTTCTTGAGCTTCTGGATACGCACCGACGGGTCAGTGGTGATGGCGAAGATCAGGTTGTCGATCTTCACGTCTTCAGGTTTCCAGTAGTCCTTGTTGCCGGTGTAACGAATGTTCGAATCTTTCTGGTAGCTCTTGAACACGAACGGGCCAGTGCCGACCGGCTTCTGGTTGATGTCGGCGGGTTTGCCTTCCTTCAACAATTGCGCGGCATATTCAGCGGACTGGATCGAAGCAAAGCTCATGGCCAGGTTCTGGATGAAAGCCGCGTCCACGGTGCCAAGGGTGAACTTGACGGTGTGATCATCGACTTTCTCGATGTTCTTGATGTTGGTGTCCATCCCCATGTCCGTGAAGTACGGGAACTCGGTGGGGTAGGCCTTACGGAACGGATCGTCTTTGTTGATCATCCGGTTGAAGGTGAACAGTACGTCGTCAGCCGAGAATTCACGAGTAGGCTTGAAGTACGGGGTGGTGTGGAACTTGACGCCTTCGCGCAGGTGGAAGGTATACGTCAGGCCGTCCGGCGACACATCCCAGCTGGTGGCCAGGCCAGGAACGACGGCGGTGCCGCCACGCTCGAACTGGCTCAGACGGTTGAACATGGTTTCGGCCGAGGCATCGAAGTCTGTTCCGGTGGTGTACTGGCCTGGGTCGAAACCGGCCGGGCTCCCTTCGGAGCAGAACACCAGGTTAGTTGCCGCCAGGGCTACGGGGGCTGCGGCCATAAGGCCAGCGCTCACTAATAACGGAAGGACTGCGTGTTTAAGCATGTTGGCCTCATGATTTGTTGTCATTTTTGGTGGTGAGGGCGACCTCGTGAGTCGGCCTGCGGATACTTATGCAGGCGCCATACCCAATGCAAGATGCTGAACGGTTACTAGCGGTAAACAGTGGTACGAACGTACAGGAATGTCGCAATTATGAAAGTTTTGCCATAAATGCGTCGATTTGATGGTTTTTTTCGGTGCAATGTGCGCACCAAAAAAGCCCAGCCGAGGCGTCTAGCGCACTCGGTTGGGGCGTTGATGTTACTTATCTAGACTCACGCCGTAGAAGGGCGTCAGTCCAAACGGGCTGATCTTGAAGTCGCGCACTTCCTTGCGCAGGGGCTGGAAAACCGTCGAGTTCGCAATAGGCGTTATAGGTACCTGTTCCTTAAGGATTTTCTGCGCCTGTTGATACCACTTGATACGCTGCTCGCGATCATTGCTGACCTTGGCTTGCTGCACCAGTTTGTCGTAGGCCGGGTTACACCATTTGGCATAGTTGCTGCCCTTGACCGCGGCACAACTGTAGAGCACGCCGAGCCAGTTATCCGGGTCGCCGTTATCGCCGGTCCAGCCGTAAATCATTGCGTCGTGTTCGCCATTTTTAGCGCGTTTGATGTACTCGCCCCACTCATAGCTGACGATGTTGGCTTTGATGCCGACCTTGGCCCAATCCTGTTGGATCATTTGTGCGGACATCCGCGCATTGGGGTTGGAGGCGCGTTGCACGGTCATCGCCCACAGATTGATGGTGGTACCTGGTGCAACCCCTGCTTCTTTTAGTAGCAACCGGGCTTTGGTCGGATCGTAGGGGGCATCCTTGATGCCTGGGTCATAAGACCACTGCGCCGGCGGCAATGCGTTCTGCGCCAATTGTCCGGCGCTCTGGTAAACGGCCTTGATGATTGCTGGTTTGTCGATCGCCATGTCCAGCGCCTGGCGCACCTTGAGTTGGTCCAGCGGCGGGTGCGTTACGTTGTAGGCCAGGAAGCCCAGATTGAAACCCGCTTGTTGCAGCACGCGCAGATTGGGATCTTGCTTCATCACGTCGATGTCGGCAGGACGTGGGTAACCGCTGACCTGGCATTCACCGGCCTTTAGTTTTTGCAGGCGCGCAGCGGCGTCCGGGGTGATCGCAAATACCAGGTTATCGAGCTTTACGTCCTCGGGCTTCCAGTATTGTGTGTTGGCCACATACCGGATCTGCGCATCTTTCTGGTAACGCTTGAACACAAACGGCCCGGTGCCGATGGGCTTTTGATTGATCTGCTCGGCCTTGCCCTCTTTCAACAGCTGGGCGGCGTATTCGGCCGATTGCACCGAGGCGAAACTCATCGCCAGGTTCTGTACGAATGAAGCATCGACATTGTTCAGGTTGAAACGCACGGTGTGTTCGTCGAGTTTGTCGACGCTCTTGATCGTGGCGTTCAAGCCCATGTCAGTGAAGTAGGGCGATTCGGAGGGGTAGGCCTTGCGAAACGGGCTGTCGGCATCGAGCAAGCGATTGAAGGTGAACAACACATCATCGGCGTTGAAATCACGGGTCGGGGTGAAGAAGTCGGTGGTGTGGAACTTGACGCCATCGCGCAGGTGGAAGGTATACGTCAGGCCGTCCTTGGATACATCCCAGTTCGTGGCCAGACCCGGTTCTACCTCGGTGCCACCGCGCTTGAACTGAGTCAGACGGTTGAACACGGTTTCGGCGGACGCGTCAAAATCGGTGCCGCTGGTGTACTGGCTGGGATCGAACCCGGCGGGGCTGGCTTCGGAGCAGTAGACCAGGGTGGTTGCGGCCTGAGCCATCGGCATAAAAGCCAGTAGGCTTGCGGCGAGGAGCAGTGGCTTGACGGCGATTCTTTCCATGGAGACCCCTGAAATGGCAGGCAGACCAAAGCTGCCTAAACGAAAACGGCGGTCACCGAGGTTACCGCCGTTCTGGTTACTCAGGTAGGGACATCTGCATCAAAGGGGGCCTTGATTACTGAGGGAGATCATCGGGGATCGAGACTTCCAGTTGAGTGGGAGCGTAATCGTCAATCGTGTAAAGGTCGCCGGACACATCATTGTTCTCGCGAATGGTGAAGGTTCTGACGGTGGTTGCTTCTAAATCCGGAATCACTTTTGGAACGTGATCGCTGACATCGCTTACAAACCACGTGGTGACGACTTTGACTCGGGCTTCACTGTTTATCGGGTCGTAATCAATAAAGTAAGAAGTATTGCTTGCTGTGACGCCGTAGCCTTCTTTCAAGCTTTGGAGCAACTCCCAATTGGCGGGAAATACTGATCCTTGATGGGCAACCTCGGAGATACGGGATCGCAGTTGTGCATCGGGAATCTCTTTCTCGAATTGCTTTAGACGGCTCAGTCTTGTCGCTTCGGGTGTGTCTGCACGGGCGTCCAACGGCACCTCGATATCGCCGCCTTTTGAGCTTTTGATGACCGTGTAGTTGTTACGATTCAGGTCGGGAAGAAAGTTCTCTGAATAATTGGTCTCGCTCAGAGGCGTAGGAGCCGCTCGCTCCGAGGGCAATACTTCGAACTTCTCCTTGGGGGCCTCCCAGCCAATATTCAGCTTTCTTTTAACAACGCCGTTTTCTTCATAGCCGCGGGTCGATACGGCGTAAGGTCTGGTCTCATCCACTTTCATGAATTGGTCGAATCTGTCGGCTCGTGCCACGGCCTGTTGATCGACATCGGCGAACAGGTCCGAAAAATGGGGGGTCAGATTTTCACTAGGTGTCGGCGATGGTGAGCGCTGCCACGGCCACCTCACCCCCCCATTGGCTGCATTGCGAACCCAGTTTCCGTCACCGGCTGAATGCACGGTCAATACAATCTTTCCGGAGCGATCAATAATCTGCACGTAGTCATTGCTAGGTTTGAAGTTGCTTTTTATTTCATATACGCCAGGGACGCCTGTCCCATCGGTGTAGCGGATAAACCAGTGATCTTCGCCGGTGGCGGTGTTCTTGAGCTGATAGATGCCCTTCTGGTTGTGCGTGGCCTTTTCAATCAACTGCTCGCCGTCAGGGATGGCATGTTCGCTGATCATCCCCGCGTGACTGGGCCGCAACGGGTTCACTTGGGGCGTCGAGTGATTTGCAACCGGGTTGATATCACTCTCGCTCAACGCGTTTGGCGTGCGCACGAGTTCAAGATCGCTAGTGTCCTGACTGAATCGCCAGCTGTAGGGTTTTGCGCTGGGAGCGCCAGGTGTCAAAACCGCCTCCCCAAGTCCGGCTTCCACTCCAATGGGGGCAATCTCGTGCGCCAGCTGCAGGCTGGAAATTACCGCCGCGGCGTTACCTGCGACACGATCATCGGCCGTCTTGCCGTAGAGGCCATCGTGTACGCCGAAGACAATGTTGCCCACATTGCCTACGATCGGTAAGTAACCAAACGTGTTACCCCAAAACTCTTTGGCTGCTTTCCAACTTTGTTGGGAGGCGCCAAAGACCTCGGTTTGATCGGTCCAGCGTGCATTCTTGGCATTTATCGCCTGGTAGTGGGGGGCAATACCGTTTTTAAGGTCGCCAAATTTCAAGTAGTAATCGCTGTCTCGCGATTGTGTGTAATTGAATGTCTCCCGGACCGGTACGGCCTGATCTGTGAACGGGCCTTTTCTTCCTGGAAACGTAGAACGGTTATCCTGAATCAATGCATTGAGTACATACCCGGCCCCTACCCAGTGAGCATCATGACCGCCTTGCCTGTCACGAGCGTTGAAGCGGCTAACCAATTGAGCCTGATTGTTTTTAGCCCAACTGGCAAAGTCGTCATCACCGTGTATTTCACGGGCGGAGCCATTCTTTAAGTCAATCATCAGTCCCTTATTCGGGCGGTGGTCATAATCACCGTGATAATTGATATAAGGAATAAATGCATAACCCTCTAAGGGATAGCCATATATGTTGGGGATTACCGCGTTTCCGTCTTCTTCAAGTGTGCGGACAATGGCGGCCCGCGCAGCGGGGGTTAGGTGTTTGTTACTGGAATTGTCGTCATGCAGACTTTGTAATATTCCTCGCAACACATAGGCATCCGCTTTGCCCGATCGCTTCGCCAGTTGCCCCGAGGCGTCGCGCATGGGCGCCGCTATTTCATTTTCCCAATGGCCTTGGAGTTGGCTGCCCAAGGATTCCAGTTCGTGGAGCTTGTTTTTATCTTGCGGGTTGATGTGCATGCCCTGGAAGTTCAACGGACCGCCCCTTGACACCTTGTCGTGCGCAAGAGCGCCGGCTGCAATCTCCCATGCAAAATAGGTGCGTACCTCCTTGTTGGTTTCCTCCTGGGGCTTGCCCATTCCTACATAGGAGTGGAAGGTCACCGAGATTTTTTCATGGGGATCGTAGCCGGCTGCTAGCAACCCGCCGCTGAAGTAACCTGCGGGTTCAAGAAACAGGCGAGTTTGCTGGAACTTGATATTGCGTTCTGCGTCGCTGCCATTTTCGATGTGTTGAATGTGCGCGACGACTCGACCGGCATAGGCATCGATACGATGCATTCGCTCTTGCTGTGTATAACCCGCGTTTGGCGGAATAACGTTGACTGACCCATAGATGATGCTTTTGGAAGCATCGAGCTCATGGGCGGGTGTAGGCAAGGGGAACGGGGGGGGGTCGAGCATTTTTTTTGAATGTTTTGAAGAGGTTTCTTCTGCCTGCTGCCGGGTTTGCGTTGCGGGCAAATCATCCAGCGCTCGATGCTGGCGATCGTGTGTGGGAGGGAAAGAGGGAACGACGAGTGTGGGAGCGAGAGACGGCGTTATATTCATTATCGACTCACATTAATTATTGGGTAAATAACTGCCGTTCATCGAGAAACAAAGAAATCGATATGTGTAATGTTCTGTTGTCAGTACGTCCGTGTGTGGCAAATAACCTGTTCGATGTTCTGATTCAAGATGATGTGCATGGCAACCCTGGGTGGGAAGTTGAGTGTCGTAAGTTCCAGGCCTGCATTCGTAATGTTTGACGAGTGGTGTCGTGAGGGCGAGGTTTAGATAGATTAGAGTAAGGCTGTAGTATCAAGTTACTTGGTGTGTGGTAGCGGTCTGAGTGTTCCGTGGGCGGCAACACCACAGCGTAACCGGTGAAGGTTACGCCGTGTTGGTCTCGCGAAGACTTACGGTAAAACTTCGATCACTCCATCGGCGCTCATGCTCACTTGGCTGGTGCCTGCTTCAACGTCAGGCGTCGGTGCAGAGTCTGCCATGGCCGCCTTCATCATCATGCCGCCACGGGCATAAGGCATCGGGTAACCATTGGTGTTGAAGTTCAGATTGACGATCTTGTAACCCTTGCCGCCCAGTGCATCGGTAGCCAGTTGCGCATGGGCCTTGAACGCAGTAACCGCGTCCTTGAGCAACGCATCTTCGCTGGCCTTGCGCGTGGCATCGGCGATGGCGAAGTCCATGTTTTCCATTTTCAGCGTGTTCAACAGCTCGCCGGTGAGCTTGGACAGCGCCGGGAAGTCCGCGCTTTCCAGGCGCAGTTCGGCGCGCTCACGCCAGCCGGTGATCTTCTGGTTCTTGTTGTCGTAGATCGGGTAGCTGTTACGGCTGCCCTGGCGCAGGGTCACGCCTTTGACTTCGCGGGCCTGGCCTAAGGCTGTGTTCATGGTGGTGGTGATTTCAGCGGCAAGCTTGGCCGGGTCGGCGTTTTGCGACTCGGTATAGAGGGTGACGATCATCTTGTCGCGGGCTACTTCCTGGCTGACTTCGGCGCGCAGGGAGATCTGGTTGTAGTTCAGTGCATCGGCGGCCATGGCCGGCAGGCTGGCAATGGCGCTGGCGCTGAGAGTGATGATGGCTGCACTGCGAATGAAACGAGACATGGAAGCTCCTTGAGGTAGTCGTGCTCGGTATGACTGTAGACGCTGGCATAGGGTTCTTCGGGTTTACACATTACCAACAAGTTATGCGGGCGCCGACGAACGGTCATTTAGCCGGCCTGCGTCAAAGAGCCACACGCGCCGTGCCAGCAGGTCCGCTTCGTTTATACTCGTGCCGATCCGCCTGCAGCGCTCATCGGGAGAGCTCATGCTCGCCGCCGTAAAACTGACTTCCGCCACTCGCCAGAACCTCTGGCGCCTGACGTTCATTCGCACCCTGGTATTGGCCGCACAGGCCGGTTCCGTCGGGCTTGCCTATTGGTTCGACCTGCTGCCGCTGCCCTGGCTGCAACTGGCTGTGACCCTGGGTTTTTCCACCGTGTTGTGTGCATTTACCGCCATACGGCTGCGCACCACCTGGCCGGTGACCGAGTTGGAATATGCCCTGCAACTGGCTTGCGACCTGTTTATCCACAGCGTGTTGCTGTACTTCTCCGGTGGGTCCACCAACCCGTTCGTTTCATATTACCTGGTGCCACTGACCATCGCTGCGGTGACGTTGCCATGGCGCTACTCGGTGGTGCTTTCGGGGATCGCGCTGACGCTGTACACCCTGTTGCTGGCTCAGTTCTACCCGTTGCAGACCTTCCCTATCGCCCGGGAAAACCTGCAAATCTACGGGATGTGGTTGAGTTTTGCCCTGTCTGCCGCCGTCATTACCTTTTTCGCCGCACGTATGGCCGAAGAGCTGCGTCGCCAGGAAGAGCTGCGCGCCATTCGCCGCGAAGAAGGGCTGCGCGACCAGCAATTGCTGGCCGTCGCCACCCAGGCCGCCGGTGCCGCCCATGAATTGGGTACGCCGTTGGCGACCATGAGCGTGCTGCTCAAGGAAATGACCCAGGACCATCACGACCCCGCGCTGCAAGACGACTTGAGCGTGCTGCAGGAACAGGTCAAGCAATGCAAGCTGACGCTGCAGCAACTGGTGCGTGCCGCCGAAGCCAATCGCCGCCTCGCGGTTGAAATGCAGGATGTGACCCAATGGCTCGATGAAGCCCTGAACCGTTGGCACCTGATGCGCCCCGAGGCCAGTTACCGCTTCAACCTGTTGGGCCAAGGCAGCGTGCCGCGCCTGGCGCCACCGCCAGACCTGACCCAGGCGCTGCTCAACTTGCTGAACAACGCCGCTGACGCCTGCCCTGAAGGGCTCGGTGTACAGTTGGACTGGGACGCCGAAAACATCACCATCAGCATTCGTGACCACGGCGCGGGCGTGCCGCTGGCCATTGCCGAGCAGATCGGCAAACCCTTCTTTACCACCAAGGGCAAAGGCTTCGGCCTGGGCCTGTTTTTGAGCAAGGCCAGCGTGACCCGCGCGGGCGGCTCAGTGAAGCTCTATAGTCATGAGGAAGGTGGCACGCTCACCGAGCTGCGCCTGCCCCGTGTCGCACGAGGAGATATCGATGAGTGACGAGATCCAAGTCGAAGGCGAAGAACTGCCGCACCTGTTGCTGGTAGATGACGATGCCACCTTTACCCGCGTGATGGCGCGCGCCATGAGCCGTCGCGGTTTTCGCGTCAGCACCGCAGGGTCTGCCGAAGAAGGCCTGACCATCGCCCAGGCCGACCTGCCCGACTACGCCGCCCTCGACCTGAAAATGGACGGCGACTCCGGCCTGGTGCTGCTGCCCAAGCTGCTGGAGCTCGACCCCGAAATGCGCGTGGTGATCCTCACCGGTTACTCCAGCATCGCCACCGCTGTCGAGGCGATCAAGCGCGGCGCCTGCAACTACCTGTGCAAGCCGGCGGACGCCGACGACGTGCTGGCCGCTCTGCTTTCCGAGCACGCCGACCTCGACACCCTGGTACCGGAAAACCCGATGTCGGTGGACCGCCTGCAATGGGAGCATATCCAGCGCGTGCTGACCGAGCACGAAGGCAATATCTCCGCCACTGCCCGTGCTTTAGGCATGCACCGCCGTACCTTGCAGCGCAAGTTGCAGAAGCGCCCGGTACGACGCTGAACGAACACTGAACAACCTGCTTCAGGCTGCACGGATGCGCGAACCGATCACCTATGATCGGTTCAAACGCCTGTGATGTTTTTCCTGCCGAGCCTGAACAATGAACCAGAACGCTGAGTACTCCGCGATCAACGACGCGGTGCGGGGGCAATTCTTCCGCCGAACCTGGGCCATGATCACACCGTATTGGCGTAGCGAAGAGAAGGGCAGGGCCTGGCTGTTGCTGGCTGCAGTGATTGGCCTGTCGCTGTTCAGCGTGGCGATTTCCGTGTGGATCAATCACTGGTACAAGGATTTCTACAACGCCCTGGAGAAGAAGGACACCGCCGCCTTCTGGCAACTGATAGGTTATTTCGGCGGCATTGCGGCGGTGGCGATTCTCGGCGCGGTCTACCGTCTCTATCTGACCCAGATGCTGACGATCCGCTGGCGCGCCTGGCTCACCGAAAAACACTTCACCCGGTGGCTGGCCCACAAGAATTACTACCAGCTGGAACAGGGTGGTTATACCGACAACCCAGACCAGCGGATTTCCGAAGACCTCAACAACTTCACCTCCGGCACCTTGAGCCTCGGCCTTGGGTTGCTGCGTAATGTGGTCAGCCTGGTGTCGTTCTCGATCATCCTGTGGGGCGTATCGGGCAGCATCGAAGTGTTTGGCATCACCATCCCCGGCTATATGTTCTGGTGCGCGCTGCTGTACGCCACCGTGGGCAGTTGGCTGACGCACCTGATCGGCCGACGCTTGATCGGCCTGAGCAACCAACAGCAACGCTTCGAGGCAGACCTGCGTTTTTCCATGGTGCGGGTGCGTGAGAATGCCGAGAGCATTGCCCTGTACAACGGCGAGCCCAATGAAAGACAACGCCTGAGTACGCGCTTCGGCAAGGTCTGGCACAACTTCTGGGACATCATGAAAGTGTCCAAGCGCCTGACCTTTTTCACCGCCGGCTACAGCCAGATTGCGATCATCTTCCCGTTTATCGTGGCCGCGCCGCGCTACTTCACCGGCAAAATCGAGCTGGGCGAGCTGATGCAAATCAACTCGGCGTTTGGCAACGTGCAGGAAAACTTCAGCTGGTTTATCAACGCCTACTCGGAACTGGCGACATGGCGCGCCACCAGTGATCGCCTGCTGAGTTTCCAGCAAGCCATGAGCGACAACGAGCAGCGAGCCCCGGCCATCGATGTGCGCCCTGACGGCGAGCGCCTGGTGATCACGGATCTGGGCATGGACCTGGCCGACGGCCGTCACCTGCTCACGGACGCCGACATGACCGTGGAGCCTGGCCAGCGCGTGATGCTCAGCGGGCGTTCCGGTAGCGGCAAGAGCACCTTGTTGCGGGCGATGGGCCATCTTTGGCCCGCAGGTCATGGCAGCATTCGGTTGCCGGCGACGCGCTACCTGTTCCTGCCGCAGAAGCCTTACCTGCCGATTGGTACGCTCAAGGCGGTGCTGAGTTATCCACAAGACGACAGCGTCTATCCGGCAGAACGTTATGCACAGGTCCTGCAAACCTGCCGCCTGCCGCACCTGCTCAATCGTCTGGATGAAGCCAACCACTGGCAACGCATGCTTTCGCCGGGTGAGCAACAGCGCCTGGCCTTTGCCCGTGCGTTGTTGTTCGCACCGCAGTGGCTGTATATGGATGAAGCCACTTCGGCGATGGATGAAGAGGATGAGGCAACGTTGTACCAGGCATTGATCGATGAATTGCCGGGATTGAGCATCGTCAGCGTCGGCCACCGCAGCAGCCTCAAGCGTTTCCATGGGCGGCATGTACGCATCGAGGGTGGGCGGTTGCAGGAGCAACAACTCACTTGAGCTCATCCTCGGTGAGTGTGGGAGGGGGCTTGCTCCCGATGGCAGCCTGTCAGTAACAGATGCATTGGCTGATCCACTGCTATCGGGAGCAAGCCCCCTCCCACATTGATCTGCATTGTTCTTGAAGTGGCGCCCAAAAAAAGCCCGGCTGATCATTGATCAGCCGGGCTTTTTTAATGCTCGAAGATGACTTACTTCTTCAAGCCGTAATGCTCATCCAGCATTCCTGGGGCGTTCGGCGTTTTTGGCGCGTAGTCCCGTGGTGGCTCCTGGTTTTCCCGAGGCGGGGTCAGGCGTTCCCGTGGGGTTTGCGGTGCATCGGAATGCAGCGCAGCCAGCAGGCGCTGGCGGGTGATGTCGTCGAGGGCCAGGCGATTAGCGCCTTCGGCGAGGTGATCCTGTACTTCCTGGTAGCTCTGGGTGAGCTTCTTGACCAGGGTCGCGGTGCTGTTGAAGTGGGTAACAACCTCGTTCTGATAACTGTCAAAACGTTCCTGAATGTCATCCAGCTGACGCTGCGTGCGGTTAGGCGCGGCATTCGGCAGCAGGCGGGCAACCAGGAATCCAATGGCGACACCGGCAACCAGGGCAAGAGTCGGCAACAACCAAACTAAGAGCGAGTGTTCCACGAGTCCTTCCTCTATAAACGGCTTTGCTTTACGTTAACGGCTCAAACCTGCGCTGTATACCGCGATTAAGCTCGCAATGATGCCATGCACAGACTTTTAGCTAGACGAGTCGACCCCTTGAGAGGTCACGGAGTTCATCCTTGCTCATGCGTGAAACCCCCGTTTTGATCGATGGCCCGGTGGGCCAATTGGAAGCCTTGTACCTGGATCACCCCGAACCACGTGGCCTGGCGCTGATCTGCCACCCTAACCCGGTGCAGGGTGGGACCATGCTCAATAAAGTGGTGTCGACCCTGCAACGCACTGCGCGCGATGCCGGTTTGATTACTTTGCGTTTCAATTATCGTGGCGTCGGTGCCAGCGCCGGTACACACGATATGGCCAGTGGTGAGGTCGACGATGCCGAAGCGGCCGTCACCTGGCTGCGGGCAAAACATCCCGAACTGCCGATCACCTTGTTGGGTTTTTCCTTCGGTGGCTATGTCGCGGCCAGTCTCGGCGGCCGTCTGGAAGCCAAGGGTGAAAAGCTTGCGCACCTGTTTATGGTGGCTGCCGCCGTGATGCGCCTTGGCGATGCAGATGTGTTGCCCCAAGGCTGCCCGTTGACCCTGATCCAACCGGAAAGCGATGAAGTGGTCGACCCGCAATTGGTCTACGACTGGTCCGCCGCCCTGAAACGCCCCCATGAGTTGCTGAAAGTGGCAGAATGCGGACACTTTTTTCATGGCAAGCTGACCGATCTCAAGGATCTGGTGCTGCCACGCCTTTCGAATTGATGACAAGCGATCACCCATGACGACCCGTACCCGAATCCTCACCGGCATTACCACCACCGGCACGCCGCACCTGGGCAACTACGCCGGTGCGATTCGCCCGGCGATCCTCGCCAGCGAAGACGCGAATGCCGACTCCTTCTACTTCCTGGCCGACTACCACGCGCTGATCAAGTGCGACGACCCGCAGCGCATCCAGCGCTCGCGCATGGAAATCGCCGCGACCTGGCTGGCCGGTGGCCTGGATGTGAACCGTGTGACCTTCTATCGCCAGTCGGACATCCCGGAGATTCCCGAGCTGACCTGGCTGCTGACCTGCGTTGCCGCCAAGGGCCTGCTCAACCGCGCCCATGCGTACAAGGCGTCGGTGGACAAGAACGTGGAAAACGGCGAAGACCCGGATGCGGGCATCAGCATGGGCCTGTACAGCTACCCGGTGCTGATGGCCGCTGACATCCTGATGTTCAACGCGCACAAGGTGCCAGTCGGTCGCGACCAGATCCAGCACGTGGAAATGGCTCGCGACATCGGCCAGCGTTTCAACCACTTGTTCGGCAACGGTAAAGAATTCTTCACCATGCCCGAGGCGCTGATCGAAGAAAGCGTCGCCACCTTGCCGGGCCTGGATGGCCGCAAGATGTCCAAGAGCTACGACAACACCATCCCGTTGTTCACCAGCGCCAAGGACATGAAAGACGCGATCTCGCGGATCGTGACCGACTCGCGTGCTCCGGGCGAAGCCAAGGACCCGGACAATTCGCACCTGTTCACCCTGTACCAGGCGTTCGCGACCAAGGCGCAGGAAGAAGAATTCCGTGGCGAGCTGCTGCAAGGCCTGGGCTGGGGCGAGGCGAAGAATCGTCTGTTCCAACTGCTCGACGGCCAACTTGGTGAAGCGCGCGAGCGTTACCACCAACTGATGTCGCGCCCCTCCGATATGGAAGACCTGCTGCTGGTCGGCGCCAAGAAAGCCCGTGCCGTGGCCGCGCCATTCCTCGCCGAGTTGCGTGAGGCGGTGGGCCTGCGTTCGTTCGTCAACCAGGCTGCGGCGCCGGCTGCCACCAAGAAAAAAGCGGCGAAGGCTGCGCGTTTTGTGAGTTTTCGTGAAGACGATGGCAGCTTCCGCTTCCGCCTGCTGGCCGCTGATGGTGAGCAACTGTTGCTGTCGCGCAACTTTGCCGATGGCAAAGCGGCTGGCGCTGTGACCAAACAATTGCAAAGTGGTGATGCGCTGGACGTGCGTGCGCAGGCTCTGAGCTTCAGCGTATGGCTGGACGGCGCCGCCGTGGCTGACAGTGCCGAGTACGCCGATCAAGCATCGCGTGACGCGGCCATCGAAGCCTTGCGCGCTGCGTTGGCCCCAATCGAGGATTAACCCGACCAAGGGTTGATTGCCATTCTCCAGGGCCGTCGTTACAGTGTCGGCCCGTTTTTGTTGCCTTGCTAACGAAATTATGACGCCCCTAGAACGATATCAAGCTGATCTGAAACGCCCTGAATTCTTCCATGACGCAGCCCAGGAAAATGCTGTGCGTCATTTGCAGCGCCTGTACGACGATCTGGTCGCGGCCTCGCAAAGCAAACCAGGGATGTTCAGCAAGCTGTTTGGCAAGAAAGATCACACGCCGGTCAAGGGCCTGTACTTCTGGGGTGGCGTCGGCCGGGGCAAGACTTATCTGGTAGACACCTTCTTTGAAGCGCTGCCATTCAAGGAAAAGGTCCGTACTCACTTCCACCGCTTCATGAAGCGCGTGCACGAAGAGATGAAAACCCTGCCGGGCGAGAAAAACCCGCTGACCATCATCGCCAAGCGCTTCTCCCAAGAAGCGCGGGTGATCTGCTTCGATGAGTTCTTCGTCTCCGACATCACCGACGCCATGATCCTTGGCACGCTGATGGAAGAGCTGTTCAAGAACGGTGTGACCCTGGTGGCCACGTCGAACATTGTGCCTGACGGCCTGTATAAGGACGGCCTGCAGCGTGCGCGCTTCCTGCCGGCCATTGCGCTGATCAAGCAGAACACCGATATCGTCAACGTCGACAGCGGCGTCGATTACCGCCTGCGCCACCTGGAGCAAGCCGAGCTGTTCCACTTCCCGCTGAACCAAGCGGCGCACGACAGCCTGAAAAAAAGCTTCCGCGCCCTGACGCCGGAATGCACCCAGGCGGTGGAAAACGACAAGCTGATGATCGAGAACCGCGAAATCATCGCCTTGCGCACCTGCGATGACGTGGCCTGGTTCGAGTTCCGCCAGCTGTGCGACGGCCCGCGCAGCCAGAACGACTACATTGAGCTGGGCAAGATCTTCCACGCGGTGATCTTGAGCGGCGTCGAGCAGATGGGCGTGACCACCGACGATATTGCGCGGCGGTTTATCAACATGGTCGACGAATTCTACGACCGTAACGTCAAGTTGATCATCTCGGCGGAAGTCGAGCTCAAGGACCTGTACACCGGCGGTCGCTTGAACTTCGAATTCCAGCGCACCTTGAGCCGCCTGCTTGAAATGCAGTCCCACGAGTTCCTGTCGCGCGGACACAAGCCTTAATCAATCTCCAGCTCAATGGAGATCCAATGTGGGAGGGGGCTTGCTCCCGATTTCGGAGTGTCAGTCACTGTAGATGTGACTGACCCAGCGCAATCGGGAGCAAGTCGAATCGTCGCACCGCCCCTCCCACTTTGTTTTCTGTGTTCCTTCAGTTAGGCGGCTTGCTGAAATTGCTGGCGATACTGGTTCGGCGACAACTCCGTGTGCTGCCTGAACAACCGCGCAAAGAAACTCGCATCGTCGTAACCCACCTCATAACTGATGGTCTTGATGCTCTTGCGGCTGCCTGAGAGCAGGCCCTTTGCCGTCTCGATGCGCAACCGTTGCAGGTAATGCAGCGGCTTGTCACCGGTGGCGGTCTGGAAGCGCCGCATGAAGTTGCGGATGCTCATGCCGTGTTCCCGGGCGACGTCTTCGAAGCGGAACTTGTCGGCGAAGTGTTCTTCGAGCCAGTGCTGGATCTGCAGGATGATCACGTCCTGGTGCAGCTTCTGGCCGCCAAAACCGATACGCCCCGGCGAATAGCTGCGCTGCACCTCATAGAGGATGTCGCGGGCCACGGCCTGGGCGATGTTGGCGCCGCAGAAGCGTTCGATCAGGTAGATGTAGAGGTCACAGGCCGAGGTGGTGCCGCCGGCGCAATACAGGTTATCGGCATCGGTCAGGTGCTTGTCCTGGTTGAGCTGCACCTTGGGGAAGCGCTCGCTGAAAGCATTGAAGAACCGCCAGTAGGTGGTCGCCTCCTTGCCATCGAGCAGCCCGGCTTCGGCCAGCCAGAACACCCCGGTGGCTTCACCGCACAGCACGGCGCCGCGGGCATGTTGTTCGCGTAGCCACGGCAACACTTGCGGGTAGCGGGTGCACAGGGCGTCGAAGTCGTCCCAGAAGGCCGGCAGCACGATGATATCGGCATCCTCCAGGCCGCCGTCCACCGGCATGATCACATCGCTGAAGCTGCGCACGGATTGCCCGTCGGGGCTGACCAGGCGCGTATCGAACCCTGGGGTCAAGCCCAGGCCCTGCTGTTTACCGTAACGCAGGCTGGCCAGATGGAAGAAATCCTTGGCTTGCATGAGGGTGGAAGCGAATACCCGATCAATGGCCAAAATGCTGACGCGCCGCAGGGGCGTGGAGATTTGGTTAGACATAATTTCATTTATTCTTATAGGGGAAAGTGGTCACCAGACGGCTGGATCGTCTTATTTTTTGTCGCATGTGTCCAGTGTCCCGTGACGCCATCGGGGCATAGGCTCTGTGGGCTCGTCCTTGTCCGACAATCCACGCAGGTGACCCATGATCCCCAGAACCTTGTTCAGCTCGGAGCACGAACTCTTCCGCGAGAGCGTGCGCACCTTCCTCGAAAAACACGCCGCGCCCTTTCATGGGCAATGGGAAAAGCAGGGCTATATCGACCGTAGCCTGTGGAACCAGGCGGGGGAGGCGGGGATGTTGTGTTCCCACCTGCCGGAGGAATATGGCGGCCTGGGCGCAGATTTCCTCTACAGCGCGGTGGTGATCGAAGAAGTCAGCCGCCTGGGGTTGACCGGCATCGGCTTTTCTCTGCACTCGGATATCGTCGCGCCCTACATCCTGCATTACGGCAGTGAAGCGCTTAAGCACAAATACCTGCCCAAGTTGATCTGCGGGGAGATGGTTACGGCCATTGCCATGACCGAGCCGGGCGCCGGTTCCGACCTGCAAGGGGTCAAGACCACTGCAGTGCTGGACGGCGATGAGTACGTCATCAACGGCTCCAAGACCTTTATCACCAACGGTTACTTGGCCGATCTGGTGATCGTAGTCGCCAAGACCGATCCCAAGGCCGGCGCCAAGGGCACCAGCCTGTTTCTGGTGGAGGCTGGCACGCCCGGTTTCGACAAGGGCAAGCGCCTGGAGAAAGTCGGCATGAAGGCCCAGGACACCTCGGAGTTGTTTTTCCAGGACGTGCGGGTGCCCAAGGAAAACTTGCTGGGCCAGGCCGGTATGGGCTTCGCATACCTGATGCAGGAACTGCCTCAAGAGCGTTTGACCGTAGCGATAGGCGCACTGTCTTCAGCCGAAGCGGCATTGCAATGGACCCTGGATTACACCCGCGAGCGCAAGGCGTTCGGCAAGGCGATTGCCGACTTCCAGAACACCCGATTCAAGCTGGCCGAGATGGCCACCGAGATTCAGATCGGCCGTGTGTTTGTCGACAAATGCATGGCGTTGCACCTAGAGGGCAAGCTGGACGTGCCGACAGCGGCGATGGCCAAGTACTGGGCCACGGACCTGCAATGCAAGGTGCTCGATGAGTGCGTGCAGTTGCACGGCGGCTACGGCTTCATGTGGGAATACCCGATTGCCCGGGCCTGGGCGGATGCGCGGGTGCAGCGCATTTATGCGGGAACCAATGAGATCATGAAGGAGATTATTGCGCGGGCACTTTGATTGTCTGGTGCTCTTGATGGCCTCATCGCAGGCAAGCCAGCTCCCACATTTGACGGTATTCACAGATCAACATGTGGGAGCTGGCTTGCCTGCGATGGCGGTCTGAAGGTCAATCAAGGCGCGGGGTTTGGATGATCCTTTTGAATCGCCTCAATCCCTTCCAACACCTCTTTCGACAGTTTCAACTCGGCACTGGCAATGTTGCTATCCAACTGTTCCAGCGACGTAGCCCCAATGATATTGCTGGTCACAAACGGCTGCTGCGTCACAAACGCCAGGGCCATCTGCGCCGGGTCCAGGCCATGTTCCCGCGCCAATGCCACATAGCGGCTGCACGCCGCCTCCGACTGCGGGTTGAAGTAACGGCTGAACCGGCTGTACTCGGTCAGGCGTGCCTTGGCCGGCCGTGCGCCGCCTTCGTACTTGCCGCTGAGCATGCCGAACGCCAGTGGTGAGTAGGCCAGCAAGCCGCACTGCTCACGGATGGCGATTTCTGCCAGGCCCACTTCAAAGCTGCGGTTGAGCAGGTTGTATGGGTTCTGGATCGACACCGCGCGCGGCCAGCCACGGGCTTCGGCCAGGGCGAGGAACTTCATGGTGCCCCATGGGGTTTCGTTGGACAGGCCGATGTGGCGGATCTTGCCGGCCTTGACCTGTTCATCCAGGGCTTCGAGGGTTTCTTCCAGGGGGGTGAGGTCGTCTTCGTCCTTGTGCTTGTAGCTCAGTTGGCCGAAGAAATTAGTGCTGCGTTCCGGCCAGTGCAGTTGGTAGAGGTCGATCCAGTCGGTCTGCAGGCGCTTGAGGCTGGCGTCGAGCGCCTGGGTGATGTGCTTGCGGTTGTGACGCAGGTAGCCATCGCGGATGTAGTCGATGGTGTTGCCGGGGCCGGCGATCTTGCTGGCGAGGATCCAGTCGGCGCGGTCGCCACGGCTTTTGAAATAGTTGCCGATGTAGCGTTCGGTGGTGGCATAGGTGTCGGCCTTGGGCGGTACCGGGTACATTTCTGCGGTATCGAGGAAGTTGATCCCCGCGCCCTTTGCCCGTTCGATCTGCGCGAAAGCCTCTGCCTCGCTGTTCTGCTCGCCCCAGGTCATGGTGCCCAACGCGATGGCGCTGACGTTCAGATCGGTGCGGCCCAGCTGTCGGTAATCCATCGGGTACTCCTTCAGGGGAAAACAATCATAAAAGCAGGTTGAATTTTTTTTCGCAATCTGCATAATTGCCCACCTCTTTCTGCAGTGGAAGTGATGCGCCGCCTGCCGAAGAATCTTGCCGTTGAACGGACGCGCCGACCCGAGCCCCCGATAGCGTCTGTATCCGGCTGCCTTTGACTTGTCAAAGTACGCACTATTCAGTAAGATCCGCCGTCTAATTTACAGGGCGGCCCCTGAGGCTATTAAAGAATGACAACTTTTACTGCAAAACCGGAAACAGTTCAGCGCGACTGGTTTGTCGTCGACGCCGCTGGTCAGACCCTGGGTCGTCTGGCCACTGAAGTCGCCAGCCGTCTGCGTGGCAAGCACAAGCCTGAATACACCCCGCACGTTGATACCGGTGACTACATCGTGATCATCAACGCTGAGCAGGTACGTGTTACCGGCAACAAAGCGCAAGACAAAATGTACTACCGTCACTCCGGTTTCCCAGGCGGTATCAAGTCTTCCAACTTTGAAGGCCTGATCTCCAAGAAGCCTGAAGCCCCGATCGAAATCGCGGTCAAAGGCATGCTGCCGAAGGGCCCACTGGGTCGCGATATGTTTCGCAAGCTGAAAGTCTATGCGGGCGCTGTACACCCTCATGCTGCTCAGCAGCCCCAAGAACTGAAGTTTTAACGGAATAGTTCATTATGTCGGCGACTCAAAATTACGGCACTGGCCGTCGCAAAACCGCAACCGCACGCGTTTTCCTGCGTCCGGGCACTGGTAACATCTCGATCAACAACCGCTCCCTGGACAACTTCTTCGGTCGCGAAACTGCCCGCATGGTAGTTCGTCAGCCGCTGGAATTGACCGAGACCGTTGAAAAGTTCGACATCTACGTCACCGTTATCGGTGGCGGTGTAAGTGGTCAAGCTGGCGCAATCCGCCACGGTATCACTCGCGCTCTGATGCAGTACGACGAAACCCTGCGTGGCGCTCTGCGCAAAGCTGGCTTCGTTACTCGCGATGCTCGTGAAGTTGAACGTAAGAAAGTCGGTCTGCGTAAAGCGCGTAAGCGTCCGCAGTACTCGAAGCGTTAATTCGCTTTACGTTCCAGAAAACGCCCAGCCTCCTCACGGAGCTGGGCGTTTTTTATTGCCTGCGATTTATGCACATTTTTCGCCGTGACAACTTGCCACATCCGTAGACCCCCTATACTACAAGGCCTGAGGGCGGAGGCCCGGGCAATTCCCTTGTCATACGTGGGGCTTTTCATTACCATCCGTCAAAATTTTTATAAGTAAAGATTCAACACTTAGTAGACGCCTGATTTAACAGGCCAAAAAGCTGATGGGAGAGGACTGAATGAGCAATGACGGCGTGAATGCAGGCCGGCGTCGCTTCTTGGTAGCAGCCACATCCGTGGTGGGTGCTGCAGGAGCGGTGGGGGCTGCGGTCCCGTTCGTGGGGTCATGGTTTCCCAGTGCCAAGGCGAAAGCCGCAGGTGCACCGGTGAAGGTGAATGTCAGCAAGATCGAGCCAGGTCAGCAGATGATTGCTGAATGGCGCGGCCAGCCGGTTTTCATTGTTCGCCGTACCGAGGAAATCCTGGGGAATCTGAAAAAGATCGAAGGCCAGTTGTCTGACCCGAAATCCGAAAATTCCGATCAGCCCGCCTACGCCAAGAACGAAATGCGTTCGATCAAGCCAGAGATCCTGTTGCTGGTTGGTCTGTGTACCCACTTGGGTTGCTCGCCTACCTTCCGCCCGGAAGTGGCCCCTGTCGATCTGGGCAAGGATTGGGTCGGTGGTTATTTCTGCCCCTGCCACGGCTCGCACTACGACCTCGCTGGCCGTGTCTACAAATCCCAGCCTGCTCCATTGAACCTGCCCGTGCCTCCGCATACCTACGAAACTGACGACCTCATAGTCATTGGCCTCGACAAGGAGAACGCGTGATGAGCAAGTTCATGGATTGGGTGGATGCGCGCTTCCCCGCCACCAAAATGTGGGAAGACCATCTCAGCAAATATTACGCGCCAAAAAACTTCAACTTCTTCTACTTTTTTGGCTCCCTGGCCTTGTTGGTGCTGGTCAACCAGATCGTCACCGGCGTGTGGTTGACGATGAGCTACACCCCGTCGGCGGAAGAGGCCTTTGCTTCCGTCGAATACATCATGCGCGACGTCGAGTACGGCTCGATCCTGCGCCTGCTGCACTCCACAGGCGCGTCAGCGTTCTTCATCGTCGTCTACATGCACATGTTCCGTGGCCTGCTCTACGGTTCGTACCAGAAGCCGCGTGAGCTGGTGTGGGTGTTTGGCATGTTGATCTACCTGGCGCTGATGGCCGAAGCCTTCATGGGCTACCTGCTGCCATGGGGCCAGATGTCGTACTGGGGCGCCCAGGTGATCATCTCGCTGTTCGGTGCAATCCCGGTGATCGGCAACGACCTGACCCAGTGGATTCGTGGCGACTACCTGATCTCCGGCATCACCCTGAACCGCTTCTTCGCCTTGCACGTGGTGGCCCTGCCGATCGTGATCCTGGGCCTTGTGGTACTGCACATCCTGGCACTGCACGAAGTGGGTTCCAACAACCCTGATGGTGTGGACATCAAGAAGCACAAGGACGAGAACGGCATCCCGCTCGACGGCATTCCATTCCACCCTTACTACACCGTGAAAGACATTGTCGGCGTAGTGGTGTTCCTGTTTGTGTTCTGCTCGATCGTGTTCTTTTTCCCGGAGATGGGTGGTTATTTCCTGGAGAAACCTAACTTCGAACAGGCCAACGCCTTCAAGACGCCCGAGCATATTGCCCCGGTCTGGTACTTCACGCCGTTCTACGCGATCTTGCGTGCGATCCCCGACAAACTCATGGGCGTGATCGCCATGGGCGCAGCCATCGCGGTGCTGTTCGTGCTGCCGTGGCTCGATCGGAGCCCGGTCAAGTCGATGCGCTACAAAGGCTGGCTGAGCAAGATCTGGCTGTGGGTGTTCTGCATTTCGTTCGTGATCCTGGGCGTGCTAGGCGTGCTGGCGCCGACCCCCGAGCGTACGTTGCTGTCGCAGGTCTGCACCTTCCTGTACTTCGCCTACTTCATTCTGATGCCGTTCTATACCCGGCTCGAGAAGACCAAACCGGTTCCGGAAAGGGTGACTGGCTGATGAAAAAATTATTCGTTGCATTCGTGCTTGCGGCCCTGCCGCTACTGTCCTTCGCCGCCGAGCATGGCGCGCAGCTGGAAAAAGTCGATATCGATGTGTCTGACAAGGCCGCCATGCAGGATGGGCTGCGTACATTCACCAACTACTGCATGGGTTGCCACAGCGCCAAGTTCCAACGTTACGAGCGTGTCGCCGATGACTTGGGCATCCCCCATGAAGTGATGCTCAGCCACGCGGTGTTCACTGGCGCGAAGATCGGCGACCACATGAACACCGGCATGCAACCGGCCGATGCCAAGGCCTGGTTCGGCGCCGCACCGCCCGACCTGACCCTGGTGGCCCGCGTGCGCGGCACCGACTGGCTCTACGGCTACCTGAAATCCTTCTACGAAGACCCTGCGCGCCCGTATGGCGTGAACAACAAAGTCTTCCCGAACGTCGGCATGCCGAACGTTCTGGTCGGCCTGCAGGGTCGTCAAGTGGTAGGATGCAAGCAGGTTCAGGTCGTTGAAGACGGCAAGAAGCAATATGATCCGTTGACCGGTACGCCTCTGACCCATGAAGCATGCGATCAACTGACCATCGTGCCCAAGACCGGTACGCTGAACGAAGAGCAGTTCGACGAGAAGGTCAAGAACCTGGTGACCTTCCTGGCCTACTCGGCCAACCCGGTCAAACTGCAGCACCAGCGCATCGGTACGTACGTCTTGCTGTACCTGGCTTTCTTCTTCGTATTCGCTTATCTGCTCAAGCGCGAATACTGGAAGGATGTGCATTGATCCAACCGTAAGCAATTGCTGTTAATCTTGCGCGCCCAGCGGCATCTCTGAACACGTAACGCCTGGTTTGACCGGACGTTACAGAGATGCTCTCTGGGCGCGCTCGTTTTTGAGCTTTCGATAATTTCAACAAGCGAGGAGGACCGCCATGGGCGTGACCAATCGGTTGGCCTGTTACTCCGACCCCGCCGACCACTATTCCCACCGAGTACGCATCGTGCTCGCAGAGAAGGGTGTCAGCGCCGAGATCATCAGTGTGGAGGCGGGCCGTCATCCGCCGAAACTGATCGAAGTGAACCCTTACGGCAGCTTGCCCACCCTGGTCGATCGTGACCTGGCGTTGTGGGAGTCAACCGTGGTGATGGAATACTTGGATGAGCGTTACCCGCATCCGCCTTTGCTGCCGGTGTACCCGGTAGCGCGTGCCAACAGCCGCCTGCTGATCCATCGGATCCAGCGTGACTGGTGCGGGCTGGTGGATGTCATTTTGGATTCGCGTTCTAAGGAAGCCGCTCGGGTGCAGGCGCGCAAGGAATTGCGCGAAAGCCTGACCGGTGTTTCGCCGCTGTTCGCTGATAAACCTTTTTTCCTCAGTGAGGAACAAAGCCTGGTGGATTGCTGCCTATTACCCATACTCTGGCGCTTGCCGATCCTGGGCATTGAACTGCCACGGCCGGCCAAGCCGCTGCTTGATTACATGGAGCGCCAATTTGCGCGTGAGGCTTTCCAGGCGAGTCTGTCTGGTGTCGAACGCGATATGCGCTAAGGCTTAAGGAGCCGTTGATGAACTCCAGTCGACCTTATTTGGTCCGCGCGCTCTATGAGTGGATTGTGGACAACGATTGCACACCGCACATGCTGGTCAATTCCGAGTTTCCCAAGGTGGATGTGCCACAGGGTTTCGCCAGCGACGGACAAATCGTGCTGAACGTATCGCCCAGTGCCGTGCGCCATCTGCACATGGACAACGAAGCGGTGAGCTTTGAAGGGCGTTTCGGTGGCGTACCACATACGCTGTTCGTGCCGATTGGTGCCATCCTCGGGATCTACGCCCGGGAGAATGGCCAAGGCATGGTGTTCGATCTGGAGTCGCCTTTCGAGGACGACGAAACGATCGACGGTGAAGGCGGTGATGATCTACCGCCACCGGACAGCGAGCCGCCGCGTCCTAGCGGTCGGCCGAGCTTGAAAGTGGTGAAGTAGGCGGATTTTGCCTTCAGACCCCTCTGAAAAATGCCTCGACGTTTGTCGGGGCATTTTTTTGCGCGAAGGATATGGATGAAAGTCGCGCCACAACGGTGATCGTACAACCACCATGGGCTATGATGCGGTCTTCAGTTCGCCGAGAAAGATGGTTCATCATGGAAAACGCCAGCGCCGCTCCACGTCTGCCCCGCAAGCGCCGCAGCCTTGCCCAGGAATTGGTCACGGTGTTGTCCGAGCAGATCCGCGATGGCCAGCTCAAACGCGGCGATAAACTGCCTACCGAGTCGGCGATCATGGACGCCCACGGCGTCAGCCGCACCGTGGTGCGCGAGGCCATCTCGCGCTTGCAGGCGGCGGGGCAGGTCGAGACCCGCCATGGTATCGGCACCTTTGTGTTGGACACGCCCAGCCCTAGCGGTTTCCGCATTGACCCGGCCACCGTGGTGACCTTGCGTGATGTGCTGGCGATTCTGGAGCTGCGTATCAGCCTGGAAGTAGAGTCGGCGGGCCTTGCCGCCTTGCGTCGCAGTGATGCACAACTGGCCGCCATGCGTGCGGCCCTTGATGCGCTGAATGAAAGTGCGGCCCACGCTGGTGATGCGGTGGCGTCAGACTTTGCCTTCCACCTGGAAATTGCACTGTCTACCGGCAACCGCTACTTCACCGACATCATGACCCACCTGGGTACCAGCATCATTCCGCGTACCCGCTTGAATTCGGCGCGCCTGGCCCATGATGACCAGCAGCATTACATGAGCCGCCTGAGTCGCGAACACGAAGAAATCTATGAGGCAATTGCCCGTCAGGATTCGGATGCGGCGCGGGCGGCCATGCGTCTGCATTTGACCAACAGCCGTGAGCGGCTGCGCCATGCCCATGAAGAGGCAGAAGCGCAGCGCGGCTGAGGTTTGCCATATCCCGTGTGGGAGCTGGCTTGCCTGCGATAGCGGTGTGTCAGTCATTGAGTTTGTTACTGAACCAGTGCATTCGCAGGCAAGCCATCTCCCACATTTGATCTCCATTATCTGGAGTACCGGGCCTGTTTAGCTGGCGGGTTGATTGGGCTTGTAGTCTTTGAGCAACAGATACGTACTCCACCCCCACCAATCATTGGTCCAGTGTTTGTCGTTCAGGTCATTGACGTCCTTGCGCCGCAGCACCTTGTCCCCCTCCATCTTGAACAACGGCGAGAAGTTATTCGCCGGGTTTTGCGCGGCGTTCAGGTCGGGCACATACAGCGGTGCCTTGAAGCTGGCCGGGGAGGGCGTGACGCCGCTGATGAAGGTTTCGAAGATTTCGTCTGCCGAAGCCTGCACCGCACGTTTTACCTGCACGCGATTATCGGCGTCGATGCTGTCGAAGTAGCGCTTGTCGCCGTAGGCATGCCACTGATCACCCATGGCATTACGCACCTTGAGCCCGAACTTGCTGTCTTCGTCGTGCATGAAGCGGCTGATCAGCGAGCCCAGTTCACCTGGCGTCACAACGGCTGCCAACTGTTTGCGCGGCACTCGCAGGTGCCCGGCAGAAAACAGGTCGGTCAAGAAGTGATCAGCGAAGCTGTTCATCGCATAGGCCAGTTCCAGGGCCTGGTCGGTACCCGTCTGGTGGGCCACAACGGCTTGTTGCAGCGCCGCCGTGTGACCGGCCAGGTACGCGGACAAGGCCCACTCACCGAAGTGATCGGCATTGTCCGCTGCCAGCTTGAGGTAGCGTCCCAAGGGAATCAGGGCCGAAACAGCGCTGCCGCCACCCGTGATGCGGTTCCACTCCTCCGACAACGTATCACCCAGTGCGTCGTAGGCTTCATGGGGTTGTTTGCCATCCTTGATCGCCTGCTTGACGGCGTTGATTTCCTTTTGCATCACCGCCAGGATCTTCTGCGCCTCTTCCCGTGAGGCGGGCAATACGGCGAGAGAGTTGAAGGCTGCAGTGAAACGTTGCACGCGCTCGGCCGCAGAGGCGCCATCGCTGATGGCTTGGCCGGGGATGCCATAGAAATCGCCACCCAAAGCGATCACTTGGCCGTAGGTCAGCGCGAGCCCGTTGGGCAGATGCAATTGCACCTGGTGTGCAGGAATCGCCGCAGCGTCCTTGGCGAAGCGCAGCAGGGTTTCATCGCCGATGGCGGTGTGTTCACCCCCTTCAAAACGCAGGGTTGGCGGGAGTTTCTCGGGTACTGCTAGTTCAAGACCTGACATGTTAGCTCCTTGCTATGTCGTGGGAATCTTCCTTTTTAACTGTATGTATATACAGTTAAAGTTACTAT
Organism: Pseudomonas sp. GZJR-8; assembly: GCF_002916705.1. Taxonomy (NCBI): domain Bacteria; kingdom Pseudomonadati; phylum Pseudomonadota; class Gammaproteobacteria; order Pseudomonadales; family Pseudomonadaceae; genus Pseudomonas; species Pseudomonas sp. GZJR-8. The sequence goes on along the minus strand of NZ_JXSI01000007.1, from coordinate 117,435 downwards.
AGGTGAGAAATTTCCTACGTCAAGAGTTGCAATCCACACGTCAGGTGCGAGCGGAGGCTCAACGAATTGCAGTTGACGAATCTTTTTATAGTTGTACGATGACGTACGACATCAAAACCAACAACAACGCTTTCCTCAGAAAGTCTTCGCCCAGGGTGTTCGAATAATGAATCCACAAGAACTGAAGTCCATCCTCTCCCACGGTCTGCTGTCTTTCCCGGTGACCGATTTCAACGCCCAGGGTGACTTCCACCAGGCGGGCTACATCAAGCGCCTCGAATGGCTAGCCCCTTACGGCGCCACCGCGTTGTTCGCAGCCGGTGGGACGGGTGAGTTTTTTTCCCTCGCTGCCAGCGAATATTCCCAAGTGGTAAAAACCGCCGTGGACACTTGCGCGTCCAGCGTGCCGATTCTTGCCGGTGTGGGCGGTTCGACCCGCCAGGCCATCGAGTACGCCCAGGAGGCGGAACGCCTCGGTGCCAAAGGCTTGCTGCTGCTGCCGCACTACCTTACCGAAGCCAGCCAGGACGGGGTTGCTGCCCACGTTGAAGCGGTGTGCAAGTCGGTCAAGATCGGCGTGGTGGTTTACAACCGCAATGTCTGCCGCCTGACCGCGCCGCTGTTGGAGCGTCTGGCCGAACGTTGCCCGAACCTGATCGGCTACAAGGATGGCCTGGGTGATATCGAGCTGATGGTGTCGATCCGTCGCCGCCTGGGTGACCGATTCAGCTACCTCGGCGGCCTGCCGACTGCAGAGGTTTACGCCGCGGCCTACAAAGCCCTTGGAGTGCCGGTGTACTCCTCGGCGGTGTTCAACTTCATCCCGAAAACCGCCATGGATTTCTACCACGCCATTGCCCGCGAAGATCACGTCACCGTCGACAAGATCATTGATGACTTCTTCCTGCCTTACCTGGACATCCGTAATCGCAAAGCCGGGTACGCAGTGAGCATCGTCAAGGCCGGCGCGAAAATTGTCGGGTATGACGCCGGCCCGGTGCGTACGCCGCTGACCGATCTGTTGCCGGAAGAATACGAAGCCCTGGCCGCGCTGATCGACAAGCAAGGCGCGCAATAAATTATCCACAAGGCCGCTGAGCAATCAGCGGCCTTTTGCGTCAGGAGAAGATTTGTGTCCCAAGCAAAGCGTTTCGAAAACTACATCAACGGTGAATGGGTAACCGGCGCCGACTATTGCACCAATATCAACCCGTCTGATTTGTCCGATGTCATCGGCGAATACGCCAAAGCGGACGTGGCCCAAGTCAACGCGGCCATTGACGCGGCCCGCGCCGCTTTCCCGGCCTGGTCCACGTCCGGTATCCAGGCGCGCCACGACGCGCTGGATAAAGTCGGCAGTGAAATCCTTGCCCGTCGCGAAGAGCTCGGCACCTTGTTGGCCCGGGAAGAGGGCAAGACCCTGCCCGAAGCCATCGGCGAAGTGACCCGCGCCGGTAATATTTTCAAGTTCTTCGCCGGTGAATGCCTGCGCCTTTCAGGTGATTACGTGCCCTCGGTGCGTCCGGGCGTCAGCGTTGAAGTGACTCGCGAAGCCCTTGGCGTGGTGGGGCTGATTACTCCATGGAATTTCCCGATTGCCATTCCCGCGTGGAAAATCGCCCCGGCCCTGGCCTACGGCAACTGCGTGGTGATCAAACCTGCGGAGCTGGTGCCGGGTTGCGCCTGGGCCCTGACGGAGATCATTTCTCGCGCTGGTTTCCCTGCTGGTGTGTTCAACCTGGTGATGGGCAGCGGTCGTGTCGTCGGTGACGTGTTGGTTAACAGCCCGAAAGTCGATGGCATCAGCTTCACCGGCTCCGTTGGCGTGGGTCGTCAGATCGCCGTCAATTGTGTGTCGCGCCAGGCCAAAGTGCAGTTGGAAATGGGCGGCAAGAACCCGCAGATCATCCTCGATGACGCCGACCTCAAGCAGGCGGTGGAGTTGTCGGTGCAGAGCGCGTTCTATTCCACCGGCCAGCGTTGCACCGCGTCGAGCCGTTTGATTGTCACCGCCGGTATTCATGACCGGTTTGTTGCGGCAATGGCTGAGCGCATGAAGTCGATCAAGGTCGGCCACGCGTTGCATACCGGCATCGACATCGGGCCAGTGGTGTCCCAGGCCCAGTTGGACCAGGACATGAAATACATCGACATCGGCCAAAGCGAAGGTGCGCGGCTGGTCAGCGGTGGCGGCCTGGTGACCTGCGACACCGAAGGCTATTACCTGGCGCCGACCTTGTTTGCCGACAGCGAAGCGGCGATGCGCATCAGCCGTGAAGAAATTTTCGGCCCGGTGGCCAACGTGGTGCGTGTGGCTGACTACGAGGCGGCGCTGGCCATGGCCAACGACACCGAATTCGGCCTGTCGGCGGGTATCGCCACTACGTCGCTGAAGTACGCCAACCACTTCAAACGCCACTCCCAGGCCGGGATGGTGATGGTCAACCTGCCGACGGCGGGTGTGGACTACCACGTTCCATTCGGTGGCCGTAAGGGCTCATCCTACGGTTCGCGCGAGCAAGGTCGCTATGCGCAAGAGTTCTACACCGTGGTGAAGACCAGCTATATCGGCTCGTAATACGCAGCATCCTGTGGCACTGGCTTTATGTGGGAGCTGGCTTGCCTGCGATAGCATCACCTCGGTCTTGCTGACACACCGAGGTGTCTGCATTGCGGGCAAGCCCGGCTCCCACAGGAAAAACAAAAAATCATTACCCGCAAAAAAAATAATTAGTGGGAGTACCTCTTCATGCAAGCGACCAAGCCGACCCATGTCCGCTATTTGATCCTGCTCATGCTGTTTCTGGTGACCACGATCAACTATGCCGACCGCGCAACTATCGCCATCGCCGGCTCCAGCCTGCAAAAAGACCTCGGCATCGACGCGGTCACCCTCGGTTACATCTTCTCCGCATTCGGTTGGGCTTACGTGGCCGGGCAAATTCCTGGCGGCTGGCTGCTCGACCGCTTCGGCTCGAAAAAAATATACGCCTTGAGCATCTTCACCTGGTCGCTATTCACCGTGCTGCAAGGCTATGTCGGTGAGTTCGGCGTCTCCACCGCCGTAGTGGCGCTGTTCATGCTGCGCTTTATGGTGGGCCTGGCCGAGGCGCCGTCGTTTCCGGGCAATGCCCGTATTGTTGCGGCGTGGTTTCCTACGGCTGAGCGCGGCACCGCATCGGCAATCTTCAATTCGGCGCAGTACTTCGCCACGGTGTTGTTTGCGCCATTGATGGGCTGGATCGTCTACCGCTTCGGCTGGCAGCATGTGTTTATCGTGATGGGCGTGATCGGCATCGTGTTCTCGCTGATCTGGCTGAAAGTTATCCACAGCCCGCGCCAGCATCCGATGATCAACGAGGCCGAGTTCAACCACATCGCTGCCAACGGCGCGATGGTCGACATGGATCAGGACAAGGGCAAGGGTAAGAAAACTGATGGGCCGAAGTGGGATTACATTCGCCAGTTATTGACCAACCGCATGATGCTCGGCGTGTACCTGGGCCAGTACTGCATCAACGGCATCACCTACTTCTTTCTGACCTGGTTCCCGGTGTATCTGGTGCAGGATCGCGGCATGACCATCCTCAAGGCTGGTTTTATCGCCTCGTTGCCGGCGATCTGCGGCTTTATCGGCGGTGTGCTCGGCGGGGTGATCTCTGACTACCTGCTGCGTAAAGGCCACTCGCTGACCTTTGCACGCAAGGCGCCGATCATTGGCGGCCTGCTGATCTCCAGCAGTATCGTGGCCTGCAATTACGTGGACATCGAATGGATGGTGGTGGGCTTCATGGCCCTGGCGTTCTTCGGCAAAGGCGTTGGCGCACTGGGTTGGGCGGTAGTGTCCGACACCTCGCCGAAGCAGATCGCCGGCCTCAGTGGCGGCCTGTTCAACACCTTCGGTAACCTGGCGTCGATCACCACGCCGATTGTCATTGGCTACATCATCAGCACTACCGGCTCGTTCAAATGGGCCCTGGTGTTCGTCGGCGCCAACGCGCTGGTCGCAGTGTTCAGCTACCTGGTGATTGTCGGCCCGATCAAGCGCGTGGTGCTCAAAGAGCCGCCCGCCAAAGGCCCTGAGTTGACCAACCTTTCCCAAGCGCATTCCTGAGGTTCGTGTGATGCAGTTGATTGAACATGCCGACTCGCCGCGCTCGATCCGTTTGCACGAGCGCGACAATGTGGTGATCGTGGTAAACGACCAGGGTGTACCGGCGGGGACCGAATTCCCCGACGGCCTGGTCACCGTGGAGTTCATACCCCAGAGCCACAAGGTCACACTGGAAGATATCCCCGAGGGCGGCCGGATTATCCGCTACGGTCAGACCATCGGTTACGCCCTGGCTCCGATTCCGCGTGGCTGTTGGGTGCAGGAAGATCAACTGCGCATGCCCACCGCGCCACCGCTGGACAGCTTGCCGCTGTCCACCGAGGTGCCTGAAACCCAGGCACCGCTGGAGGGGTTCACCTTCGAGGGCTATCGCAATGCCGACGGTACCGTGGGCACGCGCAATATCCTCGGTATCACCACCACCGTGCAGTGCGTCACCGGCGTGCTGGACCACGCAGTCAAGCGCATCAAGGATGAGTTGCTGCCCAAGTATCCCCACGTCGATGATGTGGTGGCGCTGACTCACAGCTACGGCTGCGGCGTGGCGATTACGGCGACGGATGCCTATATCCCGATCCGCACCGTGCGCAATCTGGCGCGCAACCCGAACCTGGGCGGTGAAGCCCTGGTGATCAGCCTGGGCTGCGAGAAATTGCAGGCCGGCCAGGTGATGCACGATAACGACAGCTCGGTGGACTTGAGCGAGCCGTGGTTGTATCGCCTGCAGGATTCCAGCCATGGCTTTACCGAAATGATTGAGCAGATCATGGCGCTGGCCGAGGTGCGCTTGAAGAAACTCGACCAGCGCCGTCGGGAAACCGTGCCGGCTAGCGAGCTGATCCTGGGTATGCAGTGCGGTGGTAGTGATGCGTTTTCCGGTATCACCGCCAACCCGGCGCTGGGGTATGCCTCGGACTTGTTACTGCGGGCCGGCGCGACGGTGATGTTTTCCGAAGTGACTGAAGTGCGCGATGCCATTTACCTGCTGACTTCCCGGGCGCAGAACCAGGAGGTTGCCCGGGAACTGGTCAGGGAAATGGACTGGTATGACCGTTACCTGGCCAAGGGTGAAGCAGACCGCAGTGCCAATACCACGCCGGGCAACAAGAAGGGCGGGCTGTCGAATATTGTCGAGAAGTCATTGGGCTCCATCGTCAAGTCCGGCAGCAGCGCGATCAACGGCGTGCTCGGCCCCGGCGAGCGCTTGAAGGGCAAGGGCCTGATTTTTTGCGCCACCCCGGCCAGTGATTTTGTGTGCGGCACCTTGCAACTGGCGGCAGGGATGAACCTGCATGTATTCACCACCGGGCGTGGCACGCCGTACGGGCTGGCGATGGCGCCGGTGGTCAAGGTGTCGACCCGCACCGAGCTGGCCCAGCGCTGGCCGGACCTGATCGATATCGACGCCGGGCGCATTGCCACCGGGCGCGCGAGCATCGAGGAGCTGGGCTGGGAGTTGTTTCACTTCTACCTGGACGTGGCCAGTGGCAGGAAGCAGACGTGGGCGGAGCATCACAAGTTGCATAACGACATCACGCTGTTCAACCCGGCGCCGATTACCTGAGACCGAGTCGCCTGCATCGGGAGCAAGCCCCCTCCCACATTGGTCCGCATTTCAACAGAATGAATGCGTTCAAATGTGGGAGGGGGCTTGCTCCCGATAGCGGTAGACCAGACGACACGGGCTGCATGGCTTATCATTAGCCAACTAACGACGCCCACCAAGGTTCTCCCCGGCATGCTGGCAATCTTCCTTACCACCCTCACCATCACCGCGCCGGTGTTTGCCATGCTGTTTCTGGGTGTGCTGCTCAAGCGCATCAACTGGATCAACGACAACTTTATCCATACCGCGTCGTCGCTGGTGTTCAACGTCACCATGCCGGCGCTACTGTTCCTGGGCATCCTGCATGCCGATCTGCACGCGGCACTCAAGCCGGGTTTGCTGGTCTATTTTGCCGTCGCCACCCTGGCGAGCTTTGCTTTGGCCTGGGGCTGGGCGATTTTTCGCTGCAAGCGTGAAGACCGGGGCATTTACACCCAGGGTGCGTTTCGCGGCAATAACGGGGTGATCGGCCTGGCGCTCGCCGCCAGTATGTACGGTGACTACGGGATCTCCCTGGGCGCAATCCTCGCGGCGCTGGTGATCCTGTTTTACAACACGCTGTCGACCATTGTGCTGGCGGTGTACAGCCCGGTGATCAAGTCCGACCCGTGGAGCATTTTCAAGAGTGTGGTGGCTAACCCACTGATCATCAGCGTGATCGTTGCTGCGCCGTTCGCGTACTTTCAGATCAGCTTGCCCGGCTGGTTCGAAAAGTCCTTGCAGTACCTGTCGGATACCACGCTGCCGTTGGCGTTGATTTGCATCGGCGGCACCTTGTCCATGGCCGCGCTGCGCAAGAGCGGCAACATGGCGTTGAGTGCGAGCCTGATGAAGATGATCTGGTTGCCGGTGATCGCAACCTTGGGCGCTTGGTTGCTGGGCTTTCGCGGGCCGGAGCTGGGGATTCTGTTCCTGTACTTCGGCGCGCCGACAGCCGCGGCCAGCTTCGTGATGGCCAGGGCGGCGCAAGGCAATCATGAGCTGGCGGCGGCGATTATCGTGATCACTACGCTGATGGCGGCGGTGACCACCAATATCGGGATTTTCGTATTGCAGGCGGGTGGCTGGATCTAGGCGTCTTTCTGGTAGCTTTCGATCACTTCCTGCGCCGCCCGAAAGGCATCAATCGCCGCCGGCACACCGGCATACACCGCGCAGCGCTTCGCGAATCTCGTCTACCGTGCAGCCATTATTAAGTGCACCGCGCACGTGGCCCTTGAGTTCCTGCGGGCATTTGAGGGCTGTCAGGGCGGCGAGGGTGATCAGGCTGCGGGTCTTGAGCGGCAAGCCTTCGCGGTTCCAGACAGCGCCCCACGCATGTTCATTGACGAAGTCCTGCAGCGGCTGGGTGAACGCCGTGGCATTACCCAGGGCGCGGTCGACGAATGCGTCGCCCATGACTTGGCGTCGTACCTCAACTCCGGGTTTTTTCTGATCGGTCATTTCGATTCCCTCTTGTGTTGGCGGTGCCAGGCGCGCACAGAGGTGAACAACAGCAAAGCCACCAACGCCGGCAGGACGTAATACAGCATCAATTGTTCAAGCTTGTTGGCCAGGGGCATACCGGTGGTGAAGGCCATTACGTGCAGCCCGTACGCCAGGTACAACCCCAGCAGCACCAGCCCTTCGATACGCGTCACGCGGTAGCCGGTATAAAACACCGGCAGGCACAGGACGATGGCACCGAGCATTACCGGCAAATCGAAGTCCAGGGCATTGGGTGATACCGACAGCGGCGACGGCGCCACCAGCGCGGTAAAGCCCAGCACTCCCAGCAGGTTGAACAGGTTGCTGCCGATCACGTTGCCCACCGCAATTTCCCGCTCGCCCCGCAAGGCGGCGATCAGCGATGTGGCAAGGCAGGGTAGCGAGGTGCCCACGCCGATGAGCGTCAGGCCGATGACGCGCTCCGACAAGCCCAGGTCGCCCGCCACTTCCACCGCGGCGCCCAGCAACAAATGCCCGGCCAGTACCAGCACCAATAGCCCGGCGAACATCAGCAACGCGCTGCTCAACCAGGGTGCCTTGGCCACGGTGTCCAGGGTGCGCGGGCGGCGTGAGTGACGCGTCTGGTGGTGCAGCACGCCAAGGTAAGCTACCAGCGCCACCAGCAGCAAAACACCATCGAGCGGGGTCAGCACTTCATTGGCGGCCAGGATAAACACCAGCAGACCGGCGAATATCATCACCGGGATATCCACACGCACCAGTTGCCGTGAGACCCGCAGTGGAATGATCAGCGCCGACAGGCCCAGGGTGACGAGGATATTGAAAATGCTGCTGCCAATAACGCTACCCACGGCGATATCGGTATTGCCGGCCAGCGTGGCCTGGAGGCTGACGGCCATCTGCGGCGCGCTGCTGCCGAAGGCGACAACGCTCAAGCCGATGATCAGCGGTCGCACTTTGAGGCTGGCCGCCAGGCGCACGGCGGCGCGTACCAGGATCTCGGCGCCGACGATCAACAGCAGCAAGCCGCCGACCAGTTCGAGCAGGCTCCAGGGCGAAAGGGCGTTCAATCCGAAAATACTCAAGGCGGCCTCAATCAGTTGTTCAGGGCTTGCACGCGAACCCGTGCGGTGCCGCTGCCCAGCATACGCAGTTGCTCGGCAGCCTTGCGGGAAACGTCGATCAGGCGCCCACGGGTGTGCGGGCCGCGGTCATTGATGCGCACCACGACCGATCGGTCGTTGTTCAGGTTGGTCACTTTGACCCGCGTACCGAAGGGCAGGCGCCGATGCGCAGCGGTCAAGGCGTTCTGGTTGAAGGGTTCACCACTGGCGGTTCTTTTGCCATGGTGTTTGGCGCCGTAATAGGAGGCGGTGCCGGTTTCGTCGTAACCGTTGGGGTCGATGAGACCGCTGGCGCAACCGGCCAGCAGGGAGGACAAGGCCAGGAGGCCGAGTAGACGTTTCATTGTCAGGACATCCCCAATAAAAAATGTGGAGAGGGAGCAAGCCCCCTCCCACACAGGTTGGAGCCAGACCTTGAAGTCTGCTCCAACCATTCACCGCAATCAGCCTTCGAGCTTGCTTTTAAGCAGTTCGTTCACCTGTTGCGGGTTGGCTTTGCCCTTGGAGGCTTTCATGGCCTGGCCGACAAAGAAGCCGAACATCTTGCCGCGCTTGGCTTCGTCTGCGGCGCGGTATTGCTCGACCTGTTCGGCATTCGCCGCGAGCATTTCATCGAGTACGGCCGAAATCGCGCCGCTGTCGGTGACTTGCTTGAGACCACGCTTCTCGATGATCTCGTCGGCGTTGCCTTCACCCGCGGCCATCGCTTCGAACACCGTCTTGGCGATTTTGCCGGAGATGGTGTTGTCCTTGATGCGCAGCAGCATGCCGCCCAATTGTTCGGCAGTGACGGGCGCTTCGTCGATTTCCAGGCCCTGTTTGTTCAGCAGGCTGCCCAGTTCGACCATCACCCAGTTGGCCGCCAGCTTGGCGTCGCCGGCAATGCTCACGACTTTTTCGAAGTAGTTGGCTTGTTCACGGCTGGAGGCCAGCACGCTGGCATCGTAGACCGACAGGCCGAACTGCTCCTGGAAGCGCTCGCGTTTTTGCTGCGGCAGTTCCGGCAGGGTGGCGCGGATGTCGTTGAGGAACGAATCTTCCAGCACCACCGGCAACAGGTCCGGGTCGGGGAAGTAACGGTAGTCGTTGGCTTCCTCTTTGCTGCGCATGGCGCGGGTTTCGTCTTTGTTCGGGTCGTACAGGCGCGTTTGCTGGATCACCTTGCCGCCGTCCTCGATCAATTCGATCTGGCGACGCACTTCGCTGTTGATCGCCTTCTCGATGAAGCGGAACGAGTTGACGTTCTTGATCTCGCAGCGGGTGCCGAACTCAACCTGGCCCTTTGGCCGGATCGACACGTTGCAGTCGCAACGCAGCGAGCCTTCGGCCATGTTGCCGTCGCAGATGCCCAGGTAGCGCACCAGCGCGTGGATGGTCTTGACGTAGGCCACGGCTTCCTTGGCACTGCGCATGTCCGGTTCGGAGACGATTTCCAGCAGCGGCGTGCCGGCACGGTTCAGGTCGATACCGGTGGCGCCGGGGAATTCTTCGTGCAGGCTCTTGCCGGCGTCTTCTTCCAGGTGCGCACGGGTTACGCCGACACGCTTGATGGTGCCGTCTTCCAGCGGGATGTCCAGGTGGCCCTTGCCGACGATCGGCAGTTCCATCTGGCTGATCTGGTAGCCCTTGGGCAGGTCCGGATAGAAGTAGTTCTTGCGTGCAAACACGTTGTGCTGGCCGATTTCGGCGTCAATCGCCAGGCCGAACATCACCGCCATGCGCACCGCTTCCTGGTTCAGCACCGGCAGCACACCGGGCATGCCCAGGTCGACCAGGCTGGCCTGGGTGTTGGGCTCAGAGCCGAACGTGGTGGCGCTACCGGAGAAAATCTTCGATTGGGTGGCGAGCTGGGTATGAATCTCCAGCCCGATCACAACTTCCCATTGCATAGTGTTCTCCTCAGAAGCCGGTAGGGGTGCGGGTGTGCCAGTCGGTGTGCAACTGGTACTGGTGCGCCACATTGAGCAGGCGGCCTTCCTGGAAATACGGGGCGAGCAATTGTACGCCTACCGGCAAGCCATCGACGAAACCGGCGGGCATGGACAAGCCCGGCAGGCCCGCGAGGTTGGCGGTAATGGTGTAGAGGTCTTCCAGGTACTCGGCGATCGGGTCGCCGGTCTTGGCGCCGATTTTCCAGGCCGGGTTCGGCGTGGTCGGGCCGAGGATCACGTCGACTTCTTCGAAGGCGGCCATGAAATCGTTCTTGATCAGGCGACGGATTTTCTGCGCCTTGAGGTAGTACGCGTCGTAGTAGCCGGCGGACAGGGCATAGGCACCGACCATGATCCGGCGCTGGACTTCACTGCCGAAGCCTTCGCCACGGGAGCGTTTGTACAGGTCGGTGAGGTCTTTCGGGTTTTCGCAGCGATAGCCGAAGCGCACGCCATCGAAGCGCGACAGGTTGGAAGACGCCTCTGCCGGCGCGATCACGTAATAGGCGGGAATCGCGTGCTGGTTGTTCGGCAGGCTGATTTCCTTGATCACGGCGCCTAGCTTTTCCAGCTCTTTGATGCTGTTTTGCACCAGATCGGCGATACGCGGGTCGAGGCCGGCGCTGAAGTACTCTTTCGGCACGCCGATGCGCAGGCCCTTGAGCGAGGTATTCAGGCTGGCGCTGTAGTCCGGCACGGGCTCATCGATGCTGGTGGAGTCCTGTTTATCGAAGCCTGCCATGCCTTGTAACAATATTGCACAGTCTTCAGCGGTGCGTGCCAGGGGGCCGCCCTGATCGAGACTTGAGGCGTAGGCGATCATGCCCCAGCGGGAAACGCGACCGTAGGTCGGCTTCAGGCCGGTGAGGTTGGTGAACGCGGCGGGCTGGCGGATCGAACCACCGGTGTCGGTCGCCGTAGCGGCGGGCAGGAAGCGTGCGGCCACGGCCGCAGCCGAGCCACCCGACGAACCGCCGGGCACGTGCTCAAGGTTCCACGGGTTTTTCACCGCGCCGTAGTAGCTCGACTCGTTGGCCGAACCCATGGCGAACTCGTCCATGTTGGTCTTGCCCAGGGTCACAGCCCCGGCGGCGGCCAGCTTGGAGACCACGGTGGCGTCGTAGGGCGCCTTGAAGTTGTCGAGCATCTTCGAGCCGCAGCTGGTGCGAATGCCCTGGGTGCAGAACAGGTCCTTGTGGGCGATGGGGGCGCCCAGCAGAGGGTTGTTTTCACCGTTGGCGCGACGTGCGTCGGCGGCCTTGGCCTGGCTCAGGGCCAGCTCTTGGGTGAGGCTGATGAAGCTGTTGACCTTGGGATCGTGCTCGGCGATACGCGCAAGCAGGGTTTTGGTCAGCTCTTCGCTGGAAAACGTTTTGTCGGCGAGACCGCGGGCGATCTCGGCCAGAGTCATGTGATGCATGAAAGGCTCTTTCCCTTTAGTCGATGACTTTCGGAACCAGGTACAGGCCGTTTTCGACCGCTGGCGCGATGGACTGGTAGGCCTCGCGGTTATTGCGCTCGGTCACGACGTCTGCGCGCAGGCGCTGACTGGCTTCCAGCGGGTGAGCCAGGGGCTCGATGCCGTCGGTATCGACGGCCTGCATTTGGTCAACCAGCCCGAGAATGCTGTTCAGGGCTGCGGTGGTCTGTGGAAGATCGGCGTCATTGAGGCCAAGCGAGGCCAGATGCGCGATTTTTTCCACGTCGGAGCGTTCAAGCGCCATGGGATTCTCCAGTGGAAAACAGAACGGAAGGCGTCCGTGTGTTAGATTGTCGGAACACTACCGCATTTCTACGGTCATATGGCCGCGATTGTGGGGGTTGGTGCACAGAAAGTCGGCCAATTTAGCACATTGGCGCCTTGCCCAAAATCCCTGTCGTTGTTAGAGTTTGCCGCACTTTTTTACCCACGCGTTGCCTAGGGTCCCTTTCCCATGTTCAAGAAACTGCGTGGCATGTTTTCCAGCGATCTTTCCATTGACCTGGGCACTGCCAACACCCTTATTTACGTGCGCGAGCGCGGTATCGTTCTGAATGAGCCATCGGTTGTGGCCATTCGGACCCATGGTAATCAGAAAAGTGTCGTTGCCGTTGGCACCGAGGCCAAGCGTATGCTCGGCCGTACACCAGGCAACATTGCTGCCATTCGTCCGATGAAGGATGGCGTGATCGCCGATTTCAGCGTCTGCGAGAAGATGCTGCAGTACTTCATCAACAAGGTTCACGAAAACAGTTTTCTGCAGCCCAGCCCTCGTGTGCTGATCTGCGTTCCGTGCAAGTCCACCCAGGTTGAGCGTCGTGCCATCCGTGAGTCGGCCCTTGGCGCCGGTGCCCGCGAAGTGTTCCTGATCGAAGAGCCGATGGCGGCTGCGATCGGTGCCGGCCTGCCGGTTGAAGAAGCCCGCGGCTCGATGGTGGTGGATATCGGTGGTGGTACGACCGAAATCGCCCTGATTTCCCTGAACGGTGTGGTGTATGCCGAATCCGTGCGCGTGGGTGGCGACCGTTTCGACGAAGCGATCATCACGTATGTGCGTCGCAACTACGGCAGCCTGATCGGCGAATCCACCGCCGAGCGCATCAAGCAGGAAATCGGCACCGCCTACCCGGGCGGCGAAGTTCGCGAAGTCGATGTTCGCGGTCGCAACCTGGCCGAAGGCGTTCCACGTGCCTTCACCCTGAACTCCAATGAAGTGCTGGAAGCTCTGCAAGAGTCCCTGGCCACCATCGTTCAGGCCGTGAAGAGTGCCCTGGAGCAGTCGCCGCCGGAGCTGGCTTCCGATATCGCCGAGCGTGGCCTGGTGCTGACCGGTGGTGGCGCCTTGCTGCGCGACCTCGACAAGCTGCTGGCCCAGGAAACCGGTCTGCCGGTGATCGTTGCCGAAGACCCGCTGACCTGCGTTGCTCGTGGTGGTGGTCGTGCGCTGGAAATGATGGATAAACACACCATGGACCTGCTCTCCAGCGAATAAGATTGCCTGGATGGTTCATGCTTGGTCGGCAGGCAGCACTTTGCAGTGCTGCCTGTTGGCGTTTATCTTCTTCAATCTGCATCCAGGCCGGTTTGATGCCGTATGAATAAAGAGAACATTTGCCTGGGAGGAGCGGCTTATTAAACCGCTTTTCGCCAAAGGCCCCTCATTGGGCGTGCGCTTATTGGTGCTGACCGTGCTTTCGGTCGCGCTGATGGTGGTCGATGCCCGCTTTGCACTGCTCAAGCCCGTGCGTAGCCAGATGTCGCTGGTGTTGATGCAGACCTACTGGATCACCGACCTGCCACAACGTCTCTACCAGGGCGTGGCCAGCCAATTTGGCAGCCGCACCGAGCTGATCGCCGAGAACGAAAAACTCAAGACTGAAAACCTGCTGTTGCAGGGGCGCATGCAAAAGCTGGCGGCCCTCACCGAGCAGAACGTTCGTCTGCGCGAGTTGCTCAATTCTTCCGCGTTGGTCAATGAAAAGGTTGAAGTCGCCGAGCTGATCGGCATGGATCCGAACCCGTTCACTCATCGCATCATCATCAATAAGGGTGAGCGCGACGGTGTGGTCCTCGGCCAGCCGGTGCTCGATGCCCGTGGCCTGATGGGCCAGGTGGTGGAGTTGATGCCCTACACCTCGCGCGTCCTGCTGCTGACGGACACGACCCACAGCATTCCGGTTCAGGTCAACCGCAACGGCTTGCGCGCGATTGCCAGCGGTACCGGCAACCCCGAACGCCTCGAACTGCGCCATGTTGCCGACACTGCGGATATCAAGGAAGGCGACCTGCTGGTCAGCTCCGGCCTGGGCCAGCGCTTCCCGGCCGGCTACCCGGTGGCGACGGTCAAGGAAGTGATCCACGATTCTGGCCAACCATTCGCGATCGTTCGGGCCGTGCCGACGGCTGCCCTTAACCGTAGCCGTTACCTGCTGCTGGTGTTCAGCGATAACCGCACCCCGGAGGAGCGCGCCAACGACGCCGCCCAGGCCCAGGAAGCGGAAGACAAGCAGAACGGCACCGCGCCGGTCGTCCCCGCCATTGTGCCCAAACCGGCCTTCGTCGGGCCACCAGCGCCTGCGGCTGCGCCGGCCGTTCCGGCAACCGCAGCGCCTGTCGCCACACCAGCCAAGCCTGCTGCACAGAGTGCTCGCCCGGCTAAACCGGCGGCGACCACCGCGCCTGCGAGGCCTGCGACAATCGCTCCGGCCACCACACGGCAGAGGGAGGAATAATGGCCGGTACTCATTCGCGCAATGGCTGGATCGTCTGGCTGACTTTCGCTATTGGCTTGCTGCTCAGCGTTTCGCCGCTGCCGCAATTCATGGAAATCCTGCGCCCGCTCTGGCTGGCCTTGTTGCTGGCGTTCTGGTCTTTGAACCTGCCGCACAAGGTGGGCATGGTCACTGCGATGTGCCTGGGCTTGGCGGAGGATGTGCTCTATGGCACCTTGCTGGGCCAGAATGCGTTGATCCTGACCCTGATCACTTTCCTGGTGCTGTCGTTGCAACAGCGCCTGCGCATGTTCCCTATGTGGCAGCAGTGCCTGGTGATCCTGGTGATTTTCGGTTTGGCGCAGTTGGTGCAATTGTGGCTGAGCGCATTGACCGGCAACCGTCAGCCCACCCTGGCGCTGGTCTTGCCGGCCCTGGTCAGTGCACTGCTGTGGCCCTGGATCAGTTTTGGCCTGCGTGGGCTGCGTCGCCGCTATAAAATCAATTGAATGGTTGCGAGGCTCTGCCTGGTTATCGAACCCAACAGGGAGAGGCTGCAATGATTTCGCTTTATCTGGCCTCGGGCTCCCCGCGGCGACGTGAGCTGCTGACCCAGATCGGTGTGCCTTTCACCGTAGTCAGCGCCGCGATTGATGAAACACCGCTTACCCACGAACCTGCCGTTGCCTATGTCGAGCGTCTTGCACGCGGCAAGGCAACGGCGGGTTTTGTTGCGCTTGGCCAAACCTCGGGCGCCTGCGTATTGGGCGCCGATACGGCGGTGATTATTGATGGCCAGATCCTGGGCAAACCCGTGGACCAGGCCGACGCGCTGGCAATGCTGATGGCCCTTTCGGGCCGCGAGCATGAAGTTCTCACCGCGATTGCCCTCACCGACGGCCAGCGCTGCGAAACTCGATATGTAAGCAGTCTTGTACGTTTTCGCCAGCTTTCTGTCGAAGAGGCTACAACCTACTGGCACAGTGGCGAACCCCAGGACAAGGCCGGCGGCTATGCTATCCAAGGCCTGGGTTCGGTGTTCGTTGCCGGCCTCAATGGCAGTTATTCTGCGGTGGTTGGCCTGCCCGTGTGCGAAACCGCGCAACTGCTCGTCCAATTCGGCATACCCTGTTGGCAAAACATTACCGTGCGCTGAACGCCGTATTCCAGCGCCAAGCCTTGAGCGATCGGTCACTATTGTGAAAACGCCTGAACGAGACCCAGCCATGAGTGAAGAGATTCTGATCAATATCACGCCGATGGAATCGCGCGTGGCGGTGGTAGAGAACGGTGTTCTGCAAGAAGTGCATGTCGAGCGTACCCAAAAGCGTGGGATCGTCGGCAATATCTACAAAGGCAAGGTGGTGCGCGTACTGCCAGGTATGCAGGCAGCATTTGTCGATATCGGCCTGGACCGTGCTGCGTTTATCCACGCTTCGGAAATTTCCCTGCGCGAAGGCCCTGCGGTGGAAAGCATCAGCGCCCTGGTGCATGAAGGGCAGAGTCTGGTGGTGCAAGTCACCAAGGACCCTATCGGCTCCAAGGGCGCACGCTTGACCACCCAGTTGTCGATTCCCTCGCGCTACCTGGTGTACATGCCGCGCACTGCCCATGTCGGCATTTCCCTGAAGATCGAAGACGAAGCCGAGCGTGACCGCCTGAAAAAGGTGGTCAGCGACTGCGTGGCTGCCGAGGGCATCAAGGAAGCGGGCGGGTTTATCCTGCGTACCGCCGCCGAAGGCGCCGGCGCTGATGAGATCCTTATGGATATCCGCTACCTGCGGCGGTTGTGGGATCAGATCGACGCACAGATCAAGACCATTGGCGCGCCCAGCGTCATCTATGAAGACCTGGGCCTGGCGCTGCGTACGCTGCGTGACCTGGTCAGCCCGAAAATTGAGAAAATCCGTATCGACTCGCGGGAAACCTTCCAGCGCACCACGCAATTTGTTGCCGAGCTGATGCCGGAAATTGCCGACCGCCTGGAGCACTACCCCGGCGAGCGGCCGATCTTCGACCTGTATGGCGTTGAAGACGAAATCCAGAAAGCCCTGGAGCGCAAGGTGCCGCTCAAATCCGGCGGCTACCTGGTGGTGGATCCGGCCGAAGCCATGACCACCATTGACGTTAACACTGGCGCATTCGTGGGCCATCGCAACCTCGAAGAGACCATCTTCAAGACCAACCTGGAAGCCGCCACGGCGATCGCTCGCCAACTGCGCCTGCGCAACCTCGGTGGCATCATCATCATCGACTTCATCGACATGGAAGATGAGGAGCACCAGCGCCAGGTATTGCGCACCCTCGAAAAGCAGCTGGAGCGCGATCACGCCAAGACCAACATCATCGGCATCACCGAGCTGGGCCTGGTGCAGATGACCCGCAAGCGCACCCGCGAAAGCCTTGAGCAGGTGCTGTGCGAGCCGTGCAGCAGTTGCCAGGGGCGGGGTAAATTGAAAACCCCGGAAACCGTTTGCTACGAAATTTTCCGCGAAATCCTGCGTGAGGCACGTGCCTATCAGGCCGAGGGTTATAGAGTGCTTGCCAACCAGAAAGTGGTCGATCGCCTGCTGGACGAAGAGTCGGGGAACGTCGCGGAGCTGGAGAGCTTTATCGGTCGCACGATTCGCTTCCAGGTCGAAACCATGTATTCCCAGGAACAATACGACGTGGTGCTGCTCTGATCCCCAATTGCTTGCCTTATTCGAGACCGGCGGACCTTGATCTGCCGTCCGCCAACTGTTTTTTGAGGGTCGCCTGACATGGAGCGTCTGATACGCTTTTTTGCCGCTTTGACCCGCTGGGGCTTGGGCCTGTGTGCGTTGCTGCTGGTATTGGCGGCGGTGTACGTAAGCCTGGGGCGTGAATTGACCCCATTGGTCGCCGAATATCGCGCCGAAATCGAAGCCAAGGCCCAGGCTGCAGTGGATACACCGCTGCATATCGGCAGCCTTGAAGGCCGCTGGAGCGGGTTTGCTCCGGTATTGCTGGCTCACGATGTGATGGTCGGCGAGGGCAGCAGTGCCTTGCGCCTGGACCAGGTGGAAGTGGTACCGGATATGTGGGCCAGCCTGTTGGCCCGTGAAGTGCGCATCGCCCACCTTCAAGTCAGCGGCCTGCAATTGAGCGTCAAGGAAGACAAGGACGGCCGCTGGACGCTGCAAGGCTTGCCGGTTCAGGACGACCAGCCGCTGGACCCGCAACAGTTGCTGACGCGCATGCAAATGGTCAAGCGCGTGTCGGTGCTGGACAGTCAGGTTACCTTGCAGCCCTTCGATCAGGCGCCGGTGACCGTGACCTATGTAGGCCTGAGCCTGCATACCGGCATGAGCCATCAGCGTCTGGATGCACGGCTGACCTTGCCTGATGGCCAGCCGCTTGCTGTCAGCCTGCGTAGCCGTATTCGCGCCAGCCAGTGGAAGGACGCAGAGATCGACGCCTACCTGAGCCTGCCGCAAAGCGACTGGGCCAAATGGATTCCCGCCCGGCTAACCCAGCAATGGAAACTCACGCGGTTCAAAGCCGGCGGTGAGTTTTGGCTCAGTTGGGCCAAAGGCACCGTGCAAAGCGCTGCTGTTCGCCTCAACTCGCCGCAAGTGAAGGGCAGCTACGCCGACCGCAAGCCCGTGCATCTGGAGAATCTGGCGCTGACGGCCTACCTGCAACGCAGTGATAGTGGCCTTGAAGTGCTGTTCGATTCGCTGGCAATGAACATTGGCGACACCCGCTGGGAGTCGCGCATTCAATTGCAGCAAAACCTGGCGACCGATAAAGAACAGGAAGTGTGGAAGTTGCAGGCCGATCGTCTTGACCTGACGCCGATCACGCCGCTGCTCAATGCCTTGGCGCCGTTGCCCGAAGGTTTCGCCAAGACCGTCGAGCATCTCAAGGCCACTGGCCTGTTGCGTAATGTGCTGGTGGATTTCCGCCCTCAGGACGCCACCGACCAGAAAGTCAGCTTTGCCGCGAACCTTGAGCGTGTCGGTTTCGACGCGTATTTCGGTGCGCCGGCCGCGCGTAATGTGTCCGGCAGCATCAGTGGCGACCTGGGCCATGGCGAACTGCGCATGGACAGCAAGGATTTTTCCCTGCATCTGTTCCCCATCTTCGCCAAGCCCTGGCAGTACATCCAGGCCAATGCACGCCTGACCTGGAAACTCGACAAACAGGGTTTCACCCTGATCGCTCCGTACATCAAGGTGCTGGGCGAAGAGGGCAAGGTCGCGGCGGACTTCCTGATTCGCCTGCATTTCGATCATAGCCAGGAAGACTACATGGACCTGCGGGTCGGCATGGTCGATGGCGATGGCCGTTTTACCCCCAAATACTTGCCGGCCGTGTTGAGCCCGGCGCTGGATGAGTGGCTGCGTACCGCGATTCTCAAAGGGGCAGTGGATGAAGGCTTTTTCCAGTACCAGGGGTCGCTGAGCCACAACGCCCTGCCGGCGTCGCGCAATATCAGCCTGTTCTTCAAGGTGCATGACGCCGAACTGGCCTTCCAGCCGGGTTGGCCCCATGTGAACAAGGTTAATGGTGAAGTGTTCGTCGAGGAAAGCGGCGTGCGCATCCTGGCGAGCAAGGGGCAGTTGCTCGACACCCGGGTCAAGGATGTGTACGTCAATATTCCTCACGCACCGGCCGGCAAGGACAGTCATCTGTTGCTCACCGGCGGGTTTTCCGGTGGCTTGGGTGATGGTCTGAAAATTCTTCAGGAAGCGCCCATCGGTACCGCGTCCACGTTCGCCGGCTGGAAAGGCGAGGGTGACCTGCAAGGTAGCCTGGACCTTGACGTTCCCCTGGCCAAGGGCACCGAGCCCAAGATCGTGGTGGACTTCAAGACCGACAAGGCACGCCTGCAATTGGCTGAGCCGCCCTTGGACCTCACCCAGCTCAAGGGTGATTTTCGCTTCGATAGCGCCAAGGGCCTGAGCGGTCAGAACATCTCGGCCCAGGCATTCGAGCAACCTATCACTGCGCAGATCTTCGCCGAGGGCAAGCCGGGCAATATCAGCACTCGCGTGACTGCCAAGGGGCAGGTGGCGGTCAAACGTCTTACGGATTGGCTGAACGTCAGTCAGCCGTTGCCGGTATCCGGCGATATTCCTTACCAGTTGCAGGTTATTCTGGACGGTGCGGACAGTCAGTTGATGGTCAACTCCAACCTCAAGGGTGTTGCGGTGGATCTACCGGCGCCGTTCGGCATGCCGGCCAGCCAGGGACGTGACAGCACCTTTCGCATGACGTTGCAGGGCGCTGAGCGACGTTACTGGTTTGATTACGGCGAGCTGGCGAATTTCACCTTTGCGGCACCGCCGGACAACTTCAATAACGGCCGTGGCGAATTGTTCCTGGGTGACGGTGACGCGCTGTTGCCCGGGGCCAAGGGCTTGCGCATTCGTGGCGTGCTGTCGGAACTGGATATCGATCCCTGGAAAAAGCTCGTGGACCGCTACGCGGGTAACGACCCAGGTGGCAATGCCAAGCAACTGCTAAGTGGCGCCGACTTCAGGGTAGGCAAGCTGACCGGATTTGGTACCCAGTTTGACCAGGTCAAGTTGCAGCTTGATCGCAAGCCGGCTGCCTGGGGCCTGCAGCTCGACAGCCAGCAAGCCAACGGCACGGTGAACCTGCCCGATGCCAAGGGCGCGCCGATTGCGATCAACCTCAAGTACGTCAAATTGCCCGCAGTGGACCCGACAGCCCAGGCCGACGAAAACGCACCGGACCCGCTGGCCGATATCGACCCCAAAAGCATCCCGGCACTGGACATCGCCATTGACCAGCTGTTCCAGGGCCCCGATCTGATAGGGGCATGGTCGCTGCGGATTCGTCCGACCGCCAAGGGCCTGGCCTTCAATAACCTGGACCTGGGCCTCAAGGGGATGCTGCTCAAGGGCGCCGGTGGCTGGGAGGGCGCGCCGGGCGCCAGCAGCAGTTGGTACAAGGGCCGCCTCGATGGCAGAAATATCGCCGATGTGCTCAAGGGCTGGGGTTTTGCGCCTACGGTGACCAGTGAGGATTTCCATCTGGACGTGGATGGCCGTTGGCCGGGCTCGCCGGCCTGGGTTGGGCCCAAGCGCTTTTCCGGCAGCCTGGATGCCGCATTCCGTAAAGGTCAGTTCGTTGAAGTGGAAGGGGGCGCCCAGGCATTGCGGGTGTTTGGCCTGCTTAACTTCAACTCCATTGGCCGGCGTTTGCGTTTGGACTTTTCCGACCTGTTTGGCAAAGGCTTGAGCTATGACCGAGTCAAGGGCTTGCTGGCTGCCAGTAATGGTGTGTTCGTGACCCGTGAGCCCATCACCATGACCGGGCCCTCGACCAATCTTGAGCTTAACGGCACCCTGGATCTGGTCGCCGATCGCGTCGACGCCAAGCTGCTGGTCACGTTGCCGGTGACCAACAACCTGCCCATCGCGGCGCTGATTGTCGGTGCGCCTGCCATTGGTGGTGCGTTGTTCCTGATCGACAAGCTGATCGGTGATCGGGTTTCGCGCTTTGCCAGTGTGCAGTACAAGGTGCAAGGCCCTTGGAAGGATCCGAAAATCACCTTCGACAAGCCATTTGAAAAGCCAAACTGAGAGCCTGTGGAGTAGCATGGCCCCATGCCCTGTCTGGAGTGTCGGCCCATGTCCTTTGCAGTAATCCAAATGGTCAGCCAGAGCGACGTGCTGGCCAACCTCGCCCAGGCACGCCGCCTGCTGGAGCAGGCGGCGGCAAACGGCGCGAAACTCGCGGTTTTGCCGGAGAACTTCGCCGCCATGGGACGCCGTGACGTGGCCGACATTGGCCGCGCCGAAGCATTCGGTGAAGGCCCGATCCTGCCATGGTTGAAACAGGCTGCCCGCGACCTCACCTTATGGATAGTGGCCGGCACGTTGCCGCTGCCGCCCAGGGACCATCCCCACGCCAAGGCCAACGCTTGCTCGCTGCTGATCAATGATCAGGGTGAAATCGTCGCTCGCTATGACAAGCTCCACTTGTTTGATGTGGACGTAGCGGATGCTCGCGGTCGCTATCGCGAATCCGACGACTATGCTTTTGGAAGCAATGTAGTGGTGGCGGATACGCCAGTGGGCCGCGTGGGGCTGACGGTGTGCTATGACTTGCGCTTTCCCGAGCTGTACAGCGAATTACGCGCTGCGGGGGCTGAATTGATTACCGCGCCCTCGGCCTTTACGGCGGTGACTGGGGCCGCCCATTGGGATGTGCTGATTCGGGCGCGGGCCATTGAAACCCAGTGCTACCTGCTGGCAGCGGCTCAAGGCGGTGTGCACCCAGGCCCACGGGAAACCTTTGGCCACGCGGCAATCATCGACCCTTGGGGGCGGGTGCTGGCGCAACAGGATCAAGGCGAAGCGGTGCTACTGGCCGAACGCGATAGCGGTGAACAAGCGTCGATACGGACGCGCATGCCGGTGGCGAACCACCGGCGCTTTTTCTCGCAGGGCGCGCAGCGGCCTGCTTCAGAACGATGAATTTAAGGCCAAACCTATGAGCGAGTTGTTGTCCTCAGTCAGTGAACACCTCCTGGCACCCGGTGGCGTGACCATCGAAAGTTTGCAAACCGTGCTGGGCGATCTCGCCGGGCCAGGCATTGACGCGGCTGACCTGTATTTCCAGGGGCAGATTTCCGAGTCCTGGGCCCTGGAAGACGGCATCGTCAAGGAAGGCAGTTTCAACCTCGACCAGGGAGTGGGCGTGCGTGCCCAGTCTGGTGAAAAAACGGGTTTTGCCTACAGCAATGCGATCACCCTGGAGGCGCTGGGCCTGGCAGCACGTGCTGCGCGCTCGATCTCCCGCGCTGGACAAAATGGTACGGTGCAGGCGTTCAGCACCCAGGATGTGGCTCAGTTGTATGCGCCGGATAACCCCCTGGAAGTGATCAGCCGTGCGGAAAAAGTCGAGCTGCTAAAACGTATCGACGCCGCTACTCGTGCCTTGGATCCCCGTATCCAGCAGGTTACCGTAAGCATGGCCGGTGTGTGGGAGCGCATCCTCGTTGCCTCCACCGACGGCGGGCTGGCGGCGGATGTACGGCCGCTGGTGCGTTTCAACGTGAGTGTGATCGTCGAGCAGAACGGTCGCCGCGAACGCGGTGGCCATGGCGGCGGCGGGCGTACCGACTACCGCTATTTCCTCACCGATGACCGTGCCATGGGTTATGCCCGTGAAGCGCTGCGCCAGGCGCTGGTCAACCTCGAAGCCATCCCTGCACCGGCGGGTACCTTGCCGGTGGTGCTGGGCTCGGGTTGGTCCGGCGTGCTGTTGCACGAAGCGGTCGGTCATGGCCTGGAAGGGGACTTTAACCGCAAGGGCAGTTCGGCCTACAGCGGGCGAATGGGGGAGATGGTTGCGTCCAAGCTCTGCACCATCGTGGACGACGGCACGCTGGCCGGGCGCCGTGGTTCGCTGAGCGTCGATGACGAAGGCACACCGACCGAATGCACCACCCTGATCGAAAACGGCGTGCTCAAGGGCTATATGCAAGACAAGCTCAACGCTCGCCTGATGGGCGTGGCGCGCACCGGTAACGGCCGTCGTGAGTCCTACGCGCATTTGCCGATGCCACGCATGACCAATACCTACATGCTCGGTGGCGAAAGCGATCCGGCGGAAATCATCGCCTCGGTGAAACGCGGCATCTATTGCGCCAATCTGGGCGGTGGACAGGTCGACATCACCAGCGGCAAGTTCGTGTTCTCCACCAGCGAGGCGTACCTGATCGAAGACGGCAAGATTACCGCGCCGGTCAAAGGGGCGACCTTGATTGGTAACGGGCCGGAGGCCATGAGCAAGGTGTCGATGGTCGGTAACGACCTGTCGCTGGACAGCGGCGTGGGCACATGCGGGAAGGATGGGCAGTCAGTGCCGGTAGGCGTGGGGCAGCCAACCCTGAAAATTGATGCGATCACCGTGGGTGGCACGGGGTCGTAAGGACGGAGCTTCGGGTGGCGAAGATCGCCACCCGTGGAAGAGGATCAGCGCAGGCCGCGTTGAGTCTCGTCCAGCTCACGGATGTACTTGAAGATTTTACGGCTGGTGGCCGGCGCTTTGTTGTGCGCCTGCTCGTGCTGGGCCTGACGGATCAGGGAGCGCAATTGCTGGCGGTCCGCATCCGGGTAGTCCATCACGAATTTCTCCAGCACGGTGTCATCGCCCGCGATCAGGCGGTCACGCCAACGTTCCAGGTTATGGAAGCGTTCGTTGTACTGGCGAGTGGAGGCATCGGTTTGATCAAGCAAGGTCAGAATGGCGTCAATGTCCTGATCGCGCATCAGTTTGCCGATGAACGAGATGTGCCGTTTGCGCGCGATATTCGCGGTGTGCTTGGGCGCATCAGCCAGGGCCCGGCGCATTTCGTCGGTCAATGGCAGTTTGGCAATCAAATCTTTTTTGAGCGTTGTAAGGCGCTCGCCGAGGTCAACCAGAGCATGCAGCTCGCGTTTGACCTGGGTTTTGCTTTTCTCCCCATCGAGGGAGTCGTCGTAAGAATCAACCATGGTGGCAGTCCGCAAAGAAACGCCGCCATGATAACCAGTCGGGGGCCGCTTGTCCGGCCCGGTCGCTCGATGGCCTTAACCGAAAGCAGAATTTGAGTGGAGAAAACCATGAGTGCAGCCCAAAGCGTCGGTCCGCAAGCGTTACCGGCACTGCAGGAACAAGTCGAGCAGATCCTCGCCGAGGCCAAGCGCCAGGGGGCCAGCGCCTGTGAAGTGGCGGTGTCGCTGGAGCAGGGGCTGAGGACTTCGGTGCGCCAGCGGGAAGTGGAAACGGTCGAGTTCAACCGCGACCAGGGGTTCGGCATCACCTTGTACGCAGGCCAGCGCAAAGGCTCGGCCAGCACCTCGGCCAGCGGCCCTGAAGCGATTCGCGAGACCGTTGCCGCTGCGTTGGCGATTGCCAAGCACACCTCCGAGGATGAAAGCTCGGGGCTGGCCGACAAGGCGCTGATGGCCAGGGATGTGCAGGATTTCGATCTGTTCCACGCCTGGGACATCACCCCGGAGCAAGCCATTGAACAAGCGCTGATCTGCGAAGCGGCGGCTTTCGATACCGACCCTCGGATCAAGAATGCTGATGGCACCACGCTGAGCACTCACCAGGGCTGCCGTGTGTACGGCAACAGCCATGGTTTTGTCGGCGGTTATGCGTCCACGCGTCACAGCCTCAGTTGCGTGATGATCGCCGAAGCCAACGGCCAGATGCAGTGTGACTATTGGTACGACGTGAACCGCCAGGGTGATTTGCTGGCAGACCCCGTCAGCATTGGCCAACGGGCTGCACAGCGTGCCGCCAGTCGCCTGGGCGCGCGCCCGGTGCCGACGTGCGAAGTGCCGGTGCTGTTTTCTGCGGAACTGGCCGGTGGTTTGTTCGGTAGCTTCCTGGGGGCGATTTCCGGTGGCAACCTCTATCGAAAATCGTCATTCCTTGAAGGCGCAATCGGCCAAAAGCTGTTTCCTGAGTGGTTGACCATCGATGAGCGCCCGCATTTGATGCGTGCGATGGGCAGTTCGTCGTTCGACGGTGATGGCCTGGCGACCTATGCCAAGCCGTTTGTCGAAAATGGTGAGCTGGTCTCGTATGTGTTGGGTACCTATGCCGGTCGCAAGCTTGGCCTGCCGAGTACCGCCAACTCCGGTGGCGTGCATAACCTGTTCGTGACCCATGGTGACGAAGACCAGGCTGCATTGCTGCGACGCATGGGGCGTGGCTTGCTGGTGACTGAGTTGATGGGCCAGGGCCTGAATATGGTCACCGGTGATTACTCCCGGGGCGCGGCAGGTTTCTGGGTGGAAAATGGCGAAATTCAATTCGCCGTCCAGGAAGTGACGATCGCCGGCAACATGCGCGATATGTTCAAGCAAATTGTCGCTGTGGGTAATGATCTGGAGTTGCGCAGCAATATCCGCACGGGGTCTGTGCTGATCGAGCGGATGACGGTCGCCGGTAGCTAACCTCTCCGGTACTCAAGGAAAGGCGCGCCATCCCAAGGATGGCGCGCCTTTTTTATTGCCCATGTCACAGAGGTATTAATCGGGTACTCTTGTTTTGATTCTCAATATCATTTAATAATAAATATCATTACCGAATGAGTGTGGATCATGAGTTCTGTCCTGCATGAGGATCCGTATCTGGAAAGCTGGCGCTGGATGAGCCGCCAGATTCGCTGTGGCCTCGATCCCAATGAACCTCGCCTGATCGAACATTACCTCAATGAAGGTCGATACCTGGCCTGTTGCACCGCGACCCATCCGTGGACGATCGCCGAAACTTCATTCCGCCTGCTGATCGACACCGCCAGCGATATCGCGCTGCCCTGGCATTGGCGTTCGATGTGCCTGGACCAAGCGTGGCGCCCGCTGCGCGACCTGGAAAAACTCTCCCAGTGTGCCTGCCGCCTCAAGCGCTGGCAGACCTTTGCCTGGCAGTTGGCGACCTGTGAATTACTGCCTTCGATTTCCGTTTCTGACTTGGTGCAAGGATCTAATGATGAGTAATACCCGTATCGAACGCGACAGCATGGGCGAACTGCATGTGCCGCAAGACGCGTTGTATGGCGCGCAAACCCAGCGAGCGGTGAACAACTTCCCGATCAGTCATCAGCGTATGCCCGCGCAATTCATCCGCGCCCTGATCCTGGCCAAGACAGCCGCGGCCAAGGTCAACGTCGACCTCAAGCAGATCAGCGAAGGGCAGGGCAAGGCCATTGTCGATGCCGCCCAAGGCTTGCTCGAAGGTGACTACATGCAGCACTTCCCGGTGGATATCTTCCAGACCGGTTCCGGCACCAGCTCCAACATGAACGCCAATGAAGTGATTGCGACCCTTGCCAGTCGTTTGCTTGGCGAGGTGGTCAACCCTAACGATCACGTCAACTGCGGCCAAAGCAGCAACGACATTATCCCCACCACCATTCACGTCAGCGCCGCCTTGGTACTGCATGAGCAAACGCTGCCAGCCCTGCTGCACCTGGTGCAGGTGATCGAGCAGAAGGCTGAAGAGGTGCATCCGTTCATCAAGACCGGCCGTACCCACTTGATGGACGCCATGCCGGTGCGCATGAGCCAGGTGCTCCATGGCTGGGCGCAGCAGCTCAAGGCCAATATCGGGCACTTGCAGGACCTGCTTCCGGCCTTGCAGGCACTGGCCCAGGGCGGCACAGCGGTGGGCACCGGGATCAACGCGCATCCTGAATTTGCCGGGCGTTTCAGTCAGCAACTGAGCCATTTGACCGGGGTGAAGTTCACGCCCGGCAAGGACCTTTTTGCATTGATTGGCTCCCAGGACACTGCCGTCGCAGTTTCCGGCCAGTTGAAGGCCACGGCTGTATCGCTGATGAAGATTGCCAACGACCTGCGCTGGATGAACTCCGGCCCCTTGGCCGGCCTCGGTGAAATCGAGCTGGAGGGCTTGCAGCCGGGCTCGTCGATCATGCCCGGCAAAGTCAACCCTGTGATCCCGGAAGCCACGGCGATGGTCGCCGCGCAGGTCATCGGCAATGACACCGTCATCACAGTTGCGGGTCAATCGGGCAACTTCGAGCTGAACGTGATGTTGCCGATCATCGCCCAGAACCTGCTCAGCAGCCTTGAGTTGCTGGCCAACTCCAGTCGTTTGCTGGCGGACAAGGCCATTGCCAGCTTCAAGGTCAACGAAGCCAAGCTCAAAGAAGCACTGTCGCGCAACCCGATCCTGGTCACCGCCCTTAACCCGATCATTGGTTACCAGAAGGCCGCTGAAATTGCCAAGAAGGCTTACCAGCAAGGCCGCCCGGTCATCGATGTCGCCCTTGAGCACACCGACCTGCCGCGCAGCCAACTGGAAGTCCTGCTGGACCCGGAAAAGCTCACGGCTGGCGGCGTGTAATTAACCACCCTGCTTTGGAGGCTCACCATGGAGCACTGGAAACGTACGATCGAACGGGCCAATCGCTGCTTTATGGCGGGCGAGCTGGTGGATGCCCGCGAGGCCTATCTGCAAGCCCTGGCCCTGGCCCAAGTGTTGTTCGAACGCTGGGCGGATGCCGACGAAGCAGTGGCGGCCTGCGTCATTTCTCATCACAACCTGGCGGACCTGCACTTGCGCCTGAATCAACCTGAGGAAAGCGCGGAATACCTCTGCGCCATTCACCAGCGATTGTTGCAGACCATGCAGGACCCGCGCCTTAACCCGCAGTTGCGCGAGGCGGCGTTGCGCCAGAGCAGCAAGACCTACGTCGAGCTGTTGAATTTCATCAGCGATCACGGCGAGTACCCCCGCACCCACCGGTTGCTGGGCGATGCTGCGCCGCAGTCGACCTCGTCTCACTATGGAGCACATTGATATGACTTACACCCTGCCGGCCCTGCCTTACGCCTATGACGCCCTTGAGCCGCATATCGACGCGCAAACCATGGAGATTCACTACACCAAGCATCACCAGACTTACATCAATAATCTGAATGCTGCCGTGGAGGGCACGGAATTCGCCGGTTGGCCGGTGGAGAAGCTGGTGTCCAGCGTGCAGAAATTACCGGAGAAATTACGCGTTGCCGTGGTCAATCAAGGAGGCGGCCATGCAAACCATTCGTTGTTCTGGGCGGTCATGTCACCTACAGGGGGCGGTAAACCTGAAGGCACGCTGGGCAAGGCTATCGATGAGCAATTGGGCGGTTTTGACAGTTTCAAGGAGGCATTCACCAAGGCTGCGCTGACCCGCTTCGGCAGTGGCTGGGCCTGGTTGAGCGTCACCCCGCAAAACACGCTGGTCGTGGAAAGCAGCGGCAACCAGGACAGCCCGCTGATGAGCGGCAACACGCCAATCCTCGGTCTGGACGTCTGGGAACATGCCTACTATTTGCGTTACCAGAACCGTCGCCCTGAATACATCAATGCGTTCTACAGCGTAATTAACTGGCCGGAAGTTGCTGCCCGCTACCAGGCCGCCTTGGCCTGACATTCACTCTAAAACAAGATCTAAGGGCGACTATGGGCACTGAAACACTGGCGATCAGCAGCGTGCGAATGTTCCGTTATGCGTTCGGTTCACTGCTGTTATTGGCAGGGACTGCGTTGCTGGTGGCCCATGGGCTGGCCTGGTTGGACCTTGAGCCGCGTATCCTGCGCGCGTTGCAGGGCGGCGCGATTTGCGCGCTCGGCACGGCGCTGGGCGCGGTGCCGGTCCTGGTGATACGGCGGATGCCGGTAGCGTTGAGCGACACCTTGCTGGGCTTCGGTGCAGGTGTGATGCTCGCAGCGACCGCTTTTTCCCTGGTCGTGCCGGGTATCGCCGCGGCTGAAGGCCTGGGCCTTTCGCCGTGGGGTGCGGGTGGGCTGATCAGCTTCGGCATCATGCTGGGCGCATTCGGGTTGTATCTGGTGGATCGCAAGGTCTCCGGCGCCAGCCCGGAGATGCTGGTGGGGACGCCGGATAAGCCGGTGATCCCGCCGCGCATCTGGCTGTTTGTATTCGCCATCATTGCGCACAACATTCCCGAAGGCATGGCAGTGGGCGTCTCCGCGGGAGGAGGGATGGCGGATGCTGACAGTCTCGCCATGGGCATTGCCTTGCAGGATGTACCCGAGGGCTTGGTGATCGCGCTGGTATTGGCTGGGGCGGGGATGTCGCGGATCAAGGCGTTCCTGATCGGCGCCGCATCAGGATTGGTTGAACCGGTATTTGCGGTGCTCTGCGCCTGGCTGGTGAGCCTGGCTGAGGTGTTGCTGCCGTTGGGGCTGGCGCTGGCCGCCGGTGCGATGTTGTTGGTAGTGACCCATGAAGTCATCCCCGAATCGCGTCGCAACGGTCACGAAAAGCTCGCCAGCCTGGGGTTGTGTATCGGGTTTTGCCTGATGATGGTGATGGATACGGCGTTGGGCTGAAGCCAGCTCTCGTATCGGCGGTTATTCGCCTTCATCGAATTTGTTGTTGATCAGCTCAACCAACGCCGCCATCGCTTCCTGCTCTTGCTCGCCTGCAGTGTGCAGATGAATCGTGGTGCCCTTGCCGGCTGCCAGCATCATCATCGCCATGATGCTCTTGCCATCGACCATGGACTCCGGTGTGCGCCCGGCGCGGATCTGGCAGGGAAACTTTCCGGCCACGCCGACGAACTTTGCCGACGCCCGGGCGTGCAGGCCCAGCTTGTTGATGATTTCAATTTCCAGAGCGGGCATCGCGCAGGTGTTCCTTTCAGCTTAGGTCGCGGTGGCGAACCTGGACATTCTTGAGGGTTTGTTGCAGCACCTGGCCCAGCCGCTCAGTCAGGTAAACCGAGCGGTGATGGCCACCCGTGCAGCCAATGGCAATGGTGACATACGCCCGATTGCTCGCGGCAAAACGCGGCAACCATTTAAGCAGGTAGCTGGAGATGTCCTGGAACATCTCTTCCACATCCGGCTGCGCGGCGAGGTAGTCGGCGACGGGCTGATCCAGCCCCGACTGATCGCGCAATTCCGGCTTCCAGTAAGGGTTGGGCAGGCAGCGCACATCGAACACCAGGTCGGCATCGACCGGCATGCCACGCTTGAAGCCAAACGACTCGACCAGGAACGCTGTGCCCGGCTCGGGCTGATTCAGCAGGCGCAACTTGATCGCGTCACGCAACTGGTACAGGTTCAGGCTGGTGGTGTTGATCTTCAGGTCGGCCAGATCAATGATCGGCCCCAGCAGTTTGGTCTCGTCTTCAATGGCTTCGGCCAGGGAGCGGTTGGCGCTGCTGAGCGGGTGGCGTCGACGGGTTTCGGAGAAACGCTTGAGCAGGGTTTCTTCATCGGCATCCAGGTACAGCACATCGCAATGAATGTGCTTGGCGCGCACTTCTTCGAGCAGTTCCGGGAACCGCGAGAGGTGGCTGGGCAGGTTGCGGGCGTCGATCGACACAGCGACCAGCGGCTGCGCCAGCTCGGTGTGGATAAGGGCGCGCTCCGCCAACTCCGGCAGCAGGCCGGCCGGCAGGTTGTCGATGCAATAGAAGCCGTTGTCCTCAAGCACATTGAGGGCGGTGCTTTTACCTGAGCCGGAGCGGCCGCTGACGATGATCAAACGCATGATTACTGCCCGTTTTGTTCATCCAGGACGACCTGATACAGCGCCTCGTTGCTGCTGGCACTGCGCAACTTGTCACGTACTTCCTTACGGTCGAGCATACTGGCTATCTGCCGGAGCAGTTCCAGGTGCGCATCGGTGGCGGCTTGCGGGACCAGCAGCACGAACAGCAGGTCAACCGGAGCACCGTCGATGGCGTCGAAGTCGATGGGTTTTTCCAGGTGTAGCAAGGCGCTGACCGGGGTCTGGCAGCCTTCGAGACGGCAGTGAGGAATAGCGATGCCGTTGCCAAAACCGGTGGAGCCGAGTTTTTCACGGGCAATCAGAGCCTCGAAAACATCTTGCATCTCCAGCTCAGGCACTTGGCTGCTGATCAGGTTGGCAATTTGTTCCAGGGCGCGCTTTTTACTGCCGCCCGGCACGTTCACAAGGGAGCGGCCGGGGGTCAGGATGGTTTGAAGTTGGATCATGGGGGAGGGTTAACGACCTGTACCTTGCATCAGGTGCAGATTCTTTTCCTTATGCTTTATGAGTTGGCGGTCGAGCTTGTCGTAGAGCGAGTCAATCGCCGCGTACATGTCTTCGTGTTCCGCATTGGCGACGAGCTTGGCATTCGGTACGTGCAGGGTGGCCTCGATTTTCTGCTTGAGCTTATCGACCTCCATGATGACCTGCACGTTGGTGATCTTGTCAAAATGCCCCGCAAGCTTGTTCAGCTTGCTCTCGGTGTATTCACGCAGGGGCTTGGTGACTTCCAGCTGGTGTCCACTGATGTTGACTTGCATACAGCTTCTCCTTCGTTGCCAGTGCATAAAGCGGTGGGCAGGAATACCCACCACTGGAACGCTGTGGCCCGCCCGTCACATCAACCGCTTACGCTCGCTGGAAGGCGCGATCCCAAGGGACTCACGGTACTTGGCGACGGTTCGACGGGCGACCTGAATACCTTGTGCCTCCAGTAAACCAGCGATCTTGCTGTCACTCAACGGCTTTTTCTGATTTTCCGCGGCAACCAGTTTTTTGATGATCGCGCGGATCGCCGTGGACGAGCATTCGCCGCCTTCGGAGGTGCTGACGTGGCTGGAGAAAAAGTATTTCAGCTCATAAATACCGCGCGGGGTATGCATGAATTTTTGCGTGGTTACCCGGGAAATTGTCGATTCATGCATGCCTACCGCTTCGGCGATATCGTGCAGCACCAGAGGCTTCATGGCTTCGTCCCCGTATTCCAGGAACCCGCGCTGGTGCTCGACGATCTGGGTGGCGACTTTCATCAGGGTTTCGTTGCGGCTTTGCAGGCTCTTGATGAACCATCGCGCTTCCTGCAACTGGTTGCGCATGAAGGTATTGTCGGCGCTGGTATCGGCGCGGCGCACAAAACCTGCGTATTGCGGGTTGACCCGCAGCCGTGGCACCGATTCCTGGTTCAACTCCACCAGCCAGCGCTCGTTGTCCTTGCGCACGATCACGTCGGGAACCACGTATTCGGCTTCGCTGGATTCAATCTGCGAACCGGGGCGCGGGTTGAGGCTTTGCACCAACTCGATGACCTGGCGCAAGTCGTCTTCCTTGAGCTTCATGCGGCGCATCAACTGGCTATAGTCGCGGCTACCCAGCAGATCGATGTAGTCGCTGACCAGGCGCTGGGCCTCGGCGAGCCATGGCGTCTTGGCAGGCAACTGGCGCAGTTGCAGCAACAGGCACTCGCTGAGCGTGCGGGCGCCGATGCCGGCGGGCTCGAATTGCTGGATGCGGTGCAGGACGGCTTCGATTTCGTCCAGCTCGATGTCCAGTTCCGGGTCGAAGGCTTCGAGGATCTCGTCGAGGGTTTCGTCCAGGTAACCCTGGTTATTGATGCAATCGATGAGCGTAACCGCGATCAGGCGATCAGTGTCCGACATCGGCGCCAGGTTGAGTTGCCACAGCAAGTGGCTCTGCAGGCTCTCGCCAGCCGAGGTGCGGGTGGTGAAGTCCCACTCGTCATCATCATTGCTCGGCAGGCTGCTGGCGCTGGTCTGGTAAACGTCTTCCCATGCGGTATCCACGGGAAGCTCGTTGGGAATGCGTTCGTTCCATTCGCCTTCTTCCAGGTTGTCCACCGTAGGGGCGGTTTCCTGGTAGGAGGGTTCCTGCACGTCGGGATTGGGTTTTTGCTCGATGTTGTCGGCCAGTGGGTCGGCATTGTCGAAGTCGTCGCCTTCTTCCTGGCGTTCGAGCATCGGATTGGACTCCAGGGCCTCCTGGATTTCCTGCTGCAGGTCCAGGGTCGACAATTGGAGCAGGCGGATGGCCTGTTGCAGCTGCGGTGTCATCGTCAGCTGCTGGCCCATTCTCAGGACTAGCGATGGTTTCATGGCAGGGGCTTAACACCTTATTCGCCGGCGCAATGCGCCATCCACGACAGGGCGCGTGAGCGCCAACATAAGCAAATTATATGCCTGATATCAGGGCCTTTGCCTAGAGCGCGGTAACAATAAAAAAACCAAGGTTTCTATTGACTCCTGCGCGCTCCGGCGAAAGGCGCGATACCACTCCGTCTACAGGCGGAACTCGTGACCCAGATAAACTTCCTTGACCAGTTCATTGGCCAGGATGGTCTCGGCGTCGCCTTCAGCAATCAACTGACCATCGTTGACGATATAGGCGGTTTCACAGATATCCAGCGTCTCACGGACGTTGTGGTCGGTGATCAGCACGCCAATACCCTTGGCCTTGAGGTGGTGAATGATCTGCTTGATATCGCCGACCGAAATCGGGTCAACGCCGGCAAACGGCTCATCCAGCAGGATGAACTTCGGTGCGGTGGCCAGGGCGCGGGCGATTTCCACGCGGCGGCGCTCACCACCGGACAGGCTCATGCCGAGGTTGTCGCGAATATGGTTGATGTGGAACTCCTGCAACAGGCTTTCCAGCTCTTTGCGGCGGCCGTCGCGGTCGAGTTCCTTGCGGGTCTCGAGGATCGCCATGATGTTGTCGGCTACCGACAGTTTGCGGAAGATCGACGCTTCCTGGGGCAGATAACCGATACCGGCGCGTGCACGACCGTGCATGGGCTGGTGGCTGACGTCCAGGTCGTCGATCAATACGCGACCCTGATCCGCCTGGACCAGCCCGACGATCATATAGAAACAGGTGGTCTTGCCAGCACCGTTAGGGCCGAGCAAGCCGACGATCTGGCCGCTGTCGATCGACAGGCTGACATCACGTACCACCTGGCGGCTTTTATAGGCCTTGGCCAGATGCTGGGCTTTCAGGGTTGCCATTACTGGGCCTTCTTCTTCGGCTGGATAACCATGTCAATGCGCGGACGTGGCGCGGTGACCTTGGTGCCATTGGCGCGGCCAGCAGTGGCGACCTGCTTGACGGTGTCGTAGACGATTTTCTCGCCTTCGGTCGAGTTGCCGTCGCTGCTGATCACTTTGGCGCGGTCAGTCAGTACGATGCGGTTCTGCGGCGCGTGGTACTGGATGGTTACGCCGTAGCCTTTGATCGGGCCTGGATCGGCGGCGTTTTGCTTCTGTTCGAAATAGGCAAGGTTGCCCACCGAGGTCACGACGTCGATATCGCCGGCCGGGGTGCGGGTCAGGGTGACGGTATTGCCGGTAATCTTCATCGAACCTTGAGTGATGATTACGTCGCCCTTGTAGGTCGCGACACCTTGCTTGTCATCGAGCTGCGCATCGTCAGCCGAGATGTGGATCGGTTGCTGGCTATCGTTCGGCAGAGCCCAGGCGCTCACGCTTCCCAGTGCTGCGCCCAGACCGAGCAAAATAGGGAGGGTTTTAACGAGCCTCATACTGTCCTCTTACGTTCGATAGCAGGTGTATCCTGCTTTCTTTCAAATACGCTTTCATTCCCTTGCCAGTCGATACACCGCCAGCGCCGTCGATTCTAACGTCTTGCTCGGTCTGCGCATATTGCTTCTGTGGGAATACCGTCATGCGACTGCTGGTAATGATGGTGTCGCGGTTCTGCGCGTCTGTACGTGCGACGCGTACCGAGTCGATCAGTTCAACTTCGGTGCCGTCCGAGTTCACCTCGCCACGCTTGCTGGTCACGTGCCAGGGAAATTCGGTACCGCGATACAGATTCAGGTCCGGGTTGGTCAGCAGGCTGACATCGGCTACCTTCAAGTGCTCGACCTTGTCCGATGTCATTTCATACTGCACCTTGCCGTCTGGCAGGAACTGAATGCTGTAGGCGTTGGTGGCGTAATAGTCGATAACACCTTCGTCAACCTGCGCAACAGGCTTGTCGAGAAAGCGCTCCGGGCTGATATTCCAGTAGCCCACCGCCAGGAACAGCGCGGCAATGACCCCGAATAGCAGGAAGTTGCGAATCTTTTTGCTCAGCATATAACGCTCTATAGGTAGGCGGCGTGGGCCGCTTCAAGGCTGCCCTGGGCACGCAGGATCAACTCGCAGAACTCGCGGGCAGCACCTTCGCCGCCACGGGCGGTGGTGATGCCATGGGCGTGTTCGCGCACAAACGCCGCGGCATTCGCGACCGCCATGCCCAGGCCCACCCGGCGAATCACCGGCAGGTCGGGCAGGTCGTCACCCAGATAGGCGACTTGTTCATAGCTTAGGTTGAGTTGGCCAAGAAGCTCGTCCAGCACCACCAGTTTATCCTCGCGGCCCTGATACAGGTGAGCAATTCCGAGGTTTTGTGCGCGGCGTTCCACAACCGGCGTCTTTCGACCACTGATAATCGCCGTTTGCACACCCGCCGCCATCAACATCTTGATGCCCTGGCCATCGAGCGTATTGAATGTCTTGAATTCGCTGCCGTCTTCGAGAAAGTACAGGCGGCCGTCGGTCAGCACGCCGTCTACGTCGAAAATCGCCAGCTTGATGTTTTTACCGCGTTGCAACAGATCGCTGGTCATTTACATCACTCCTGCGCGCAGCAAGTCGCCAAGGTTAAGGGCTCCGATCGGTCGATCATCGTTATCGACGACGATCAGCGCGCCGATCCGGTGGTCTTCCATGATTTTCAGCGC
The DNA here is from genome assembly GCF_002916705.1 of Pseudomonas sp. GZJR-8. Taxonomy (NCBI): domain Bacteria; kingdom Pseudomonadati; phylum Pseudomonadota; class Gammaproteobacteria; order Pseudomonadales; family Pseudomonadaceae; genus Pseudomonas; species Pseudomonas sp. GZJR-8. Next base: position 81,991 of record NZ_JXSI01000007.1, on the reverse strand, counting down.
TTCAGCCGCGAGCATTTCAGCGCGGGCGGTCTTGCCGTGGGGTGTCATCACCGCGTCGATGGTGGCGGTGTGAATATCAATGGTGCGGTCCAGGGTACGGCGCAGATCACCGTCGGTGAATATCCCGGCCAAGCGTCCGTCGGTCTCCAGGATTGCCGTCATGCCCAGGCCCTTGCGGGTCATTTCCATCAGCGCATCCCTGAGCAGGGTACCGCGTGGAACGCTTGGCAGTTCGGCGCCCGAATGCATGACATTTTCCACTTTCAGCAGCAAGCGACGGCCGAGGGCACCGCCTGGATGGGAAAATGCGAAGTCTTCTGCAGTAAACCCACGGGCCTCCAGCAGCGCCACCGCCAGGGCATCGCCCATGACCAGTGCGGCGGTGGTGGAGGAAGTCGGTGCCAGGTTCAACGGGCAGGCCTCATGGGCCACGTGCACGTTGAGGTTGACGTCGGCGGCCTTGGCCAGGGTCGATTCCGGGTTGCCCGTGAGGCTGATCATCTGGATGCCCAGGCGCTTGATCAACGGCAACAGGGTCACGATTTCGTTGGTGGTGCCGGAATTGGACAGCGCCAGAATCACGTCATCCTTGGTGATCATGCCCATGTCGCCGTGGCTGGCTTCGGCCGGATGCACGAAAAAAGCGGTGGTCCCGGTGCTTGCCAGGGTGGCGGCGATCTTGTTGCCGATGTGGCCGGATTTACCCATGCCGACCACGACAACGCGGCCCTTGCTGGCCAGGATCATCTCGCAGGCGCGCACGAAATCCGCGTTGATATGGGCCAGCAAGCCTTCTACGGCTTCAAGCTCTAGGCGGATAGTGCGTTGTGCGGATTGAACAAGTTCGCTGGATTGGCTCATGTCTGAAATCGTATAGCCTGACGAAAAGGCGGCGATTATAGCGGTAATGATCAATTCCCTCACGTAAGTTCGTCAGGCTTTGTGCGCGAAGTTCCAGCCAATCACCTTCGGTAACGGTTATTCCCTGTCCTAAATCTGAACGAGCGCTGTTCCGGCCTTGGGGGCGCCGCACCAGCGGTGATATAGTTCGCCGCCAGTTCGGTCCGCCCAACCCATGTGCCTAATTATTGCGCATCCGTTGCAAACCAAAGTCGCACACATGGTGTCTGAGTGAAAGGCTGCATCCCAAGGAGATTAGATGAGTGCCGATAACGCCTACGCGGTCGAGCTGAAGGGCCTTACCTTCAAGCGCGGTTCGCGCAGCATCTTCAATAACGTCGATATTCGCATTCCTCGCGGCAAGGTCACGGGCATCATGGGGCCTTCCGGTTGCGGCAAGACCACCCTGTTGCGCCTGATGGGCATGCAATTGCGCCCCAGTGCCGGCGAAGTGTGGGTCAACGGCCAGAACCTGCCGACGCTGTCGCGCAGCGATCTGTTCGATGCGCGCAAGCATATGGGCGTGCTGTTCCAGAGCGGCGCGCTGTTTACCGACCTCGATGTTTTCGAAAACGTAGCGTTCCCGCTGCGGGTGCATACCCAGCTGTCCGATGAAATGATTCGTGACATTGTGTTGCTGAAGCTGCAGGCCGTTGGCCTTCGCGGTGCCATCGACTTGATGCCGGACGAACTGTCCGGCGGTATGAAGCGCCGTGTCGCCCTGGCGCGGGCCATTGCCCTCGACCCGCAGATCCTTATGTACGACGAGCCATTCGTGGGTCAGGACCCGATCGCCATGGGTGTGCTGGTGCGCCTGATCCGCCTGCTCAATGATGCATTGGGAATCACCAGCATCGTGGTGTCTCACGATCTGGCCGAAACCGCGAGCATCGCCGACTACCTGTACGTAGTGGGTGATGGCCAGGTGCTGGGGCAGGGTACGCCTGAAGAGCTGATGAACGCCGATAACCCGCGTATCCGCCAATTCATGACCGGCGATCCCGATGGCCCGGTGCCTTTTCACTTTCCGGCAGCGGACTACCGCTCAGATCTTCTGGGGAAGCGCTGATGCGCAAGACATCTCTTATCGAAAAGGTTCGCCTTTTCGGTCGCTCGGGCATCGACATCATCGAAGTCCTGGGGCGTTCGACCATTTTCCTGTTCCACGCCTTGCTGGGCCGCGGCGGCATCGGCGGCGGCTTCGGCCTGCTGCTCAAGCAGTTGCACGCAGTGGGTGTGATGTCCCTGGTGATCATTGTGGTCTCCGGGGTGTTCATCGGCATGGTGCTGGCGCTGCAGGGCTTCAACATCCTGTCCAGCTACGGCTCGGAGCAGGCGGTAGGCCAGATGGTGGCCTTGACCCTGCTGCGTGAGCTCGGCCCGGTGGTCACTGCCTTGCTGTTCGCGGGGCGCGCAGGTTCGGCGCTGACCGCCGAAATCGGCAACATGAAGTCCACCGAGCAACTGTCCAGCCTGGAAATGATCGGTGTGGACCCGCTCAAGTACATTGTTGCCCCGCGCCTGTGGGCCGGCTTTATTTCCCTGCCATTGCTGGCGATGATTTTCAGCGTGGTGGGTATCTGGGGCGGTTCGTGGGTGGCGGTTGACTGGTTGGGCGTCTATGACGGCTCCTACTGGGCCAACATGCAAAACAGCGTGACCTTCACCGGTGACGTGCTCAACGGCATCATAAAGAGCATTGTCTTTGCCTTTGTAGTGACGTGGATTGCCGTATTCCAAGGCTATGACTGCGAGCCCACCTCAGAAGGGATCAGTCGTGCCACTACCAAGACCGTTGTGTACGCCTCGCTGGCGGTACTGGGCCTTGACTTCATTTTGACCGCCTTGATGTTTGGAGATTTCTGATGCAAAACCGCACTGTGGAGATCGGTGTCGGCCTTTTCTTGCTGGCTGGCATCCTGGCTTTACTGTTGTTGGCCCTGCGAGTCAGCGGCCTGTCGGCCAGCCCCACCGCCGATACCTATAAACTTTACGCGTATTTCGACAATATCGCCGGTTTGACGGTCAGAGCCAAAGTGACCATGGCCGGCGTTACCATCGGCAAGGTCACGGCAATCGATCTGGACCGCGACAGCTTCACCGGGCGAGTGACCATGCAGGTGGACAAGAAGGTAGATAACCTGCCGACCGACTCCACGGCATCTATCCTCACTGCGGGGCTACTGGGCGAGAAATACATCGGTGTCAGCGTGGGCGGGGAAACAGCCTTGCTCAAGGATGGCTCTACAATCCACGACACACAGTCGTCGTTGGTACTTGAAGACCTGATCGGTAAATTCCTGCTCAATACGGTCAATAAAGACGCTAAATGAGGAATCTGTTCATGATCTCTACCTTGCGACGTGGCCTGCTGGTACTGCTTGCAGCGTTGCCGCTGATGGCCAATGCGGCAGGTTCTGCGCACGATTTGGTGCAGGACACGACCAGCAGGATGCTGGCCGACCTGAAGGCCAACAAAGAGCAGTACAAGCAAGACCCTTCCAGGTTCTACGAAGCACTCAACACGATTGTTGGCCCGGTGGTCGATGCCGAAGGTATTTCCAAAAGCATCATGACGGTCAAGTATTCGCGCAAGGCAACCCCGGCGCAGATGCAGACGTTCCAGGAAAACTTCAAGCGTGGTCTGTTCCAGTTTTACGGCAACGCTCTGCTGGAATACAACAACCAGGGCATCGTCGTTGACCCTGCCAGGGAGGAGTCGGGCGACCGTGCCGAGGTCGGAATGAAAGTCTCGGGCAGCAATGGCGCGATCTATCCGGTGTCCTACACCCTGACGAAAATCAACGGTGAATGGAAGCTGCGCAACGTGGTCATCAACGGCATCAACATCGGCAAGCTGTTCCGTGACCAGTTCGCCGATGCGATGCAGCGCAATGGCAATAACCTGGACAAGACCATCAATGGTTGGGCCGGTGAAGTGGCCAAGGCCAAGGAAGAAACCGACAAAGCTGCCGGGAAGCCTGCGCAATGACCGAGGCGGCTGTTCGTATCGGCGACGCCGGCGAGCTGTTGCTCAGCGGCGTGCTCGATTACCGTACCGGGCCTGACCTGCGCAAGCAGGGCCAGGCACTGATCAAGGCCAGCAATGCGCCTGCGCTGGTGGTTGACTGTTCGGCGGTGACCAAGTCCAGCAGCGTCGGTCTGTCGTTGCTGCTGTGCTTCATGCGCGATGCCGCAGCAGCAAAAAAGCCGCTCAGTATCCGTGCCTTGCCTGAAGACATGCGCGAGATTGCCGAGGTTTCCGGCCTGACCGAGCTGTTGGCACACCCTTAATACACATTTATCAGAAAAGCCCCCCCGTCAGAGTCCTGCTATGCGGGGTTCGCAGGCGCGGGGCTTTTTTGTATGATGTGCGACCCGTGCGCACTGGGCGCCGATAGAGGTTGAGCATGCAGGCCCTAGAAGTTAAGAGCTTCCTTGAAGGAAAGCTGCCGGAAACGACTGTTGAAGTTGAAGGCGAAGGCTGCAATTTCCAGCTGAACGTGATTAGCGATGAACTGGCGGCATTGAGCCCGGTCAAGCGTCAGCAGCAGATCTATGCCCATTTGAACCCATGGATCACCGATGGCAGCATCCATGCGGTCACTATGAAATTTTTCAGCCGCGCGGCCTGGGCCGAGCGCACCTGAGCCCCCAAGGCGTCGAGATTCTTATGGATAAATTGATTATTACCGGCGGTGCCCGCCTTGATGGCGAGATCCGCATTTCCGGTGCGAAAAACTCCGCCTTGCCGATCCTGGCAGCGACCCTGCTGTGCGATGGCCCGGTGACTGTAGCCAACCTGCCGCACCTGCACGACATTACCACCATGATCGAGCTGTTCGGCCGCATGGGCATTGAGCCGGTGATCGACGAGAAGCTGGCCGTCGAAATCGACCCGCGCACCATCAAGACCCTGATCGCACCGTACGAACTGGTGAAAACCATGCGTGCGTCGATCCTGGTGCTGGGCCCGATGGTTGCTCGTTTCGGCGAAGCCGAAGTGGCCTTGCCTGGCGGTTGCGCCATTGGTTCGCGTCCGGTCGACCTGCACATCCGTGGCCTTGAGGCCATGGGCGCAGTCATCGACGTCGAAGGCGGCTACATCAAGGCCAAGGCGCCGGAAGGCGGCCTGCGTGGCGCGAACTTCTTCTTTGATACCGTCAGTGTGACAGGTACCGAAAACATCATGATGGCCGCTGCCCTGGCCAAAGGCCGCAGCGTGCTGCAAAACGCCGCACGTGAGCCGGAAGTGGTCGACCTGGCCAACTTCCTCAACGCCATGGGCGCCAAAGTTTCCGGTGCTGGCACCGACACCATCACCATTGATGGTGTAGAGCGTCTGCACACCGCCACCTACAAAGTCATGCCTGACCGCATCGAGACCGGTACCTACCTGGTTGCCGCTGCCGTGACCGGTGGTCGCGTGAAGGTCAAGGACACCGATCCGACCATCCTTGAAGCCGTCCTGGAAAAACTCAAGGAAGCCGGGGCAGAGATCACCACCGGCGAAGACTGGATCGAGCTGAACATGCACGGCAAGCGGCCAAAAGCCGTCAACGTGCGTACCGCTCCATACCCGGCGTTCCCGACCGACATGCAAGCGCAGTTCATCTCCCTGAACGCGATTGCCGAAGGCACGGGTGCCGTGATCGAGACCATCTTTGAAAACCGCTTCATGCACGTGTACGAACTGCACCGCATGGGCGCCAAGATCCAGGTCGAAGGCAATACCGCCATCGTCACCGGCATCGACAAGCTCAAGGGCGCGCCAGTAATGGCTACCGACCTGCGTGCTTCCGCCAGCCTGGTGATCTCGGCACTGTGCGCCGAAGGCGACACCCTGATCGATCGCATCTACCACATAGACCGTGGCTACGAGTGCATCGAAGAAAAACTGCAGATGCTCGGCGCGAAGATCCGCCGCGTACCGGGCTAGTTCCCTGTTTGTGGCGAGGGAGCAAGCTCCCTCGCCACAGTTTGTTGTTAACTGGTTTGTTTCAAATCGAGGCTGTCATGGCCTCGATCTGTGTCTGGCACTGTTTGTGACCGGACAGCAATAGCCTGATGAAGGACTGACGTTCCCATGTTGACCATCGCACTGTCCAAGGGCCGCATCCTTGACGACACGTTGCCGCTTCTGGCTGAAGCGGGCATCGTGCCGACCGAGAATCCGGACAAGAGCCGCAAGCTGATCATCCCCACGACCCAGGACGACGTTCGCCTGCTGATCGTGCGGGCTACCGACGTGCCGACCTACGTTGAACATGGTGCCGCCGACCTCGGTGTCGCGGGTAAGGATGTGCTGATGGAATACGGTGGCCAGGGCTTGTATGAGCCACTGGACCTGCGTATCGCCCTGTGCAAGTTGATGACCGCTGGCCGTGTCGGTGATGTCGAGCCCAAGGGCCGCCTGCGGGTGGCGACCAAGTTCGTCAACGTCGCCAAGCGCTACTACGCCGAACAGGGCCGCCAGGTCGATATCATCAAGCTCTACGGCTCGATGGAGCTGGCACCGCTGATCGGCCTGGCCGACAAGATCATCGACGTGGTCGACACCGGCAACACCCTGCGCGCCAACGGTTTGGAGCCACAGGATTTCATCGCCGACATCAGCTCTCGCCTGATCGTCAACAAAGCTTCTATGAAGATGCAACACGCCCGTATCCAGGCGTTGATCGACACCCTGCGCAAGGCAGTGGAGTCTCGACACCGCGGTTGACTCACCCGCGTAGCCCAAAGGCTGCGCCCGTCTATCCGCCTCATAGCCAGAATTCTCAGGTGCCCAAGCGGAAACGACTGCTAGTTTAGGGCGCCTGAGTTTTTGCCAATTCTATTGAGGCCCTCGCTATGACCACGTCCACTGCAATTGCCCGACTCAACGCTGCCGACCCGGATTTCGCCCATCATCTGGATCATCTGCTGAGCTGGGAAAGCGTGTCCGACGATTCGGTCAACCAGCGGGTGCTCGACATTATCAAGGCCGTGCGCGAGCGCGGTGATGCGGCGCTGGTGGACTTCACCCGTCAGTTCGACGGCCTGGACGTCAAGTCGATGGCGGACCTGATCCTGCCCCGCGAGCGCCTTGAGCTGGCCCTGACGCGTATCACCGCGCCCCAGCGCGAAGCCCTGGAAGTCGCAGCGGCGCGGGTACGCAGCTACCACGAAAAGCAGAAGCAGGACTCCTGGAGCTACACCGAAGCCGATGGCACCGTACTGGGCCAGAAGGTCACGCCGTTGGACCGTGCCGGCCTTTACGTGCCGGGCGGTAAAGCCTCTTATCCGTCGTCCGTGTTAATGAACGCGATTCCGGCCAAAGTGGCGGGCGTCACTGAAGTGGTCATGGTGGTGCCGACCCCTCGTGGTGAAATCAACGAACTGGTGCTGGCTGCCGCCTGCATCGCGGGTGTCGACCGCGTGTTCACCATCGGTGGCGCCCAGGCCGTCGCGGCCTTGGCCTATGGCACCGAAAGCGTGCCGAAGGTCGACAAGGTTGTTGGCCCAGGCAACATCTACGTCGCCACCGCCAAGCGCCATGTGTTCGGCCAGGTCGGCATCGACATGATCGCCGGCCCTTCGGAAATTCTGGTGGTGTGTGACGGCCAGACCGATCCGGACTGGATCGCCATGGACCTGTTCTCCCAGGCTGAGCACGACGAAGATGCCCAGGCGATCCTGGTCAGCCCCGATGCCGAGTTCCTCGACAAGGTCGCCGCCAGCATCAATAAGCTGCTGCCGACCATGGAGCGTGCCGAAATCATCGAGAAGTCGATCAATGGCCGCGGCGCCCTGATTCTGGTGCGTGATATGGAGCAAGCCATCGAAGTGGCCAACCGCATCGCGCCGGAACACCTAGAGCTGTCCGTAGCGGATCCACAGGCCTGGTTGCCGTCGATTCGTCACGCCGGTGCGATCTTCATGGGGCGTCACACCAGCGAAGCCCTGGGCGACTACTGCGCCGGGCCTAACCACGTGTTGCCGACCTCCGGCACTGCGCGTTTTTCATCGCCGCTGGGGGTGTATGACTTCCAGAAGCGTTCGTCGATTATCTTCTGCTCGCCACAAGGTGCTTCCGAGCTGGGCAAGACTGCCTCGGTGCTGGCCCGTGGTGAATCCCTCAGCGCTCACGCACGCAGCGCTGAATACCGCATCGTCAAGGGAGAGTAAGGCATGAGCAAATTCTGGAGCCCTTTCGTCAAGGACCTTGTGCCTTACGTACCCGGTGAGCAACCGAAGCTGACCAAGCTGGTCAAGCTCAACACCAACGAAAACCCATACGGCCCATCGCCCAAGGCATTGGCAGCGATGCAGGCCGAGTTGAACGACAACTTGCGCCTGTACCCGGACCCCAACAGCGACCTGCTTAAACAGGCAGTGGCCAGGTATTACGGAATCGACGCCGGGAAGGTATTCCTGGGCAACGGTTCCGATGAAGTCCTGGCGCACATCTTTCATGGCCTGTTCCAGCACGATCTGCCGCTGCTGTTCCCGGATATCAGCTACAGCTTTTACCCCGTGTATTGCGGCCTCTACGGCATCAAGTACGACGCGCTGGCGTTGGACGAGCAGTTCCAGATTCGCGCATCTGACTATGCCAGGCCCAACGGCGGGATCATCTTCCCCAACCCTAACGCACCCACCGGCTGCGTACTGGCGCTGGATGCGGTGGAGCAGATCCTCAAGGCCAGCCCGGATTCGGTGGTGGTGGTCGACGAAGCCTACATCGACTTCGGTGGCGAAACCGCCATCAGCCTGGTGGACCGTTACCCGAACCTGCTGGTGACCCAGACCCTGTCCAAATCGCGCTCACTGGCCGGTTTGCGTGTGGGCCTGGCCGTGGGTCATCCGGACCTGATCGAGGCGCTGGAGCGGGTCAAGAACAGCTTCAACTCCTACCCGCTGGATCGCCTGGCGATTGTTGGCGCGGCGGCGGCGTTCGAAGACCGTGAATACTTCGAGCAGACCTGCCAGATGGTGATCGACAGCCGCAACAAGGTGGTCGCGCAACTGGAAGGCAAAGGGTTTGAAGTGTTGCCCTCGGCGGCGAACTTCATCTTTGCGCGCCACCCACGGCATGACGCTGCTGGATTGGCAGCCAAGTTGCGTGAGCAGGGGGTTATCGTGCGGCACTTCAAGCAGGAGCGGATTGCCCAGTTCCTGCGGATCAGTATCGGTACGCCTGAGCAGAACCAGGCGCTGGTTGATGGCCTGGGCGAGCTCTAAGCCACACTGAAAATCAAAAAAATGTGGGAGGGGGCTTGCTCCCGATAGCGGTGGATCAGTCGATTAGATGTCGACTGGCACTCCGTCATCGGGGGCAAGCCCCCTCCCACATTCTATTTTGCGGCGTTAGTTAAAGAAGCGGCTCATCCGGCTTCTTGTTCTTCCAGCCATCATTGCCCGGCAGCAGCAGGTTCAAGCCAATCGCCACCACCGCACACAGGGCAATGCCCTTGAGGCCGAAATCGTCCGGGCCGGTGCCGGTGCCGACCAGCACACCGCCAATCCCGAATACCAGGGTTACCGACACAATCACCAGGTTGCGTGCTTCACCCAGGTCGATCCTGTGGCGAATCAGCGTGTTCATCCCCACCGCGGCAATCGAGCCGAACAGCAGGCACAGAATCCCGCCCATCACTGGCACGGGGATGCTCTGCAGCAGTGCGCCGAACTTTCCGATAAACGCCAGGCTGATGGCAAACACTGCCGCCCAGGTCATGATTTTCGGGTTGTAGTTCTTGGTCAGCATCACTGCGCCGGTCACCTCGGCGTAGGTGGTGTTCGGCGGGCCGCCAAACATGCCGGCAGCCGTAGTGGCGATACCGTCACCCAGCAAGGTGCGGTGCAGGCCGGGCTTTTTCAGGTAGTCGCGACCGGTCACGCTGCCCACCGCAATCACACCGCCGATATGTTCGATCGCCGGGGCCAGGGCCACCGGGACGATAAACAGGATCGCCTGCCAGTTGAACTCCGGCGCGGTAAAGTGGGGCAGGGCGAACCACGGCGCAGCCGCGATCTTTGCGGTGTCGACCACGCCAAAATAGAACGACATGGCAAAGCCCACCAGCACGCCGGAGATGATCGGCACCAGGCGGAAAATACCTTTGCCGAACACGGCCACGATCAAGGTGGTCAGCAGCGCGGGCATCGAGATCAGCATCGCCGTCTGGTAATGGATCAACTCGGCTCCGTCGCCGGACTTGCCCATGGCCATATTGGCGGCAATCGGCGCCATGGCCAGGCCGATCGAGATGATCACCGGGCCGATGACCACCGGTGGCAGCAGTCGATCGATAAAGCCGGTGCCCTTGACCTTCACGGCCAGGCCCAGGAACGTATAGACGAAACCGGCCGCCATCACCCCACCCATGGTCGCCGCCAGGCCGAATTGGCCTTTGGCGAGGATGATCGGGGTGATAAACGCGAAGCTCGATGCCAAAAATACCGGCACCTGCCGCCCTGTCACCACCTGGAACAGCAATGTGCCCAGGCCGGCGGTGAACAGTGCGACGTTTGGATCAAGACCTGTGATCAGCGGCATCAACACCAGCGCGCCAAATGCTACGAAGAGCATCTGTGCGCCAGACAGGATCTGGCGCCAAAGCGGGTCGTTGAATTCATCCTGCATGTTCACGCGTCCTTCTGCTTGGTGCCGAAGATCTTGTCACCGGCATCGCCAAGGCCTGGGATGATGTAGCCGTGTTCATTCAAGCGCTCATCAATGGATGCGGTGTAGATCTGCACATCCGGATGGGCTTTCTCGACGGCGGCGATGCCTTCGGGCGCGGCCACCAGCACCATGGCACGGATGTCCCGGCAGCCGGCTTTTTTCAGCAGGTCGATGGTCGCGACCATGGAGCTACCGGTGGCGAGCATCGGGTCGATGATCATGGCCAGGCGCTCGTTGATTTCCGGAACGAGCTTCTCCAGGTAGGTGTGGGCCTGCAGTGTTTCTTCATTGCGGGCAACGCCCACGGCGCTGACCTTGGCGCCCGGGATCAGGCTGAGTACACCTTCGAGCATGCCGATACCGGCGCGCAGGATAGGGACGACGGTAATTTTCTTACCGGCGATTTTTTCCACTTGTACGGGACCGGCCCAACCGGGGATCTCGTAGGTTTCCAGGGGTAAATCCTTGGTGGCTTCGTAAGTCAGCAGCGCTCCGACTTCCTGAGCAAGCTCACGGAAATTCTTCGTGCTAATGTCGGCACGGCGCATAAGGCCGAGTTTGTGTCGGATCAGCGGGTGGCGGATCTCGCGAGTGGGCATGGGAAAGGCTCCGGCGGCGGGCAAAAAAACCGGCCTAGATTAATCTATCCGAGAGTGTTGTCCTATAGACATCAAGTACGTTAGTCCATAAAGGCTTGATTGGAGCGCACGAGAAGCGTACCTTCGCCCGCTTTTCTTGCCACAGCACCCCCTTGGAGAGCGCCATGTCTGCTGATCTCGAGCATATCCGTCAAATCATGCACGAGGCTGACTGCCTGTACACCGAAGCGCAGGTCGAAGCAGCAATCGCCAAGGTCGGCGAGCACATCACCCGCGAAATGGCCGACACCAACCCGGTGGTCTTTTGTGTGATGAACGGTGGCCTGATCTTCGCCGGTAAATTGCTCACCCACCTGCAATTCCCACTGGAAGCCTCTTACCTGCACGCCACCCGTTATCGCAACGAAACCAGCGGCGGCGATCTGTTCTGGAAGGCCAAGCCGGAAGTTTCGTTCATTGACCGCGATGTGCTGATCATTGATGACATCCTCGATGAAGGTCATACCCTGGGCGCGATCATCGATTTCTGCAAACATGCCGGCGCGCGCAAAGTGCATACCGCTGTGTTGATCGATAAAGACCACGACCGCAAGGCCCGCCCTGAATTGAAAGCCGATTTTGTTGGGCTGCCTTGCGTCGACCGCTATATCTTCGGGTATGGCATGGACTACAAAGGCTACTGGCGTAACGCCAATGGCATCTTTGCCGTTAAAGGAATGTAATCGATGGCCCGCTTTCTTGATCAGACCCTGTTTGCCGAATTGGCCGAGAAAGCGGCCGCCAGCCCTCGTGGCCGGTATCACCATAATTTCCATCAGATGGAAGAACCTTGCCATCGCTTGGCTGTGGCCCTGCAACCGAGCACATATGTACCGCCCCATCGTCACCTGAGTGCCGACAAGGCGGAGACCTTGCTGGTGCTTCAGGGGGCCCTGGGTCTACTGATATTCACCGAAACGGGTGAAGTGATTGCCAAGCGCGTGATGCAGGCGGGTGGTAAGTGCGCCGGTGTCGACTTGCCGCCGGGCGTATTCCATGGCCTGGTGGTGCTGGAGCCTGACACTGTGATGTTCGAATGCAAGGCCGGGCCTTATCGACCGGTGGGTGAGGGGGAGCTGGCTGATTGGGCGCCGCGAGAAGGTGATGCCGGTGTGGCTGACTACCAACGCTGGATGCTTGCCCAGTTCGATTGAGCCCCTCCCACATCCTGCGTCGCGCAGGTAGACTTCAAACCCCGTGTAAATGTCTGCAGGCTGGAGTCGGTAATGCGTAAAGATAAGAAACAGGTGATTGGCGACGAGATCGGTGACGACCAAATCAAGTTGTTCCTGGACTTCGAGCCGGTTGATGCGACTTCGCCGTCCCTGCACAAACTGATCAAGGCCTATCGCGGCCTGCGTATCGACGACTTCGAGCGTTTCCTGGGCTTTTTCCAAGAAGCAGGCCTGGACCTGGATGGCCAGGACGAGCATGGCCAGACCTTCGTTGACCTGATCAAGGACCAGCGCAACGCCGCCGAGTACATCGAGCTGATCGAAAAAGCCCGCGGCTGATTATCCGAGCCACAAAAAAACGCCCCGAGGGGCGTTTTTTTTGCATTCAAACCTTAAGCGTAGCTTTGGGCTTCGTTGCTTGGCTCCACCAGCTCAAGGCTGATGTTGTTCTGCGTGTTGATCTTGCGATACAGCTCGGCATCCGTCTCCAGGACCTTTTCCCGCGCCGGGAAGATCTCGTGCAGCTTGCTCGCCCATTCACCGGCAGCCTTCTGCGGGAAGCAGCGTTCAATCAGCTCCAGCATGATCGATACGGTCACCGAGGCACCCGGAGATGCGCCCAGCAGCGCCGCGAGCGAACCGTCCTTGGCCGCCACCAGCTCGGTGCCGAATTGCAGCACGCCGCCTTTCTTCGGGTCTTTCTTGATGATCTGCACCCGCTGGCCGGCCACTTCCAGGCGCCAGTCTTCGGCTTTTGCCTCGGGGTAGAAGCGACGCAGGGATTCCAGGCGCTGCTCCATGGATTGGCGCACTTCGCTGACCAGGTACTTGGTCAGATCCATGTTGTCGCGGGCCACGGCCAGCATCGGGCCAATATTGCCAGCGCGAATCGACATCGGCAGGTCAAGGAACGAGCCGTGCTTGAGGAACTTGGTGGTAAAGCCTGCGTATGGCCCGAACAGCAGCGACTTCTTGCCATCCACCACGCGGGTGTCCAGGTGCGGCACGGACATGGGCGGCGAACCCACGGCAGCCTGGCTGTAGACCTTGGCCTGGTGCTGTTTGACCACTTCCGGGTTGTCGCAACGCAGCCACTGGCCACTGACCGGGAAACCGCCGAAGCCTTTGCTTTCTTCGATGCCCGAGGTTTGCAGCAGCGGCAGGGCCGCACCACCGGCGCCGAGGAACACGAACTTGGCGTCCACTTCGCGGCTGTTGCCGCTGTTGACGTCCTTGATGCTCACGGTCCAGCCGGCGCCGTTACGCTTGAGGCCGGTGACGCGCTTGCAGTATTTGACCTGGGCATCAGGCGAACTGGTCAGGTGGCTGAGCAACTGATTGGTCAGGGCGCCGAAGTTGACGTCGGTGCCGTTCATCACGCGGGTCGCGGCGATTTTTTCGTCAAGCGGACGGCCCGGCATCATCAGCGGCATCCACTCGGCCATTTCGCTGCGGTCTTCGGTGTAGTGCATGTCCGAAAACGCGTGATGTTGGCTGAGGGTCTCAAAACGCTTCTTGAGGAAGGACACGCCTTTGTCGCCCTGCACGAAGCTCAGGTGCGGGACCGGGCTGATGAACGACTTGGACGAGCCGAAGGTGCCCTTCTTGGTCAGGTACGCCCAGAACTGTTTCGACACCTCGAACTGGGTGTTGATGTGCACGGCTTTCTTGATGTCGATGGAGCCATCGGCGGCCTGTGGCGTGTAGTTCAGCTCACACAGCCCGGCGTGGCCGGTACCGGCGTTGTTCCACGGGTTGGAACTCTCCGCGGCACCCGAATCCATCAGCTCAACGACTTCCAGCTTGAGGCCGGGGTCGAGCTCCTTGAGCAGTACGGCCAGGGTGGCACTCATGATGCCGGCCCCTACCAGAACTACGTCGACTGCTTCGTTATGCGCCATTTAACGCGTCTCCAAAATCTGCAGCACCAAATTGACGGCATGGCTGCCAGGAGTGACGGGGCGGTTCACGTGTTGCCCCAGGTTACCCATGGCCAGGATCGCCATGTCCGTTTCGCAATTCTTTGCAACTTCAGCACACGCTTCCTGCCGGGCTAATCTGCCTATGAACGCATTCATAGGCGCCTGTGGCAATTCGACTTATGGTCAAAGCGTGCGATTCGTGCAACCAATCCGTAGCGGACAGGCTCAAGCTCCGGTTTTTGAAGAAGGCTCGATCCTGTGTAATTGGGCTGCCCCAGACGCTGATGGTGCTTGTACAAACGCCAAACTATTCATTTGCTCGCCACACTCTTGTGAAGTTGTGAAAACCCGTTTTTTCACGCTCTTTTGAAGACGTGAACCTCAAAAAAGGGCTGCCCCAGCCTGGCACCTGGCCCGTAAACCTCTGCCGACATGCGGCAAAACGGGCAAACAACACAAGTGGCCGAGCGCAATGGCAGCTCTGGCAGATCCGATAAAGGCGGGGTGGTTTGCAAAGGAAACAGCAAGCACGCCAGCTTCACTTGATCTGTGTGGGCGGCTCTCTGTGGGCGATTTTGGGGTTAATGCCTGGGCATTAACGATGCTGCGGGGCCCGATCAGGAGACGTCCTTATAATCGGGGGGAGATTGTAGCGAAGAACGCCAGGGAAATGGGCGTGTTTTATGACTTTTATTCGGGTCCCGGTCAGGAGGCCAACGCTTGCCGGTGTTGTGCGCGAAAAACCTGCGGCTTGACCCGGGCGCTGGCCGGCAGAGGGCGGTGCATCCAGCCCAGATGAGTCTCGGTCACTTCTACCCAACCTTCACCGACGGGCGGCAGGCTGCATTGCTTGAATGCCTGGCAATGGCCCTGGGCGTCGAGCAGGGCGAAGTGGCGGTGACGGGCGTGTGACATGAACAGTGTCTTGAGAAGGCGCATGGCTGTGTACCTGGTGTGTTACATGCTTGAAGATTGCCAGTGTGGCATGACACTGCGGTGACCAATTTATGCGAATTTGTAATTTGCCCGTGGCTTCAGCCACTGTTCAGGATTGCTGGTGAGTGGCGTGCGTGCACCGTTATACTGGCGACCTGTCTGCACCTAGTCCTGGAGAAATGAGTATGTTGCAACGCCTGTTGTTCGGTTTGATCACTGTGACCAGTTTGACCCTGGTTGGCTGCGCCAACAGCCCGCAACAACTCAGCCCGCAACCTAAAGTCACCGCGCCGTTGGCTGCGGTAGGTCATGGCCAGCCGGTGTCGGTACGTGTGGTCGACGGTCGTCCGTCGCCAACCCTGGGCTCGCGTGGCGGCCTGTATCCGGAGACTGCGCTGATTTCGGTGACCGGCCAGGATGTGCTGCCCAAGCTGCAGGCCCAGGCTGAAGCCGCTGTGCGCTTGCTGGGCTTTACACCGACCAACTCGCCAGGTGTGCCGCAACTGACCGTGACCCTGGCCGAGCTGAAGTACCAGTCGCCCAAAGAGGGGCTGTATGTGACCGAAGCCTCCATCGGTGCGACCTTCAAGTCTGACGTCAGCGCCGGTACCCGTCGCTACAGTGGCCGCTACGCCGCATCGCTGAATCAGCGCTTCGGCATGTCGCCCAACCAGGAAACCAACACCAAGCTGGTCAGCGATGTGCTCAGCGATGCACTGACCCGCCTGTTCAAGGACCCAAGCATCAGCCAGTTGCTCAGTTCGCAATAAACCGTGCACAAAAAACCGGGCTCAGTGATGAGCCCGGTTTTTTTATGCCCGTGGTTTGGTCATGCCGCCGTATCGACATAGAAGTCCAGCACACTCACGCCGGTGAGCAAATCCAGTTCCGGCAAGTCCGCATGTTGGTGGCCGCCGAGGGCGCAATACACCAGCCAGTGGCGATCCTGGACGTTGAACGCAAGGCTGCCGACCAGCGCCTCTTGCTCATCGTTTGGGGCGATCAGATACAGCCGATCCTGGTTTTGCGCGTGCAACATGACTTGCTCCTCAAGCGTCGAAGGGCAACAGAGTGGCTTGTTAAGGTGACGTTCAGGTGACGCTGTAAATTACTGGATACATTAGCCGTCAACGGAGAAGGAGCATTAAAGGCGCAGGAGGCGACTATCGTTCAGGTTGGTATCTGGACTGATATCCGAATACTGATTCGCCGAGGTTTGCGATGGCGCTGCTCATCAATGCTGTTGCCCTGTTGGTTGCCTGCTCGGGCGCCTTGGTGCTGTTTATCACCCGCCTGCATGCGCAACGTGCGATGGCTGAACTCGCCATGCGTAGTGAAGAGCGTGCTATCGACCAGCCGATGCTTTTTCTGGATACGCACACCGAACGGGCGCATCGTCAGGCTTACCGTGTGGGGTTCGGCTGCCTTGGCTTGGCCCTGGCCGCCTCCTGGCTCAGCACCCATTTCTAATTCCACTGCAAAACCAAATGTGGGAGCGGGCTTGCCCGCGAAGGCGGTGTATCAGCCACTGAATCTTTAACTGAACCACCGCTATCGCAGGCGAGCCAGCTCCCACACTGGCCATGTACTGCCCGTAGAATCAGCGCCTGCCACATATCCCCTGTAGGGTCACATATTACAGGGGGATCCCGGCCTTGACTCGGTATTGATTGCGTACCGGCGTCGCATACTGCACCACCAGATAAGGCCGGTGTTCGGCCGGGCATTCGTTCAAGCGTCGCTCCCATTCTGCCTTGGCCTTGGCCAGCTCATCGGCGGGGAATACATCCGCCGCTTTAGGCACTTGCAACTGCGGATCGGCATCATCCCACTGTGCGTACGCCAGGTAATGCACCGGAAACAAGCGGTAGCCACCGAGGATCTGCCGGTCCATTTCCACTGCAAGCAGCTTGGTATCTTCGAAACGCTCGGTAATCGGCGGCGCAAAGTTCACATGTACGCGGCCCTTGTAGCCGGTGATACCCAGGGCGATGCTCACGTCGTCCTCGCCCGGTGCCTTGGTGTAGGTGCCGGTGGTGGCGCGGATATACAACTCGCGGGCCTTGGCGGCATCGCAAGGGTCGTACTCGTAGCTGATGGATACCGGCGTCAGGTTCAACGACTGGATGACCTCGGCAAACGGCTCGTCCTTGCGGCTGACGTGGAACATCTTGAGAATCGCCGATTCGGTACGGTCATCGCCATCCTTGGCCCGGCCTTCAGCCTGGGCGATCCAGATCGACTGGCAGTCGTTGCGGATCGAATGGTTGATATAGGCCGACAGCAGGTTGTAGGCCGCCATCTTCTCCTTTCGCCCGGTGATCGAACGGTGCACGATGAAGCTCTTGTTCAGGCGCATCAGGTCGCTGACAAACGGCTTTTGCAGCAGGTTGTCACCAATGGCGATGCGTGGCGTCGGCAGGCCGGCGTGATACACGGCATAGTTGACGAAGGCCGGGTCCATCACGATGTCGCGGTGGTTGGCCAGAAACAGGTAGGCGGTGCCGGATTTGAGCTGCTCGACGCCGGTGTAGGTTACGCCGTCGGTCGCCCGGTCAATCGTGTGGTCAACGTAGTATTCGACTTTGTCTTGCAGCGTCGCCACGGTGGTGACGCCGGCAAACTCACGGCGCAATTTGCGCGCGATCATCGGCTTGAGCAACCAGCCCAGGGCGCCGGCAAAGCGCGGGAAGCGAAAGTGGGTCAGGATGTCCAGAAAGGCCTTGTCACTGAACAGACGCGCCAGCACTGCCGGGACTTCGCTGTCGTTGTAAGGTCGGATGGTATCGAATTCGCCCATCATGCTCTCTTGTTAGAAACGGCTAGGGTAAGTAAAGGAAATAGCAGGGGCGGCGTGAGTAAACTGGCTCTGCCGGAAATAGCCCTGTAAATAGACCGGCGATTATACGCACAAGTCACCTTGGAGACTGCGATGCTGGAAACTGCGATGTACGATTGTCCTTATTGTGGCGAAGTGGTCGAGACAACAGTGGATTTGTCTGGCGGGGACCAGACCTATATAGAAGACTGCCAGGTGTGTTGCCGGCCGATCACGTTCAACCTGCAAGTGCATGGTGACGAGTGGATGCTCGAAACCCGCAGCGAAAATGAATGATGCGTAGCGAAAACGAATAACAGGTACGCCCATGCAGCGAATCTACGAGCCGGAAAACCTGATGGAAGGCGAGCTGTTGCAACAGATGCTGGCCAGTGAGGGCATCGAAGCGCACTTGATGGGCCGCCACTTGCTCGGTGGTACCGGCGAGTTGCCGATCTTCGGTTTGCTGGGGCTGGAGGTCGATAATGATCAGGCGGCGTACGCCCGCGAGCTGATCACGGCCTATATCGGCGCGCAACCCTTGCCCGGCGACGAACCCGACAGCTTCCCCGACGTATTGGTCTGTTAGGCTGTCGGTCGGTTTACCCCAAGAGTCGTGTTGCCCCATGTGTGGACGTTATGCCCTGTTTCGCTGGAACCCTGCCTTTGCTGCCTTGCCCGGCTTCCCCGCCGACCAGCAGGCCCAGTGGAACATTTCCCCCAATGATTCGGTGCTGATCCAGCGCCTGAGCGAAGGCCAGCTCACCCTGGCGCGTGCCCGTTGGGGGCTGACGCCGCCTTGGTTGACGGATCTTTCCCGTACTCCGGCCCATGCCCGCGCCGAAACGCTCGCCGAGCAACCGATGTTCCGCGAGGCATTCCGCCAGCGCCGCTGCCTGTTGCCAGCCAACGGTTTCTACGAATGGCGCGGTACCCAGCGCAAGCGCCCGTATTGGTTGACGCCGGGGGAGGGCTCCACCCTGTTTTTTGCTGCGATCTGGGAAGCGTATCCCGTGCAGGAGCAGGTGTGGCTGAGCACCGCCGTGGTCACCCAGGCAGCGCAAAGCCAACGTCGGCCGTTGATTCTTGATGCAGCGGGGCAAGCCGCCTGGCTCGACCCCGAGACGCCGCTGCACGTGTTGCAAGGGTTGCTGGCCGGTGAGCCCAGCGCTTTACGTGAGCGCGTGTTGGCCAATATGGTCAATGATCCCAAGCTCAATGGGCCGGAGTGCCTGACCCCGGCTTGAGCCTGCACTGTGGGATGTGTCCGAAATTCAGCGGTTAAATGTCTGATGTATCTGGCGCCAATACAAACGACCGCCTACGATACGCGCCATGTTTTCAGGGAGCGTGTTCATGAAGAAGTCATTGGCGGTAAGCGGTTTGGTTACAGCGATGTTGCTGGCGGGTTGCCAGTCGGTCAACACGACCAGCGGCGGTGCTGTTGGGGTTGAGCGCAAGCAATACATGTTCAGCATGTTGTCGAGCCAGGAAGTCGACCAGATGTACGCACAGTCTTACCAGCAGACCCTGGGTGAAGCCAGTGGCAAAGGCGTTCTGGACAAGACCAGCGCCAACGCCAAGCGTGTGCAGGCCATCGCCAAGCGCCTGATCGCCCAGGCGCCGACCTTTCGCGCAGATGCCGCCCAGTGGAACTGGGAAGTGAACCTGATCAAAAGCGACGAGATGAACGCCAACTGCGGGCCTGGCGGCAAGATCCTGGTGTACAGCGCGCTGATCGACAACCTCAAGCTCACCGATGACGAGTTGGCTGCGGTGATGGGCCATGAAATCGCCCACGCCCTGCGTGAGCACGGTCGTGAAGCGATGTCCAAGGCGTACGGTATTGAAATGGCCAAGCAGGGCGCTGGTGCAATATTCGGTCTCGGCCAGGACAGCCTGGCACTGGCCGATACCGTGGCCAACTATGGCATGACCTTGCCCAACAGCCGCAGCAACGAAAACGAAGCCGACCTGATCGGCCTGGAGCTTTCGGCGCGTGCCGGCTACAACCCGAACGCCGCGATCACCTTGTGGAACAAAATGGCCAAGGCTTCCGAAGGCGCGCCGCCGGAATTCATGAGTACTCACCCAGCTTCCGACAGCCGGATTGCTTCGTTGCAGGCAGCGATTCCGAAGGTAATGCCGCTGTACCAGCAGGCCAAGAAATCCTGAGGCTTGATGACGATCCAAATGTGGGAGGGGCGCACCGCCCCTCCCACAATAGATCGGGTTGCAGTCTTAGATCCAGCCGCTGCTTTGCATGGCTTTGTAGACCGCCACAATCGCCAGTACAAAGAACGCTGTGGCCGCCAATCGACGAATCAAGGTCAGCGGCAGTTTCTCCGCCGCGAAATTCCCCGCCAGAACCACCGGTACGTTGGCAATCAACATGCCCAGCGTGGTGCCGATAATCACCAGCCACAACTCCGGATACTGCGCTGCCAGCATCACCGTGGCGATCTGGGTCTTGTCACCGATTTCCGCAAGGAAGAACGCAATCAGCGTGGTCAGAAATGGCCCGAACTTGCGGGTGGTACTGGCTTCGTCATCATCGAGTTTGTCTGGCACCAGGGTCCAGAGTGCCGTGGCACAGAAGCTCGCCGCGAGGATCCAGTGCAGCACCGCATCCGAGAAGAAACTCCCGAACCAGGCGCCCACGGCACCGGCGGCCGCATGGTTGGCCAGGGTTGCGGCGACAATGCCGGCAATGATCGGCCAGGGTTTGCGAAAGCGGGCAGCAAGAATGAGCGCGAGTAACTGCGTCTTGTCGCCGATTTCGGCCAAGGCAACGATTGCGGTAGGAACGAGTAGTGAATCCAGCATCAGGTAGTTTCCAGGGGCGGGTCGACACGGCTATGACACGTACAGCCTTCCCGCCCCGGGTAAGGTGTGCGTGTCATAGGTCTTGTCAAACCCCGGTCCGTCTGTGCGGACTCCTGGGTCGCATACGCCATGGTCTGCTGACCAAGTATGTTGACGTATGCCGGACGAGCATGGGCTCGTGGGAGACTACTCCCCTAGGACGCTGCGGATTCTGCCTAGGCAAAATCCATTCGGCAAGCGTTCTTTTTCAAACGCCCGTCAGGGGCGCTTGGCTCGGTAGATGCGAAAACCATTGCCTTCGGCCTTGATTGCGCAGATACCCAGATGCTCTTCGATCAGCGGCTGATACTTCAGGAAGCTGTTGGCAACCAAGCGCAGTTCGCCACCTTTTGCCAGATGTTTGGCTGCTTTTCGCAGCAGGTTTTCCGTGGCGAAGTAATCGGTATGCACCCCGACATGGAACGGCGGGTTGCTCAAAATCGCGTTTAGCCCCATTGGCGCGGCATCGATTCCATCCCCGGTCAGTACCTCGGCTTCCAGGCCGTTCGCCGCCAACGTCAGCCGACTGCTGGCAGCTGCGAAGGCATCCACATCCAGCATTGTCACGGTGTTATGCGGGTAGCGACGCTTGACCGCAGCCCCCAGTACCCCGGCGCCGCAACCGAAATCGAGCAGATGCCCGCTGGGCAGCTTGTCCAGGTGCTCCAGCAGCAACTCGGTGCCGCGGTCCAGGCGGCCATGGCTGAACACTCCCGGCAAGCTCACCACCTTCAGCGGGCCTTCGGCCAGTAGTACATCGAAGACCTGTGCCAGGCTCTCCAGTTCGACCGCTTGCGGGGCGTTGGCGACGGTGACTTGCCATAGCTGGCAATGCCGCGCGTTATCCAGCTTGCGCGGCTTGCCGAAGGGGGTCATCTGCTTGGCAGCGCTTTCGATACCGCCTTTTTTCTCACCCACCAGAAACAGCTCGGCGCCAGGCAGGCGAGCGGCCACGGCGTTGAGCAGGTAGTCGGTGAGGTCCTTGGACTTGGGCAGGAAGATCACCGCGGCATCGAAGGCACGCTCGGGCACATTCACCCCGAACTGGCTGCGCTCGGGAAACCGTGCATCAAGCGCGGCCTGGTCGCCGGCGTGCCAGCACCAGCCATGGGCGTTGGGCAAGCGCCCGAGCAAGTCGTCGGCAGGCAAACCTACCAGCAGCAGGTTGCCTTGAAAAAGTTCGGCCTGGCGAAGCAGTACTTCACTGCGCGGATCCATGGTCTGCTCCTTGAAAAGGGGCGCAGTTTATCAACTGACGACGCGCAGCGGGGCACCGCTGAAAAAGCCTCGGGCGTTTTCCGTCAATTGGCCGACGATGCGTTGCCGCGCTTCGCGACTGCCCCAGGCATTGTGGGGCGTGACAATCAACCGAGGAATATCGCCGGCCAGCAGCGGGCTGCCATTGATCGGCGGCTCCACACTCAACACGTCGGTCGCCGCGCCGCCCAGATGACCACTGCGCAGCGCGTCCGCCAAGGCCTGTTCGTTGATCAAGCCACCACGGGCGGTGTTGACGATAAAAGCGCCGGGCTTGAGCAGCGCCAGTTCACGGGCGCCGATAAAGTCGCGGGTGTGTTCATTGAGCGGGCAATGCAAGGTCAGCGCATCGACCTGGGCCAGCAGTTGATCCAGTGGCACGCGGTCGGAGCGGGCAGGGCGCCCGGGAATCGCGCCGAGTACCACGCGCATGCCGAAGGCTTCGGCCAGGCGCGCCACCGCGCTGCCCAGTTCGCCATGGCCGAGCAGGCCGAGGGTTTTGCCTTCCAGCTCGACAATTGGATGGTCCAGCAGACAGAACTGCCTGGCCTGCTGCCATTTGCCGGCGGCCACATCCTGTTGGTAGTCCTTCAAGCGCGTGGCGAGGTTGAGCAGCAGCATGATCGTGTGCTGGGCCACCGACGGCGTGCCGTAACCCTGGCAGTTGCTCACGGTGATGCCGTGGGCGCGGGCGGCTTCGAGGTCGATATTGTTGGTGCCGGTGGCTGAAACCAGGATCAGCTTGAGCTCGGGGCACGCCGCCAGGGTTTGCGCCGTGAGCGGGATTTTGTTGCTGATCGCGACTTGAGCGCCCTGCAAGCGTTCCACCACATTCTGTGGCGTGGTCTGCTCAAACAGCTGCAACTGGCTGAAGCAGTCGCGCAAACCGCTGAGGTCGAGGTCGCCCAAGTCCAGTGAAGGGTGGTCGAGGAAGACGGCGCGGCGATTGTTCATGATCAACTGTACCTTTTGCGACGAGGTTCGAAGGCGTAATCTTCCGAGCCTATCAGATGAAATAATCAGTTACTTAATGGAGTGAGCATGTACGTCGCCGAGTTTTTGACCGTAGCCTTGATTCACTTGTTGGCGGTGGCCAGCCCTGGCCCGGATTTCGCCGTGGTGGTCCGTGAGAGCGTGACCCACGGACGCCGCGCCGGCACCTGGACGGCCCTGGGCGTCGGCACGGCGATTTTCGTGCATGTGGGTTACTCGTTGCTGGGGATCGGTTTGATCGTGTCCCAGTCCATCGTGTTGTTCAATGCGCTCAAATGGGCCGCAGCGGCCTACCTGTTGTATATCGGTTTCAAGGCCTTGCGTGCGCAGCCGGCCAAGCCCGCCGCCGAGGGCGAGTTGCACCGCGAAGCGGGCGAGCGCACCCCACGCGGTGCATTTACCGCAGGCTTTGTGACCAACGGCCTGAACCCCAAGGCGACGCTGTTCTTCCTCTCGCTGTTCACCGTGGTGATCAACCCGCATACGCCACTGGCGGTACAAGCGGGTTATGGCGTGTACCTAGCGGTGGCGACGGCGGTGTGGTTCTGCCTGGTGGCCATGTTGTTCAGCCAGCAGCGTGTACGCGCCGGCTTTGCGCGCATGGGGCATTGGTTTGATCGGACCATGGGCGCGGTGTTGATCGCCATTGGGGTGAAGTTGGCGTTTACCAGCATGAAGTAATCAATTTTCTCAAGGGTACACAGCTCAAATGTGGGAGGGGGCTTGCTCCCGATAGCGGTGTGTCAGCCCTACATAAGCTGACTGACACCCTGCTATCGGGAGCAAGCCCCCTCCCACATTGGTCTTCCATAAGCCGCAGATACTGGCGCAAAGCTAGCATTTGCTGAGTTCCGCAAATCATTCCTTTGGCTGATTTGGTTGAAACATAAGCCCTCTACAGTGCAGGTCTTCAAGTCAAGACCGTGCAGTCATTAAAGGGATTCGTATGTTGCAGACCCGTGTTATCCCGCCCGCCGAAGGTGCGTACCAATACCCGCTGCTGATCAAGCGCCTGTTGATGTCCGGGACTCGCTACGAGAAGACCCGGGAAATCATCTACCGCGACAAGCTGCGCTACACCTACCCGACGCTGATCGAGCGCGTTGCGCGCCTGGCCAATGTGCTGACCGAAGCCGGGGTCAAGGCTGGTGATACCGTGGCGGTGATGGATTGGGACAGCCACCGTTACCTGGAATGCATGTTCGCCATTCCGATGATCGGCGCGGTGATCCACACCATCAACGTGCGCCTGTCACCGGAACAGATTCTCTACACCATGAACCACGCCGAAGACCGCTTCGTGCTGGTCAACAGTGAGTTCGTGGAGCTCTATCAGGCGATTGCCGGGCAGCTCACCACCGTCGACAAGACCCTGTTGATTACCGATGGTGACACCCACACCGCCGAACTACCCAACCTGGTCGGTGAGTACGAAACCCTGCTGGCCGCCGCCAGCCCCCAGTACGACTTCCAGGACTTCGACGAAAACTCCGTCGCCACCACCTTCTACACCACCGGCACTACCGGTAACCCCAAAGGGGTGTATTTCACCCATCGCCAATTGGTGCTGCACACCATTGGCGTGGCGACCATCATGGGCAGCGTCGACAGCGTGCGTCTGTTGGGCACCAACGATGTGTACATGCCGATTACACCGATGTTCCACGTACACGCCTGGGGCCTGCCCTATGTGGCGACCATGCTCGGCTTGAAGCAGGTCTACCCCGGGCGCTACGACCCCGAATACCTGGTGCAGCTGTGGCGCAAGGAGAAGGTCACGTTCTCCCATTGCGTGCCGACCATCCTGCAAATGGTGCTCAACGCCAAGGCTGCCCAGGGCGTGGATTTTGGTGGGTGGAAAATCGTCATTGGTGGCAGCGCGCTCAACCGCTCGCTGTACGAAGCCGCCAAGGCCCGCGGCATTCAATTGACCGCCGCGTATGGCATGTCCGAGACCGGGCCGCTGGTGTCGTGCGCGCACCTCAATGAAGAGCTGATGGCCGGCAGCGAAGACGAACGCACCACCTATCGCATCAAGGCCGGTGTGCCTGGGCCGCTGGTGGAGGCGGCAATCATGGACACCGACGGCAATTTTCTCCCCGCCGACGGCGAAACCCAGGGCGAACTGGTGCTGCGCGCGCCCTGGCTGACCGAGGGTTATTACAACGAACCGCAAAAGGGCGCCGAGCTGTGGGCCGGCGGCTGGATGCACACCGGCGACGTTGCCACACTGGACGCGTTTGGTGTGATCGATATCCGTGATCGCATCAAGGATGTGATCAAGACCGGTGGGGAATGGATCTCGTCCCTGGCCCTCGAAGACCTGGTCAGCCGCCACCCGGCGGTACGCGAGGTAGCGGTGGTGGGCATCGCCGATCCGCAATGGGGCGAGCGCCCCTTTGCCTTGCTGGTGGTGCATGAGGGCCAAGTGATTGGGGCGCGGGAGCTCAAGGAGCACCTCAAGCCTTACGTTGAACTGGGGCATTTGAGCAAGTGGGCGATTCCGAGCCAGATCGCCGTTGTTACTGAAATTCCCAAGACCAGCGTAGGTAAGCTCGACAAAAAACGTATCCGTATCGACATCATCGAATGGCAGGCCAACAACAGCACCTTCCTGTCTACGCTTTGACGCCCCTCGCCGCGCCCTTTCGGGCGCGGCGCTGCTCTATCTCAAGCCTCTACTTGTGATTTGCCGAATTTCAGCCATCCTTCCCGCGTCGACCTTCGTCGGCGTGGCGAAAGGGTTGTGGCAGACAGGTTGGTGATGCAAATCACACTTTAGAGGGATCAAGCACTACCCCCCTCTGGCTATAGTCCCTTTCAGAGTTTTTCGCGGATGTTGCGCGTCGAGCCAGGGAGGCTCGGTTGCGGTTCGGCATTGGAATCGTTGTATCCCGGCCGTTACATCTGAAGAAAGGGCTCACTGCCATAACAATAAAATATGCACATGGAGTAGCGTCGATGACCCAAGTAAACCAGTTCTGGCGCCGGGCAAGACTGCCCCTGGCCGTCAGTCTCGCTTCTACGCTCGCCGGGCCTGCATTCGGCGTCAGTTTCAACATCGGTGAAATCGAAGGGAGCTTTGACTCCTCGCTTTCGGTGGGTGCGAGCTGGTCTACGGCCAAGCCCAATCGTGATCTGATCGGCGCCAACAATGGCGGCAAGGGCCTGTCCCAGACTTCCGATGACGGTCACTTGAACTTCAAGCGCGGCGAGACGTTCTCGAAGATCTTCAAGGGTATTCATGACCTGGAACTGAAGTACGGCGACACCGGCGTGTTTGTGCGCGGCAAGTACTGGTACGACTTTGAACTCAAGGACGAGAGCCGTCAGTTCAAGGACATCAGCGACAACAACCGCAAGGAAGGCGCCAAGTCTTCTGGCGGTCAGATTCTCGATGCGTTCGTCTACCACAACTACTCGATTGCCGATGCGCCGGGTTCCGTGCGTTTTGGTAAGCAGGTCGTGAGCTGGGGCGAAAGTACCTTCATCGGCGGCGGCATCAACTCCATCAACCCGATCGACGTGTCGGCGTTTCGTCGCCCGGGGGCCGAGATCAAGGAAGGCCTGATTCCGGTCAACATGTTCTACGTGTCCCAGACGCTCACCGACAACCTGTCGGCCGAAGCGTTCTATCAACTGGAATGGGACCAGACTGTCACTGATAACTGCGGCACTTTCTTCTCCCAGCCAGACGTGATCTCCGATGGTTGCAGCAATAACCTGCGGGTGTTGAACAAGCGCTCGACCATTCCCGCTGCGGCACTGCCGACCCTGGGTGCCCTGGGCGTGGACGTGAACAGCGAAGGCGTGCTGGTGCGCCGTGGGCCGGACCGTGATGCGCGTGACAGCGGCCAGTTCGGTGTGGCCATGCATTACAACTTCGAACCGCTGGACACCGAGTTCGGCGCCTACTTCATGAACTACCACAGCCGTGCGCCGATCTTTAGTGCGCAGGGTGCGCCGTCCGCGGCCTACACCCGTCCATTGGGCCCGCTGGGGGCACTGCGTCCACTGATCGTGGCGGGCAGTTCGAACTACTTCGTCGAGTACCCGGAGGATATTCGTCTCTACGGCTTGAGCTTCTCCACCACGCTGCCTACCGGCACCGCCTGGAGTGGTGAATTGAGCTATCGGCCGAATGCGCCGGTGCAGTTGAGTACCACCGACATTCTGTTTGCCGGTGTCACGCCGATCCCTGGCTTTGGCAATGCTTCGGTGCTCAAGGGCTCGCCGGGCCAAGACCTGCATGGCTACAACCGCAAGGAAGTCACCCAGTTCCAGACCACCTTTACACACTTCTTCGACCAGGTGATGGGCGCCAGTCGCCTGACCACGGTCGGTGAAATCGGTGTGACACATGTGGGTGGCCTGGAAAGCAAGTCCCAGGCTCGCTATGGTCGCGATCCGGTGTTCGGCCCAGGCACGCTGCCGGGTGGGTTCTGCAACGCGCTGAACAACTCCACCGCCAACGGCGCCGGGCTGCCCAACGCTGCCGGCCTGAACACCAACTGCAACAACGACGGCTACACCACTGCAACGTCCTGGGGCTACCGTGCCCGTGCCATCTGGGAATACCCGGACGTGTTCGCTGGCGTGAACCTCAAGCCCAACGTGGCCTGGTCCCATGACGTCAAAGGTTACTCGCCAGGTCCCGGCGGCAACTTTGAAGAGGGTCGCAAGGCGGTCAGCCTTGGCCTGGATGCCGAATACCAGAACACCTACACCGCGAGCCTGGCGTACACCAACTTCTTTGGTGGCAAGTTCAGCACCGTGGATGATCGCGACTTTGTCGCCTTGAGCTTCGGCGCCAACTTCTAAGCACACTCTTTTCAAGTGGCATGTATTCAGGAAGACCAGAGTATGAAAATAACTAAAAGTCTGTTGCACGTCGGTGTGCTTGGGCTGTCGATCCTGGCGAGCAACGTCATGGCGGCAGTCTCGGCGGATGAAGCTGCCAAGCTCGGTACTACCCTGACCCCGATGGGCGCCGAGATGGCGGGCAACGCGGCCGGCACCATCCCCAAATGGTCACCCCTGCCAACCAACGCCGGCGCCGTGGATGCCCGTGGCTTCCTGGCCAACCCATATGCCAGCGAGCAACCGCAATTCACCATCACCGCGCAGAACGTCGAGCAGTACAAAGACAAACTGGCTCCAGGGCAGTACGCGATGTTCAAGCGTTACCCGGACAGCTTCAAGATGCCGGTCTACCCGACTCATCGCGGTGCCACGGTGCCGGCTGACGTGTTCGCTGCCATCAAGAAAAACGCCACCACTACCAACCTGGTGTCCGGCGGCAACGGTCTGGAAAACTTCGAGACCGCCGTGCCGTTCCCGATTCCCAAAACCGGCGTTGAAGTCATCTGGAACCACATCACCCGTTATCGCGGCGGCAGCGTAACCCGTCTGGTCACCCAGGCCACGCCGCAAACCAACGGTTCCTACAGCCTGGTGTACTTCCGCGATCAGTTTGTGTTCCGCGACAAGATGAAGGACTTCGATCCGAAAAACCCGGGCAACATCCTGTTCTACTTCAAGCAGCAAGTCACCGCGCCAGCGCGTCTGGCCGGTGGTGTACTGCTGGTGCACGAAACCCTGGACCAGGTCAAGGAACCGCGTTCGGCGTGGGTCTACAACGCCGGCCAGCGCCGTGTGCGCCGGGCCCCGCAAGTGTCCTATGACGGGCCGGGTACTGCTGCCGATGGCCTGCGCACCTCCGACAACCTCGACATGTACAACGGTGCGCCGGATCGCTACGACTGGAAGCTGGAAGGCAAGAAAGAAATCTACATCGCCTCCAACAGCTACAAGATCGACGATCCGAAGCTCAAGTACGCCGACATCATCAAGGCCGGCCACATCAACCAGGACCTGGCGCGCTATGAGCTGCGCCGCGTCTGGCACGTGGTCGCCACCTTGAAGGAAGGCCAGCGCCACATCTACGCCAAGCGTGACTTCTTCATCGACGAAGACACCTGGCAAGCGGCGGTGATCGACCACTACGACGGCCGTGGCCAACTGTGGCGCGTTGCCGAAGCCCATGCCGAGAACTACTACGACAAGCAAGTGCCGTGGTACGCCCTGGAAACCCTGTACGACCTGCAGTCCGGCCGCTACCTGGCCCTGGGCATGAAGAACGAAGAGAAACAGGCTTATGACTTCGGCTTCACCGCCACCACCAGCGACTTCACCCCAGCGGCCCTGCGCCAGGACGGTGTTCGCTAACCAACACTAGTGCACCCCTGTGGGAGGGGGCTTGCCCCGATGGCGGTCTGACAGTCGATTAAAATTCTGACTGATCCACTACCATCGGGAGCAAGCCCCCTCCCACTTTTTGTGTGTGCTGTTTGTAGGGATATTTCTTGTCGCAGTTCTTTTTCAGCCAATTGTTGCAAAGATCTACAATCCCGCCGCTTTTACCGCTAGTCTGCGGACATCTGCAATGCCGACAACAGCCTTCTACAAGAGCCCGGCGATGACTGATCTGTCCCGAATCCAAGGGCCTGCCAGTGTGGTGATGCCAACCCTGGAAGGCCGCTTCTACAGGCCCCCATTGCCTGACGGCTACGTGCTGCGCCCGCGCCTGTGCCAACGGTTGAACGCGGGCCTGGACGGGCGATTGTTGCTGGTCTGCGCACCGGCGGGGTTCGGCAAGAGTTCGTTGGCGGTGGAGTTCTGCCAGGGCCTGCCGGCCCACTGGCAAAGTCTGTGGCTGGGCCTGAGCCCACGGGACAATGACCCCGGCCGCTTCCTGGAGCGATTGCTCGACGGCTTGCAGCACTATTTTCCGCAGTTGGGCGCCCAATCCCTGGGTTTGCTGAAAATGCGTCAGCGTCATCAACCCTTTGCCTTTGAAGAATGGCTGGATGGCCTGCTCGATGAGCTGGCGGAGCATCTGTCCACGCGCTCGCCGCTATTGCTGGTGCTGGATGACTACCACCTGGCCCAGGGCCCGGTGCTGGATCGTTGCCTGCAATTTTTCCTCAATCATTTGCCCGACGGTCTGTTGGTACTGGTCACCAGCCGGCAGCGTCCGGACTGGCACCTGGCGCGCCTGCGTTTGTCGCGGCATCTGCTGGAGCTGCATGAACAAGACCTGCGCCTGACTCACGACGAATCCCTGGCCGTGCTGGATGGGCACAGCGGCGCGTTAGGCGGCGAAGCGTTGGAAAACCTGATCCGCCGCAGCGAGGGATGGGTCGCCGGCCTGCGCTTCTGGCTATTGGCGGCGTCCGAAGCCGGTGGCAATGAGGGGGGCTTGCCCCAAAGCCTTCACGGTGGCGAAGGGCTGATTCGTGATTACCTGCTTGAAGAAGTCATCGACTGCCTGCCTGCCGACGTGCAAGCGTTCCTGTACGACACTGCTCCCCAGGAGCGTTTTTGCAGCGAGTTGTGCGACGCGGTCCGCGAAGCCCATGACAGCGCCGAAATCCTGAATTATTTGCAGGCCCATCAGGTTTTCCTGGTGCCGCTGGATGAACAGGGCCACTGGTACCGCTATCACCATTTGTTTTCCGACCTGCTGCGTACCCGCCGCGAGAAGAGCACCACATTGCCGCCTGCCAGCTTGCACTTGCGCGCCTGCCGCTGGTTCAACGCCCAGGGTTTGATCGACGAGGCAGTAGAGCAGGCGCTGCGGGCCGGCCATCTGGACGTGGCGGCGAACCTGGTCCAGAACCTGTCCGAAGAGCAACTGTTGGCAGAGCAGAATGTTGGCATGTTGCTGCGCTGGAAGATGGACTTGCCCGACAGCCTGCTGATCAGCACGCCGCGCTTGATCGTGCTCTACAGCTGGGCATTGGGGCTGGCGTGCCAATTGGACGCGGCCCAGGAGCTTTCCAGCTACCTCAGTCGCTTCCTGCCGGCACCCTCGGCGACCGCGCAAAGGTCCATGTTGGCCCAATGGCTGGCGTTGAGCGGGATCATCGCCCGTGGGCGCGGGGAGCGCGAATTGACCCTGCGCTATTGCAACGAGGCACTGGAGAGCCTGCCGCAAAAGCGCTACGGCCAGCGCCTGATGTGCCTGTCGACCCTGTCCAACCTGGCAATTGTCGATGCCGACCTGTGGCGCGCCCGCGGTTTGAACCGCGAATCCCTGGAGCTGGCGCAGCGCGTCGGTAATCCGTTGTTTGAAGCCTTGGCCCATTACGACCGGGCGCGGGTGTTGCAGTCACGCGGCGAAATCCTGCGCTCCCTGGACGAAGTGCGCCAGGGCCTGGAACGCTTGCACGGCCTGGCGCCCCAGCGCCTGTATGCGGTGCGTGCGCGGTTGTCGCTCTACGAAGGTTACCTGCTGCTGGCGCGTTACCAGCCCGAAGCCGGCCTTGTGCGTTTGCGCGCCGGCCTGGCCGAAGCCCGTGCCTGCCGGGATATCAGCGTGCTGATCGGGCATTGCGTGATCGCCAACTTTGAAGGGCGGCGCGGCCAGTTTTCCAATGCCTTTGCCGAGCTGGCCGAGGCCGAGCGCTTGATGCACATCTGGGACGTACCGCCGATCTATTACCTGGCGATGATTACGTTGATCAAATGCGAGCTATGGCTGGCCCAGGGTCGTACCGAGCTGGCGGACGCCTGGCTGACCAGGCTGGGGCAGACCTACAACGGCGAGCACGCCGCTGCCGCGCCGGAGTTCCACCCACACCTGCCACAACATATCGAACTGCAACAAGCCGCGCTCGATGCCATACGCCATCAGCCCGACACCGCGTTGCAATGTCTGGAAGCATTGGCGCAACAGTCCCAGAACAGTGGGCGACAGATGATTGCCTTGATGGCGCTGACCCAGCAGGTGCAGCTTCTGTTGGCGGGCGGCCAGGAGGCCAAGGCCGGACAGGTATTGGCCCGTGCACTTGAAGCCGGCTCGGGCGGCGCGTTGCAGCCGTTCCAGCGGTTGCTGGAGGGCTACCCGGACTGGATGCGTGAGCAGTTGGGCAAAGATCCCCATGGTCTGCTGAACCAGAGCTTGCTGGCGCTGCTGCCCCAAGTCAGCGTGGTCCAGGCCCCAGCTCATCAAGAAACCCTGAGTACGCGAGAGCTGGCGGTGCTGCGACTGATTGCCCAAGGCTGTTCAAACCAGGAAATCAGCAACCAGCTGTTTATTTCCTTGCACACCGTCAAGACCCACGCCAGCCATATCAACAGCAAGCTCGGCGTGGAGCGCCGAACCCAGGCAGTGGCGCGAGCCAAGGCCATGGGCTTGCTGGTCTGAGCCCAGCGCAGTTTATGGCGCGGCAGGGCAGCCTTTGAGTGACGTGCCGATGGTTTGATTGATCAGTGCCGCGAACCGCTTGAGGTTGTTCTGATGCGCCACCACCAGATCGTCGATGCCTGGCCCCGCGGGTGACTGCAAGGTGCTGCGACAAGTCAGGGCTGGGCGGTCGCCATTGATCTGGCGCAGGCGCCAGCGCACGTCGAGCAGCGCGTACTGCCCGGGGACCGAGTCAAAGCGTTGCACTTCAAGGCGCAGGGCCACAGCGTGGCGTGGATCGCTATTGGCCAATTGATCCACCAACGCGCTCCTGAGTTCGTCAGCGAGGCTGGCGGCCCACCACTGGGTTTCAAGAATCGCCAACCCACTGTCACCCTGGCGCACCACTATCTGCGCGCGGTCGACCTGGGGCGGCACGCTGAGGCTTTCAATCCGTACACCACCAGCATCTGCGCGTGAGCTGTTGCTCGCATGTGCCGGGGTCAGGGTGTGGAAGGCGATGGGGTCACTGCGACAGGCCGCGAGCAACAGCATCGTGGTCAGCAGTGTGATCTTCAACGGCGACGTCATGGCGGCTCCAATGGTCATTTGCGGGGTGGCCCTTGCAGGTCGTTCGGCGCGGCGTTATCAGGACGACCGCGAATCAGCGACTCCGGATGCCGGCCCAGGTAATCGGACAGCTCGCGCAAGGAGCGCGACATGCGTGCCAGTTCATCCAGGGTCTGGGTCAGTTGTTCACGCTGGGGTGAGTCTTCTGCCAGGGTTGAGCTGGCCGATTGCAGGGTCTTGCTCACGTCGGCCAGTGTCGTCTGCACACCCGGCAGTGTCTTGGCGTTGAATTGCGCCAGGCCCTTGCGCAGTTCGACCAGGCTGGCATCGAGGTTGCCGGCAATCCGCTCGACCGGCAGTTGGCTGAGCTTGTTGACGATACCTTCGAACTTCTCCTGCAGTTGTTCCAGGTTGCCCGGGATGGTGGGAATGCCCACGGGGCGCTGGTTCGGATCGAACGCCACTTTCTCGGCCTTGGGGTAGAAGTCCAGGGCGATGTACAACTGGCCGGTCAGCAGGTTACCGCTGCGGGCCTGGGCGCGCAGGCCGTTTTCAATGAAGCTGCCGATCAGGCGCACGCCGGCCGCCTCATCGTCAGGGTTGTTGTTCATGGCCTTGAGCAGCTTGGTATGGGCCGCGCCGAGCAGTTGCGGGTAGATCACGATGCCGACATTGACCGGGAAGCTGCGTTTCTTCGCATCGAAATCCAGATTGATCGACACCACCTTGCCGAACTCGACGCCGAGGAACTCAACCGGTGCGTCAACTTTCAGCCCACGCAGGGCCTGATCAAAGCGCAGGACCATGTATTGCCCTTTGCCATTGGGCGGTGCGAGGGCGCTTTGCTGGTCTTCGAACAATTCAAAGCCGCGATTTTCCTCGGCCGGCTTGTCGTTGGGGTTGTAGGGTGGGGCCTGGAAGGAGATCCCGCCCATCAGCATGGACGACACCGATTCGGTCTTCAGCGCAAAGCCATTGGCACCGACGCTCAGATCGACACCGCTGGCATTCCAGAACCGCGTGTTCTCGGTGACATACCCATCATTGGGCGCGTGTATGAAGACTTCGACGTTCACGCCCTTGCCTTCGCTGTCCAACTCATAAGCCACCACCTGGCCTACCGGGATTTTGCGGTAATAGACCGGCGAGCCGATGTCCAGGGAGCCCAGCGTCTGCGTGTGCAGGGTGAAACGCTTGCCAGGCTCGCCATAGGTGATGGGGGGCGGGTTTTCCAGGCCGGTGAAATGTTTGGCGCGGGTTTCGGACTGGCCGATATCCGCGCCGATGTAGTCGCCGGACAGCAGCGTGTCGATACCGGATACGCCGCCTGCGCCGATACGTGGGCGCACCACCCAGAATTTAGAGTCCTCGCGGGTGAAGCTTTCGGCCTGTTTGGATAGCTCGATGGTGGCGTTGACACTTTTCTGGTCACCACTCAAGGCCACGGCGGTCACTTGGCCGATCACCACGTTGCGGTATTTGACCTCGGTCTTGTTGGCGACCAGCCCGCTGCCGGTCTTGAAGTTGAGGACGATGGTCGGCCCTTGTTGCATGACGCTGTGAATCACCAGCGAGATCCCCACCAGCACGGCGACAATCGGCACGATCCAGACCAGCGAGACACTGAAGCGACGCGTCTTGATCGCGGGTTGCCCCGCAGGGGTGTCAGCCTTGGATGCGCTCATCCGAGGTCTCCTCGTTATGTGGGTTTTCCCAGATTAGCCGGGGATCAAAACTCATGGCCGCGAGCATGGTAAATACCACCACCAAGCCAAAAAACAGAATGCCCAGGCGCGGTTCGATCGTGCCCAGGGCTTGAAACTTAACCAGCGCGGCCACCAGTGCGACCACGATGACGTCCAGCATCGACCAATAGCCGATCAGCTCGATAAACCGAAACAGCTTTGAGCGTTCCTTGCGCGCCCACTGGCTGTTGCGCTGCACGGTGATCAGCAGCAACCCCAGTGACAAGAACTTGATGCCCGGCACGGCAATGCTGGCGATGAAAATGATCAGGGCAATGTCCCAGGCGCCATGCTGCCAGAACTCCAGCACGCCGCTCATGATGGTGCTGTCTGCGCCGGAGCCGAGCATGGTGGTGTTCATCACCGGCAGCAAATTGGCCGGTATGTAAAAGGCGAGGGCGGTGAGCATGTAGGCCCAGGTGCGTGTCAGCGATTGCGTTTTGCGCCGGTGCAAGGGCGCGCCGCAGCGCTCGCATTCAGTGGGCTCCAGGCGCATGTCGCAGGCCTGGCCGCAGGTATGGCACAGGCACAGGTTGAGCTCGCGGGCGGTGGGCGGTGAATTCATACGGTGTCCCACAGGTCGCGGACATCGCGCCCTGCAATGCGGATCAGCAACAGGCTGAGGGCGGCCAGGGCAAACAGGCCGGTACCGGGGATCACATCCAGCATACCCGCCAGTTTGAACACGGCAACCATGGCGCCCAGCAGGCAGACTTCCAGCATACTCCAGGGCCTGAGCGCTTCCAGCCAGCGCATGCACAGTTTGAACGCCGGCGAACGCTGGCCGGCCAAGGCAAAACTCAAAACCCAGATCAGCAAGACCAGCTGAAACACCGGCGCGATGATGATGGAGATCGCCGCCACCAACGCAATGAACGTGATCGGCCCCAGGCTCAGCGCCACCACCGAATCCCACAGCGTCGCACTGTTTTTCAAGCCCTGCAGGCTGATGCTCATCACCGGATAAAAGTTGGCAAAGGTCCACAGCACTGCTGCGGTCACCGTCAGCGCGAGGCGTTGTTGCACCGACAGGCCGTTATAGCGCTGCAGCACACCCGAGCACCGCACACACAGGGCTTTTTGATGTTTGGCGAGCGTGACCTTTTCGTACACGCAGTCGCAGTGCTCGCAGATGATCTGTTGATTCGCCATGGGTGTTGCTCCAAATGCGACGGACTGCAGCGGGGGATGGCGCTTGTGTAGCTTAGCAGTGGATACACCGCCGAATCGATCCCTTCCAGAGTGGGGGCAACCTCCACCATACTGCACTTGGAACGCGCCAGAGAGCTTGCAGGACACTCATGACTACCGAAAAACCACCACTGATTCGCGAAACCTTCCCCGTCGGCCCGTTGCAGTGCAACTGCACCATCATTGGCGACCCGATCACTAAAAAAGCCATCGTAGTCGACCCCGGCGGCAATCACGAATTGATCCTGTCGCGTCTTGATGCGTTGGGTCTGAAGGTGGTGAGCATTATCCACACTCATGCTCACCTGGATCACTTCCTGGCCTCTGGCCAATTGAAAGAAAAAACCGGAGCCACGCTGCACCTGCACAAAGATGATCAATTTCTATGGGATAACCTGGAAATGCAATGCCAGATGTTTCGCGTGCCCTATGTGCCAGTGCCGTCGCCGGATCGCTGGCTGGAACACGATGAAGAATTGGCCTGTGGATGCGGTGTTGCCTTGCACACCCCTGGGCATACGCCGGGTTCGATGAGCTTCTGGTTTGCCGATGCCAAGCTGCTGATTGCCGGTGACACCTTGTTCCGGCGCGGCGTTGGGCGCACGGATTTGTGGGGCGGCGACCAGGCGACGATCGTGCGGTCGATCAAGCAGCGCTTATACACGCTGGATGAGCGCGCGACAGTGGTGACAGGGCATGGGCCGGATACGTTGCTGGGCGATGAGATGCGAGAGAACCCTTTCGTGCGTGCGTGATGGGTTGTCGGCTCTGATACAAGTCGGTACAGACACGCAGGCACAGGCTCGAGCCAAAGACAGCTATGCTTTGCGTACCCACGGAATTTTTGCCGCTTGTCGCGTTCCAAACTCGGCACAGGTCCATTGCCAATGTCCTCTGCATCACAGAATGCAAAAGTAGGAGCTCCCTTCATGTTTACTCCGCGTCGTCTGCTTGTTGTCGCTACCGCCGTAGCCCTGTTGTCTGGCTGTGCCTCACCTAATCCTTATGACGGCAGCCAGGGACAGGCCGGCAATGGTTCTGAAAGCGGTATGAGCAAGACCGCCAAGTACGGCGGCCTCGGCGCGCTGGCCGGTGCATTGGCCGGTGCGGCCATCGACCATAACAACCGTGGCAAGGGCGCGCTGATTGGCGCCGTCGTTGCAGGTGCCGGTGCTGCCGGCTATGGCTACTACGCCGACCAGCAGGAGAAAAAACTGCGTGAAAGCATGGCCAACACCGGTGTGGAAGTGCAGCGCCAGGGTGACCAGATCAAGCTGATCATGCCGGGCAACATCACCTTCGCCACCAACTCGGCCGCGATCGCCAGCAGCTTCTACCAGCCGCTCAATAACCTGGCCAACTCCCTCAAGCAGTTCAACCAGAACACCATCCAGATCGTCGGCTACACCGACAGCACCGGTAGTCGCCAACTGAACATGGACCTGTCCCAGCGCCGTGCGCAGAGCGTGGCCGACTACCTGACTTCCCAGGGTGTCAGTGCTGCCAACCTGAGTGCTCGCGGTGCCGGCCCGGATAACCCGATTGCCAGCAACAGCGATGTGAATGGCCGTGCCCAGAACCGTCGTGTCGAAGTCAACCTCGGCCCGATCCCAGGCCAGCAATACGGCCAGCCTGGTCAACAGCAGCAACAACAGGCGCCGCAGCAGAACAACCAGTTCCAGGGCAACCCGTACCAGCAGTACCAGTAAACACTGGCCACTAAAAAGGGCGCCGTGCAGTCAATGCACGGCGCCCTTTTTTGTGGCTGTGTGTCTACATCAGTCGATGTATTCGAACACCTTCACGATCTTCTGTACGCCCGACACGCCCTGCACCAGGTTGGCGGCACGGGTCGCTTCGGCCTGGGTCAGCAGGCCCATCATGTAGACGATGCCATTATCGGTAACGATCTTGATGCGCGAGCCCGGCACCGCGCTGTCGGTGAGCATCTGCGCTTTGATCTTGGTGGTCAGCAGCGCATCGTTGCTGATGGCCAGCAGGGTGATCGGGTCCATGACCTGCAATTCGTTGTGGACCTTCTTGACTCGTTGCACGCCCGCAGCGGCTTGTTCAGCCTGGGCCTTGAGGTCGGCGCGCGGGGTTTGCCCTGCCAGCAGGACGACGCCGTTGAAGCTGGTCACCACGATGCGCGAGGCGCCGTTGCCCAGGTCTGTGGCGGCCTTGGCGACATTGACCTTGACCTTGGTTTCGATCAGCGAATCATCGATGGTGCTGCCGAAAGTACGTGTGCCCCGGTCGTCCTGGATGGGGGTGTCCCGTGTAGCGGTGATTGCCGAGCTGCAGCCGCTGATGGCGAGGCACAGCGTAATGGCCAAAAGGCTGAGGCGGTTAACGGTCATTCTTCACTCCCGAACAGTTGGCTGTCGATCAGATCGCACAGGCAGTGGATCGCCAGCAGGTGGACTTCCTGAATGCGTGCAGTGACATTGGCCGGGACGCGAATCTCCACGTCCTCAGGCAGCAGCAGCGAAGCCATGCCGCCACCATCGCGACCGGTCAAGGCTACGACAATCATTTCACGATCATGTGCGGCCTGGATCGCTTGAATAATATTCGCCGAGTTGCCGCTGGTGGAAATCGCCAGCAACACATCGCCCGGCTGGCCGAGGGCGCGGATCTGCTTGGAGAAGATTTCGTTGTAGCTGTAGTCGTTGGCAATCGAAGTGATTGTCGACGAGTCGGTAGTCAAGGCAATGGCCGGCAGGCTCGGGCGCTCGCGCTCGAAGCGGTTGAGCAGCTCTGAAGAGAAATGCTGGGCATCGCCAGCCGAACCACCGTTGCCGCACGAAAGCATTTTGCCTTCGTTGAGCAAGGCGTTGACCATGACCTGACTGGCTTGCTCGATGTGCGGTGCAAGTACGTCCATCGCCTGTTGCTTGGTGTCGATGCTGGCCTGAAAAAGCTGGCGAATTCGGGATTGCATGTCCATCTGTGTGACCTTAAGTAGCGCGGCTGTTTGGCACAGGTAATGTGCAGCCCGCAATGCAAAGAGCAAAAGTGTGTGGTGAAGGTGCCGGGTGCGTCAGCTGTCGAAGGCATCTTTGAGCCAGTTCAGATCAGCAGGACCCGACGGTGTGCTTTCTATGGCGACCACATCGAAACGGCAGGGGCTGTCAGCCCAGCGATGCTCTTTTAGCAGAAAAAACTGCGCGGCGAGTATCAGTTTCTGACGCTTGCGCCCGTCGATACTGGCGAGCGCGCCACCCCATTGTGCGTGTTTTCTGTAGCGGACTTCGACGAATACTACTGTATCGCCGTCAAGCATGACCAGATCAAGCTCGCCGCGTTTACATAACCAGTTCTGCGCCAGAAGGCGCAGACCCTGTTGTTGCAGATATTTCAGCGCTTGAAGTTCGGCATCCTTGCCGCTTTGTGCGCTGGACCGCTCAGGCATCAGCGTGGGGTATCGGGCAGGCGCTGAATGGCGCCGCCGACGAACTTCGCCCATGGCATCTGGCGGTCAACGCGCTGGTTGGCGCTGATGCCCAGGTTGCCCGAGAGACCGTCGACACGGGTGTCCGGCAACGCCTTGAGTTGGCCAAGGCGCGGTGCCAGGCGGTAGGCGTCGACGCCCATCGCGTACAGGCGGCCCAGGCTGCCATTGGCTTGCGGCCATTGCGCGGCGACCTGGTTGCGCAGCGGGTCGGTGGTGTCAAGCAGCCAAGGGGTTTCGCAGAACATCACGTTGGTCATGTCCAGGTACTGGTTGCGGTCGCCGCTGGCACTGAAGACATGGGACGTGGCGTAGACCGGCACATCGCCGGCGTACTGGAAGTTCAGGGTCGGCTTGATCTGCTGGGCCAGTTGCGGGGTGACCGCCAGGAAGATGAACTCGATGTCCTGGCGACGCGAAGGCTGGGCGGCAACGTCGGTGCCGACCGTGCTTTGCAGGCTCTTGGCGCGACCTTCACTTTTACGCAACTGGAACAGGTCGGCGATCTGCTGGGCAAGTGCCACTGGCTGATCGACATACTCGACGCCCATCACAGTGCCGCCATTGGCTTCCCAATCCTGGCGGAAGGCCTTGTAGACACGCTCGCCCCATTCGCCACGCGGCACCATGGCAGCGGCGCGATGCAGGCCATCGGCACGGGCGCGGCGCGACACTTCACGGGCTTCGTCTTCAGCGGCCAGGCCAAACTGGAACAGTTGCGCCGGGCCTTGGTCGGTCTCGCTGTAATTGAGTGCCAGGGTGGTGATCGGCAATTGCGGGCGTGCACTGAGTTGTTTCACCAGTGGTTTTTCCAGCGGGCCGACCACCAATTGCACGCCGGCGGCCTGGGCCTTGGCGTAGAAGTCATCGAGGGAGCTCAGGCGCGAGCTGTCGTAGAACTCGATGACCGGCGCCTTCTGCCCGGCCTGTTCGGCCTGGTAGTGAGCCGCCATGAAACCCTCTCGCAATGCCTTGCCGACCGAAGCCAATGGGCCTTCCTGCGGGAGCAGCACGGCGATCTTGTTCAGGGGCTGGCTGGCCAGTTCCTTGAGCCTGGTCAGCGGCGTGGGCAGTTGCACCGCTGCCGGGTGGCCCGGGTTCTGTGCGCGCCAGGTATCGATAGCAGCCTGTTGTTGCTCCAGGGTGCCGGCGCCCTTGACCGCCTGGGCCAGGGTCACCCAGCCATCGAGTGTCGGGTTGCCGGTGGCTTGCAACTGTTCGGCCGGCAGCGCGGCAATCAGCACCCAGATGGCTTCGTGGTTGCTTGCAGCGGCATCGCCGGTCAGCAGCGGCGCCATGGCGACCCGCTCGCGAGCGGCGGCCAGGGTCTGGCCGTCGGCTTCGTAAGCGCGGGCGTGCACGGTACCGGTGCGGATCTGCTGGTCTGCCGGCAGCTCCTTCAGGCTTTGCAGGCTGGGATGGTTCAGCGCCGCCAATGCCGCCTTGGGCTGGTTGCGAGTCATCGCCAGTTCGGCGGCCAGGGTGCTGGCAAATATCTGCGCGGCGGGTTTGAGGACGTCCAGGGGCACCTGCGCAAGGATCTGCGACGAGCGGCCGGCATTGTTCTGCTGATAGGCCAGGTCTGCCGCACTCAGGCGCAGCATGGCGGCCTTTTCTGGCGTGTTGGCGTTCGTTGCCTGTTCGAGCAGTTGCTCGATACTGGCATCCGGAGTCCGTGGCAGGTCGCCAAGGCTGGACGAGGGCGAGCTGGCACACGCGGCCAGCAAGGCAGCGAGGCAGAGGGCGGAGAGCAGCCGCAGGCAAGCGATCATGTAAGTGTTCCTGATACCGATCAAATTAGCGTGGAAGTGTACCCAAGCACTGGCCCAGGCGCGATGTTAGTGGCGTGAAACCGTGGATTTAGGTCGTGTAAATGTTGCGATTGGCAAAGGCTGGCTGAAACGGCATCCACCGTGATGGCATATTTTCAAGGCGTCTACGCGCTACAATGTGGCTTTTGCCAACCATCGAGGTGTGCGTTTTGACTGCTCCAGGTCCATTGAATTCCACTGCTGGCTCGCTTTTTGTGGTGGCGACGCCGATTGGCAACCTGGACGACATCAGTGCCCGGGCGCTGAAGGTGTTGCGCGAGGTTAAATTGATCGCGGCGGAAGACACGCGGCACTCCCAACGGTTGATGCAGCATTTTGGAATCAGCACGCCACTGGCGGCGTGCCATGAGCACAATGAGCGTGAAGAAGGCAGCCGTTTCATCACCCGCTTGCTGGCCGGTGATGACGTGGCATTGATCTCCGATGCGGGTACGCCGTTGATTTCCGATCCGGGATACCACCTGGTCCGCCAGGCACGCGCCGCTGGTATCAATGTAGTGCCTGTTCCGGGAGCGTGCGCGCTGATTGCCGCATTATCTGCGGCAGGCTTGCCGTCGGATCGGTTTATTTTTGAAGGTTTCCTGCCGGCCAAGGCAGTCGGCCGTCGCGCACGCCTTCAGGCCCTGAAGGAAGAGCCGCGCACCCTGATCTTCTACGAAGCTCCGCACCGCATCCTTGAATGCCTGCAGGATATGGAACTGGTGTTCGGCGGCGAGCGGCTGGCATTGCTGGCGCGGGAGTTGACCAAGACCTTCGAAACCCTTAAAGGGCTGCCGCTGGAGGCGTTGCGGGCGTTTGTCGAGGGCGACAGCAATCAGCAGCGAGGCGAATGTGTGGTGCTGGTGGCGGGCTGGAGTGCGCCGGAGAATGAAGATGCCGTGGGCAGCGAAGCCATGCGCATCCTCGACTTGTTGCTCAAGGAGATGCCGCTCAAGCGTGCCGCTGCCCTTGCCGCAGAAATTACCGGGGTGCGTAAAAACGTGTTGTATCAAGTGGCGCTCGATAAACAGAAGGCTGAATAGTTCCGGGGTCGAATCTGTATTTCGTCTGAACATGATGGCACTGCCGCACTTTAATACTTGTCCTCAGACCTTCGTGCCGTTAACCTGCGCGGCGGAGAGTCGATTGGACAGTCGCTGCCCTCTATGAAAATTAGGGGGGGGAGGAAAGTCCGGGCTCCATAGGGCGAAGTGCCAGGTAATGCCTGGGAGGCGTGAGCCTACGGAAAGTGCCACAGAAAATAACCGCCTAAGCGCTTCGGTGCCGGTAAGGGTGAAAAGGTGCGGTAAGAGCGCACCGCACGACTGGCAACAGTTCGTGGCTAGGTAAACCCCACTTGGAGCAAGACCAAATAGGGTCCCAAGGCGTGGCCCGCGCTGGGACCGGGTAGGTTGCTAAAGATGTCCAGTGATGGCCATCGTAGACGAATGACTGTTCAAGACAGAACCCGGCTTACAGATCGACTCTCCACCTTTTTTCCTTGCGTTCGAATCTCGTGCGCAAACCCGGTAGTAACGCAAGAATCCCTCCCTGCCAAATCATTGGCAGATGCGTCTTCGTAATACCAAAAAAATCTTACTCTTAATAAATTACTTTAACTTTAAGTCGTAGCTCCATGAGCTATTTGCCGTTGTTGAGTCAAAAACATCGTCAAACTCTCGTTTCTCCTCCTCTTACCCTCCTAAATCTCCGTTCTGTAAGGCTTTTCCTTGAATCCGCGCCTTGACGGTGTGGTAGGCGCATTCCTATAGTGTGCGCAAGTGGCGGAAAGTGGCACAAAGTGGGTTTTTTGAACGTAAAACGCTAAAATTTGGAGAAACGCATCTGTGTTTCGCGGAGCTAACGCTATCAGTCTCGATGCAAAAGGCCGTCTCGCCATGCCGAGCCGGTATCGTGACGAGCTCATTTCGCGAAGTTCAGGGCAGTTAATCATCACGATTGACGCCGTTGACCCTTGTTTGTGTGTTTACCCTCTCGATGAGTGGGAGTTGATTGAAACCAAGTTGCGCGCGCTGCCTTCATTGCGTGAAGAAAACCGCCGCCTCCAGCGTTTGCTGATCGGCAATGCCGTTGACCTTGAACTCGATGGCAGCGGTCGTTTCCTGGTGCCTCCGCGTCTGCGCGAGTACGCCAAGCTCGACAAGCGCGCAATGCTGGTGGGCCAACTGAACAAGTTCCAATTGTGGGACGAAGATGCCTGGGATGCTGTGTCTGCAGCTGACCTGGCTGCTATTCAACAACCGGGCGCCATGCCTGATGAACTGCGTGATTTGATCCTGTGACTATTGATAGCGGCTTTAACCACATCACCGTACTGCTTGACGAAGCCGTTGAGGCTCTCGCCGTACGCGCGGATGGCTGCTATTTGGATGGCACCTTCGGCAGGGGCGGGCACAGCCGTTTGATACTCAGCCAGCTCGGGCCCGACGGTAAGCTCCTCGGGTTCGACAAGGACCCTCAAGCGATTGCCACCGGGCAAGCGCTAGCGGCCGAAGACGGCCGCTTTGTCGTTGTGCAGCGCAGCTTTGCCGAGCTGGGTGCCGAAGTCGCCGAGCGCGGCATGGCAGGCAAGGTGGCCGGGGTTTTGCTCGACCTGGGCGTGTCTTCGCCGCAGCTCGACGACCCTGAGCGCGGCTTCAGCTTCATGAACGACGGCCCCCTGGATATGCGCATGGACCCCACCCGTGGGGTCAGCGCTGCCCAGTTCATCGCCACTGCACCGGTGGAAGAAATCGC
Source organism: Pseudomonas sp. GZJR-8 (assembly GCF_002916705.1). Taxonomy (NCBI): domain Bacteria; kingdom Pseudomonadati; phylum Pseudomonadota; class Gammaproteobacteria; order Pseudomonadales; family Pseudomonadaceae; genus Pseudomonas; species Pseudomonas sp. GZJR-8. Next base: position 38,099 of record NZ_JXSI01000007.1, on the reverse strand, counting down.
CCGCGTATTCAAGGAATACGGCGAAGAACGCTTCGCCGGCCGGATGGCGCGTGCCGTGGTCGAGCGTCGGGAAATCCAGCCTTTCGAGCGTACCGCCGACCTGGCCGAAGTGTTGAAGGTCGCCAACCCTGCGTGGGAAAAGGGCAAGAACCCGGCAACTCGCGCGTTCCAGGGTCTGCGCATTCACGTCAACAACGAATTGGGCGATCTGGAAGCCGGCCTCGAAGCCGCTCTGGATGCTCTGGAAGTGGGCGGTCGCCTGGTGGTGATCAGCTTCCACTCCCTGGAAGACCGCATCGTCAAACTGTTCATGCGTCGTCTGGTCAAGGGCGAGTCCGACAACCTGCCGCGCAACCTGCCGGTACGTTTCGAAGCCTTTGTGCCGAAAATCAAAATCCATGGCAAAGCGCAGTTCGCTTCCGAAGCCGAACTCAAGGCCAACCCACGTTCCCGTAGCGCCGTCATGCGCGTCGCGGAGAAGCTGCGGTGAGCAAGCTTTTCGCCAAACCCCTGCCGGGCGGCAGCTTCTTTATGTTGCTGCTGTTTGTCGGCGTGCTGGTGTCCGCGATTGCGGTGTCCTACAGCGCCCACTGGAACCGTCAGTTGCTCAATACCCTGTATGGGGAGTTGAGCGTGCGTGACAAGGCGCAGGCGGAGTGGGGCCGGTTGATCCTCGAACAAAGTACCTGGACAGCCCACAGCCGTATCGAAGTGCTGGCCACCGAGCAGTTGAAGATGCACATCCCGGGCGCGGCCGAAGTTCGCATGGTGGCGCCATGATGAAGCTCGAAGGCGCACTCTACCCGTGGCGTTTCCGCCTGATGCTCGGCTTGCTGGCATTGATGGTGGGTGCCATCGTCTGGCGCATCTTCGACCTGCAGGTGGTCGACCGCGACTTCCTGATCGGCCAGGGTGACGCCCGCAGCCTGCGGCATATTCCAATTCCTGCGCACCGCGGCCTGATCACCGACCGTAATGGCGAGCCCCTGGCCGTCAGTACCCCGGTGACGACGCTGTGGGCCAACGCTAAAGAGCTGCAAGTTGCCAAGGACAAGTGGCCCGAGCTGGCCGCCGCCCTTGGTCAGGACCGCAAGGCCCTGACCGATCGCCTCGAAGCCCAGGCCAACAAGGAATTCATCTATCTGGTTCGCGGGCTCACCCCCGAGCAAGGCCAGCAGGTGCTCGACCTTAAAATCCCCGGTGTCTACGGCATCGAGGAGTTTCGTCGTTTCTACCCGGCCGGTGAAACCACCGCGCACATGGTCGGCTTTACCGATATCGATGATCATGGTCGCGAAGGCGTTGAGCTGGCGTACGACGAATGGCTGGCCGGAGTTCCGGGCAAGCGGCAGGTCATCAAGGATCGGCGCGGCAGGCTGATCAAGGATGTCCAGGTCACCAAAAACGCCAAGGCCGGCAAGCCTCTGGCGTTGTCGATCGACCTGCGCCTGCAATACCTGGCCAACCGCGAACTGCGTAACGCGATCATCGAGAACGGCGCCAAGGCCGGTAGCCTGGTGATCATGGACGTGAAGACCGGCGAGATCCTCGCCATGGTCAACCAGCCGACCTACAACCCCAACAACCGTCGCAACCTGCAGCCGGCGATGATGCGTAACCGCGCAATGATCGACGTGTTCGAGCCCGGTTCGACCATGAAAGCCATCTCCATGAGCGCTGCCCTGGAAACCGGGCGCTGGAAACCTACCGACAAGGTCGAGGTTTACCCAGGCACCTTGCAACTTGGCAAATACACCATTCGTGACGTATCCCGCAGCGAAGGTCCGGTGCTGGATCTGACAGGCATCCTGATCAACTCCAGTAACGTGGGCATGAGTAAGGTTGCCTTCGACATTGGCGGCGAAACGATCTATCACCTGGCGCAGAAAATCGGTCTGGGGCAACCCACCGGTCTCGATTTTCCGGGTGAGCGCGTGGGCAACCTGCCGAACTACCGCGAGTGGAGAAAGGCCGAGACTGCCACGCTGTCCTACGGCTACGGCCTGTCGGTCACTGCGATCCAGCTGGCCCACGCGTTTTCGGTGTTGGCCAATAACGGCCGCATGGTGCCGCTGAGCCTGATCCATGTGGACGAACCGCCGAAAGCCAACCAGGTCATTCCGGAAAAAGTCGCCAAGACCATCCAGGGCATGCTGCAACAAGTGATCGAAGCTCCACGCGGTGTATTCCGGGCTCAGGTGCCGGCTTATCACGTGGCAGGCAAGTCCGGTACTGCGCGTAAGACGTCCGTGGGCACCAAAGGCTACGCCGAAAATTCCTACCGCTCGCTGTTCGCTGGCTTCGGCCCGATGAGCGACCCGCGCTACGCCATCGTCGTGGTCATCGACGAACCGAGTAAAGCCGGCTACTTCGGTGGCCTGGTCTCGGCGCCGGTGTTCAGCAAAGTGATGTCCGGCACCCTGCGCCTGATGAACATCACGCCGGACAATCTGCCGCCGACCCAACAAGCCAACGCCGGACCACCGGCCGCCGCTGTCAAAGCCAATGGAGGGCGCGGCTGATGTCTCTGAGCCTCAACAAGATTTTTGCCCATGCCGGCCGCGATCTGCTGATTCGCGAATTGAGCCTGGACAGCCGCAACGTACGCGCCGGTGACCTGTTCCTGGCGGTGCCTGGCGGCAAGTTCGATGGTCGTGCGCATATCGCAGACGCCCTGCAGCGCGGCGCGGCGGCTGTGGCCTATGAAGTGGAAGGCGCCACTGTGCTGCCGATCACCGACGTGCCGTTGATTCCAGTCAAGGGCCTGGCTGCGCAGCTCTCTGACATCGCCGGGCGTTTTTACGGCGACCCGAGCCGCCAACTCAACCTGATCGGCGTGACCGGCACCAATGGCAAGACCAGCGTGACCCAGTTGGTCGCCCAGGCTCTTGACCTGTTGGGCCAGCACTGCGGCATCGTCGGCACCCTGGGCACTGGCTTTTATGGTGCGCTGCAAAGCGGCCTGCACACCACGCCGAACCCGATTGCCGTGCAAGCGACCCTGGCCGACCTGAAAAAGGCCGGCGCCAAGGCGGTTGCCATGGAAGTTTCCTCACATGGTCTGGATCAGGGGCGAGTGGCTGCCCTGGCCTTTGACGTTGCGGTGATGACCAACCTGTCCCGTGATCACCTCGACTACCACGGCACCATGGAGGCGTACGCCGCCGCCAAGGCCAAGCTGTTTGCCTGGAATGACCTGAAGTGCCGGGTGATCAACCTGGACGACGCATTTGGCCGTCAACTGGCTGGCGAAGAAAGCGAAGCACGCCTGATCAGTTATAGCCTGAAAGATTCCAGTGCCTACCTGTATTGCCGCGAAGCCCAGTTCAATGACGAGGGCGTACGCGCCACGTTGGTCACGCCCCAGGGCGAACACCACTTGCGCAGTACCTTGCTCGGCCGCTTCAACCTGAGCAACGTACTCGCTGCCATCGGCGCGCTGCTGGGTCTGGATTACGCCCTGGATGAAATCCTGCGCGTACTGCCCAAGCTTGAGGGCCCGGCTGGCCGTATGCAGCGCCTGGGTGGCGGCAAACAGCCGCTGGTGGTGGTCGATTACGCCCATACCCCGGATGCCCTGGAAAAAGTTCTCGAAGCCCTGCGCCCACATGCCAAGGGCAAATTGCTCTGCCTGTTCGGCTGCGGCGGTGATCGCGATCGCGGCAAGCGTCCGTTGATGGCTGAGATTGTCGAGCGTTTGGCCGACGGCGTACTCGTCACCGACGACAACCCGCGCAGTGAAGACCCAAGCCAGATTTTCGATGACATCCGTGTCGGCTTCAAAGATGCCTCCAAGGCCACCTTCGTTGCTGGTCGTGGTGCCGCCATTGCCCAACTGATTGCCAGCGCCAGCGCTGACGATGTGGTGGTGCTGGCGGGCAAGGGGCACGAGGACTACCAGGAAATCAACGGCGAGCGCCATGCCTTCTCCGATCTGGTCGAGGCTGATCACGCCTTGACTGCCTGGGAGGTCGCCCATGCTTAAAGTCATGCAGTTCAGCCAACTTACCCAGGCCCTGTCGGCCCGCGTAGTGTCGAGCGATTGCACCTTCAACGGCGTGAGTATCGACAGCCGCAACATTCAGCCTGGGCAGTTGTTTGTCGCCTTGGCAGGCCCGCGCTTCGATGGTCACGACTACCTGAACGAAGTCGCCGCCAAAGGTGCCGTCGGTGCCTTGGTACAGCGTGAAGTGCCCGACTCCACCTTGCCGCAATTGCTGGTGCCCGATACTCGCTTGGCCTTGGGTCAATTGGGTGCGCTCAACCGCGCTGCTTTTGACAAGCCGGTGGCGGCCATTACCGGCTCCAGCGGCAAGACCACGGTCAAGGAACTGCTTGCCGGTGTCCTGCGTACGCGCGGGCCGGTGCTTGCGACCCGGGGCAACCTCAACAATGATTTCGGCGCACCGCTCACCCTGCTCGAACTGGCCCCGGAGCACACGGCAGCCGTGATCGAGCTGGGGGCTTCGCGTATCGGCGAAATCGCCTACACCGTGGCGCTGACCAAGCCTCACGTGGCGATCATCAACAATGCCGGTACCGCCCATGTCGGCGAGTTCGGCGGCCCGGAAAAAATCGTCGAAGCCAAGGGTGAAATCCTTGAAGGGCTCGACGCCTCGGGCACCGCTGTGCTGAACCTGGACGACAAGGCTTTCGAGACCTGGCGTGTACGCGCCGCCGGCCGCAAGGTGATGACGTTTGCGGTGCTCAATGCCGCGGCCGACTTCCATGCTTCAAATATCACCGTCGACGCCCGCGGTTGCCCGTCCTTCACCTTGCATACCCCGCAAGGCAGCGAACACGTGCAGCTGAACCTGCTGGGCAACCATAACGTTGCCAACGCCCTGGCCGCCGCCGCCGCCGCCCATGCCCTGGGCGTGTCGCTGTTCGGTATCGCTACGGGCCTGGGCGCGGTGCAGCCGGTCAAGGGCCGCACTGTGGCGCAATTGGCTGCCAACGGGATGCGCGTGATTGATGACACCTACAACGCCAACCAGTCCTCGGTCTGCGCCGCCATAGATCTGCTCAAGGGTTTCGATGGCCGCAAAGTACTGGTGCTGGGCGATATCGCCGAGCTGGGCGACTGGGCCGAGCAGTCCCATCGCGAAGTGGGTGCCTACGCCAGCGGCAAGGTCGACGCGCTCTACGCGGTCGGCCCGAACATGACTCACGCCGTGAGCGCCTTCGGTCCCGGTGCGCGGCATTTTGCGACGCAAGCTGAATTGATCCAGGCGCTGACGGCGACTGAACACGACAAACACACAACCATTTTGATCAAGGGATCGCGCAGCGCGGTGATGGAAAACGTCGTCGCAGCCTTGTGTGGCTCAAGTACGGAGAAACATTAATGCTGCTGCTGCTGGCTGAGTATCTGCAACAGTTCCACAAAGGCTTCGCGGTCTTTCAGTACCTGACCCTGCGCGGGATCCTGGGTGTGCTGACCGCGCTGTCTTTGTCACTGTTTCTGGGGCCGTGGATGATCCGCACCCTGCAGAACCTGCAAATTGGTCAATCGGTTCGCAATGACGGCCCGCAGTCGCACCTGTCCAAGTCCGGCACGCCGACCATGGGCGGTGCGCTGATCCTGTCGTCCATCGGCGTCAGCACCTTGCTCTGGGCCGACCTGCATAACCGCTACGTGTGGGTGGTGCTGCTGGTGACCCTGCTGTTCGGTGCCATCGGCTGGGTGGATGACTACCGCAAAGTGATCGAGAAAAACTCCAAGGGGCTGCCAAGCCGCTGGAAGTATTTCTGGCAGTCGGTGTTCGGTCTCGCTGCGGCAGTCTTCCTGTACACCACTGCGCCAAGCGCCGTGGAAACCACCTTGATCATCCCGATGCTCAAGGATGTGAGCATTCCACTGGGTGTCGGCTTCGTGGTGCTGACCTATTTCGTGATCGTCGGCTCCAGCAACGCGGTGAACCTGACCGACGGCCTTGATGGCCTGGCGATCATGCCGACGGTGATGGTTGGCGGTGCACTCGGCATCTTCTGCTACCTGTCGGGCAACGTGAAATTCGCAGAATACCTGCTGATCCCTTACGTACCGGGCGCTGGTGAGCTGATCGTGTTCTGCGGCGCGCTGATCGGTGCCGGCCTGGGGTTCCTGTGGTTCAACACCTACCCGGCACAAGTCTTCATGGGCGACGTCGGCGCGCTGGCGCTGGGCGCTGCCCTTGGCACCATAGCGGTGATCGTTCGCCAGGAAATCGTGCTGTTCATCATGGGCGGTGTATTCGTGATGGAAACCCTGTCGGTGGTCATCCAGGTGGCTTCCTTCAAATTGACCGGGCGTCGTGTGTTCCGCATGGCGCCGATCCACCACCACTTTGAACTCAAGGGCTGGCCCGAGCCACGTGTGATTGTCCGTTTCTGGATCATCACCGTGATTCTGGTACTGGTCGGCCTTGCCACCCTGAAACTGAGGTAGAAACGAGTGTCCCTGATCGCTTCAGACCACTTCCGCATCGTTGTCGGCCTCGGCAAGAGCGGCATGTCCCTGGTTCGCTTCCTGGCGAACCGGGGCACGTCGTTTGCCGTGGCCGACACGCGGGAAAATCCACCGGAGCTGGTCACGCTGCGCCGTGACTACCCGCACGTGGAAGTGCGTTGTGGCGAGTTGGATGTCGAGTTTCTGTGCCGTGCCGATGAGCTCTACGTGAGCCCCGGCCTGGCGCTGGCTACACCCGCCCTGCAAGCTGCTGCAGCGCGTGGCGTCAAGTTGTCCGGCGATATCGATCTGTTTGCGCGTAACGCCAAGGCGCCGATCGTGGCCATCAGCGGTTCCAATGCGAAGAGCACCGTGACCACCCTGGTCGGCGAAATGGCGGCTGCGGCCGGCAAGCGCGTGGCCGTGGGCGGCAATCTTGGTGTGCCGGCGCTGGACCTGCTCAGCGACGACGTCGAGTTGTACGTGATGGAGTTGTCGAGCTTCCAGCTGGAAACCACCCACGATCTCGGCGCTGAAGTGGCCACCGTGCTGAATGTCAGCGAAGACCATATGGACCGCTACAGCGGCCTGCCGGCTTATCACCTGGCCAAGCACCGGATCTTCCGTGGCGCCAGGCAATTTGTAGTCAATCGCCAGGATGCCCTGAGCCGTCCGCTGATGGGCGAGGGCATGCCTTGCTGGACTTTCGGTCTGGGCAAACCCGATTTCAAAGGCTTCGGCATTCGCGAAGAGAACGGCGAGAAGTACCTGGCCTTCGAATTCCAGAACCTGATGCCGGTACGCGAGCTTAAGATCCGTGGCGCACATAACCAGTCCAATGCCCTGGCTGCACTGGCGCTCGGTCATGCGGTTGGCCTGCCATTCGACGCCATGCTCGCCAGCCTGCGTACGTTCGCTGGCCTTGAGCATCGCTGCCAGTGGGTACGCGACCTCAATGGCGTGAGCTACTACAACGACTCCAAGGCCACCAACGTCGGTGCCGCCTTGGCTGCCATCGAGGGCCTGGGTGCCGATATCGACGGCAAGCTGGTGCTGATCGCTGGTGGTGATGGCAAGGGCGCCGACTTCAAGGACCTTGCAAATCCGGTCGCCGCCCATTGCCGCGCCGTGGTGCTGATGGGTCGCGATTCGGACCTGATCGCCGCCGCCCTCGGCGACGCGGTGCCGCAAGTACGCGCGACTTCGCTGGATGACGCCATTGCCCACTGCAAAGCCCTGGCCCAGCCGGGTGACGCGGTGCTGCTGTCGCCGGCCTGCGCCAGTTTCGACATGTTCAAGAATTACGAAGAGCGCGGTCAGCTGTTCGCCCGCGCCGTGGAGGCCTTGGCATGAGCCTCAACCTGAAAAACATCATCAAGCCGTACCCGTCGCCGATCATTACCGGGCGCGGCATCGACCTCGATTTTCCGATGCTCGCCGGGTGCCTGGCGCTGCTCGGCCTGGGCCTGGTGATGATCACTTCGGCTTCCTCCGAAGTGGCTGCCGTGCAGTCGGGCAATACCCTTTACATGATGATCCGTCACCTGGTGTATCTGGTGATCGGCCTCGGCGCGTGCATCGTCACCATGATGATTCCTATCGCCACCTGGCAGCGTCTGGGCTGGCTGATGCTGATCGGCGCGTTCGGCTTGCTGGTGATGGTGATCGTGCCCGGCATCGGCCGCGAGGTGAACGGTTCGATGCGCTGGATCGGCTTCGGCGCGTTCAACGTGCAGCCCTCGGAGATCGCCAAAGTGTTCGTGGTGATCTACCTGGCCGGTTACCTGGTACGCCGTCAGAAAGAAGTGCGCGAAAGCTGGATGGGCTTCTTCAAACCCTTCATCGTGCTGCTGCCCATGGCCGGGCTATTGCTGATGGAACCCGACTTCGGTGCCACCGTGGTCATGATGGGTGCTGCGGCGGCCATGCTGTTCCTCGGCGGCGTCGGCCTGTTCCGCTTCACCTTGATGGTGGTGCTGGCAGTCGCGGCGGTGACCATTCTGGTGCAGGCGCAGCCTTACCGGATGGCGCGTCTGATTACCTTTACCGACCCCTGGTCCGATCAGTTCGGTTCCGGCTACCAGTTGACCCAGGCGCTGATTGCCTTCGGTCGCGGCGAGTGGCTGGGCGTGGGCCTGGGCAACAGCGTGCAGAAGCAGTTCTACCTGCCCGAAGCCCACACCGACTTCGTGTTCTCGGTACTGGCCGAAGAGCTGGGTGTCGTGGGTTCGCTGTGCACTGTCGGCCTGTTTGTATTCGTCTGTGTACGCGCCATGTACATCGGTCTGTGGGCCGAGAAGGCCAAGCAGTTCTTTGCCGCCTACGTTGCCTACGGGCTGGCGTTCCTGTGGATCGGCCAGTTCCTGATCAACATCGGTGTGAACGTCGGCCTGCTGCCGACCAAGGGCCTGACCTTGCCGTTCCTCAGCTACGGTGGCAGTTCGTTGGTGATCTGCTGCGCCTGTCTTGGCTTGTTGCTGCGTATCGAGTGGGAGAGTCGAACCCACTTGGGCAGCGAAGAGATGGAGTTCAGCGAAAGCGACTTCGCCGAGGAGCCGACCCATGGGCGCTAACGTGCTGATCATGGCCGGCGGCACCGGGGGGCATGTGTTCCCGGCCCTGGCTTGCGCCCGTGAATTCCAGAACCGCGGCTATACCGTGCACTGGTTGGGTACGCCCCGTGGCATTGAAAACGAGTTGGTGCCCAATGCCGGTTTGCCCCTGCATTTGATCAACGTCACCGGCCTGCGTGGCAAGAGCAAGTTGTCTCTGCTCAAGGCGCCGTTCGTGTTGCTCAAGGCGGTCATGCAGGCACGCAGGATCATCCGCGAACTGAAGCCGGTGTGCGTGCTCGGTTTCGGTGGTTATGTGACCGGCCCTGGTGGCGTTGCGGCGAAGCTCGCTGGCGTACCGGTGATCGTGCACGAACAGAACGCCGTCGCCGGGACTGCCAACCGTCTGCTGGTGCCGTTGGCATCGCGGGTGTGTGAAGCCTTCCCGAAAACCTTCGCTGCCTCGGACAAGCTTCGCACCACCGGCAATCCGGTGCGTACCGAACTGTTCATGGCCATTGCGCGTGACGTTCTGGCCGGCCGCAAGGCACACCTGCTGATCCTGGGCGGAAGCCTGGGCGCCGAGCCACTGAACAAATTGCTGCCTGAAGCCGTTGCGCAACTTCCTGAGACTCTGCGCCCGGAGATCTTCCACCAGGCCGGCAAGAACCATGATGAAGTCACCGCCACGCGTTATCGCGAGGCCGGTGTGGAGGCCAATGTACAGCCCTTCATCAAAGACATGGCCCAAGCCTATGGCTGGGCCGACCTGGTGGTCTGCCGCGCTGGTGCGCTGACCGTCAGTGAACTGGCCGCTGCCGGTCTGCCGTCGTTGCTGGTGCCTTTGCCCCATGCGATCGACGATCACCAGACCCGCAACGCCGAATATTTGGCCGGGGAGGGCGCTGCCTTCCTGCTGCCGCAAAGAACGACTGGCGCCGCCGATTTGGCCGCACGCCTGACCGAGGTTTTGATGCAACCGGAACGACTCAACAGCATGGCGAGCACCGCAAGCCGCCTGGCCAAACCTGAAGCAACCCGCACCGTGGTCGATATCTGCCTGGAGGTGGCCCATGGTTGAGAATCAGAAAGCCATGCCGCAACCCGAGATGCGCCGCATCCGTCGCATTCACTTCGTCGGTATCGGTGGTGTGGGCATGTGCGGCATCGCCGAAGTACTGCTGAACCTGGGCTACCAGGTGTCCGGCTCGGACTTGAAAGAGTCGCCGGTCACCGAGCGTCTGAAGTCCTTCGGTGCGCAGATCTTTATCGGCCACCGTGCCGAGAACGCCGCCGAGGCCGACGTGCTGGTGGTGTCCAGTGCCGTGAACACGTCCAACCCGGAAGTGGCCACCGCCCTTGAACGCCGTATCCCGGTGGTGCCGCGTGCCGAGATGCTCGCCGAACTGATGCGCTATCGCCACGGCATCGCCGTCGCCGGTACCCATGGCAAGACCACCACCACCAGCCTGATCGCTTCGGTGTTCGCCGCCGGTGGCCTGGACCCGACGTTCGTCATCGGTGGCCGCCTGAATGCAGCCGGCACCAATGCCCAACTCGGCACCAGCCGCTATCTGATCGCCGAAGCCGATGAAAGCGATGCGAGCTTCCTGCACCTGCAACCGCTGGTCGCCGTCGTCACCAACATCGACGAAGACCACATGGCGACCTACGACGGTGACTTCAATAAACTGAAGAAAACCTTCGTCGACTTCCTGCACAACCTGCCGTTCTACGGTCTGGCGGTGGTGTGCCTGGACGATCCGGTGGTGCGTGAAATCCTGCCGCAGGTCAAGCGTCCGACCGTGACCTACGGCTTCAGCGAAGACGCCGATGTGCGCGCAATCAATGTACGCCAGGAAGGCATGCAAACCTTCTTCACCGTGCTGCGTCCCGACCGCGAACCGCTGGATGTCTCGGTGAACATGCCGGGCAACCACAACGTGCTGAACTCCCTGGCGACCATCTGCATCGCCACCGATGAGGGCGTCAGCGATGAAGCCATCGTCGAAGGGCTGTCGCGCTTTGCCGGTGTCGGCCGTCGCTTCCAGGTCTACGGCCAGTTGCCGGTTGAAGGCGGTGACGTCATGCTGGTGGACGACTACGGTCACCACCCGACCGAAGTTGCCGCTGTGATCAAGGCCGTGCGCGGCGGCTGGCCGGAGCGCCGCCTGGTGATGGTTTACCAGCCGCACCGCTACAGCCGTACCCGCGACCTGTACGACGATTTCGTCAATGTACTGGCCGATGCCAACGTGCTGCTGCTGATGGAGGTTTACCCGGCCGGTGAAGAACCGATCCCGGGCGCTGACAGCCGCAAGCTGTGCAACAGCATCCGCCAGCGTGGCCAACTGGACCCGATCTACATCGAGCGTGGCGTCGACCTGGCCCCTATCGTCAAGCCGTTGCTGCGCGCCGGCGACATCCTGCTGTGCCAGGGTGCCGGTGATATCGGTGGCCTTGCGCCCAAGTTGCTGGCGAGCCCGCTGTTTGCAGCCGTGGCAAAGGGGGCGTCGAAATGATCACTGACTACGGCTCCCTGTTTTCCACTGTCGCGCCTGCCGATTTCGGTCGCGTCGCTGTGCTGTTCGGCGGCAAGAGCGCTGAGCGCGAAGTGTCGCTCAAGTCCGGCAATGCCGTGCTCCAGGCGCTGCAAAGTGCCGGTGTGAACGCCTTTGGCATCGACGTCGGCGATGACTTCCTCGCCCGTCTGCAAGCCGAGAAGATCGACCGCGCCTTCATCATCCTCCATGGTCGTGGCGGTGAAGACGGCAGCATGCAAGGCCTGCTCGAATGTGCCGGCATCCCCTACACCGGTAGCGGTATCCTCGCTTCCGCGCTGGCGATGGACAAATTGCGCACCAAGCAGGTGTGGCACAGCCTGGGTATTCCGACCCCGCGTCACGCCGTGCTGTGCAGCGAAGACGATTGTATTTCTGCGGCCAAGGAACTGGGCCTGCCTTTGATCGTCAAACCAGCCCATGAAGGCTCCAGTATCGGCATGGCTAAAGTGAACTCGGCCGCCGAATTGATCGACGCATGGAAAGCGGCAAGTACCTACGATTCGCAAGTGTTGGTGGAACAGTGGATTTCCGGTCCCGAGTACACCATCGCCACCCTGCGTGGCCAGGTATTGCCGCCCATCGCTTTGGGCACGCCCCACACCTTTTATGACTACGACGCCAAGTACCTGGCTTCCGATACCCAGTACCGGATCCCATGTGGCCTCGAAGCAACCAAGGAACAGCAATTGATGGACCTCACGGCGAAAGCCTGTGAGGCGTTGGGTATCGCCGGTTGGGCGCGGGCAGACGTGATGCAGGATGACCAAGGGAATTTCTGGTTCCTTGAAGTCAACACCGCACCGGGGATGACCGACCACAGCCTGGTGCCGATGGCCGCTCGCGCAGCCGGCCTGGATTTTCAGCAGTTGGTGCTGGCGATCCTGGCGGCAAGTATCGAGTCACGAGGCTAAGACATGAAAGGCGCATCGCTTCGTCATCAGCCCCCACAAGCACCGAGCCGCAAGCCGGTGCCACGGGGTGCCAGCCGCATGGTGGCCAAAGAGCCGATGTCGGCGCGCCTGCCCAAAGCCAACTTTGGTTTTATCAAGGCGCTGTTCTGGCCGGTATTGCTGGTGGTGCTGGGGTTCGGTACCTACGAAGGCGCGCAACGCCTGCTGCCGTATGCCGACCGGCCGATCACCAAGATCAGCGTGCAGGGCGACTTGAGCTACATCAGCCAGCAGGCGGTACAGCAGCGCATCGGCCCGTACCTGGCCGCGAGCTTCTTTACCATCGACCTGGCCGGTATGCGCTCGGAGCTGGAACAGATGCCGTGGATCGCCCACGCCGAAGTGCGCCGCGTATGGCCCGACCAGGTCACGATCCGCCTGGAAGAACAACTGCCCGTGGCCCGTTGGGGTGATGAAGCGCTGTTGAACAACCAGGGCCAGGCGTTCACCCCGCGTGAGCTGGCCAACTATGAGCACCTGCCGCAGCTGTTCGGGCCGCAGCGGGCGCAGCAGCAAGTGATGCAGCAGTACCAGGCCTTGAGCCAGATGCTGCGGCCACTGGGCTTCTCCATTGCACGCCTGGAACTGCGTGAACGGGGCAGCTGGTTTTTGACAACCGGGGCAGGCAGTTCCGGCCAGGGCATCGAGTTGTTGCTGGGACGCGACCGCTTGGTGGAAAAGATGCGCCGCTTTATTGCCATCTATGAAAAAACCTTGAAAGAACAGATTACGAACATTGCGAGCGTCGACCTGCGTTACGCCAACGGCCTGGCCGTCGGCTGGCGTGCACCGGCCGCGCCCACGGCAGCACAACCCGCTGTCGCGAAGAATTAAGAAGAGGCAGGACCCATGGCAAACGTGCAAAGCGGCAAAATGATCGTCGGTCTCGATATCGGCACCTCCAAGGTGGTGGCGCTGGTGGGCGAGGTTGGGGAAGACGGCGCGATCGAAATCGTCGGTATTGGCACGCATCCGTCCCGGGGCCTGAAGAAGGGCGTGGTGGTGAACATCGAGTCCACCGTGCAATCGATCCAGCGCGCCATCGAAGAAGCGCAGCTGATGGCCGGTTGCCGGATTCACTCGGCGTTCGTCGGCGTGGCCGGCAACCATATCCGCAGCCTGAATTCCCATGGCATCGTGGCGATCCGCGACCGTGAAGTCAGCTCGGCCGACCTTGAGCGCGTCCTCGACGCCGCCCAGGCCGTGGCGATCCCGGCTGACCAGCGCGTGCTGCACACCCTGCCGCAGGACTACGTGATCGATAACCAGGAAGGCGTGCGCGAGCCCCTCGGCATGTCGGGCGTACGTCTGGAAGCCAAGGTCCATGTGGTGACCTGCGCCGTCAACGCCGCACAGAACATTGAAAAATGCGTGCGCCGTTGCGGCCTGGAAATCGACGACATCATTCTCGAACAGTTGGCTTCGGCCTACTCGGTACTCACCGACGACGAAAAAGAGCTGGGCGTGTGCCTGGTGGACATCGGCGGCGGCACCACCGACATCGCGATCTTCACCGAGGGTGCGATCCGTCACACCGCGGTGATCCCGATTGCCGGCGACCAGGTCACCAACGACATCGCCATGGCGTTGCGTACACCGACCCAGTACGCCGAAGAAATCAAGATCCGCTACGCCTGCGCCCTGGCCAAACTTGCCGGTGCCGGCGAGACCATCAAGGTGCCAAGCGTGGGCGACCGTCCACCGCGCGAACTGTCGCGCCAGGCTCTGGCCGAAGTGGTCGAGCCGCGCTACGACGAACTGTTCACCCTGATCCAGGCCGAACTGCGTCGCAGCGGCTACGAAGATTTGATCCCGGCCGGCATCGTGCTGACCGGTGGCACCTCGAAAATGGAAGGCGCGGTCGAACTGGCCGAAGAGATCTTCCACATGCCTGTGCGCCTGGGCGTGCCCCATGGCGTGAAAGGCCTGGGCGACGTCGTGCGCAACCCGATTTATTCCACCGGTGTGGGCTTGCTGTTGTACGGGCTGCAAAAGCAGACCGATGGCATTTCCTTGTCGGGCCCGAGCATCCGCGACAGCTACCGCAGTGACGACGAAGCCAAAGCGCCGTTGTTCGAGCGGTTGCAGGCTTGGGTCAAAGGCAATTTCTAAAGATTTACCGCGACACCGCAGCACCCGCAGTAAGCAGTAGGCGAAAAAACTAGAGAAAACGAAAGGAGAGGGAACATGTTTGAACTCGTAGACAACATCCCCGCTAGCCCGGTTATCAAAGTAATCGGTGTCGGCGGTGGCGGCGGCAACGCTGTCAACCACATGGTCAAGAGCAACATTGAAGGCGTTGAATTCATCTGCGCCAACACTGATGCCCAGGCGCTGAAAAGCATCGGCGCGCGGACCATCCTGCAATTGGGCACAGCGGTGACCAAGGGCCTCGGCGCTGGCGCCAATCCGGAAGTCGGCCGTCAAGCCGCTCTGGAAGACCGCGAGCGTATTGCCGAAGTGCTGCAAGGCACCAACATGGTGTTCATCACCACCGGCATGGGCGGCGGTACCGGTACCGGTGCTGCTCCGATCATTGCCGAAGTAGCCAAGGAAATGGGGATTCTGACCGTTGCGGTCGTGACGCGTCCGTTCCCGTTCGAAGGCCGCAAGCGCATGCAGATCGCCGACGAAGGTATCCGTCTGCTGTCTGAAAGCGTCGACTCGTTGATCACTATCCCCAACGAGAAACTGCTGACCATCCTGGGCAAGGACGCAAGCCTGCTGTCTGCGTTCGCCAAGGCTGACGATGTACTGGCCGGTGCCGTTCGCGGTATCTCCGACATCATCAAGCGTCCGGGCATGATCAACGTCGACTTTGCCGACGTTCGTACCGTCATGAGCGAAATGGGCATGGCGATGATGGGCACTGGCTGCGCCAGCGGTCCTAACCGTGCACGCGAAGCGACCGAAGCGGCCATCCGCAACCCGTTGCTCGAAGACGTGAACCTGCAAGGTGCACGCGGCATCCTGGTGAACATCACCGCAGGTCCCGACCTGTCCCTGGGTGAGTACTCCGACGTGGGTAGCATCATCGAAGCCTTCGCGTCCGAGCACGCCATGGTCAAGGTGGGTACCGTTATCGATCCGGATATGCGTGATGAACTGCATGTAACCGTGGTTGCGACCGGCCTGGGTGCGAAAATCGAGAAGCCTGTAAAGGTCATCGACAACACCCTGCACAACAGCCAGGTCAGCCAGGCTAATCAGGCAGCGGCCGCTGCAGCACCTGCTCGCCAGGAACTGCCGTCGGTGAACTACCGTGATCTGGACCGTCCGACCGTGATGCGCAACCAGGCCCAGGCCGGTGCTGCTGCATCCCGTAGCCTGAATCCGCAAGATGATCTGGACTACCTGGACATCCCGGCATTCCTGCGTCGTCAGGCCGATTAATGGAATGTATCAGGGCTATGAAGGTGATTGGTGTTCAGCAAAGGTCTGGTCTGTTATTATCGCCAGCCTTTGTTGATACCAGTTCGCAATTTGCGCTGAAGCGGTCCAAGCCATGATTAAACAACGCACCCTGAAGAATATTATCCGTGCCACAGGTGTAGGTCTGCACTCCGGGGAGAAGGTATACCTGACCCTCAAGCCCGCACCTGTCGACACCGGCATCGTGTTTGTTCGTGCCGACCTGGACCCTGTGGTGCAGATTCCTGCTCGCGCGGAAAACGTTGGCGAAACCACGATGTCGACCACTCTGGTCAACGGTGACGTCAAAGTGGACACGGTGGAGCACTTGCTCTCGGCCATGGCTGGCCTGGGCATCGATAACGCCTACGTCGAGCTCTCCGCGTCCGAAGTCCCGATCATGGATGGCAGCGCTGGACCCTTCGTATTCTTGATTCAATCTGCCGGCCTGGAAGAACAGGACGCAGCCAAGAAGTTCATTCGCATTCTGCGGGAAGTGACAGTAGAAGACGGCGACAAGCGCGCCACCTTCGTCCCGTTCGAAGGCTTTAAAGTGAGCTTTGAGATCGATTTCGATCACCCGGTATTCCGTGACCGCACCCAAAGTGCAAGCGTGGATTTTTCCAGCACTTCGTTCGTAAAAGAAGTCAGCCGCGCCCGTACCTTTGGTTTCATGAGTGATATCGAGTACCTGCGCAAGCACAACCTCGCACTCGGCGGCAGCGTTGAAAACGCCATTGTGGTCGACGCGGATGGTGTACTGAACGAAGACGGCCTTCGCTACGAAGACGAATTCGTGAAGCACAAGATCCTCGATGCAATCGGTGACCTCTACCTGCTGGGCAATAGCCTGATAGGCGAGTTCAAAGGCTTCAAGTCGGGCCACGCCCTTAACAACCAGTTGCTGCGCAAGTTGATTGAGCAGACAGACGCTTGGGAAGTCGTGACCTTCGAAGATGCCAGCACCGCACCGATCTCTTACATGCGTCCCGTTGCGGCGGTGTAAGTAACAACTCTCTTTCTTTAGTTTTTAAAGGCTGCCTTCGGGTGGCCTTTTTTTATGGCGTTTTATATGGGAAGGGTTGCCGCATCCACAATGCGGTTACGCCCACTGTGCTTGGCCTCATACAACGCTTGGTCAGCCTTGAGCAGCAAGTCCTCAAGGGTGATACGGCTGTGCTTGTGCCAGGTACTCATGCCGATGCTCACCGTGATCGGCTGATCATCCCCGGCCACCTGCGGCAAATGCTGAACGCTCTGGCGGATACGCTCGGCGATCACCCAGGCGCCCTTGGCGTCGGTATGGGGCAGCACCGCGGCGAACTCTTCACCGCCATAACGCGCGGCCAGGTCGGCCGGGCGACGGATAGTGCTGTTGATTACCTGCGCGACTGCCCGCAACGCATCATCCCCACCCTGATGGCCGTGGCGGTCGTTGAAGGCCTTGAAGTGGTCCACGTCGATCATCAGCACAGTCAGCGGCTCGGTTGAGCGCTGCGCACGGTCCCATTCCATACGCAAACGCTCGTCCAGAGTACGACGGTTGGCCAGGCCGGTGAGGGCGTCGGTGGCTGCCAGTTCTGACAGCACTTGCTCAGCACGATGGCGACGGCGCAATTCCATGCACAGCGCCCAGGTCAGCCACAACAGACCCACGCATAACACCCCCGTCGCAAGGCTGACCAGCCACGCTGCGCGCCGCCAGGGCGCGAACACTTCATCACTGGAAAGGGCCACCGCAACGATCAATGGCAAATTGCCCACATTGGAGAAACTGTAAAGGCGTGCCTGATGGTCGACACTGGAGATGCTTTGGAAACTGCCGTCCCGTTCACGCAGCATACGTGCGACGTTGGGGCGTTGGCTCAGGTCCTTATTGATGATATCCGCTTCCAGCAAAGGCTCTTGCGCCAGCAGGATGCCTTGGTGGTTGAGCAGGTTGATCGTGCTGTTGCTGCCGATATTCAGGCTGGTGAACAGCTGGTGGAAGTACGACAGGCGCATGGACGCGACGGCGACTCCCAGGAAGCGCCCGTCCGGTGACGAAACGCGGCGGCTGAACGCGATGCGCCATTGGTCATCGCACACACAGCGGGCCATGAACGGACGGCTGATGTACAACCCCACGTCCGGATTCTGGCGGTGAACCTGAAAATAGTCCCGATCAGCGAAGTTGCCGGGCTTGATCGTGAGCAGTGACGAGTCGGCAATCACCTCGCCGGTGGGATCCAGCAACAGGACATCGCCCTTGTATGGCGCGGCGGCGGAGCGGTCGAACAGCACCAACTGACGGATACTCGCGGATACATCCTGCAGGTCAGTACGTTCGGTAGCGGTGATCAAACCCTTGAGGCCCACATCGTAGAGTTCGACATTGCGCAACACGTCGGCGTCGATCAATTGGGTGATGGTATTGGCGGTGCGCTTGGCCGTCTGCAAGGTATTGGCGTGTTCACGAATCAGCAGCGCCGTGACGACTCCCACGATCAGCAACACTGTCAGCGTGCTGCCCAGAATAAGCAGGCGCTCAGGGCGGGTAAGGCTTGGGCTCATCGGACGCACTTCTGCTTTGAGGATGCCAATAGCTTAGTAGCAACTCTGGAATAGGTCGCAGAACCCAAATGTGGGAGCAATCCCCCTCCCACATTTGGAACGTTGTCAGAAGATGTTGATGGGGTAATCCACAATCACACGGTACTCATCCACATCCCGATCCACTGCCGAGTAGCCATTGCTTCCTCGATTAGTCGCCCATTGCAGGCGCACGGCCAGGTCCTTGGCCTTGCCACCCTGCACCACATATTTCACGTCGATATCCCGTTCCCAATGCTTGGCGTCCTTGCCGTCGGCGCTGTACCAACTGCTGTAGCCACGACTGTTGGGGTCGACCTTGGTCAGGTCGGTCTTGCCGCTGATGTAGGACACGGCAGACGTCAGCCCCGGCAGGCCGAGGCCGGCGAAGTCGTAGGCGTACTTGAGCTTCCAGGAGCGCTCGTTGGGGCCGTTGAAGTCCGAGTACTGCTGGGAGTTGTCCAGGTACACGCTGTCGCCCTGGGTGATGTAGTCGAACGGCGTGTTGCCGTTGACCCGCTGATAGGTGGCCGTGACGCTGTGGTTGCCCACGCCTACAGTGAAATGCAGGCTGTAGGTGTTGTTGTCGATATCACCCAGCAGCGATTGGCCGGTGTCCTGGGTGTGGTAGTAGTGCAGGCCGGGGGTCAGGCTGACCAGATCATTGAGGGCGTAGGTATATTCGAGGTCGTAGTAGTACTGGTGCCATACGTCCTTGAGTTCGGAGGCGTACAGGTTGCTGGTCAACCCGGCAATGCCGCTGAACGACACGCCGGCCCAGTCCAGGTGCTGGCTGTCGGCATTGGCCGGCAATGCACCGTAGCTGGTGCCGATGCGCCGATGGCCGCTCTGGTTGTAGAGCTTGGTAAAGCTGGCCTGGCCGCCTTCGATCATCCAGCCGTCAAAGCTGTGGTTGGTCAGGCTTACACCCCGGAACGTCTGCGGCAACATGCGCGTCATGCCGCCGGCGATCACCGGGTTGTTGAGGAACAGGTCGCCGGCTTTCAGTTCGGTATCGAAGGCACGCATTTTCAAGGTGCCGCCGGCGGTGGAAAACGAACCCGGTGCCTTGCCGTTGCCGCTGCCGTAGGGAAGGATGCTGGAGCCATCAGTGCCGCCGCCGCCGTCGAGCTTCAGGCCGAGCATGGCGTTGACGTCCAGGCCAAAGCCGACGGTGCCCTGGGTGTAGCCGGACTCGAAGGTGCCGATAAAGCCCTGGCCCCATTCCTTGCTGTCATCGATATGGATGTCACGACGGTCGCGGTTCATGTAGTAGTTGCGGGTGTTGACCGTGAGGTGCGAACCCTCGACGAAGCCTTCGTCGGGCGGGGCGTCCGCCGCGTGGGCAAGGGGGATGATCGTTGCTGCGATTGCGAGGAATAACGGGGTGAACGTCAGCGAGTTCTTCACCGGTGGAGCTCCTTTGGTCAATCATTAACGGCCAGTGTCGTGGGGTGTGCCCGGCCTTTTTTCACGGCAAAAAAAAGCCGCTGAAGTCAGCGGCTTTAAGACAGATTCCCAGTGTAGAGCCCTGGAAATAAGTCGAGGGAAATTCGGGTAAGCGGGTCAGCTGCCTTTGCCGTCGCGCTCATCGATGCGTCAAAGTAACGCAGGCGAGCGGTGCGATACAGAGTGTAACAAGATAATAACTATTGCCCAAATCGCAACAGTGTGGGCGATAGGATCTTCTGTGGGAGCTGGCTTGCCTGCGATGCAGACACCTCGGTATGCCAGGCGCACCGGGGTGATGCTATCGCAGGCAAACCAGCTCCCACATTTTTGACCGAGTTGTTTAGACCGGAAGGGTGATACCAAAGGTATTGCCACCGCCTTCGCTGCGCACAAACACATCCCCGCCATGCATCAACGCAATCGCCTTGACGATCGCCAGCCCCAGCCCGTGATTGGCCCCGCTGTTGCTGCGTGATGCATCCACCCGGTAGAAACGTTCGAACAGGCGTGGCAAGTGTTCGCTGGCGATCGCCTCGCCCGGGTTGGTCACGCCAATCGCTACCTGTTGCCCCTGCACCTGGATGTGCACGTTGATAACCTGTCCGGGCGCGGTATGTTGCACGGCATTGCTCAGCAGGTTGATCAGCGCACGCCGCAGGTGGGCCTTTTCGATATGCACCCGGGCGTCGCCGTGCACCCGCACCCGCACCTGAGCGTCTTCGAGGATGAAGTCCAGATAGTCGAGGGTGGTGGCCACTTCATCGGCCAGTGAGCATTCGATCAGCTTGGTGGCTTTGCTGCCCTGGTCGGCGCTGGCGAGGAACAGCATGTCGTTGATGATCGAGCGCAGCCGTTCCAGCTCTTCCAGGTTCGATTGCAACACCTCGAAATAGTGCTCGGCCGAACGCCCGCGTGTCAGTGCGACTTGGGTCTGGCCGATCAGGTTGGTCAGCGGCGAGCGCAGTTCATGGGCCACGTCGGCGTTGAATGATTCCAGGCGCGAGTAGGCTTGTTCCACGCGGTCGAGAGTGGCATTGAACGAATTGACGAACAGGCTCAACTCCGGCGGCAGCGGTGACAATTTCAAGCGCCCCGAGAGTTTGGGCGGGGCGAGTTTGCGCGCTTCGTCGGAGAGCTTTTCCAGTGGCTTCAAGCCGATGCGCGCAACCCAGAAACCCAGCAGCGCGGCCATGACCACACCCACCATTGCCAGGCTGATCAACGCCACCAGCAAATGATGCTGGGTGGCGCGGAAGTTTTCGGTGTCGATGGCGATCATAAAGCGCAACGCCGGGCGCTGGTCCTTGGCCGCAAACTGGCTGACCAGCACCTTGAACGGATAAGCGTGGCCGGGCAGGCGCAGGTCGCGCTTGCCCGTCGGGCCCTGTGCAAAGGCGCGGATTTGCGCGTCCGGCTCGCCATATTCATAGCTCGGGTCGCTGCTGACCACCCAGAATCGAATGCGCTTGTCTTCTTCGCCCAGCAGCTTGAGCTTGGACTTTATCTTGACCCAATGCTCCGGCGTGCCGAAGCGGTTCACCGACGATTCCAGCACGCTGTAGCGCGCATCCAGTTCGGCGCCCGGCAACAACCCCAGGCCGCGATCCACCTGCTGGTACAGCGCGCCGCCGATCAACACGAAGATCAGCAGCGCCACCAGGGTAAACATGCCGCTCAGGCGCAGGGCGATGGAGTTAGCCGACACTGCGGTTCTCCAGCACATAGCCCATGCCACGAATGGTGTGCAGCAGCTTGTGTTCGAACGGCCCGTCGAGCTTGGCGCGCAGGCGCTTGATCGCCACTTCCACCACGTTGGCATCGCTGTCGAAATTGATGTCCCAGACCATCTCGGCAATCGCGGTCTTGGACAGGATTTCTCCCTGGCGACGCGCCAACACGCTGAGCAGCGAGAACTCCTTGGCGGTCAGGTCCAGGCGTACACCGTTGCGACTGGCCTTGCGGCTGATCAAGTCGATCCACAGGTCGGCGACGGTTACCTGCACCGGCTCATGGCCTCCGCTGCGGCGGGTCAGGGCTTGCAGGCGCGCCACCAGCTCAAGAAACGAAAACGGCTTGCCCAGGTAATCATCGGCGCCCTCACGCAGGCCGCGAATGCGGTCCTCCACGCGCTCGCGGGCGGTGAGCATGATCACCGGCGTCTGCTTGCGGGCGCGCAACGCCCGCAATACGCCAAAGCCGTCCAGGCCGGGGAGCATCACGTCGAGCACGATCACCGCGTACTCATTCTCCAGCGCCAGGTGCAGGCCCTCGACGCCTTCGCGTGCCACATCGACGGTGTAGCCTTGCTCTGTCAGGCCACGGTGCAGGTAGTCTGCGGTTTTCTCTTCATCTTCAATAATCAGGACGCGCATGACCGCCTCAGTGTGTGGTCGCCAGCGCCAGCGCTGGTTTGGGCCTGTGGAAAGTCCGTTCAAGGTACAAGTATATGACCGGAGTCGTGAACAGCGTCAGCGCCTGGCTCACCAGCAAGCCTCCCACCACCGCAATGCCCAGCGGTTGACGCAGTTCCGCCCCCGGGCCCGAGCCCAGCATCAAGGGCACCGCGCCGAGCAGGGCGGCGAGGGTGGTCATGATGATCGGTCGGAACCGCGTGACGCAGGCTTCATAAATTGCATCCTCCGGCGTCAGCCCGCGCATGCGCTGGGCCTCCAGTGCAAAGTCGATCATCAAAATGCCGTTTTTCTTGACGATGCCGATCAGCAACACCAGGCCGATCAAGGCCATGATCGAAAAGTCCTGGCCCAGCAGCCACAGCATGATCAGCGCCCCCAGGCCCGCCGAGGGCAAGGTAGAAATGATCGTCAGTGGGTGCACGAAACTCTCGTACAGCACACCCAGGATGATGTACACCGCCACCAGCGCTGCGAGGATCAGCCACGGTTGGCTGGCCAGCGAACTCTGGAACGCCTGGGCCGCGCCCTGGAAGTTGCCGATGAGGGTGCTCGGCATACCGATGTCGCTCTTGGCCTGGTCGAGCATGATCACCGCGTCGCCCAGGGCCACGCCGGGCGCCAGGTTGAACGACAGGTTGGCGGCGGGGAACATGTCGTCATGGCTGATGGACAACGGCCCCACGCTGGGCGGCTCGACCCTGGCCAGTGCCGACAGCGGCACCATTTCGTTGGTCAGCGGCGAGCGCAGGTAAAAGTAGTTGAGGCTTTCGGCCTTGCCGCGTTGCTGGCTGTCCAGTTCGAGTATCACCTGGTACTGGTTGATCTCGGTCTGAAACTCGTTGATCTGGCGCTGGCCGAAGGCGTCGTACAGCGCCTGGTCGACATCGGTGGCGGTCAGGCCGAAGCGGGCAGCGGCCTGGCGGTCGATGTTGATGTGGGTAATGCTGCCGCCCAGTTGCAGGTCGTTGGACAGGTCACGAAACGCCGGGTTGCTGCGCAGTTTCTCGGTGAGGCGTTGGGTCCAGGTGTTGAGCGTCGGGCCGTCGTTGCTCTTGAGCACGTATTGGTACTGGGCGCGGCTGGGGCCGGAACTCAAGTTGATGTCCTGGCCGGCGCGCAGGTACAGCACGATACCGGGCACCTTCGCCAGTTGCGGGCGCAGGCGGTCGATGAACTGGCTGGCGGACACGTCGCGATCACCGCGATCTTTCAAGGCAATCCAGAAGCGCCCGTTGGCGATGGTCTGGTTGCTGCCGGTGACGCCCACCGAGTGGGAAAACGCCTGCACCGCCGGGTCGGCCTTGACGATGTCCGCCAGGGCCTTGTGCTTGGCGACCATGTCTTTGTAGGACACATCGGCCGCCGCCTCGCTGGTGCCGAGCACGAAACCGGTGTCCTGCACCGGGAAGAAACCCTTGGGGATAAACACATAACCGACCACGGCCAGGGCCAGGGTCACCACGAAGATCGCCGCCATGCTGCGTTGGTGCGCCAGTGCCCGGCGCAGATTGCGTGCGTAGCCGGCCAGCAGGCGCTCGCTGAAGGAGGGTTTGGCGTGGGCAGGATGGCTCGGTGCGCGCATGAACAAGGCGGCCAGGGTCGGCGCCAATGTCAGCGAAACCACCACCGAAATCAGGATGGTCGAAGTGGCCGTCAGCGCGAACTCCTTGAACAACCGCCCGACCACACCGCCCATGAACAGCAGCGGAATAAACGCCGCCACCAGCGAGAAGCTGATGGACACCACGGTAAAGCCGATTTCGCCGGCCCCCTTGATCGCCGCTTCGCGCTGGCCCAGGCCGGCCTCCAGGTGCCGATGGATGTTCTCCACCACCACAATCGCATCGTCCACCACGAAGCCCACGGCGATCACGATAGCGACCAGGGTCAGGTTGTTCAGGCTGAACCCCATCACGTACATCAGGGCAAAACTGGCCACCAGCGATACACCCAGCACGGCCGAAACAATCAGTGTCGCCGAGAGCTGGCGCAAAAACAGCGCCATCACCGCCACCACCAGCAGGATGGCGATCAGCAGGGTCATTTCCACTTCATGCAGGGAGGCGCGGATGGTCTTGGTGCGGTCGGTCAATACGCTGACCTGCACCGAGGCCGGCAACATGCCTTGCAGGCGCGGCAGTTCGGCCTGGATGCGGTCGACGGTTTCGACGATGTTGGCGCCGGGCTGACGCGAAATCACCAGGTTGACCCCTGGCGTATCGCCGGACCAGGCTTGCACGTAGGCGTTTTCCGAACCATTGATGACGTTGGCGATATCGCGCAGTTGAACCGGTGCGCCGTCTTTGTAGGAAACGATTAACTGGCCGTAGTCTTCGGGATGAAACAGCTGGTCGTTGGTCGAAAGAGTCGAGACGCTGTTCTCGCCATAGATCGCACCCTTGGCCAAGTTGAGGCTCGACTGCTGAATGGCCAGGCGTATATCGGCGAGGGTCAGGCCGATGGCCGCGAGTTTGTCGGGGGAGGCCTGCACGCGAATCGCCGGGCGTTGCTGGCCGGTGATGTTGATCTGGCCGACGCCGTCGATCTGGCTGATCTGGCGCGCCAGCAGGGTTTCCACGTAATCACTCAGCTCGGTGCTGGGCATGCTGCCTGAGCTGACGCTGAGGATCAGCACCGGGCTGTCGGCCGGGTTGACCTTTCTCCAAGTCGGCAAGTTCGGCATATCGCTGGGCAGCTTGCCGGAGGCGGTGTTGATCGCGGCCTGGACTTCCTGGGCGGCGGTGTCGATGCTTTTTTCCAGGGTGAACTGCAACGTCAAAAGGCTTGAGCCCAAGGCGCTGCTGGAGGTCATCTGGGTCACACCGGGGATGGCACTGAACTGCACCTCCAGGGGCGTGGCCACTGATGAGGCCATGGTGTCCGGGCTGGCACCGGGCAGTTGCGCGGTGACCTGGATCGTCGGAAATTCCGCTTCCGGCAGCGGGGCGATGGACAGGCGTGGGAAGGCGATGATCCCCAGCAGTACCAAGGCAAACGTCAACAGCAGGGTGGCGACCGGGTGATCAACGCACCAGGCCGAGGGCGAACGGCTGCCGCTCATGGTTGCACCGTGGCGTCAGCGGTCTGGATCACCTGTGGTGGCTCCTTGAGTACTTCCACCTGGGCGCCGGCCTTGAGCCGCGACTGACCGTCGCTGACCAGCACGTCCCCAGCCTGCACGCCTTTGATGATGTTGATCTCGCTGTCCTGATAGGCAACCTGTACCGGCACCACTTCTGCTTTATCACCGTTCACCCGGTACACGAAGTGCGAGTCCAGCCCACGCTGTACTACGGTCGGTGGCACCACTAGAACATGCTTGTCGAGGGCCGTCTGGATCTTGATGGTCACCAGTTGCCCCGGCCACAGCTTTTGCGATGGGTTGTTGAACTCGGCCTTGGCCCGCAGGGTGCCGGTGGTGGAGCTGATCTGGTTGTCGATCAGGCTCAGGTGGCCTTCGCCGAGCAGGTGGCCGGTGTCGCCGTCGGTATCGGCGCCCAGGTAGGCGTCGACGCTGGCCGGGGTTGGCGCCGCGATCAGGCCCTGCAGGGTCGGCAGCATCTGCTGCGGCAGGGAGAACTCAACGGCGATCGGGTCGAGCTGGGTGACGGAGAACAACCCCTGGGTGTCGCTCATGCGCAGGAAATTACCTTCATCCACACTGCGAATGCCCACGCGACCACTGACGGGGGAGCGAATCTGGGTGTAGGAAAGTTGTACCTGAGCAGCATCAATCGCAGCCTGATTGCCTTGCACGGTGGCCCTGAGCTGGTTCACCAATGCCTGCTGCTGGTCATAGGTCTGCTTTGATACGCCGTCGTCAATGCTCAGTGCCTTGTAGCGTTTGAGGTTGACCAGTGCCACTTGCAACTGCGCCTGGCTTTCACCCAGTTGCGCCTTGGCCTGGTCGAGGCTGGCGCGGATCGAGCGGTCATCGAGGGTCGCCAGCAGGTCACCGGCCTTCACCGACTGACCTTCTTTGACCAGCAATCGGGTGAGGATGCCGTCGATCTGCGGGCGAATCACCACATTGTGCAACGACAGCACCGAGCCGATGCCGCTGACAAACCGCGGAACATCTTGTTGCGTCACGCTCACCACCCGCACGGGAATGGCGGTAGGCGCCGCCAGCCGTGCTTTGACCGGCCGGGTCAATGCCCAGGCTGCGACAGCCAGTATCAGGAGGGCTCCCACTATCAGGGCCATGTTTCGTTTG
This sequence comes from Pseudomonas sp. GZJR-8, assembly GCF_002916705.1. Classification (NCBI taxonomy): domain Bacteria; kingdom Pseudomonadati; phylum Pseudomonadota; class Gammaproteobacteria; order Pseudomonadales; family Pseudomonadaceae; genus Pseudomonas; species Pseudomonas sp. GZJR-8. Next base: position 11,539 of record NZ_JXSI01000007.1, on the reverse strand, counting down.
ATCTGCATAGGAGGGCGCCGGCGCAAACTGCACGTTGGAGTTTGGAAAGCTGCTTTATAGCGCTGTTTCACCGTCAGCACGGTGACGGCAAACTGACAGCCGTGACAGTTAGGCTGTGTGAGCCTGTCGCTTGAAGTTACTGCTGGCAGCCTCGGCCCCGTATACTCGCGTTTTTACACCTATAGCTGCGCCGGAGCCCCTATGACTTCCCCCACCCAACCCCCTGTTGAAGCGGCCGACCTCGTTGATTCGGCCACCGTCGACAGTGCTGAAAAAGCCGAGATCCCGGCGTTCAAGTTCCCCTTCAAGCCGGGTGAGCTGGCAGGCGCCAAAAACGCCAGCCAGCCCTGGTACAAAGGCGGCGCCAAGAACGGCCATACCAAGACCCCAGGCATGGCACCCCCAGGCACGCGCCGTTCGATGGGTAAACGTTAAGGCTAAATCGAAGCTCGCGTTATAGGCTGTTGCCTACGTCGCCTGTCGATATTTCTACTTGTAGGTCCGCGGTCGATTCTTGAAAGCTTGCACAGCGTTTGCTTCGTCCCGATGACGCTCCATCGGGACGAGTGAGTAAGCTTTCCGGAAAAGGACGTTCCCGTGGCCCTGATACACCTCTGTGCAGTGCTTGCCTTCTTGCTCTCGACGACTGCCGTTGCGGGCGACGTTCAACCGCGGCGCGAGATTCGTTTCGCCGTGGCCGCGCATTTTCCCCCCTTTCAGAGCCGCAACCCGCAAGGGCAATTGGTGGGGCTGAACATCGAACTGGGCAATGCCTTGTGCGAACAACTCAACGTGCGCTGTATCTGGGTTGACCAAGTCGTCATGGAAAATTTTCCGGCCCTCGAAGCCCGGCAGTTCGACGCGATCATGGGTATGGCGCCGACATGTCGGCGCCGACAACGGGTGAGTTTTACCGATGACCTCTACCCGATCACCACCCGCCTGGTGGGTCGTAAAGGCTCAGGCTTGCTCCCTGGCCGGCGCTCGCTCAAGGGCAAGCGCGTGGGGGTGTTGGTCAGGAGTAATCGTGAAGCCTTTGCGCTCTCGCAGTGGGCACCGGCGGGGGTGATCATCAGAAGTTTCTGGCTCAACGATCAACTGATTCAGAGCCTGGTGTCGGGTGATATCGATGCGACCTTGCAAGGTGCCGTGGAGATCCGTGAGGCGCTGCTCGACACCGCCGACGGCCTGGACTTCGGTTTCCTGGGGCCTGTGGTGTCATCGGGCTTGTTGGGCAACAGCGTGGCTATCGCGGTACGCAAACCTGATACCGCGCTGCGCAATGAGCTGAACCATGCGCTTGAACAGCTGATGCAAAACGGCGAATACCAACGCATCCTCCAGCCCTATGGTCTGGATGTAGCGCCTGCCACTCCATGATCGAGATAGATCTCAATGCGGGAGCAGACTCAGTCAAATCCCCGTCGGCGGTCAGGCAGCCCGCAACGAGATAAACGCATAGTTGGCCGGCACTTCGGTGGCAATCTGCGCCCCGGCGTCCAGCAGTTGTTCGGCGATGTCCATACCGGATACATGGAACACCCATTCATTGGCCATGCTCGGCTGGACCACTGCCTGCTCGACAGCTTGGGCAAACGCCTGCATATCCGGCAGGTAGGCGGTAAAGCCGTCGCCCTTGAGCGCTGTGGTACGAATGCCGAGCAACGCACACACCGCTTCCTTGGTTTGTACATCATCACGGTCGGCCTGGCGCGAGCGGCCGATCAGTTCAGCCAGTTCCTTGTCCATTAACTCGCCACCGACAATCAAAGCCGGGCCCTGTTCCCAGGATTCTGGCGGGCAATCCTTGGCACTCGGGTTCAGCGGGATATGCGGGTTGATCTCCATCGGGTAGATCCGGCACACCAGTGGGCGTCGTTCATAGATGCGGCAAAGGTTGTCTTCGTCAAGATTCCGGCAGCGTCCGGCGTTATAGGCGGCAAAGGTGATTGCCACAAACGCCTCGGTAGTGCCGCTGGGCACCATCACCGATCGGCGCTCGGCGTGTTCACGTTGTTGCAGGGGCAGGCCCAGGCCGTTGCCGAGGAAACCCTCGACCAGGACGATGACGTTACCGCCGTCCGCCGCCCAGCTACGGGCTTCTGCGAGGGTCAGGGGGACGTGATGGTCGCTGCAGCATTTGCCGCAACCTACGCAAGAAAACTGAGTGTTCATGGCGGATCTGTCACCAGGCTAGGTCAGAGGGCACGCTTGAGGGGTGACGGGTTTTTTACCTCTATCGACCGCTCGGCACTCTGGAAGCAAGTTATGCGCCAGGGGTTGTCAGCCCTTGGGCACAGTGTCGCGCAGGACAAATCTCATATCGGCACTTTCATACAGTTGCCGGGCACGCAGGTTGCTTTCCAGCACCTTGAGGTCGACATAAGGTTCGCCGCGCTGCTTGAACACCTGAAAGCTGTGCAGCAACAAGGCGCGCCCCAGCCCCTGGCCCTGGGCGCAAGGATGTATCGCAAGGTTCTTGATGAAGGCGCTGGTCCAGCACTGGGCGACACCGAGAATGCCGTCGGCGTTAATGGCGACCAGGCACAACGTCGGGTCGCACTCGGCATCGGTCACGAACTGTCGGCGCCATTCATCCAGGCTGGCGACACGGCCTCCGCCCTGGTCTTGAGTCATGCGCAACACGGCATGGATCGCCGGGGCCAATTCATCCCGGTAATGATCCAGCCTCGTATTCGCTGGCCACTGCGGGGCGGGCAGGCTGCCCGTGAGGTCGCGACGCAGCAGCTGGAAATACTCGGCCACTGCTTACAGGCCCTTTTGTGCCACGGTTTGCGCGGCGATGACCAGGTACTTGGTCAGCTCCGGGGAGGAGAACTTGGTGAGCACCGCATCGGCACCGGCCAGGCGGGCTTTCTCGCTGTTCATCGCGCTGTCCAGGGAAGTGTGCAACAGCACGTATAGGTCCTTGAAATCCGGGGTTTCGCGCAGGGTGCGGGTAAGGGCGTAGCCGTCCATCTCGGACATCTCGATATCCGACACCACCACATTGATCTGCTCGCCCGTGCCTTGCAGTTCCAGCAACACATCGATGGCTTCCTTGGCGCTGCGCGCGGTGTGGCAGGTCAGGCCAAGGTTACGCAGGGTGTGTACCGACTGCTGCAAGGCCACTTGGCTGTCGTCCACCACCAGGATGCGGGCGTTGCCGAGCACTTCGGCTTCTTCCATGGTCAGGTCGGTCGGCGCCGTTTCAATCGGTGCCGGGGCGATGCCGTGGATGACTTTCTCGATATCCAGCACCTGTACCAGGCCACCTTCCACTTGGGTTACCCCAGTGATAAATGCACGGTTGCCCCCGGAGCCGTAGGGTGGCGGGCGGATGTCGGTGGTCAGGCAATGCACGATCTTGCTCACTGCCTGCACATGCAAACCCTGCTTGGAACGGCTGACGTCGGTGACGATCAGGCAGCCGCCGTCCGGGTCTTGCAAGGGCATTTCACCGAGGGCGCGGCTCAAGTCGATCACCGACAGCGAGGTGCCGCGCAAGGTGGCAATGCCTTTGACGTGCGGGTGGGACTCCGGCAGCTTGGTCAGCGGCGGGCAGGGAATGATTTCACTGACTTTCAACAGGTTGATGGCCATCAGCTTGCCGCTGCGCAGGGTAAAGAGCAGAAGCGAAAGTGAGTCTGCGCGGGCTTTGGTGGTGGACATAAAAACCTTCTGTGGATCAGGGATGACGATCATCTATGGAAGGTTATCGACTCGGCTGGCCTGGGCTTTAACCGGATTTTGTGTCGGGCACTGCTAATGTGGGAGGGGGCTTGCTCCCGATATCGGCGTGTCAGTCAGCAGATGTACAACTGATCCACCGCCATCGGGAGCAAGCCCCCTCCCACATTGGGTTATGTATCAGCCTTTCCAGGCCTGGGGATTCACCAGGTCCTGCGGGCGCTGGCCCAGCAGTGCGCTGCGCAGGTTATCCAAAGCACGATTGGCCATGGCTTCGCGGGTTTCACCGGTGGCCGAACCGACGTGCGGCAGGGTCACGGCATTGCTCAACTGGAACAGCGGCGATTCGGCCAGCGGTTCCTTTTCATACACATCCAGCCCGGCACCGCGAATTTTCTGGGTTTGCAGGGCTTCGACCAGCGCCGGTTCATCCACCACCGGCCCACGGGAAATATTGATCAGGATCGCGTTGGACTTCATCAGGCCTAATTCGCGCGTGCTGATCAGGTGACGGGTCTTGTCGCTCAATGGCACCACCAGGCAGACAAAATCCGCCTCGGCCAGCAACTGGTCCAGGCTACGGAACTGCGCGCCCAGTTCTTGCTCCAGCGCGGTCTTGCGGCTGTTGCCGCTGTACAGGATCGGCATGTTGAAACCCAGGCGCCCACGCCGGGCCACGGCCGCGCCGATATTGCCCAGGCCGACGATGCCCAGGGTCTTGCCGTGTACATCGCAGCCAAACAACGGCGCGCCGACGCTGGCTTTCCACTGACCGGCCTTGGTCCAGGCGTCCAGCTCGGCTACCCGACGGGCGCTGCTCATCAGCAACGCAAAGGCCAGGTCGGCAGTGCTTTCGGTGAGTACATCGGGGGTGTTGGTCAGCATGATGCCGCGCTCGTTGAAGTACGGCACGTCGTAGTTGTCGTAGCCCACCGATACACTGGACACCACTTCAAGCTTGCTCGCGCCTTCAAGCTGTTCACGGCCCAGCTTGCGGCCCACGCCGATCAAGCCGTGGGCATGGGGCAGGGCGTCGTTGAACTGCGCGTTGATATCACCCAGTTTGGGGTGGGGCACGATCACCTCGAAATCCTGTTGCAGGCGTTCGATCATCGGTGGGGTGATGCGGCTGAAGGCCAGGACAGTCTTTTTCATGGCAGGCGGGCTCGTCGACTACGGAAGAATGCCAAGCACGCTAACATTCCCGATAAGAATTTTGCAGGGTTTTGATCGGTCCTGCTTCTCTTCCATTGGTTTTAATACCTGTCAACTGTGAAAACTACGAGCTGTTCGGCCAATACGTGAGCGCCTATTCTCGTTTTTCAAGGCTGGGTTGATGCCTTTGTTAAACAGGAGATCACTCTTATGAATATCGACGATGAGATAAAGCGAATCAGGGATTTTTTAGCCGCTGGTAAAACACGCAACGAGCCTGACGAGGCTTTGCCGCAGGCTCCCACAATCGAATTGATCGTCAATGGCGAGTTGTTCGTCGACCATGTACCTGGGACGGGGCTGAAGGTTGGGGTGGATTACGACACTATGCTGGAGGGGCAGGAGTTCGTTTTATATTTGTTCAGCAATACGCCTTCGGATGGCGACTATAACGAGACCGTTCCAGTGATAGAGGTGAAACCTTACGTTGTTACCGTACCCAAGGAAAAGATTGAAAAGTTGCATAAAAACGAGCTTGGTCTTTGTCTTTACTTCATCGATGGCAAAGAAACCTCTGAGTGGACGACCTTCACCGTCAGATGATGCGTCCTATCAAGGCATACGGTGACCTGTTCAAAACCAGTCACCGCATGCCTGGCTCAATTACTCAAGCGAGCACCACCTAAACCACCGCTCAATTCATACGCCACCAGCTCCGCCTGGTGCGCCGCCAGAATTTCCGGCAACGAACCACGCAGGTACTCCACCCAGGTCTTGATCTTCGCATCCAGGTATTGGCGCGAAGGGTAGATGGCGTACAGGTTCAGTTCCTGGGAGCGGTAGGTCGGCATCACCCGCACCAGTGTGCCGTTGCGCAGCCCTTCGATGGCGGCATACACCGGCAGCAGGCCTACGCCCATGCCGCTGGTAATTGCGGTTTTCATCGCGTCGGCCGAGTTGACCAGGAACGGCGAGCTGTTGATCGCCACGCTTTCCTGACCTTCAGGCCCGTTGAAGGTCCATTTGTCCAGTTGGATCACCGGGCTGACCAGGCGCAGGCACGCATGGTTGAGCAAATCCTGCGGCCGCTGTGCACAGCCCTTGGCCTTGACGTATTCCGGGGAAGCACAGGCAATGCTGTAGGTGATGCCCAGGCGCTGGGACACGAAACCCGAGTCCGGCAGTTCACTGGCCAGCACGATGGACACGTCGTAGCCCTCGTCGAGCAGGTCCGGTACGCGGTTGGCCAGGGTCAGGTCGAAGGTCACGTCGGGGTGGGTGCGGCGGTAACGGGCAATCGCGTCGATGACGAAATGCTGGCCGATCCCGGTCATGGTGTGCACTTTGAGCTGCCCGGCAGGGCGGGCGTGGGCGTCGCTGGCCTCGGCTTCGGCTTCTTCGACGTACGCAAGGATCTGCTCGCAGCGCAGCAAATAGCGTTTACCGGCCTCGGTCAGCGCGATGCGCCGGGTGGTACGGTTGAGCAAGCGGGTTTGCAGGTGGGCCTCAAGGTTGGAGACCGCGCGCGAGACATTGGCCGTGGTGGTGTCCAGTTGCACGGCGGCGGCGGTGAAGCTGCCGGCTTCGGCCACGCAACTGAAAGCGCGCATGTTTTGCAAAGTGTCCATGGAGTGTTCTCAAGGGAGATGACAAATTGTGACAGAAAGTTACGCCGACCAGTGATCCCTACCAACGGATTATCGCCTGAACGGTAACAAAGATTCACAGGAATGCCAGCTTATCGTCCTCCATGCCGCCGCCTAGAATTGCGCCACCTCTTGCGCAACACCTCTCAGGAATTCGCTTGCCGTGCCGCGTCGCATCAGCAGAGAGCTGAAGACTCTCAGTGTTTGGGCCTTATCGTTAGCCATCAGCGGTTGCATCGGAACCGGAGGAATTGCCCCCCAAGGCCAGGCCCTCAACGCCAATACCCTGGCCACCGATGAAGCCATTCAAGACGCCTCCCAGGACGCCCATTGGCCCACCGCCCAATGGTGGCAAGCCTACGGCGACCCGCAGCTCAACCGTTGGGTCGAACTCGCCACCCAGAACAGTCCCAGCCTGGCCGTGGCCGCCGCACGCGTGCGGCAAGCGCGGGCGCTGGCCGGGGTTGCGGAGTCGGCCGAGTCGTTGCAGATCAACAGCGACACCACCCTCAAGCGCCACAACTGGCCGAAAGATCAGTTCTACGGCCCCGGCGAATTGAGCGGCGCCAACACCTGGGACAACAACTCGTCCCTGGGCCTGAGTTACGCCCTCGACCTGTGGGGGCGGGAAAGCAACAGCACCGAACGTGCGGTCGACCTGGCGCACATGAGCGCTGCCGAAGCACGTCAGGCCCAGCTCGAACTGCAGAACAACGTGGTGCGCGCCTATATCCAGTTGTCGTTGCATTACGCCAACCGCGATATCGCCGCGGCCACCCTGGCCCAGCAACAGCAGATTCTCGACCTGGCCAACAAACGCCTTAACGCCGGGATCGGCACCCACTTCGACGTCAGCCAGGCCGAAACCCCGCTGCCGGAAACCCATCGCCAACTGGATGCCCTGGACGAGGAAATCGCCCTGAGCCGTAACCAGTTGGCGGCGCTGGCCGGTAAAGGCCCGGGCGAGGGTGCGCAGTTGCAACGCCCGACCCTGGCCCTCGCCGCGCCATTGAAGTTGCCCTCAAGCCTGCCTGCGCAACTGCTCGGCCAACGCCCGGATGTGGTCGCCAGCCGCTGGCAGGTGGCGGCCCAGGCCCGTGGCATCGATGTGGCCCACGCCGGTTTCTACCCCAACGTCGACCTGGTCGGCAGCCTCGGCTACATGGCCACGGGCGGCGGTATGCTGGAGTTCCTGGCTGGCAAGAAATTCAACTACAACGTCGGTCCGGCGATCACCTTGCCGATCTTTGATGGCGGCCGCCTGCGTGCTCAATTGGGCGAAGCCAGTGCCGGCTATGACATCGCGGTCGCCCAGTACAACCAGACGCTGGTCAATGCGCTCAAGGGCATCAGCGACCAGTTGATCCGCCGCGAGTCCATGGACAAGCAGTCGGCTTTCGCCGCGCAGTCGGTTGCCTCGGCGCAGAAGACCTACGACATCGCCATGATCGCCTACCAGCGTGGCCTCACCGACTACCTCAATGTGCTCAACGCCCAGACCCTGCTGTTCCGTCAGCAACAGGTCGAGCAACAGGTGCGGGCGGCGCGCCTGAGTGCCCATGCCGAACTGGTAACGGCATTGGGCGGCGGCCTTGGTGCCGGCAACGATGTGCCCCAGGATGCCAAGACCCTCCCGAGCAAGACCCCGGCGGCACTTGCCGTGTTCGACCACTGAGTAGGATTCGATGACTTCCTTGCCTGCACCGCTGCGCTGGTTGCATTCCCTTGAGTGGCGCCGTGGCTTTTTCGACTGGGCACGCAGCGACGGCGTGACCTGGGTGTATATCTTCAAGGTGCTGGTCGCCGCGTTCCTCACGCTGTGGCTGGCGATGCGCCTGGAACTGCCGCAACCGCGCACCGCGATGATCACCGTGTTTATCGTGATGCAGCCCCAGAGCGGCCAGGTGTTCGCCAAGAGTTTCTACCGTTTCCTCGGTACCTTGGCGGGCTCGGCGGTGATGGTGCTGTTGATCGCCTTGTTTGCACAGAACACCGAACTGTTCCTCGGCGCGCTGGCGATCTGGGTGGGCATTTGTACCGCTGGCGCTACGCGCAACCGCAACTTCCGCGCCTATGGGTTTGTGCTTGCCGGCTACACCGCCGCGATGGTCGGCCTGCCGGCACTGGCCCACCCGGACGGCGCCTTTATGGCGGCGGTGTGGCGGGTGCTGGAAATCTCTCTGGGGATTCTGTGCTCGACAGTGGTCAGCGCCGCCATCCTGCCGCAGACCTCCAGCGCCGCCATGCGCAACGCGCTGTACCAGCGCTTTGGCGTGTTCGCGCTGTTCGTCACCGACGGCCTGCGCGGGCGCAGCCAACGCGAAGGGTTCGAGGCCAGTAACGTGCGCTTTATCGCCGAAGCCGTGGGCCTGGAAGGGCTGCGCAGCGTCACCGTGTTCGAAGACCCGCACATGCGCCGACGCAACGGGCGGCTCAGTCGCCTCAACAGCGAATTCATGAGCATCACCACGCGCTTCAACGCCTTGCACCAGTTGCTTGAACGCTTGCGTGCCGATGAGGCCGATCATGTGGTCGCAGCGATCAAACCCGGCCTGCAAGACCTGGCCGAAGTGCTCGACAGCTTCTCGGGCCGCGCCCTCACCAGTCCGGATGCCACGCGCCTGGTCAATCAACTGAGCGCCTACAAGGACGACCTGCCCGCCAAGGTGCGCAGCCTGCGGGCGAGCTTCCAGTGCGATAACCCGACCGAAGCCGAGCAGTTGGACTTTCATACCGCCTACGAGCTGCTGTACCGCTTCGTCGACGACCTGCACAACTACGCGCAAACCCACGCGTCCCTGGCTGACCACCGCCACGCGCGGGAAGACTGGCACGAAGCCTATACGCCAAAAACCAACTGGCTGGCCTGCGCCGCCGCCGGGGTGCGGGCCTCGTTTATCCTGATCGTGCTGGGCAGTTACTGGGTAGCCACCGCCTGGCCCAGCGGCGCGACCATGACCTTGATCGCGGCGGCCACGGTGGGCCTCTCCGCTGCCACACCCAACCCCAAGCGCATGGCGTTCCAGATGGCTTGCGGCACCTTGATCGGCGCCTTGGTCGGCTTTGTCGAAATGTTCTTCGTGTTCCCCTGGATCGACGGCTTCCCGCTGCTGTGCGTGATGCTCGCACCGGTGATCATCTTCGGTGCTTTCCTCTCCTCCCGCCCGCAGTACGCCGGTGTCGGCGTGGGCCTGTTGATTTTCTTCAGCACCGGCTCGGTGCCGGACAACCTCACGGTCTACAACCCTTACACCTTTATCAACGACTACATCGCCATGGTCATCGGCATGTTGGTGTGCGCGGCGGCGGGGGCGATCATCCTGCCACCCAACAGCCGCTGGCTGTGGCGCCGCCTGGAGCAGGACCTGCGTGAGCAGGTGGTGTATGCGATCAGCGGCAAGCTCAAGGGCCTGGCGTCGAGTTTTGAAAGCCGTACCCGCGACCTGCTGCATCAGGCTTACGGCCTCGCGGCCGGCCAGCCGCAGGTGCAACGCGACCTGCTGCGCTGGATGTTCGTGGTGCTGGAGGTCGGCCACGCAATCATCGAGTTGCGCAAGGAGCAGGCGATCCTGCCGGTGCATCCGGCCTATGCCGAGTCCCAGCCGTGGCGCCAGGCAATCCGCGTGATGGGCCGTTCGCTGGTGCGCTTGTTCCTGCAACCCAGCGCCAGCAACCTGGAGCGCGGCTTGATCGCCGTCGACCATGCGATCAGCCGCGTGCAGGCCACCGACGAACCTTTCGCCCCGCACTTCGATACCTCAGCCCTGCGCCGGGTGAAGAGCTACCTGCACTTTATCCGCACTTCGCTGCTCGACCCGCAATCCCCACTGGCGGCCCTAAAAGGAGCCTCGAATGCCTCGTGAAATCGCATTTCATGGCATCTATATGCCGACCATGACCCTGATGTTCCTGATCGCCGCGGTGTTGGCCTGGGCGATTGATCGCTTCCTGGCCGGGTTCGACCTGTATCGGTTTTTCTGGCACCCGGCGTTGCTGCGCCTGAGCCTGTTCGCTTGCCTGTTCGGCGCCCTGGCGCTGAGCGTCTACCGTTGAGAATGCCCCGATGAAAAAGTTTTTCAGCCTGCTCGCGACCTTGCTGGTTCTGGCCTTGGCGATCTGGATTGGCCGCACGTTGTGGGTGCACTACATGCAAACGCCATGGACCCGCGACGGCCGCGTACGCGCCGACATCATCAACGTCGCGGCTGACGTGACCGGCGAGGTGGTGGACGTGCCGGTACGCGATAACCAGTTGGTAAAAAAAGGCGACCTGCTGATGCAGATCGACCCCGAGCACTACCGCATTGCCGTCAAGCAAGCTCAATCGCTGGTGGCCTCACGCAAGGCTACCTGGGAGATGCGCAAGCTCAACGCCCACCGCCGCGCCGACCTCGACGCCCTGGTGATCTCCAGGGAAAACCGCGACGACGCCAGTAATATCGCTGACTCGGCCCTGGCCGATTACCAGCACGCCCTGGCGCAACTGGAAGCCGCCGAACTCAACTTGAAACGTACCCGCGTGCTGGCGGCGGTGGATGGCTACGTCACCAACCTCAACGTGCATCGCGGCGACTATGCGCGTATCGGTGAAGCGAAGATGGCTGTGGTGGATATGAATTCGTTCTGGGTCTATGGCTTCTTTGAAGAAACCAAGCTGCCCCACGTCAACGTCGGGGATAAAGCCGATATGCAATTGATGAGTGGCGAGACACTCAAGGGTCACGTGGAAAGCATCTCCCGTGGCATCTACGACCGCGACAACCCCGAGAGCCGTGAGCTGATTGCCGATGTGAACCCGACGTTCAACTGGGTGAGGTTGGCGCAGCGTGTGCCGGTGCGGATTCACATTGATGAAGTGCCGGAGGGCGTGCTGTTGGCGGCCGGGATTACCTGCACTGTGATCGTCAACCCAACACAAAACTAAACTGTGGGAGGGGCATGAGTATCTACACAACTTTTCGGTATACCGCGGGCCCCTGTGGGAGGGGGCTTGCCCCCGATGGCGGCCTGACAGCCGACCAGGATGTTGGATCAGACCGAGTACATAT
>NZ_JXSI01000006.1:48253-372854 GCF_002916705.1 Pseudomonas sp. GZJR-8 | reverse complement strand
AAGACCGTGGATGACATAACCACGGAGTTTTTCTGGCAAGGCGACAAGCTGATTGCCGAACACCATGCGGACTGTCATCGCAGCTACATCTACGAACCGGACAGCTTCCGCCCATTGGCGCTGCTGGAAGGCTATGGTCCAAAGGACACCAAGCCCTACCACTACCAACTCGACCACCTCGGTACCCCACAAGAACTCACCGCCCCAGACGGCGAAATCGTCTGGTCCGCCCACTACCGCGCCTACGGCCAGATCGCCCGCCTCGACGTGGGCAAAATCGAAAATCCGCTGCGTTTCCAGGGTCAGTATTTCGACCAGGAAAGCGGACTGCACTACAACCGCCATCGCTACTACAATCCGGATATTGGTCGTTACCTGACACCGGATCCGGTGAAGTTGGCGGGTGGGATCAACTCCTATCAGTACGTGCCCAATCCGACGAGATGGGTAGATCCACTAGGCTTAAATACATGCCCAGGTGCTGACGGGTGTAAACCCAGCACTAGTGCTCCAAATCCTGCGGAGAGTGTTAACCACGGAGAGCCTGCCTTACCGCAACTGACCCGCGCGCAGCGGCAGGCAAGAATTGATGATCTCGCAGAATCAAATGCTCATCGGCGTTTATCAGAGCTTGAAGCGTCGATTCCAGGTGCGCATTTCTTAGAAAAACACGGTGCACAGACGTCGCTAGCGTCTCAACTAGAGCGGGTAATGACAGCTAGGAACCCAACCACTGGAGAGATAGAAACGTTCGAAAGAGGCAGGAGAGCTGGACAACCGAGACCTCCAAGCGCCGCTACACATTTCCTCAGCCATAGAGACCAATTAAACGCGATTGACCGCGCAATGTTAATTTTCAAACTCAATGGTCGAGCAAGCGCTCCACCCCCAATGGATATGGGAAAAATCATAGGCGAAGGGTATAAAAGAGATGGGCTAGAATATGGAAAACAGAGAAAAGCGGTTGTGTATCTGAATGAAAATGGAAACCCAATTACCGCCTATACGGATTTTTAAAAATGAAAAGACGACCACAACTATCAATACTTAAAGGCTTGCTTTTTACTTACTGTATCGAAAACACTAGAAATCTTGAAAGAGAAGAGATCATTGCTTCAAAAAATATCAACAACCCAAAAGAACTAATGGAACTTTTCGATACTTTAACCAAGCCAGTATTTTATACTTATACCCCTGAAGAGCAGGATTGGTTCATCGAGACTATAAGACATTATCTTTTAACCGACGAAACGTTCGATTCAGTCTTCTATCTCTTCGACACTTACTTTGAGGATGACATCATCGACAATAGAGCTTTCATGAAAACACTACTTGACTGCCTAACCCACTACAAAGCGGAAGCAACTGCGAATGAATAACCCAGCACAAACTACTTTTTAATTGCTGCTTCCATACAAGACAGATAGAACCACTTGAAGACCGTAGAGAATATTAATACCGACAACTTCCTAAATAAACAAGTCATGACACCCCAGTTGTATCGAGCCGATTTTCAACACAATGAATACCCAGACTGGAAAGAAAGAGAAAGTAAACTCAAGCCCTCAACTCAAAAGCTGGAAAATATATCTTCAGGCTCTCAATAAAGCCATCTATAAAGCACAAGGAAACAATTCATTACATACAGGGTATGACAATCTCGGTAATCCCGTAGCAAGAATGGAAATCCCAAACTCCGGACACAGATACAAACCCAACAAAAAAGACAAAAACAATCCGAAACAGATGGAAAACATGAACAACATGGAAGTTAGATTTGACAAATATAATATAACCCGCACATTCACTGCGTTCCCATACTGAGCATTACAATGCTGAAATCACCATTTAGAGACATGCCTTTCACGCCTAAGATCTCTTACATACTGGCAGCGCTGTCAATATATGATCTTGAAGAAACCAAAGGCAAGACGTTATGGAGATATGATCCGAACAACACTAAAGAAAGAGAAACAATAATAAAAGATTTTATCCTAAAAGATTTGATGTACCTTTCTTACAGGCATCGATACATACTAATCTCAATGCTTAAGAATGAATTGAGCAACCCTGACTTCGATTTCGCCAAAGAATTTGAAAGCGATTATGACGAATACATAACAATGGCCTAGAACGAAACAGAAATCGCCGATCCCCGAGGCTTCTTCGCGGACATCTATAGACTGGCCAATGAGGTTTGGAAAGAAGACCTCCAAAAAGCCAGCCTCGAAGACCCTGCCACATGGTGACCCGAGTCTTGGATATACTGAATATCCAATGTGGGAGGGGCTTGTCCCGCTAGCAATGGCTCAGTCAATGCATATGCAAACTGATCCACCGCCATCGGGAGCAAGCCCCCTCCCACATTTGAATCTCATCAGCACTGCAATCTAAGGTTCTGATCAACTCTAAGAACGATAATGTTAAAAGACCCTTTCTTAAATGAGCCGTTTGATCCTAGCCTAATGTGGTTTATTGGGGTTTTTGATATTTATGATCGCGAGCAAGAGCTTGGCACAGAGCTAGAGCAATATGATCCAAACAAAAAAGCTGATAGAGAAGAGCTCATAAAAAAATACGCTTTAAATTTGAGCTATCTTTCGTACCGACACAAATACGTTTTAATTGAAAGCCTAAAGGCCAAATTGAACGACCAAAACTATAACTTTAAGAGCTTATTTGAGATAGGCGAAGATGAAGCCGGATCTTGGCCGAGAGCAGAGTGGTACGAGCTGCATGACCCGAGAGGCTTTTTAAAGGGCATATATATTATCGCTCAGGAGGTCTGGAAAGAAGACCTCCAAAAAGCCAGCCTCGAAGACCCTGCCACATGGTGACCCGAATCTTGACCACACTGAATATCCAATGTGGGAGGGGCCTTGCTCCCGATAGCAGTGGGTCAGCCAAAGCATATGCAAGCTGATCCACCGCCATCGGGAGCAAGCCCCCTCCCACATTTGAATCTCCTCAGTACGGCAATCCAACGCTTCGATCAGCGCTTGGCCAGCTCCATAATCATCCGACTCAACAGATAAACCCGCGGCACCACGCTCTCCACCTCGGCATATTCCTCCGCCGTGTGGATATTGCCCCCCACAATCCCAAACCCATCCAACGTCGGCGTCCCTACCCCGGCCGACAAGCTGGCATCTGCCGCGCCGCCACTGCCTTCGATGGTCAACTTGCGCCCCAGCTCGCCATAAATACCTTGGGCGATCGCCACCAACTTATCCGATTCGGCCGTTTGCGGCATTGGTGGCAAACCACGTTGCAGGCTGGTTTTCACTTCTGTGTCGGGGATCAACTTGTTGGCTGATACCCGCGCCAGATCCTTCTCGATTCGATCGAACTCTTCCGGCACCGCCGCACGTACGTCGGCCTTGGCAGTGGCCTGGTCGGGGATAACGTTAGTGCGGTCACCGGATTTGAGCACAGTGAAGTTGATGGTGGTCTTCTTCTCTTCATCACCGAGCTTGCCCAGTTGCAGGATCTGGTGCGCGGCCTCCATGGCGGCGTTGCGGCCCAGTTCCGGGGCGACGCCGGCGTGGGCGGACTTGCCTTTGACTTCGACCACCGCGGTCGCGCTGCCTTTGCGCCATACCACCAGGCCGTCCGCTGGGCGGCCGGGTTCCAGGTTGAGGGTCACGTCATGGCCCTTGGCGGTTTTACGGATCAGTTCCGAGGCAGCCTCAGAGCCGGTTTCTTCGCTGGCGTCGAGCAGGAAGGTGATCTGTGCGTAGTCCTTGAAGCCCTGGTTTTTCAGGACTTTCAGCGCGTAGATGCCGGCGACGATGCCGCCCTTGTCATCCATCACGCCGGGACCGTAAGCACGACCATCCTTGATGTGGAACGGGCGCTCGGCGGCCGAGCCTTCCTTGAAGACAGTGTCCATGTGCGCCATCAGCAGGATCCTGGCCTTGCCGGTGCCTTTGAGGGTGGCAACCACGTGGCTGTTATTGGCCGCCTTGTCCGGTACCAATTCAATGCTGAACCCCAATTGCTTCAACTCATCCACGGCGATGTCACGCACTTGGGTCAGGCCCGGCTCGTAACCTGACCCCGAGTCGATATTTACCAGGCGCTCCAACAGCTTCAGGGCCTGGGCCTTGTACTGCTCGGCATCCGCCTGGATCTGCTTGTGAGGTTCGGCGCTGTAGGCCGGCATGACGAAGGACAACGCCAGGGTGGCGGCCAGCAGGGTACGCGGGAAAGTGAAGAGCATGGAGCGATCCTTTTTTGTTGGAATGGGCTCCCCACACCCTATCTCACTAGACCGACCGCAACCAACCCTCCTGCACGGCGTTCACCCGGTTGCGCCCGCTGCTCTTGGCTTCGTACAACGCCTGGTCGGCATCGTTGAGCCAACCGATGGAGTCAGCGTGGGTCGGCTGGTACGGCGCCAGGCCGATACTCAAGCTGACGCGCAATGCCGGGTCCTGGGCATAGGCCAAGGCGTTGAAGCGATCGCGCAAGGCCTCCATCACTTCGGTGGCGCGATTGAGGGGCATGTCCGGCAGGATCACGCAGAACTCATCGCCGCCATAACGCCCGGCCAGATCGGTGGCGCGCAGGTTCTGGCGCAGCACTTTGCTCAATTGGCGCAGGACGATATCGCCGGTCACGTGGCCGTAGGTGTCGTTGATGGTCTTGAAGTGGTCAATATCAATCAGCGCGATGGCGGCGCCCGCCTGGTTTCGGCGGCAGCGTTGGAACTCGATGTCCAGGTGGTCTTTCCAGGCACCGTGGTTGAGCAGGCCGGACAAGCTGTCGGTGCGGCTCAAGGCCAACAGCTCACGCTTGTGCCGGGCCAGGGTCACGGCCTGGCGGTAGCAGATCCAGCCCAGCACCAGGGGATACAGCATCAGGATCGGCAGGCAGGCATACAACTGGGCCTGGGTGGTCACGGCGATAAAACCAGGCGCAAAAATCAGCAGCGCCGCGCCCAGCCCCAGCGCCTGCGCCGCCCACCCCGCCAGCATAAAGCGCGTGCCACCGATGGCCACGTTGTTCATGGTCATCATCGACAGGGTGGTGACGCTGGGCAGTGGGTTGAAGTGCATCGCGCCGACCCAAAACCCGCCGCAAAAAGAATCGAACAACAGGCTACGGCGCTCACTGCCCAGGGTATGGGCTGCACGCAAAGACAATTGAAACGCCACATGCGGCCACACAAAAGCGTTGATCAGCATCCAGGCCCACACCCAAAGGGAAGGACTCAGCGGATACATGGCAAACACCACGCAGATGAAGCCGAGGCTCAGCCCCAGAAGACGAGATTTGTACAAGCGCGAAGCGAGCGGAAGTCCCTTTCCTCCTACGGCTGGCATGGTGGGGTGCGATCCTGAGTGAGTGCCTGGAGTCTAACAGGGCAACGTCAAATCGCCACTACTGCTTACACGCTAATCCTTCAGTGTGAAAAGCCACGCGCCAGCATCCATGCAACGCCCAACAGCAGTACTGCGGTGCCCCGCTGCAACAACACCCGCCGCTTGGGGTTTTCCAGTACATGCTTGATGCGCTGGCCGAAATAGCAATACAGGCACCCGCTGGCAAATTGCAGCAACAGGAAGGTCGCCCCGAGGATGGCGATGTCCGCCGCCGAACTGTGCTCCCCCGCGCCTGCAAACTGCGGGAACACCGCACTGAACATGATGATGGTCTTGGGGTTGGAAAACCCGGTCAACAGCCCTTTGCCAAACAGGCTGTGCGAGCCCTCCACGGCGCCCGCGTTGTTGATCGACACGCCGCTGCTGGTCCACTGCTTGTAGGCCAGGTAGAGAATGTAGGCCACCCCGACAAACTGGATGGTCTGGGTAATGGCAAGGTTGCCCTTGATCAGTTCCGAGAAACCGACGGCAAAAATCAGGATGGAAATCAGGTACGACACACTGGCGCCGATCTGCGCCGGGATCGAACTGCGCAGGCCGTCCTTCAAGCCCAAGCTCAGCAACAACAGGGTCATGGGGCCGGGGCTGAAGGTCATGGTGGCGCAAAACAGCAGGAAGTAGAGAAACGAAGACAGGGTTAATGCACTTGTCATGGCCGCGGACCTTGAATGGAAAGAAACACGCCTCAAGCGCCCGCCCCAGGGCGGTCTTGGCGGTCTGGTTACGGCGCAGTCTAGGGCAGCGGCATTGCACAAGGCAGGTAAAGTGATGCCTAATTCGGCCTGACTTCACCGGTAAAATTACCGGCAAACACAAGGACCCGTCATGTTTGTATCCGCCATCGCTTTTGTGGAAGGCACCCCCAAGGTCCAGCAGATCGTCGAGGCGTTCAGCCAGGCCATCGAGAACGGCGAATGGGCGCCGGGCAGCAAGTTGCCGTCGGTACGGGAATTGACCCAGACCCTGGGCGTGAGCAAGTTCACCCTCAATGAGGCGCTGGACCGCCTGCGCGGGCGCCATTTGCTCACCTCCAGCCAAGGCCGTGGCTACTTCGTGGCGATGGACAGCGCCCGGCCAGCAACGGCGACCTGGGTCGACTTGCTGCCCCAGGACCTGCTCAGCATATTGCGTCGCCCACTGGTCACCGCCAGCGGCGAACTGCGCCCCGGCGGTGGGCACTTGCCGGAGGAATGGCTCAATGGCGAAGCGATCCGCCAGGCCATGCGCAGCGTGGTGCGTGCGCCAACGCTGCGCATCGCAGGCTTGGGCACGCCAGCCGGGCTGCTGCCGTTGCGCCAGGCGCTGCAACAGAAACTGCACGGTGAAGGTTTGTCGGTGCCCGTGGAACAGATCATCACCACGCCCAACACTGTGCAGGGCCTGGACATGCTCATGCGCCTGCTGGCCCGACCTGGCGACACGGTGTTGCTCGACGCGCCGTGCTACTTCAACTTCCACGCCAACCTGGCGCTGCATGGGGTCAAGGTCGTTACCATTGAGCGCCGCCCCGACGGTTTCGATTTCGCAGCCCTCGAACAGTTGCTGGCCGAACACCGCCCCAGCCTCTACCTGACCACCAGCGTTTTGCATAACCCCACCGGGCATACCTTCAGCCCCAGCCAAGCGTTTCGCCTGCTGCAGCTGACCCAGCAATACCACTGCCATATCGTCGAGGATGATCTGTATGGCGACCTGCACCCCAACCCTCCCCCGCGCCTGGCTGCCGTCGCCGGGCTCGACCAGGTCACCTACTTGTCAGGGTTCTCCAAGATCCTCAGCGCCAACACCCGGGTCAGCTACGTCGTGGCCGCGCCGCAACTGGCTGCCAACCTCACCAATATGAAGTTGATGAGCGGCGGCGTAACCTCCGAACTGTTCGAACAGATCGTCTACCGTATGCTCACCGAAGGCAGTTATGCCAAGCATCGCAAGCGCATGGTGCAACGCCTGATGGAGGCCGGTGGACGCGTCGAACAATGGCTCAAGCGCTGCGGCTGCGAACTGCCGATGGCCTATGAAGGCGGAATGTTTATCTGGGCGCGTCTGCCGAAGGGGGTGAACGGCGAATTGCTGGCCCAGGAAGCGTTGAAACGCAGCATGGTGCTGGCGCCCGGTGCGCTGTTTGGCTACGACCCGGCCCATCGCGACTCGATGCGCTTCAATGTGGCCCACAGTGATGAGCCACGGGTGCAGCGGGTGTTTGAGGCGTTGTTGCATGAAGTGGCGCAGAGCAATGCCCATGCCGGGCGCGAATCCCTGTAGGAGCGGGCTTGCCCGCGAAGGTCGTCAACGATGACGCGGGTTTACAGCCCAAGCGCGGCGCTCTCAGGTTTTTCGCGAGCAAGCTTGCTCCTACAGAAAAGCCAATTGAGGTGTTTTGAGCCGTTCACCCCGGCAACGGAATTACCCGCAACGGCCGCACCGACTTGTACGAAAAGCTCGAATAGATTTCCTTGACGCAGGGCAAGGTCTGCAAGACTTCGCGGGCAAACTCGCCAAACGATTCCAGGTCCTTGGCCACCACTTCCAGCAAAAAATCATAGCGGCCCGACACGTTATGGCACGCCACGATTTCCGGAATCTCCAACAGGCGCTGCTCGAACGCGCGGGCGATTTCCTGGGTGTGGCTGTCCATCATGATGCTGACAAACGCGGTCACCCCATAGCCCAGCGCCTTGGGCGAGAGGATCGCCTGGTAGCCGCTGATCACCCCGCTTTCCTCCAGGGTGCGCACCCGGCGCCAGCAGGGTGAGGTCGTCAAGGCGACCCGCTCGGCCAGTTCGGCCACGGTCAGGCGGGCGTTGCCCTGCAATGCGTTTAAAAGGGCTTTGTCGGTGCGGTCCAGCTTGATGGGCATAACGTGCCTCTAATCATTATTTTTATCGGTGTTTGATTCACAAACGCGGGTTTTTCCAGCAGTTTTTGCAAGGTTCGTCCGTGGTTATGAGCATAGCATTGTAGGAAATAAGGAGCGCCCGACATGACCAATAAACACCACACCTGCGGCTTTTCCACCCGTGCCATTCACCACGGCTATGACCCCAAGGACCACCACGGCGCGCTCGTACCGCCGATTTACCTGTCGGCCACCTTCGCCTTTCCCACGGTTGAATACGGCGCCGCGTGCTTTGCCGGCGAAGCCAGCGGCCACTTCTACACGCGCATTTCCAACCCGACCCTGGCGCTGCTGGAATCACGCATGGCCACCCTGGAAAACGGTGAAGCGGCGGTGGCCTTCAGCTCCGGCATGGGCGCGATTGCCGCGACGTTCTGGACCCTGCTACGCCCGGGCGACGAGGTGATCGTCAGCCAGACCCTGTATGGCTGCACCTTCGCTCTGTTGCACCACGGCATCGGCGAATTCGGCATCAAGGTGCGGCATGTTGACCTGACCGACCTGGCCGCCCTGCAAGCGGCCTTGTCCCCGGCGACCCGCATGATCTACTGCGAAACCCCGGCCAACCCCAACCTGCGCCTGATCGACATCGCCGCCGTGGCCAGGCTTGCCCATCAACAGCCGAATGTCACCCTGGTGGTCGACAACACCTACTGCACGCCCTACCTGCAACGGCCCCTGGAACTGGGTGCCGATGTGGTGGTGCACTCGGCCACCAAATACCTCAGCGGCCATGGCGACATCACCGCAGGCATTGCGGTGAGCAACCAGGCGCTGGCACAGCGCATTCGCCTGCAAGGGCTCAAGGACCTGACCGGCGCGGTGATGTCGCCCCAGGACGCGTCGTTGCTGATGCGCGGCCTCAAGACCCTGGCCCTGCGCATGGACCGCCATTGCAGCAATGCCCAGGCGCTGGCCGAAGCCTTACAGGCGCACCCGGCCGTGGAGAGTGTGATCTACCCCGGGCTGCGGTCCTTCCCACAGTACGAACTCGCGACCCGGCAAATGAAACTGCCCGGCGGCATGATTGCCTTTGAACTCAAGGGCGGGATCGAGACGGGGCGGCGCTTTATGAACGCACTGCAACTGTTCACCCGTGCGGTCAGCCTGGGGGATGCCGAATCGCTGGCGCAACATCCGGCGAGCATGACCCACTCCACCTATACCCCCGAGCAACTTGCGCAGCACGGTATCAGCGAGGGCCTGGTGCGTTTGTCGGTGGGGCTTGAAGACGTCGCCGACCTGTTGGCGGATGTGCATCAGGCCCTGGCCAAGTGCGGCCGCAACACGGTGCGTCAGGCCGCGACAGCGCCCTCTGCTGTGAGATAGCGCCTACACGTAAAGTGATTTTTATCCTGGCGGTGGTCGGACGGATCCGACTACCGTTATGCGTTTTTAATCTGAATTTTATCGATTGGATCCCCCTGCCTTCGCCAGCCTGTACTAGCATGGTGGCGGCGGGAAGGATTATCCGTGCAGGTTATTCATAGCGGTTACCTTGTTGACTCCCGCCGCTATAACACCCAATACCTGTACCCGAAACTCATGGACGAATTGATGAACTCACACCTGTTCCCACATATAGGCAAGGTCATCGCCAGCACCGGCAGCCGCCATTTCCCACGTATGCTGCATGACCTCATCCTCACCCAACTGGCTGTGGACGCCACCCATATCACCCAGCTGCAGGTCAACAGCGAAGGCCACAGCCGCCGCAAGATCAGCCCGGTCTACACCGACTCGGTGGCAACCCTGGGGGCCGAGCAACCCGCCGCACAATTGCACCTCACCCGACACAAGGACGATGTGCGCTACGTGCTGTCGGTGTACCGCTCGCACCCCTCGCAGAGTTTTTCTGCCCAAGAGCGCAGCATGTTGCAGGACTTCTCCACGCTGTTGCTGCCCATGGTGGAAAAACACATCACCGCGATCCAGCCTGGCCGTCAGGACAGCCCGCCGGCAGTGCCACAGCACCAGGGCATCGAAACCCTGCGCCGACGCATCCAGGAGCGCCTGGTGCAATCGGGGCTGACCCTGTCCAACCGTGAACTGCAAGTGTGCGTGGGCCTGCTGGCCGGGCGCACCGCACCGGAGCTGGCCGAACAACTGGCATTGAAGGTCAACACCATCGAAAGCTATCTCAAGCGCGCGGCGATCAAGCTGGGGATCAGTGGGCGGCATTCGTTGTTGCGGTGGATGTACTCGACCCAAGACAGCACCCGTTTCTAGGCGGACGCAGATCAAACTGTGGGAGGGGGCTTGCTCCCGATAGCGGTGTATCAGCCATTACATCTTTGACTGAAAAATTGCTATCGGGAGCAAGCCCCCTCCCACATGGGGTCCTCATTGGCAGATAGGGATCAGTCCCTTGCCAATGCCTCTATCGGGTCCAACCGCGCCGCATTTCGCGCCGGCACAAAACCGAACACAATGCCGATCAGTGTCGAGCAGGCAAACGCGGTAATGATCGAGCCCACCGAAAACACCATTTCCCACTCCTTCACAAACAGCGAAAACAGATAACCGATGGCGTAGGACAACGAGATCCCGATGATCCCGCCGATCAAACACACCATCACCGCCTCCACCAGAAACTGCTGGCGAATATCCGACTGGCGCGCCCCCACCGCCATGCGGATACCAATCTCGCGGGTGCGCTCGGTGACCGACACCAGCATGATATTCATCACGCCAATGCCTCCCACCAGCAATGAAATCACCGCAATCAACGACAACAGCAGCGCCAGGGAACGGCTGGTTTTTTGCACCGTCTGCATGATGCTGTCGAGGTTGTTGGTGAAGAAGTCCTTGGTGCCGTGACGTTGCAGCATCAGCTTGTTGACGTTGTCTTCCACCACCTTGCTCGGCTGGCCGTCTTTGATGCGCACGGTGATGCTGTCCAGATGACGCTGGCCCAACAGGCGCCCCGCCGCCGTCTCATACGGCACCCACACGTTCAGCGCCTTGCTGGCGGCGAACATGTTCTTGTTGTCCGCCGTCACGCCGATCACCGTACACGGCAGGTTGCCCACCAGGATCACCTGGCCCAGCGGGTCGATGTTCGGCCCGAACAGCCGCTGGCGGGTGTTGTGGTCGATCACCACCACCTGGGCCTGGCGTCGCGCATCGCTTTCACTGAAGGCAATGCCGGCTTCCAGCTTGAGGCCCTTGACCTTGAAGTAGCGATCACTGACGCCGTTGACCTGGGCATCCACATCGATGTTGCCAAAGCGCAGCAACAGGTTGCGGCCCACCACCGGCGTGGCGCTGTCGACGTAATACAGCTGGTTCAGCGCGTCCACATCCGAGGGCATCAGCGTCTGGATCGCCGAGGCGCGACTGTCGCCAAAGCTGGTGCCGGAAAAGATATCGATGGTGTTGCTGCCGATCGCCTGGATGTCCTTGAGCACATAGCGCTTGGCGCCTTCGCCGATGGCCGAGATCGACACCACCGAGGTGATCCCGATCACAATGCCGAGCATGGTCAGCAAGGTGCGCATGCGGTGCGAAATCAGCGCCACCCAGGCCATGTTGAAGGCTTCCTTGAATAGCCCCAGGCTCGCCACCAGGCGCCGCGCTCCGCTGCGCCTGGGCTCGATCGGCGCTTCGCTGGGCAGCTCCAGGTCAACGCTGTCATTGACCTTGTCGCTGACGATCTCACCGTCACACACCTCGACAATGCGCTGGGCATTCGCGGCGACCTTGGGGTCGTGGGTGACGATGATCACCGTGTGCCCGGCCGCGTGCAGCTCTGCGAGGATACGCATCACCTCCTTGCCGCTGTGGGTGTCGAGGGCGCCGGTGGGTTCGTCGGCGAGGATCACTTCGCCGCCGTTCATCAGGGCCCGCGCGATACTCACGCGCTGTTGTTGCCCGCCGGACAGCTGGCTGGGCCGGTGGGAGATATGACTCGCCAGGCCCAACCGCTGGAGCAACTCCCGCGCACGACTGTGACGCTGGCTTTCAGGAGTACCGGCATAAATCGCTGGCATTTCCACGTTGTGCAAGGCGCTCAGGTGAGCAAGCAAATGGTAGCGCTGGAAGATAAAGCCGAAGTAATCACGGCGCAGCTCAGCCAGTTGCTCATCGCCCAGGGAGCGGGTTTCGATGCCATTGATCTTGTAGCTGCCGGCGGTGGCGTAATCCAGGCCGCCAAGGATATTCATCAGGGTCGATTTGCCCGAGCCCGAGGCGCCGATGATCGCCAGCATTTCCCCGGCATGAATCGTCAGGTCGATGCCTTTGAGCGCGATGAATTCACGCTCGCCGGCCATGAAACTACGGGTAATGCCCTTGAGTTCCAACAGAGGCTGAGTCATGGATCAGCTCCCTGCCACGGCGGGTGTGGCGTCGCCGATCACCACCTTGTCGCCCTCGGCCAGGCCATCCAGAATCTGCACTTTGACGTTGTTATTGATGCCGGTCCTGACGTTGCGCTCTACCGCTTTGCCCTTGGCATCCAGCACCCGCACCGGGTAACTGCCGTCGGCATTGCGTGCTCCCAGCGCCGCCACCGGCACCATCAACGCGGCCTCGGCGGTGTCGAGCACAATGCGCACCTGTGCGGTCATGGCGATGCGCAGGCGGTGGTTAGGGTTGGGCACGTCGAACAGCGCGTTATAAAACACCGCGGTGTTCTGCTTGGGGGTGCCGGCGGTCTGGGTTTCGAGGAAGTTCTGCGGGGCTGGTTCAGTGCCGCGCAGTTTGGCGTAATAGCGTTTGTCCGCCTCGCCGAGGATGGTGAAGTACACCTGCTGGCCGGGGCTGATATGAATCACATCCGCTTCCGAGACTTGGGCCTTGACGGTCATGGTGTCCAAGTCCGCCAGCTTGAGCAGTACCGGTGCGAGCTGGCTGGCGATCACGGTCTGGCCTTCCTGGGTGACGATGCCCACTACGTCGCCGTCGATGGGCGCGTTGATGCGGGTGTAGGCCAGGTTGACCTTGGCGGTGTCGATCTGGATGTGTGCGCTTTTGATCTGTGCGTCCAGGGACAGCAGGTTGGCCTGCTGCACCTGGAAGCTTGATTCGGCGTCTTCGAAATCCTGGCGTGACACCGATTCGTCGGCCTGCAGGCCCTTGTAGCGCTCATAGACAGACTTGGCCTGCTTGAGCTGCGCGGCGGTTGCGCGGCGTTGGGCCTGGAGGTTTTCTTCGTCGACCTGGGCTTTGCGCAGGGTGTTCTGCAGGATCAGCGGGTCGATTTCGGCGAGCCACTGGCCCTTTTTTACCTTGTCGCCGACTTTGACTTTCAGCGATTTGAGCTGGCCGGAGACTTGGGCGCCGACGTCGACCTGCTTGATGCCTTCGAGCAGGCCGGTGGCCAATACTGCGTTTTCGATATCGCCGCGTTCGGTGGTGGCGGTGAGGTATTGGGGGGCGTCGGCGGGGGCCTTTACGGTGTAGATGATCAGGCCGATGGCGACGGCCAATGCTGCCAGGAGGCCGATTTTGCGGAATTTAGACGTTTGCATGGTTGGCTTCTTGATTGAGTACAGATCCGTTGGCCGGGTAGACGCGGCATCGGGTTGCAAAAGCAGAGTGAGGTTTCATTGACTTGCACAGCTTAAAAATGTGGGAGGGGGCTTGCCCCCTCCCACATTTGGATCGATGTGCAGCCTTCAAGACACCACCTCCCCAACCCCAACCCCTTCCACCCACCACTTGGCCAAACCCGAAACATTCGGCACCTTGAGCAAGGTGAAGTGATTACCCCCGCCATACCAAACCTCCAACCCAGTCCCCTGCCCCTTCCACCCCTCAACCATCAACCCCTGCTCACGCTGGTTCCCCGCCGCATCCAAGGCCGGATCCTGCGCCAGCACCAGGCGCACCACCCCGTCATACCGCGCCTGCGGCCGATAAACCGTGCGCAACGCCGCCGCATAAGTACGCGCAGGCCCATCCATTGCATCCACGGCAGCACGCGCCGGCAGTAAGCCAACGCCGATCATCCCCATATGCAGCCACTGTCGCTGCGCCACCTCATCGCGCCCGGCGAAGTCCACCGGATCAATCCCCAGCGACTTCCCAGCCGCCAACTGCATCGCCTCGACCAATCGCAACAGCGCCGCCGTCGAGGTATAGGGCTTGCCATCACGCCCCGGCGCCTCACTGTCGATCACTGTCAAAGAGCCCACCTCGCGCCCCATCGCCTGCAAGCGCAGGGCCATTTCCAGCGCGACCCAGCCGCCAAACGAATGCCCGACCAGATGCACCGGCCCGTCCGGGCACTCCTGCTCCAACGCCGTGAGATAACACCGCGCCGCCGCTTCCACCTGGCTATGGGGCACCGCCTCGCCATCCAACCCACGGGGCTGCAGGCCATACAGCGGCCAATCACGTCCCAGCGCGTCGCTCAAGCCCACGAAACCGGTCACGCTGTCACCTGCTCCCGGCACGCAGAACACCGGGGCATAGCCGGCGCGCCCAGTCTGGATGCGCAACAACGGCTGATGGGCCGCGCAACTCACCGGCGTACTCGTCGCCAGCGCCTCGGTCATCGCCCGGCCCAGGCCCTGGATATGCGGCGCCTGCATCATGCTCTGGTGATCCCCAGGCACTTGCACCTGGCGCAGTTGCCCGGGCGCCAAAGCCGTGTC
Organism: Pseudomonas sp. GZJR-8; assembly: GCF_002916705.1. Classification (NCBI taxonomy): domain Bacteria; kingdom Pseudomonadati; phylum Pseudomonadota; class Gammaproteobacteria; order Pseudomonadales; family Pseudomonadaceae; genus Pseudomonas; species Pseudomonas sp. GZJR-8. Next base: position 357,969 of record NZ_JXSI01000006.1, on the reverse strand, counting down.
CCAGCCCAACGCCATACTGCGTTGCGACAGTTCGGTGGGGCGCTGCTCGGCGCTGAACAAGTGCACCGGAATCGGCAACGGGAACAGGCTGTAGTGGGCCAGGGCGTGCCCGTGCCCGACTTCGCGCTGAAGAAAACTCAACAGGTCCGCGTCCGACGCCGCCGCCATTTGCGCGTATAGCAAACCTTGATCGCGACAGCGTTGCAGCAGATCCGCAAAGTCCAGCTGTCCAATCCGCGCCTCCAGCTGTTCAAGGCTTGCCAGCTCATTTACACCTCCCTGTGCTTTCCAATAAGCCGTGCATTGCAGCAACAGATGCCGCTTGAATGCATCCGGCCCGCTCCAGCGTGCTTTGCCCTGGTCAGTCAGGCGCGGCACATAGCTGTCGATCAAACCCAGGAAGGCCACGCTTTCATCCAGCCCCAGCAGTTGCATGGCGATTTCGTAGGCCAGCACCCCACCAAAAGACCAGCCCGCTACCCGATAGGGACCGTGGGGCTGAATCTCGCGGATCAGCCCGACCATGCGCGCCGCCAGGCCTTCCATGCTGTTCAGGTGGGCCTCGCCCAGCGCCAGCCCCGGCAGGCCGTAGATCGGGTAATCACCCGGCAGGTGCTGGCCCAGCGCCGGGAAATACACGTCCATGCCGCTGAACTCATGCACCAGAAACAACGGTGCCTGCGCCCCGCTGCTGCGCACGGTAATTACGCGGGTGTCGGGCAGTACATCATCCCCGCGCTGACGCAGCATCGCCGCGACGCCGGCCACGCTGGCATGTTGGAACAGCTCGGCCAACGACACCGGAAAACCGGCCTCGTCCAGCAGGTTGACCAGGCGAATCGCCAACAGCGAATGCCCGCCCAGTTCAAAGAAGCTGTCATGCCGCCCCACCTGTTCGAGTTTCAACACCTCGGCCCAGCGTTGCGCCAACGTCTGCTCCAGGGCGTCGGCCGGCGTTTCGAACGTGCGGCTGGTCGAGGCGTCCCAGGCAGGCACCGGCAAGGCGTTACGGTCGATCTTGCCGTTGGCGGTCAACGGCAATTGCTCCAGCGCGACGTAGGCGGACGGCACCATGTACTCGGGCAAGTGCGCGTGCAGGTAAGCCCGCACCGACTCGACAGCAACGGGTTCGCCCGCCCAGGTGAAATAGGCCACCAGGCGTTTGTCCCCCGGAACCTCTTCACGGGCCAGCACCACGGCATCCTGGATGCCTGCGAACGTCGCCAGTCGCGCCTGAATTTCACCCAGCTCAACACGAAAACCTCGAATCTTCACCTGGTCGTCATTACGCCCGATGCACTCCAGCAGACCGTCGGCCGTCCAGCGCCCGAGATCGCCCGTGCGGTAAAGCAAGGCGCCTGGGTTGAACGGGTCCTGCACAAACTTTTCAGCCGTCAGCTCGGGGCGATTCAAATAGCCCAAGGCGACGCCATCGCCGCCAATGCAGATTTCACCGATGATACCCAGCGGTACTGGCTGCTGCTGCGCATCGAGCACATACACTTGGGTGTTGGAGATCGGCCGCCCCACCGGCACGCTGTCGGCATCATCGGCAATCGTGTGCACTTCGCAGGTGGTGGCGTAAGTGGTGGTTTCGGTCGGCCCATAGCAATGCACCAGGCGCAACGCGGGTGCCTGCGCCAACAGCGTGCGGAACGCCGCCGGATCGGCCCGCTCCCCCCCGCATAAAAGGATGCGCAAGCCAGCCAGGGCCTGGGGAATCAACTGCACGTATTGGTTGAACAGCGCGGTGGTGACAAACAGCACCGTCACGCCCTGCAACGCCTGGGCGAAAGCGCTCGGATCGAGCAAGGTGGCGTGGTCAATCACCTGCACCTGGCCGCCATTGAGCAGTGGCCCCCACACGTCCATGGTGCTTGCATCGAACGCTGGGTTCGACGCAAAGGCCACGCGGTCGGCGGCATTGAAATCGGCATAGCCGTTGTTGAGCACCAGGCGCGTAATGCCGCGATGGGGCACCAGCACGCCCTTGGGCTGGCCGGTGGAGCCGGAGGTGTACATGATGTACGCCACGCTGTCCGAGGGTTGCGACAGGTCCGGGTTGTGGCTCGGTTGCGGGGCGAGGCCAAGCGTGTCCAGGTCCAGGCGACGCATCCCGCTCTCTATGACGCAATCGCTGCGGGTCAGCAACCAGGCCGCGCCACAGTCTTGCAGCATGAACCCCTGGCGTTCAGCCGGTGCATTCACGTCCAACGGCACATACGCGGCGGCGCATTTAAGGATGGCCAATTGGCTGACCAGTAACTCCAGCGAACGCGGCAGCAGGATCGCCAGGTGATCGCCAGGGCGCACACCCAGGCCGAGCAGGTGATGGGCCAAGCGGTTGGCGCGGGTATTGAGTTCGCCGTAGCTCACCCGCCGCTCGTTGTGCACCAGCGCCACCGCGTCGGGACGCGCCATGGCCTGGGCTTCGAACAGGCGCTGCACCGTGTGCTCACGCGCGAATGTACGGGCAGTGGCGTTGAAGTGCTCAAGCACCCGTTGGCGTTCGGCCTGCGGCAGAATCGGCAAGCGGTTGATGGCGATATCGCGATGACCTTCCAGGGCCTGCACCACCTGCGCCAGCGCGATTTCCAGGTAGTTGCACAAGCGCCGGGCGCCCTGCCCCATGACGGTCAGGCTGAACCCTTCACCGAGGTCATCCACGCTGACCGCCACGCCGTAGTGCGTGTGCTCCTCGGCCTTGAACAACTCGATCCCCTGCCACGCCTCGGCCACGCCACCGGCCTGGGGTGCGCTGTGACGATAGTTGAACAATACGCTGAACAACGGCGTCGCCACCGGCACACCACTGCAACGCTGGGCCAACGCCAGGGGCGCATGTTCATGACCGAGCAGCTGAGTCAGGCGCCCATGGGTGGTACGCAGTGCCGTCAGCACTGAGTGTTCCCCCAGGTCGACCCGCAGCGGCAAGGTATTGATAAATACGCCCATGGCCCGCTCGGCGCCTTCGCCGCCTTGCAGGCGGCCGAGCATCACCGTACCGAACACCACCTGCTCGCGGGCGCAAACCTTGCCCAGTACGTGGGCCCAGGCCAAATGCATCACGCTGGCCGCACTGACCCCCGCCTGGCGGGCCTGGCTGCGCAGGCGTCGGCTCAGCGACAGGTCGAGACCCACGCGTACGTTTTCCTCGGCCCCCAGATTGGGCACCTCGGTGGGTTCATCGACCTCACCGAGCATCTCGCGGAAAAACGTCTCGTGATCCTCAGCGCCCAAACGGGTCTGGGCCACGTAGTTGCGATACGGCACGGGTGCGGCCAGCGTGTCCTGAGTGCCCAGCAGAAACGCCTGCAGCTCGTGTTGCAGGATATCCAGGGCAACGTGGTCCATCACCAGGTGATGAAACAGCAACGTCGCGACCACCCGTTGCGATTGCTCGACGTACACCAGCCGCATCAGCGGCGCCTGGCCAAGGTCCAGGCGTGGCGGCAGCGGCCCGCTCTCAACGCTTAGCCGGGCGTGGCGCCACACCACCTGCACAGGTTCTTCCAGGCCCTCCCAATGCAAGGATGAGCGCAGGATGTCATGACGCTGGATCACCGCCTGCAATGCGCTGGCGAAGGCATCCAGGCGTGCGCGACTGTCAAAGGCAAACTGCGCCTGTAACACATAGGCGTCATCACCTTGCGCAGCGCGATGCTGATACAGGATGCCGGCCTGCAACGGCGCCAGCGGGTAGATATCCTGCACATTCGCCGCACCGCCGGGGATGCTGGTGACGATGCGCTCGATGGCTGCTTGATCCAGGCTGACCAGCGCCAGCATGTCTGGCGTGATGCGCACACAATCGGCCGCAATGCCATTGGCCGGCACCGCCACTTCACGCCCGCCGCCCAAAGCTGCCGCCAGGGCAGCCAAGGTCGGTTGACCAAACAGCACTTTCACGTCCGCCGACAAGCCCAGGCCGCGCATACGCCCGACCAGGCTGACCGCCAGCAACGAGTGGCCGCCCAGTTCGAAGAAGTTGTCGTGCCGGCCCACGCGTTCCACGTTGAGCAACTCGGCCCACAGCGCGGCCAAGGTGATTTCCGTGTCGCCCAGCGGCGCCTCGTACTCGCGCACCACCAACGCCTCCACGCCCGGTGCCGGCAATGCCTTGCGGTCGAGTTTGCCATTGGGGCTCAGCGGCAGCGCCTCCAGGTGCACGAAGCTGGCCGGCACCATGAACTCCGGCAGGTGCAGCAGCAAATGGGCGCGCAGGCTTTCAATTTCACTCGGCACGCCGGTGTAGTAAGCGATCAGGCGCTGCTCGCGGGCAATCACGGCGGCTTCCTGCACCGCCGGATGCTCGGTCAGGCGTGCCTGGATTTCGCCCAGCTCAATGCGCAGGCCACGGATCTTGACCTGGTCATCATTGCGCCCCAGGTACTCGATGTTGCCATCCGGCAAGTAGCGCCCGACGTCACCGGTGCGGTACATGCGCCCAGGGGCAAACGGGTCATCGAGGAAACGCTCGGCGGTCAGTTCGGCACGGTTGAGGTAACCCCGTGCGACTTGCACCCCCGCGATAAACAATTCGCCCACCACGCCCAACGGCACAGGCTGCAACTGCCCGTCCAGCACGTACATGCGCGTGTTGGCGATTGGCTTGCCGATGGGGGTGTTGTCGGGCACGTCAAAGCCTGCGCAGTGCCAGGCAGTGACATCCACCGCCGCTTCGGTGGGCCCATAGAGATTATGCAGCTGGCTGCCCGGCAACTGTTGCTTGAAGCGGCGTACCAGGCTGCCCGGCAAGGCTTCGCCGCTGCACATCACCCGCACCAGCCCGCCCGCCTGGCTGACGTCACCGTGGGCGAGGAAGACATCAAGCATCGACGGCACGAAGTGCAAGGTCGTGACCCCTTCGGCTGCGATCACCTGGCACAGGTACTCAGGGTCTTTATGCCCATCCGGGCGCGCCATCACCAGGCGTGCTCCGGTGGACAGCGGCCAGAAGAACTCCCACACCGACACATCGAAACTGAACGGGGTTTTCTGCAACACCGTATCGCCTCCCGTGAGCCGGTATTCGTCCTGCATCCACAGCAGGCGGTTGACCACCCCGGGGTGTTCGTTGATCACACCTTTGGGCTGGCCGGTGGAGCCGGAGGTGTAAATCACATAGGCGGCCACCCCGGCCACCACTGGGTTGGTGATGGGCTGGTGCTGCCAGGAGGGCTGGTCCAGATCGACCACCGGCACCTCGCCCAGCAGCCCAAGGGTGCTGCCCTGGGCCAGTACCACCGCTGGCGCGCTGTCGTGCAGCATGTAGGCGATACGCTCCAGCGGGTACGCCGGGTCCAGCGGCACATAGGCGGCGCCGGCCTTGAGGATCGCGTACAGGCCAATGACCATGTCCAGGCCACGCTCCACGCAGATCGCCACCCGCGCCTGCGGCTGCACGCCGAGGGCTTGCAGGTGGTGGGCCAGTTGGTTGGCGCGAGCGTTCAGTTCGGCGTAGGTCAGTTGCTGCTCGCCGGCCTTTGCCGCCACGGCCTGCGGCGTGCGCAGTACCTGCGCTTCGAACATCCCGTGCAGGGTCTGGTCGAGCTGGTAGTCCACAGTGGTAGCGTTGAAATCCACCAGCAACTGCTTGCGCTCACGCTCATCCACCAGCGGCACATGCGCAAGCACCGCCTGGTCGTTAGCGACCATGGCCTGCAACACGCGGGTGAAGTAGCCGAGGTAACGCCGTATCGTCGATTCATCGAACAGCGCCACGGCATATTCCAGCGCGCCGAGAATACTGCCCTGCACTTCCCCCAGGTTCAGCGACAGGTCGAACTTGGCGAAATGGCTGTTTTCGACAATGCCTTCCAGGGCCAGGTCGCCCAACGCCAGGGTCGGCGCGCTGCTGTCCTGCCAGCTCAGCAGGGTCTGAAACAGCGGGCTATGGGCCAGGCTGCGCGGCGGCCGGGTGATTTCCACCACCTGTTCGAACGGCAAATCCTGATGGGCTTGGGCCGCCAGTGTCAGCGCCTTGACCCGAGCCAGCAGGGCCTCGGTGCTCAACTCGCCCGAGGTGTCGATGCGCAGCGCCAGGGTGTTGACGAACAGACCGATCAGCCCTTCCACCTCGGTGCGCGTGCGGTTGGCCACCGGCGTGCCGATCACCAGCTCCGGCTGTCCGGACAAGCGCGCCAGCAACGAAGCCCAGGCGCTCATCAAGGTCATATAGAGGGTGGTGCCATGGCGCTGGCTCAAGGCCTTGAGCCCGGCAGTAAGGCGTTCATCCAGGCGCACTTCGACGCTGCTGCCGGCGTAGTCCTGCTGCGCCGGGCGCGGGCGGTCGGTGGGCAGGGTCAGCAACGCCGGCGCGCCGGCCAGGGTCTGCTGCCAATAGGTGCTTTGGCGGTGCAACACTTCGCCGCTCAACCACAGGCGTTGCCACACGGCAAAGTCGGCGTACTGGATCGGCAAGGGCGGCAGCGGGTCGGATTGGCCGTGGCTGAAGGCTTGGTACAGCGCCATCAGTTCACGGGTCAGCACGCCCATGGACCAGCCATCGGAGACGATATGGTGCAGGGTCAGCAGCAGCACATGGTGATCGTCGGCCATCACCACCAGGCGACCGCGCAGCAACGGGCCACGCTCCAGGTCGAAGGGCGCCGAGGCTTCGCCGTGGATCAGCGCGTCCAGCGCCTGTTGCGGTTGCGCGTGGCGACGCAAGTCTTGCACCTGCAGCGGTAACACCTCCTCGGCCGGCACGATCAGCACCTGGGCCTGGTCGCCGTGTTGGGCAAAGCGGCTGCGCAGGGTTTCATGCCGCGCCACGATCCGCGCCAGCGCCCGTTGCAGTGCCTGCACATGCAACTGCCCGCGCAAACGCAGGCCGATAGGAATGTTGTAGGCGGTGTTGGCGCCCTCCATCAACGCCAGGAACCACAGGCGCTGCTGGGCAAACGACAGCGGCATCTCTTCATCACGATTGGCCGGCAGGATATCCGGCAAGGTGCTGCGCCCGGCCTGGGCCAGCAGTTCGGCGACCGCTGCCAGTTCGGCGTTGGCGAACAGGTCGCCCAGCGCCAACTCGACCCCCAGCCGCTGGCGGACCTGGGAGACCATGCGCATCGCCAGCAGCGAGTGCCCGCCCAACTCAAAGAAATGGTCACGCCGCCCGACCCGTTCCACTTGCAAAACCTCGGCCCAGATCTGCGCCAGCACGGTTTCGATCTCGCCCTGGGGTGCTGCGTATTCGCGGGTAAACACTGCAGCCATGTCCGGTGCCGGTAGCGCCTTGCGGTCGAGCTTGCCATTGGTGGTCAGCGGCAGCGCGTCGAGCTTCATGAAGGCGACCGGGACCATGTAGTCCGGCAACTGCGCCACCAGGTGAGCGCGGATTTCGCCTACCGTCAGCGCGTCAAGTTGCGGGTTTTCGGTGAAGTAGGCCACCAGGCGCTCTTCACGCACCAGCACCACCGCTTCCAGGATGCCAGGCAATTGGTTGAGCCGGGTTTCGATTTCGCCCAGTTCGATGCGCACGCCACGGATTTTGACCTGGTCATCGTTGCGCCCCAGGTAGTCGAGCGTGCCATCGGGCAACCAGCGCACCAGGTCGCCGGTGCGGTACATGCGCCCGGGGTTGAATGGGTCACGCAGGAAGCGCTCGGCGGTCAGTTCCGGGCGGTTCAGGTAACCTCGCGCCACGCCCTTGCCGCCTACGTACAACTCCCCCGCCACCCCCAGTGGCACCGGGCGTTGATGTTCATCGAGCACGTAGACGGTGACATTGGCGATGGGCTTGCCGATATGCAACGGCTGGCCCGCCTCGACCTTGCCCGACGTGGCGACCACCGTGGCTTCGGTGGGGCCATAGTTGTTGATCAATTCAAAGCGCTGCGCCCGGCCGAACTGGCGCAGGCGATCGCCACCGACCAGCAGGGTGCGCAAGGTCGGGTGCTCGATAGTCTGGCTGAACGCGTACTCGGCCACCGGCGTGGGCAGGAAGCTTACGTCCAAAGGCTGTGCGCACCACCAGGCCAGCAGCGCGTCGATATCTTCAGCACCGTCATGGGCCGGCGGCAGGTGCAGGGTGGCGCCCACACACAGCGCCGGCCAGACCTCCCAGGCCATCGCATCAAAGCCGAAACCGGCGACACTGGCGGTATGCCGCCCGGCGCGCAGGTCAAAAGCGCTGCAATGCCAGTCCACCAGGTTGGCGACGGTGTGGTGCTCCACCATCACACCTTTGGGTAAGCCGGTAGAACCCGAGGTGTAGATCACATACGCGAGGTTCGTCGGGCCGACAGCGACCTTGGGGTTGCTCGCCGAGTGATGCTGCCAGGTGAATCGATCGAGGTTGATCACCGGCACCTCGAGCTCGGGCAAACGAGCCAGCAACGCGTGTTGGGTGAGCACCGCCACCGGGGCGCTGTCGCTGAGCAAGTAGCTCAAACGCTCGGCCGGGTGGGACGGGTCTACCGGCACATAACCGGCACCCGCCTTGAGGATCGCCAGCAGCCCGGCCAAGGTGTCGAGCCCGCGCCGCGCCACAATGGCCACGCGATCATCGGGCCGAACCCCCAGCGCCAGCAGATGATGGGCCAGCAGGTTGGCTTGCTGGTTGAGTTCGGCGTAGGTCAGTTGCCGCCCTTCGTGCACGGCGGCGATGGCGTCCGGCGTGAGCGCAGCCTGGGCTTCGATACGCCCGTGCAAGGTGGTGCCTTGCGGGAACACGGCCTGGGTGGCGTTGAACTGTTGCAACAGCAGGCGCTGTTCGGCGGCGGGCACTACCGAAAGTTGGTCAAGCGCAGTGTGCGGCGCCTGCTCCAGCGCGGTAACCAGGTTTTCCAGCGCGGTGTGCAAGTAGGCGCAGACGCGGTGGGGGTCGACCTGGGTGCTGGCCAGCAAACGCAGGATAAAATCGTCGCCCAGATCGTCCACACTGAGTGTGAGCGGATAGTTAGTACGCTCCTCGGAACGCAGCGTTTCGATACCTTGCCAGGCCGCAATCGCCTCGCTGCGAGTACCGGTGCCACTGTGACGATAGTTGAGTAACGCACTGAATAGCGGCAACGGCGCAATGACGCCACTGCAATGCTGAGCCAGAGCCAATGGCGCATATTCATGCCGCAGCAGGCTAGTCAAGCGCATGTGAGTGGCCTTGACAGCGCTGCGCAGATCCTCACTGCCAATGTCGACGCGAAACGGTAGCGTATTGATGAAGATACCCAGGGCGCGATCCGTCGCATGCCCGCCGTGCATACGTCCCATCAATACCGTACCGAACACCACCTGGGACTTGCCTGCCACCCTGCCCAGCACTTGGGCCCACCCCAAGTGGAACAGACTGGCAACGCTCACGCCCAGCACACGAGCCTGTGCGCGCAAGCGTTGGCTGAGGGAGTTCGCTAAAGGCCAGTCGAGTTCAGCGATCCCCCTGCCGTCGCCCTGTACATCCTGTAAACCAAAGGGCAAGGTCGGTTCAACCACATCACCGAGCATCTGTTGGAAAAATGCTTTATGTTCTTGCTCGGTAACACCCAGGCGCGCTTGGGCGACATAGTCGCGAAACGGCACGGCAAGGCCCAACTGAGCGGCGTGACCGTGCAAAAACGCCTGCATCTCGTGGCGTACCACTTCCAGAGCGCTGTGGTCCATCGCCATATGGTGGAACAGCAAGGTAGCGACGATGCGCTGGTGGGTCCGGTCTTCAGCATGTACCAGGCGCAACAACGGTGCCTGGGTCACGTCGAGGCGATAATGACGGGCATTGAATAGGTCATGCAGCTGTGCGGCGATATCGCCGTCGGCCGGGTCGAGCATCAAAGCTTGCACCGGCAGGCGCGCCTGACGCCACACCACTTGCGAAGGTTGCGCCAGGCCATCCCAGACCACCCCGGTGCGTAAAATGTCGTGGCGGTCCATCACGCTTTGCAGCGCCTGGGCAAACGCCTCGAAACGCTCCAGGCTGTCAAACGCGAACTGCGACTGCATCACGTAGGGGTCGCCCTGCTCGGCGCTGGCATGGTGAAACAGAATGCCTTCCTGCAATGGCGCCAACGGATAGATGTCCTGGATATTCGCCACACCGCCCTGCACGGTGGCGATGATGCGCTCGATCTCGTCCTGGCTCAGGGTCGAGAGGGTCAGCATGTCGGGGGTGATGCGCTCGGCGTTGGCGGGAATGCCATTGGCCGGTACGGCCACTTCGCCAACCTTGGCAGCCGAGTACTCACCGGCCTTGATCAGCTCGATCAGCGCCGGTTTGTGCTCGCGCAAGGCGGCCAATATTGCCGGGTCGCTCAAGGCTTGCCGGTTGCCGTTCACCGACAACTGTTCGCCCTTGAGCGCCAGTTGCACGTCCTTGGTTTTCAGGGTTGCCAGCAGCTCGAGGATGTTCACAGGACGATCTCCATTCGTTCGGTCATTGCGGCGTAGCCGGCCAGGGTCGGTTGTTCGAACAACGCTCGCACATCGGCTTCCATGCCTTCCTGGCGCAGGCGTCCGATCAAGCTCACAGCGAGCAGCGAGTGCCCGCCCAGTTCAAAGAAATTGTCGTGCCGGCCTACCCGATCCACCTTGAGCAGCTCGGACCACAACTGGGCCAGCAGGATTTCGGTATCGCCTTGGGGTGCTTCGTACTCACGCACCGTCAGTGCGTCCATACCCGGTGCGGGTAACGCTTTGCGGTCGAGCTTGCCGTTGGGGCTCAGGGGCATGACGGGCAGGTGCACGAACAGCGCGGGCACCATAAAGTCCGGCAGGTGCTGCAACAGCTGGGCGCGCAGGCCGTCGATGTCGCTTGGCAGGCCAGTGTAATAGGCGACCAGGCGCTCATCACGAACCACCACCACCGCGTCGTTGACCGCCGGATGCTCGATCAGCCGCGCCTGGATTTCCCCCAGCTCGATGCGCAGACCACGGATTTTCACCTGGTCATCGTTGCGCCCCAGGTATTCGATATTGCCGTCCGGCAAGTAGCGGCCCAGGTCACCGGTGCGGTACATCCGGCCAGGCGCAAACGGGTCATCGAGGAAGCGCTCGGCGGTCAGCTGCGCACGGTTCAGATAACCCCGCGCCACTTGCACGCCAGCGATGAACAGCTCACCGACCACCCCCAGAGGCACCGGCTGCAACTGCCCGTCCAGCACGTACATGCGCGTGTTGGCAATCGGCTTGCCGATGGGGGTGTTGTCCGGCACGTCCGGGCGGGCGCAGTTCCAGGCCGTCACGTCCACCGCCGCTTCCGTGGGGCCATATAAGTTGTACAAACCAATGCCCGGCAACTGCTGCTTGAACCGACGCACCAGGCTGCCCGGCAGCGCCTCGCCGCTGCACATCACGCGCACCAACCCGGCCGCCTGGCTCACATCACCATGGGCCAGGAACACGTCAAGCATCGACGGCACAAAGTGCAGGGTGGTGATGTTTTCTGCCTCGATTACTTCGCACAGGTACGCAGGGTCTTTGTGCCCACCCGGGCGCGCCATCACCAGGCGTGCGCCGGTAAACAGCGGCCAGAAGAACTCCCACACCGACACGTCGAAGCTGAACGGGGTTTTCTGCAAGACCGCGTCATGGGCCTTGAGGCCATAGGCGTCCTGCATCCACAACAGACGGTTGACCACCCCGGCGTGTTCATTGATCACGCCCTTGGGCTGGCCAGTGGAACCGGAGGTGTAGATCACGTAGGCCGTGTGCCGGGCAGTGAGGTCCGCGACCTGCGGGTTGACGCAAGGCTGCTGGTGCCAAGTGCTGTGGCCGATGTCGATCACGGCCACGTCGCCCAGCAAGGCACGAGTGGCGGCTTGCGCCAGCACCACTACCGGCGCGCTGTCTTGCAGCATGTAGGCGATGCGTTCTTGCGGGTAGGCCGGGTCCAGCGGCACATAACCGCCACCGGCCTTGAGGATGGCGAACAGGCCGATCACCATGTCCAGGCCACGCTCCAGGCAAATGCCTACCCGTGAGTCCGGCTGCACGCCCCTTTCACGCAGGTGATGGGCCAGGCGGTTGGCGTGCTCGTTGAGCTGTTGGTAGGTCAGTTGTTGCTCGCCCGATTTCACCGCCACGCAATCCGGTGTGCTCGCAACTTGGGCCTCGAACATTGAATGCAGTGTCTGGTCAAGGTTGTAATCGACTACTGTCGCATTGAAGCCATTCAACAGTTGCTCGCGCTCCTGCTTACCCACTACAGATACACGGTTGACCGCCAGATGGGGCGATTGCTCCAACGCTTCGACCAACCCATGCAACGCCGTTTGCATATAACCGCAGACACGCTCTGCGCCGATGTGCGCCGCGGTCATGACAGTCAAGCGGAAACCATCGCGCTGATCGTCCACGTTCAGGGTCAACGGGTAGTTGGTACGCTCCTCGCTGCTAAGGGTCTGGATGCCTTGCCACGCTTGTGATGCGGATGCCTGCTGACTGTCACTGTGGCGATAATTGAGCATCGCGCTGAACAATGGCAGCGGTGCGGCGACACCACTGCAACGCTGCGCCAAGGCCAGTGACGCGTGTTCGTGACCGAGCAGTGCCGTCAGGCGTTCATGGGTTTGCACAAGCGCCGCACGCACGCCGATATCATCAATCTCCACACGCAGAGGCAACGTATTGATGAACATACCTAACGCACGGTCACTACCTTTTCCGCCCTGCATACGCCCCATCAGGACCGTACCGAACACCACACTGGGCTGGTTGGCGGAGCAGGCCAACACCTGGGCCCACGCCAGGTGAAACAGACTGGCGGCACTCACACCTGATAGTCGTGCCTGAGCCCTCAGACGCAGGCTCAAGGACGGCTCCAGAAACTGCTGGTGCTCTTCAATAGCGCTGCCGTCTCCCTGCACATCCTGGAGACCGAACGGCAGGGTTGGCTCATTGACGTCACGCAGCATGTTGGCGAAGAACGCTTCGTGTTCCTGCTCGCTGAGCCCCAAACGAGCCTGCGCCACGTAGTTGCGGTAAGGAATAGGTTCATCAGCATCCTGTTCCTGCCCCAGCAAACTGGCTTGCATCTCTTGCCGCACTCGCTCAAGCGCAGTGTGATCAAGAGCGATGTGATGGAAAAGCAGAATCGCGACCACCCGCTGCCGACTTGGATCATGGCTGAATACCAGACGCACCAGCGGTGCCTTGGACATCGGGACGCGGTAGTGGCGCGGGTCTAAACGCTCATGCAGGCCGGCAAGCACATCGCCGTGCAAATGCAGCTCCTGAACGCTCAACGCCGCCTTGCGCCACACCACTTGCAACGGTTGCGCCAGCCCCTCCCACACCACCCCGGTGCGCAGAATGTCATGGCGGTCGATCACCTGTTGCAGCGCCTGCGCGAAGGCTTGCAAACGCTCGACACTGTCAAACGCCAGGTGCGATTGCAGCAGGTACGGGTCGCCCTGCGCGGCCGTGAGGTAGTGGTAGAAAATGCCTTCCTGCAACGGCGCCAGCGGGTAGATGTCCTGCACGTTGGCAGCGCCGCCTGGCACCTGGGCGACTACCTGATCAATCGCACACTGGTCGAGGGTCACCAGCGCCAGCATGTCGGGGGTGATACGTTGGCACTCGGCACTGATCCGGTTGGCCGGCACTTGCACCTCGCGACCACTGCCAACAGCAGCGGCCAGCGCGGCCAGGGTTGGCTGACTGAACAGCACGCGCACATCGGCGCTGAGGCCAACCTGACGCATACGCTCGATCAGGCTGACGGCCAGCAATGAATGGCCGCCCAGTTCGAAGAAATGGTCATGACGGCCCACCTGCTCCACTTGCAGCACCTCGGCCCAGATACGCGCCAGGGTGGTTTCGACCTCGCCCTGGGGGGCCTGGTACTCGCGGCTGAGCACGGCTGCCTGATCGGGATCGGGCAGTGCCTTGCGGTCCAGCTTGCCGTTGGCGGTCAGGGGCAACACATCGAGGCGCATGTAGGCGACCGGCACCAGCGCATCGGGAAGCTGCGCCTGCAATTGCGCGCGCAAGGTCTCGATGGGGAGTGCGCGTTGCTCGGTGAACCAGGCCAGCAGCCGACCTTCGCGCACCAGCACCACCGCTTCGCGAATGCCGTCCAGCGCGGCCAGGCGGCTTTCGATTTCGCCCAGCTCAACCCGCACACCACGCAGTTTGACCTGGTCATCGTTGCGGCCCAGGTACTCCAGATTGCCGTCGGGCAACCAGCGCACCAGGTCGCCGGTGCGGTACATGCGCCCCGGGCTGAACGGGTTTTGCAGGAAGCGTTCGGCAGTCAAGTCCGGGCGATTCAAGTAACCCCGTGCCACACCGCTGCCGCCTACATACAGCTCACCGGCCACACCGACCGGCACCGGGCGCAACTGCGCATCCAGCACATAGCTGCCGGCATTGGCGATGGGTCGACCAATATGCAACGCCTGCCCGGCCCGCACGCGACCGGAGGTGGCAACCACCGTGGCCTCGGTGGGGCCATAGTTGTTGATCACGGCAAAGCGCCGTTCCTGGGTGAACTGGCGCAGGCGATCGCCGCCAATCAGCAGGATGCGCAAGGTGGGGTGTTGCAGGTGTTGGCTGAACGCGTACTCGGCTACCGGCGTGGGCAAAAAGCTCACGTCCAGCGGCTGCGCCCGCCACCAGGCCAGCAGTTCATCGATGTTTTCATTGCCCACTTCGGCGGGCGGCAGGTGCAGGGTCGCCCCGACGCACAGGGCCGGCCAGACTTCCCAGGCCATCGCGTCAAAACCAAACCCGGCCACGCTGCTGGTGTGACTCGCAGCAGCCAGGCCAAAGGCTTCAGAGTGCCAATGCACCAGGTTCTCCACGCTGTGGTGTTCCACCATCACGCCCTTGGGCTGGCCGGTGGAGCCTGAGGTGTAGATGACATAGGCCAGGTGCGCAGGCATCAGTGCGGGCAACTGTGGATTGTTGACGGGCAGGTGCTGCCAGTCGGGGTCATGCAAGTCGACCAGCGTGATCGTGTCCAGCAGGTCACGGGTACTGGCCTCAGCGAGTACTGCCACCGGGGCGCTGTCCAGCAACAAATAAGCGATGCGTTCGGCGGGATACGCCGGGTCAATCGGCACATAGCCGGCGCCGGCCTTGAGAATGCCCAATAGCCCCACCAGCATCTGCGGGCCACGGCGGCAGCACAGCGCAACGCGGTCATCCGGTTGCACGCCGAGGGCCAACAGGTGATGGGCCAGTTGGTTGGCACGCTGATTGAGCTGCTGATAGGTCAGCGCCTCGCCGCCCTGCTGCACGGCAATGGCGTGGGGTTGGCGCTCAGCCTGTACCTCAAATGCGCCGTGCACGGTGTGGCCACGGGGGAAATCCTGGGCCGTGGCATTGAATTCGCGCAGCAGGGTTTCACACTCCGCCGCGGGCAGGATCGGCAGGCGATTGAGTGCGGTGTCCGGCGTGCACTCCAAGGCTGTGAGCAACTGCGCCACAGCGTTGTGCATGTAGTCGCACAGGCGTTGCGCACCGATCTGTGGCACCGCCAGCACGCTCAGCCCGAAGCCGTCGCCCAGGTCATCCACGCTCAGGGTCAATGGGTAATTACTGCGCTCCTCACCGCCCAGCAGCTGCACGCCCTCCCAGATGCCGTGGCCGTCGCGGGCCATCTCGGCGGGGTTGCTGTGACGGTAATTGAGCAAGGCACTGAACAATGGCGTGCTGGTGGGCACACCGCTGCAACGCTGAGCCAGAGCCAGCGAGGCATGTTCATGCCCGAGCAAGGCGCTCAGGCGTGCATGGGTGGCCTTGACCGCCGCTGACGCCCCGGCGGCAACATCGACCCGCAGCGGCAAGGTGTTGATAAACATCCCCAGCGCGCGGTCTGCACCTTCACCGGCTTGCATACGGCCCATCAGCACCGTGCCGAACACCACGTCATCGCGGCCCGACACCAGCCCCACGACCTGGGCCCAGGCCAGGTGCATCAGGCTCGCGGCGCTCACACCCAACTGTCGCGCCTGCTGGCGGACCCGCTGCGCCAGCGCGGCGTCCAATGGCAGCCCGGCCTCCTCGATGGCACGGCCATCGCCCTGCACATCCTGCAAACCAAACGGCAAGGTTGGTTCATCCACATCGGCGAGCATGTCGCGAAAGAACTGCTCATGCTCGGCCACACTGACGCCCAGGCGCGCCTGGGCCACATAGTTGCGAAATGGCGCGGCAGCGGGCAAGTCCTGGGCCTGGTTGAACATGAAGGCGCGCATTTCCTGGCCGACCACCTCCATGGCTGTGTGGTCCAGCGCCAGGTGGTGAAACAGCAGGATCGCCGCAACACGGTTGTGCGTCGGGTCCTGGGCATAGACCATGCGCAGCAACGGCGCCTGGGTGATGTCCAGCCGATAGTGCCGGGCATCGAAGCGAGCGTGCAGTTGTTCGATGATGCCGCCGTCGGCCGGGTCCAGATGAACCTCCTGCACCCCCAGTTGCGCCTTGCGCCACACCACTTGCACCGGGCTGTCCAGGCCCTCCCAGACTACGCCCGTGCGCAGGATATCGTGGCGGGCAACCACCTGTTGCAGCGCCGCCATGAACCCGTGCAAGCGGTCGAGATTGTCGAACGCCATGCGCGATTGCAGCAGGTACGGGTCGCCCTGTTCGGCGCTGAGGTGGTGGTAGAGAATGCCTTCCTGCAACGGCGCCAGCGGGTAGATGTCCTGCACATTCTCCGCGCCACCCGGCACGCTGGCGACGATACGCTCGATGGCATCCGGAGTGAGCTGCACCAGGCTCAGCATGGACGGTGTGATCTGTGTGCAACCGGCCGGGATGCCATTGGCCGGCACCACGATTTCGCGACCACTGCCCACCGCCGCCGCCAACGCTGCCAGGCTCGGCTGGTTGAACAGCACGCGCACATCGGCACTGAGGCCCACTTGGCGCATACGTTCGATCAAGCTCACCGCCAGCAGCGAATGCCCGCCCAACTCGAAGAAATGATCGTGACGCCCGACGCGTTCGAGCTTGAGCACGTCTTGCCAGATCTGCGCCAGCAAGGTTTCCACCTCGCCTTGCGGGGCTTCGTAGCCACGACTGAGCAAGGCCGACGGGTCCGGTGCCGGCAAGGCTTTGCGGTCGAGCTTGCCATTGTTGGTCAGGGGCAGGCTGGCCAGCGGCATATAGGCCGACGGCAGCATATAGTCCGGCAACTGGCCTTGCAGGTAGGCGTGGACCAGCTCAATGCCCAGGTCTGCCCCGGCCCAGGTGAAGTAGGCGACCAGGCGCTTTTCACCTGGCATATCTTCCCTGGCCAACACGGCGACGTCCTGGATGCCCGGGCAACTGGCCAGGCGCGCCTCGATCTCACCCAGCTCGATACGAAAGCCACGGATTTTCACCTGGTCGTCGTTGCGACCCAGGCATTCGAGCAAGCCGTCTTGCGTCCAGCGCCCGAGGTCGCCGGTGCGGTACAGCAAGGCGCCCGGGTTGAAGGGGTCCTGCACAAACTTTTCAGCCGTCAGCTCGGGGCGATTCAAATAGCCCAGGGCGACGCCATCGCCGCCGATGCAGATTTCACCGGTGATGCCCAGCGGCACCGGTTGCATCTGTGCATCGAGCACATAGATCTGTGTATTGGAAATGGGCCGCCCCACCGGCACGCTGTCGGTATCCGTACCGACCTCGCGCACTTCGTGGGTGGTGGCGTAGGTGGTGGTTTCGGTCGGCCCGTAGCAATGCACCAGGCGCAGCGTCGGTGCACGCGCCAACAGGCTGCGAAATGCCGCCGGGTCAGCACGCTCACCGCCGCACAGCAGGATGCGCAAACCGGCCAACGCCTCGGGGATCAATTGCACGTACTGGTTGAACAGTGCGGTGGTCACGAACAACACCGTCGCGCCCTTAAGCTCGGCGCCGAACGCCAACGGGTCGAGCAAGGTGGCATGGTCGATCACCTGCACTTGCCCGCCGTTGAGCAATGCGCCCCACACATCCATGGTGCTCGCATCGAACGCCGGGTTGGAGGCGAAGGCCACGCGGTCGCTGGCATTGAAGTCGGCATAGCCATTATTGATGACCAGGCGCGTGATGCCGCGATGGGGCACCAGCACGCCCTTGGGCTGGCCGGTGGAGCCGGAGGTGTACATGATGTACGCCACGTCCTGCGCAGACCGGGCCAGCCCCGGGTTGTCCGCCGGCAGGTCGGCCAGGTCCAGTTCGGCAAGGTTGTCCAGCACCTGGCGGGCGCCGCTGTCCTGCACCATGAAGGTTCGACGTTCGAGCGGCGCGTTGACATCCAGCGGTACGTACACCGCCGCACACTTGAGCACCGCCAACTGGCTGACGACCAGGTCGATGGAGCGCGGCAGCGCCAGGGCCACCGCCTCACCTGGCCGCACGCCACGGCCAATCAAATGATGGGCCAGGCGATTGGCACGGCGATTGAGGTCACGGTAGCTCAGCGACAGCGGGCCATGCACCACCGCCACGGCTTCAGGCCGGGCCAGTGCCTGGGCTTCGAACAGTTGCGCAACGGTGAGCTGCGACGGGTATTCCCGGGCGCTGGCATTGAAGTCTTCAAGCAATAAGCGCCGCTCGGCGGGCGGCACAATCGACACCTTGTGCATGGCGGTGGTGGGCGCGTGTTGCAGCGCGCTCACCACATGGCGCAATGCGGTGAGCATGTACTCACCCACACGTTGCACATCCAGATGGGCGACACCTTGCACCGTCAGGGCCAACCCCGTGCCCAGGTCATCGACGTTGAGTACCAGCGGGTAGTTGCTGCGCTCTTCGGAGCTGAGGATCTGGATACCGAACGCGGCAAAGGGGTTGTCCCCCGGCGCTTCATCGGGTGCGCTGTGCCGGTAGTTGAGCAAGGTGCTGAACAACGGCAACGAACCCGGCACGCCGCTGCAGCGCTGGGCCAGGGACAGCGCGGCGTGTTCATGCGCGAGCAACTGCGCCAGGCGCGCATGGGTCGCGCGTACGCCGGCTTGCACGCCGACGCTGCCGAGGCTGACCCGCAGCGGCAAGGTATTGATGAACATCCCCAGCGCGCGGTCAGCGCCCTCGCCGCCCTGCATACGCCCCAGCAAGACCGTCCCGAACACCACGTCCTGCCGGCCCGACACCTGGCCCAGCACCTGGGCCCATGCCAGATGCACCAGGCTCGCCGTGCTGACGCCCAGTTGCCGCGCCTGTTCGCGCAGGGCCAGGCTGAGGGCCGGTTCCAGCGGCAGATGGGCCTCATGGATGCCGCTGCCGTCGCCGTTCACATCCTGCAAGCCGAAGGCCAGGGTGGGCTCGTCGATATCGCCGAGCATCTGGCTGAAGAAGGCCTCGTGCTGCGCCTGGCTCAGGCCCAGCCGCGCCTGGGCCACGTAGTTGCGGTACTGCACCGCATCAGGCAGTTGCACGCGGTTGCCGTGCAGGCTGGCGCTCATTTCTTCGACCAGCACTTGCAGCGCCGTGTGATCGAGCAGGATATGGTGCAGCAGCAGGATGCCGACCAAGCCGTCCGCCTCTTCAGCGTAGGCCAGGCGCATCAGCGAAGCGCGAGACAGATCCAGGCGGTAGTGGCGAGGGTCAAAACGCTGTTGCAACTGCGCCAAGGCATCGGTGCCCTGGGTGTCCAAGCGCTCAACGGCCAGCGGCGCCTGGCGCAACACCACTTGCACCGGTTCCTCCAGGCCCTCCCAGAGAATCGCAGTGCGCAGGATATCGTTGCGTTCGATGACACTGTGCAGCGCCTGAATAAAGCCATCCACCGCGCCCTGGTCGTTAAAGCGCAACTGCACCTGCAACACGTAGGGGTCGCCCTCGCTGGTTGCCAGGTGGTGGTAGAGAATACCGGCCTGCAACGGCGCGAGAGCGTAGATATCCTGCACGTTGGCCACGCCACCGGGCACGGCCTGGAGGATGTGATCGATGGCGGCCTGGTCCAGCTCGACCAAGGGCAGCATGTCCGGCGTGATGTGCTCACTGTGTTCCTGAATCAGATTGGCCGGGACCTGCACCTCATGGTGCCCGCCCACCCCCGCTGCGAGGGCTGCCAGGGTCGGCTGGCCGAACAGCACGCGTACATCGGCACTCAGCTCTACCTGGCGCATGCGTTCGATCAGCTTGACCGCCAGCAGCGAATGCCCGCCCAACTCGAAGAAGTTGTCGTCACGCCCCACCCGGTCGAGCTTGAGCAGGTCCTGCCAGATCATCGCAATGGCGTTTTCCACCGCACCTTGGGGCGCGGCATAACTGCGCCGGGCCAACGCCTCGGCATCGGGTGCGGGCAAAGCTTTGCGGTCAAGCTTGCCGTTGGTGGTCAGGGGGAATGCCTCCAGGCGCACGAAGGCGCTGGGCACCATATGTTCGGCAAGGCTCTGTAGCAAGTGATCGCGCAAGGCGGCAACGCTGGGCTCACCCTCGGTGATCACGTAGGCCACCAGGCGCTTGTCACCCGGCTCATCCTCACGGGCGATCACCACCGCATCGCGCACGCCGTGGGCGGTTGCCAGGTGTGCCTGGATTTCGCCCAGCTCGATACGGAAACCGCGGATCTTGACCTGGTCATCGTTACGCCCCAGGTACTCGACACTGCCGTCGGCCAGCAGGCGGCCGAGGTCACCGGTCTTGTACATGCGCAGGCCGGTGGCCGGGTCCGCGAGGAAGCGTTCGGCGTTGAGTGCCTCGCGGTTCAGGTAACCGCGCGCCACCCCGGCGCCGCCCACGTACAGCTCGCCCACCACACCGTATGGCAACGGCTCGTGTTGTTCATCCAACACATACAGCTGCAAGTCGGGGATGCGTACGCCAATCGGGCTGACGCCCGCCAGTTGGGCATCCGCCGCCTCCAGCGCACGATAGGTCACGTGCACGGTGGTTTCGGTAATACCGTACATGTTTACCAGCTGCGTACCGGCATTCACCGCCCGCGCATACCATGGCTTGAGCATGGCCGGTTCAAGGGCCTCACCGCCAAAGATCACCTGCCGCAACGAATGCGCCTGGGTGCTGTGACCCTGGGCCGCGATCAATTGGCGGAACGCGCTCGGCGTCTGGTTGAGGATGCTCACTTCGGCTTCGCAGAGCAGCGTGTAGCACTCATCCGGCGAGCGGCTGACCAGTTGCGGCACGATCAGCAACTGGCCGCCGTGCATCAGCGCGCCCCAGATTTCCCACACAGAAAAATCGAATGCGAAGGAGTGGAACAGTGCCCATACATCGTGCGGGTTGAACCCGAACCAGTGTTGAGTGGCACTGAACAGGCGCGCCACCTGACGATGCTCGATCATCACCCCCTTGGGTTGGCCGGTGGAACCAGAGGTGTAAATTACATAGGCCAGATTGGCCGGGCTCAGGTGCAGCCGTGGATCGGTGATGGGCAACTGGCCCAGGCTGTCGAGGTCAAGCTGCGCCAGTTCGCCTACCCGGTGACGAGTGCCGGCCTGTACCAGCACAACCACCGGTTGACTGTCGGCCAGGGTGTAGGCAATGCGTTCCTGCGGGTAAGCCGGGTCTATCGGCACGTAGCCGGCACCGGCCTTGAGGATACCGAGCAGGCCGATAATCATCTGCGGGCCGCGCTCCACGCAGATCGCCACGCGGCTGTCAGGCTCCACGCCCTGGGCCAGCAGTGCATGGGCGACCTGGTTGGCGCGTTCGTTGAGTTGACGATAGGTGAGGCGCTGCTGCTCAAAGCGCAAGGCAATGGCTTCAGGCTGGGCGGCGGCGTGGGTTTCGACTTGCTGGTGGATCAACGCGGTATCGGCGTAGTGCGTGGGGCTGTGGTTCAAGGTATGCAACAGGGCGTGGCGTTCAGCGTCGGGCAGGATGTTCAGGCCGCAGAGCGGCTTGTCCGGTCGCTGCTCAAGGGCGTCGGCCAGGCTTTGCAGCGCGGTGTGCAGATAGCCGGCAACCCGCTGTGCACCGATGGCCGCATCCACCATCACCGTCAGCGCGAAGTCTTGCCCCAGGTCGTCGACGTTGACCGTCAGCGGGTAGTTGGTGCGCTCCTCGGCGCCCAGGACCTGGATGCCTTCGGCAACCTCGATCACGGCGGCCATGTCGGTGGCCGCACTATGGCGATAGTTGAGGATCGCGCTGAACAACGGAGTGGGTGCTGCCACCCCGCTGCAGCGCTGGGCCAGTGCCAGGGACGCATGTTCGTGATCAAGCAGGCGCGTAAGACGCTCGTGGGTGACTTGCACCGCAGTGCGCACGCTTTGCGCGCCAACATCAACCCGCAGCGGCAAGGTGTTGATGAACATGCCCAAGGCCCGTTCACCGCCCTCGCCTGCGCCCATGCGCCCGAGCATCACGGTCCCGAACACCACCGCCTCGCGACCGGAAACCACGCCCAACACCCGCGCCAACGCCAGGTGCATCAGGCTCGCCACGCTCACCCCCAACGGCCGCGCCACACTGCGCAGGCGACGACCAAGGGCGCTATCGACGGGAATGCGCGCTTCATCAATGCCCTGACCATCGCCCTGCACATCTTGCAGGCCGAACGGCAGCGTCGGTTCATCGATATCGGCGAGCATGTCGCGAAAGAACGCCTCATGGGCCTGTTCGCTCACACCCTGGCGCACTTGGGCGATGTAGCTGCGAAACGCTACCGGCGTGCCCGCTTGCGCGTGCTCACCGGCCAGGTACAGCTGGATTTCATGGCGCACCACGTCCAGTGCGGTGTGATCGAGAATGGTGTGGTGGAACAACAGCATCGCCACCACGCGCTGGTTGGCCGGGTCCTCGGCGAACACCAGACGCAGCAGCGGCGCCTGGCCAAGGTCCATGCGATAGGCACGGGCGTCGTAGCGCGCGAGCAATTGAGCGAGACGGTCGCCGCCATCAAAATGCGCTTCTTCACACGCCAGCTGCGCCTTGCGCCACACCACTTGCAGCGGCTCGTCGAGGCGCTCCCACACCATGGAGGTGCGCAGGATATCGTGGCGGTCAATCACCCATTGCAGCGCCTCGGCAAAGGTTTGCAGGCGTGCGCGGCTGTCGAACACAAACTGCGCGTGCAGCACGTAGGGGTCGCCCTGCGCGGCAGAAAGATGGTGGTAAAGCATGCCTTCCTGGAGCGGCGCCAGGGGGTAGATATCTTGCACATTCGCCGCGCCGCCGGGGATGGACGCGACGATACGGTCGATGGCCGGCTGGTCGAGGTTGACCAGCGCCAGCATGTCCGGGGTGATGCGATAAGCCGGGCTCAGCCAGTCACCGCCATGCTCGGCGACCAGGGCCAGCAACTGGGGTTTATGCGCGATCAATTGATCCCAGAGCGCGTCATCCAACGCCTCGTCATCGCCCAGGACGATCAGGTCGCCTTCTTCAGTTTGCAGACGGATCGCATGGGTGGAGATCGCTGCCAGTAAGTCGCTGAACTGCATGGGGTAACCTGCCTGATAAGTCACGGTTTAAGAGAATGTCCGTATTCAGTTTTGCCGCTAGGCGCGGCGCCCTTGAAAAACAACGGGCGCAGCCGGGGGCCTGGAGAGGCTTCCGGCAGGCTTGAAAAATTAAGGGATTTGCGCGGTGGGGGGTGACATGGGAAGCGGGGACACGTGTCGGGTGGGAGGGTTCCCGTGTTTGCTCGCGGCTCTTCAACTTTGCTGAGTTTTACCAGTACTGCGGCGATGATCGCCCATGTCACACCTGTGGGAGGGGGCTTGCCCCCTCCCACATTTTGGCCTGTGTCGCCTCAACGAATGATTGCTCATGGCCCGATCTGGCAGATGCACAGTCAGTCAATGGACAATGCCCCAAGTGTCCTTAAGCTCAGATCGAAAGGGTATTTATCAACCGGTTTTCAGAACCTTATGCTTCGGCTCATTCCGTTGAATATCGAGCCGCTCATGACCCTTCGCCGCCCGTTTGCTGCTGTATTAGGATCGCTGGTTTTCTCCATCGCCGTGAGCGCCGACGCCCAGGAGACCCTGCGTATCGGCTATCAGAAATCCTCAACCCTGATCACCCTGCTGAAAACCCAGGGCACCCTGGAATAAGCCCTCAACGCCGACCACATCGACGTCAGCTGGCCGATATTCGGGTAATCGTGGTGGACCGCGGCCCGCAAATCGCAGCATCCATGGGCGATGGCACACGCCCGTCAATCATCGAAGCCAGCCGGGAATTGGGACTGCAATGGATACTGAATACTTCGGTGGCCTCGGTGGATGCCGGCGGGGTGAAGCATTATGTTCCGCCGAGAGACCGCGCCGGACTCTAATCCCGGCTCGGCCCCTTTGCAGCCGTATAGTCGCCTGTGTATGAACAACCCTAATATAGCTAAACCATCTAAAAAACTGTCAACTATGACAGTACCCAACCACACTTACTCCCTCTACCTTTAAATCACTTCAATACTTCACTACATATTGAAGATTTATAACTGAATACCCGTTCACTTCAACCAAGCCTTATACAAGGAGTACTGACATGGCATTTGTAAAAAACTATAAAGGATATGACATACATAAAGATCTAACAGGAGGGCGTTATGAAGGCGACAAATTAGTCGACCAATCAGAAGCTTACCGCTTTGAAAAAGATGGGGAAGCTAGCATCCTAACTTACGATTCCCTAAGCCGCATCGAGCAAGTCATTGACGATTGGGAAGCTCAAGACGACGACGAACCAAGAGATAGAGACGAATATTGATACACCAAGCAAAGTGGTCCTTACCCCAAAAACAACCACAGGGGATTTTATCTATTGATAAATCCCCTGTGGTATTTGTATGCACCGCGCTTACTTCACTGCCCTCTAGGTGCCTCACTACATGAGGAATGCCTGGCTACACTTGAATCCCACTATTGCGTCACCACATCCGTCCCAAACCGCCGAATCGCCAGGCAATATCCCACCAACGCCAGCGCCGCCAGCAACCCGCCCGCCGCGCCGATCCAGGCGAAGCCGAAGTGGCTGCCGACCCAACTGCCCATCAACGCGCCACCGCCGATGCCAATGTTGTAGATACCGGAGAACATCGCCATGGCCACGTCGGTGGCGTCCGGTGCAAGCACCAGCACTTTGGACTGCATGGCCAGGCCAAAGCCCATGATCGCCATGCCCCAGAAAATGCTCAACACCACCAGGTAGGATTCAGCACCGCTCAACGGCAGCATCAGCGCCAGGCACGCGGCGAGGATGAACACTGCGCCGATCACGAACAGGTGCGGGTTGAAGCGGTGCACCAGGCTGAACAACAACGAGCCGATAATGCCGGCACCACCAAACACCAAGAGAATCAACGTCACCGCACTGCCACCCAGCCCGGCGACGCCTTCGACGAAGGGTTCGATGTAGCTGTAAGCGGTAAATTGCGCGGTGACGGTCATCGCGGTCAGCACATAGAGCGCCACCAGTGCCGGGCGCTTGAACAGCAGCGGCAGGCTACGCAGGGAGCCGGAGTTCTGGCTCGGCAACAGCGGCAAGGTGCGCGCCAGCCAGAACACCAGGGCGGCGGCGAACGCGGCGATCACCAGAAACGTGGTACGCCAGCCCATGGCCTCACCAAGCAGGCGCCCCAAGGGAATGCCGAGTACCATCGCCAGGGACGTGCCCGTGGCCAACAAACCAAGGGCCTGCACCTGCTTGCCCTCCGGCGCCAATCTTACGGCCAGCGAGGCAGTGATCGACCAGAACAGCGCGTGGGCCAAGGCAATGCCGACACGACTGACCATCAGCAAACCGAAGCTGGTGGCCACGCTAGAGAGAATATGGCTGGCGATAAACAGACCGAACAGTACGATCAGCAGCTTGCGCCGTTCGACATTGCGGGTCAGCAGCATCACCGGCAGCGAGGTCAGGGACACGATCCACGCATAGATGGTGAGCATCAGGCCGACGCTGGCCACGGGCATGTCGAAGCTGGCGCCAATGGCGCTGAGCAACCCGACAGGGACGAATTCGGTGGTATTGAACACAAACGCGGCCAGCGCCAGGGCGATGACCGGTTGCCAATTGGCTTGGGGGGCTGCGGCTGAAAGGCTCATTGACGGGCGCGGTACTCTGGCGATGATCAAGCGGCCACCCAGGACAAGCGCCGCCGCCGAGCATTCTATAGGTTTCTCGCACGGCTGTTGATGCGGATCGTCGCCCGATGGCTTATGGCGACGTCATGGTAATGATGTAGTTGCCGGACTCAATGGGCTTGCCGGCGGCATCTACCAGCAGATAGCGCTGGTCGTAATAGCGCCCCTCGCCGCTGTCTGCCACCAGCCGCACGTGGGCCGCGTTGACGCTGGCCACCGGCGCCACATTGCGCACCTCGAAGCGGCTACCGCGACTCACTCTGGCACAGCCGCGCAGTTCCATCACCGAACCACTGCGCGCATTTGTCGCACACCCCGGCTCGACGATAGCGCCAGTGAACCTGATGGTGCCCTGCCCCACCGTCTGCGCCGCGCCGCAGGTGCTTGCCCATAGGCAAAGAAGGCCTGTCACTACCGCAAATCGACGAACGTTCATGCCGAGACTCCTTCTTGGGTTAGTAAGAAGTTAGTCGTCGGCGCAGCGGTTAACTTGAGCTTATTTGTCTGGGAATGAGAGGTGCATCACGGATCCACCTGCCCCATCAACTCAGGGATGCTTTCCGGGCGCTGGGCATAACGCTGAGCCAGCGCCGCGCACACCATCAGCTGGATCTGGTGAAACAGCATCAACGGTAAAATCAGCACGCCCATGCTCGCCCCGGCGAACAGCACCTGCGCCATGGGCACGCCGGTCGCCAGGCTTTTCTTCGAGCCGCAGAACAGGATGGTGATGCGGTCTTCCTGGCTGAAACCGAATGCCTTGCCCAACAACGTGGACGCTACCAGCACCAACGCGAGCAATACGCAGCAGGCAACTACCAGACCGCCCAGTTGCCACAGAGGGATCTGGTGCCAGATGCCCTCATTGACCGCTTCGCTGAATGCGCCATAGACCACCAGCAGGATCGAGCCCTGGTCGACAAATTTCAGCCAGGATTTGTTGCGCCCGACCCAGTCGCCGATCCAGCGGCGGGCGATTTGCCCGGCAATGAATGGCAGCAGCAACTGCACGCTGATCTTCAGGATCGCGTCGACGGTGGAGCCGCCATCGCCGTGTACGTTCAGCAGCAGCGCCACCAGCAGCGGGGTCAGGAAGATACCGAACAGGCTGGAAGCCGCCGCACTGCAAATCGCCGCCGGGATATTGCCGCGGGCCAGGGACGTGAAGGCAATCGCTGATTGCACAGTGGCCGGCAACGCGCACAGATAGAGCATGCCCATGTACAGCTCAGTGCCGATCAGCGGCGACAGCACCGGCTTGAGCGCCAGGCCCAGCAACGGAAACAGCACAAAGGTCAGGCTGAACACCAACAGATGCAGGCGCCAGTGGCCGGCGCCGGCGACGATGGCCTGGCGCGACAGCTTGGCGCCGTGCAGGAAAAACAGCAGCGCGATGGCCAGGTTGGTCACCCAGCCGAAGGCCACGGCGGTCTGGCCGCTGGCCGGCAGCAGGGAGGCAAGGATCACTGTGGCGATCAGGGTCAGGGTGAAGTTGTCGGGCAGAAAGCGCGGGCGGGTCATAAGCAAATCTTCCAGGGGTTGCCAAGAGCGTCCCGGCGACTCTAACGTAACGATCCTTTACCGACTAACGCCAATGAGCCAGTAAATGCCGCCAAAAGGACATGAAAAAACCGTGCGGCGCAGTGTGCCCGGACTTTCCAGCCTGCCACGGCCGGTGTATGGGCGTACCGAGTCCTTGCCCAATCGGGCGCTGACAAGACGGCACAGCCACCCGTGGGTGCAGTTGTCCTACGCGATTTCCGGGGTGCTGGAGATCCACACCAGCGTCGGCCGTTTCGTCGCGCCCCCGCAGCGCGCCGTCTGGATTCCGGCAGGCATGCCCCATCGGGTGTTCAGTTCGCCCCATACCGAAATGCGCAGCTTGTACCTCGATTGCAGCGTCACCGCCTGGGCGGCCGAACGGTGTCAGGTGCTGGAAGTGAGCAGTTTGTTGCGCGAGTTGATCCGTAATTTCAGCCAAGTGCCGGTGGAATATGCTGAAGATGGGCCGGATGGGCGCCTGGCCCAGGTGCTGCTCGACCAACTTGCAGCCGCCCCCCAAGTGGATTTGATGCTGCCGCTACCCCATGACCCGCGGCTGCGGCAGATTTACCGCAGCTTGAACCTGCACCCCGAGCAGCAGACCACCCTGGGGGATTGGAGCCCCAGGCTGGGCGTCAGCGAAAAGACCCTCAGCCGCTTGTTCCTCAAGGACACTGGGCTGACGTTCCGCGCGTGGCGCCAGCGCCTGCGACTGCTGAGCGCCCTGCCCGCCCTGGAGCGAGGCGAGCGGGTGACGGATGTGGCGTTGGGGTGTGGCTATGAATCGACCTCAGCGTTTATCAATGCATTTCGTCAGCAGTTCGATTCCACCCCCGGTGAGTTCTTCCGCTGACCCTCCCACGACGCAAATAATCCCCAAACCCACGCTCGGCTGGTATTGTGCCGCGCTTTGAAACACAGCAACCGACTGCGAGGAAATGGACGTTGAACACTGACGAAAAAATGACCGGGGACCTGTTCGAGGTCGATAAGCGCCTGTCACTCAAGCCCGTGGTGGACTTCAACGCCTACCTGCGCAGCGCCTTCGGCGATGGCCCCTGCACGTGCGTGCGTTGCGCTGCCAGTGGCGGTGACGAAAGCGGCTATGAGTTCCAGCACACCTTCGCCTTCGACGCCAAGCCGGTGCATCGCCGTTTCGCTTCGACGGCGGGCAGCGATGTGTTGATGGCGTCGAAAAAGGCATGGCTGTCGTACACCAAGGCCGAGTTGCCGCTCAGTGGCGTGCTGGTGCTGGACACGGTCAAGGAGTTTGTCGAGCCGCAGTTGCACAAGCGCCTGGCGCCGTTGTTCGTGGCCAGTGGCTTGGTCAAGGATGTGGACGGCGAGTTGCGTATTCAGCCGCAAGCCATGGCCTGACACATCAAAAGGCGCCTGTGCGCAGCCCATCAATGGTCGCCGCGACTCTGAGCGAGCAAGTGGTCGACCACGCTGCCCAGGCTGCCCACCTCATCGGCACCGTCGGCGCGGGCCTGGGCGTACCAACGCAACTGTTCGGTGGCACTGTTGCCGCGCCGCAGCAGCGCTTGCAGCGTATAGAACAGCCGCGGCTCGCCCATGGCCTCTGCGGTGGCACCGAACGTCTGGCGCGCGCAGTGCAACCACTGTTCGGCGCTGCCCATGGCGCCTGTGTCGTCCAACGCAAAGTGACCGCCCGCGCCGTAGCGTTTGGCCTGCCAGCGATTTTCCTTGAGCAGCCAGCGCGTTTGCGCACAGAACCCGGCGCCGGGTCGCTCCAGGCCGCAGGCATGGGTGACCATGACGCGAAACAGCGTGGCCAGGGCCAGGGCATCCGCCAACCGCGGGCAGGCGTCGGTCATGCGCAGTTCGAGGGTTGGGTAACGCGCCGCCGGGCGAATGCCCCACCAGCCGTTGCCATCGGCCTTGATTGCACCCATGCGATGCAGCAACGCAAGATAGCGCAGGTATTCGTTCCAATCGGCGAAATGTTCCGGCACGCCCATGCGCGGCCATTCATCACAAGCGCCCTGGCGGTAGCTCATAAAGCCGCTGGGCGCGCCATCCCACAATGGCGAGGAGCAACTGAGCAGCAACAGCAGCGGCAGCCACGGTGACACCTGGTTCATCACGGCGATGCGGTCATGGGTGTGCGGCACCTGCACGTGCACATGCAGCCCGCACAATACGCTGCGCCGCGCTACGTATTGAATATCGTCGAACAACTGCTGGAAATGGGCTTGGTCAGTAGGCCGCTGTTCGCGCCAGTCGGCCAACGGATGGCTGCCGGCACACACCACGCCGAGGCCAAATTCACCCAGGCGCTGCGCCAGATTGCGGCGCACTGTCGCCAGGTAATCCGCGGCTTCAGCGCTGGCACTGAATACCGGTGACGCGACCTCGATCTGGCCCTGGAACATTTCATACGCAAAGCCTGCGCCGATCGCCTCACGACACGCCGCCAGCACCGCTGTCGAAGGCTCGCCGAGCATCCGGCGAGTGTGCAGATCGGTGATGAAGTATTCTTCTTCGATGCCGAAAGTGAGCATCAAGGGTCAACGCAGTCGGGTAACGGTGAGCGCAACCACCGCGATGCGCTCCACACGTTCATAGCCAGGTTTTTCCAGCTCCTCGCCGAAGACATCAGGATCCAGTTCGCGGTAGGTCCAGCCGTAGGCATCACTGCCCATCAACGGCTTGACCGCGCCAAGGAAAGGATCGCCACCCGCCACCATCGCCACTCCGGTATACAGCAACAGGCTGCCGCCCAGGGCCAGGCGTGCGAGGGATTCGCTGACGATGCGCACCGACAATTGCTCCCCCAACGCCCCGCCACCATGGCGATAGGCACGCTGGCGGTCATCGTTCATGTACGGCGGGTTGGCGACGATCAGGTCAAATTGCCCTTCGACGCTGGCCAGCACGTCACTGTGGTACACGCTGACATTATTCAACCCGGCCAGCTCGGCGTTCACGGCGGTCAGGCGCAGGGCACGCGGGTTGATGTCCACCGCCAGCACCTGGGCGTCATGCCTGGCCCGGGCAACCACCAAGGCACCCACACCGGCGCCACAGCCAATGTCCACCGCACGCTTGAGCGGTTCGAAACGCTGCTGCAAATGCGCTTCGATCACCTGGGCAAAACGGTAGCTGTCGGGGCCGAAGAACACCGCGTCCGCTTGCACCGTGGGATACGGCGAATGGGCGAACAGCAGATCGTCGAGGCTCGACCAACGCACCGTGCTGCGCCATAAGGCATCGTGCTTTTCGATCACATCGGCTTGCTGCAACTCTTCGCGAAACGCCTCGGGCAACAGGTCGTGGTCGAACGGCATCGACCAGCCGAATACGTCGCGCAGCGTCATCGCCAGCGGCGTCGCCAAACGCCGGTAGACGCGCTCATGGGTCAAGGGCGTCGGCGTAATGAAGCGGTAACCGCTTTCCTTCAACCCCCGGCCCAGGTTCAGCAAGGCACGATCAGCGAGTTGTTGGGCAGACATAGGCACATTCCTTAGCGCAAACGCGCACGCAGTTGGATAAAGCGGCGGGTGGCGTACAAGCCTGCGGGGCTGCTGTGGCGCCGCGCTGACATCCATGGGATCAGCGCACTGAGCTGTTGCTCGTCGGGCAGGTTCCACAGTGAATCGGCCAGGGTCTGGGTGTCGGGGTCCGCCGGGCATTGCTGCTCGCGGGCAAGCCGACTGCCGCGCCCCGGTCGAACCGGCGGCACGCGCTGGCCGCTGGCCCAGTGACCGGCGATCCAGTCATGCAGCAGCTGTTTTTCCGCCGCGCTGAATACCCCGAACATCGCCGCGCCGGCCCCCTCGATCAACTGCCAGAAACGGCTGTCGGCAGGGTCCTGGTTGAGCTTGATCCAGCCCTTGTCCTGCAAGGCGGTGAGGAAATCGCCGATCTGCCCCGGCTTGGCCAGCCATTGGTTGACGGTCTGGCCTTCGAAGCGGCAGTAGTCCGAGTGCATGTGCTGGCCGAAGGTGCGCTTGCGCTCAAGCATCGCGACTACTTCGTCGTGCAGGTTGAACTGCTGGATGACAGCCGTGGTACCCGGGCCAAGATCGTTGAGGCGATACCCAGCGGCGACGCGGCGGTAGAACGCGGCCCTGCCCTCGCCCAGCGGCAGCAGGCCCAACACCGATTGCGCGGCCTTGCTGGCGTGGCCGCTGCTGGCGTTATCGATGGTCACGTGGAGGGTGAAGTAATAGGGGTCGATGCCCAGTTCGCTGAGTTCGTAAGCGGTGATCAGCAGGTGCAGCGGCAACTGTTCGTAGCCCAGGTTGTAGCCGATGACTTCCGGCAGGAATTGGTCGGCGCACAGGCCCAGGGCCAGCTGCAGCGCACCTTGCAGGTAGTGCTCGTCCTCAAGGCCGGCTTCGCTGTCGGCATCGTGGTCGCTGAGCAACTTGCGATAGATCACCACGTGGTTCTGCGCGGCCTCACCGTCGCCCAATTCCTCCAGATAGGTAGTGAGCAAGCCGTCGAAGCGCTGGTCTTGCCAATAGTGCAGCAGGCCGTAGAGCCAGGCGCCGTCCACCAGTTTGGTCGGTGCCACACGCTGCAGGACATACAACGCGTGGGCTTTGTTGTGAAAATAACGCCGTGGCCGGCCTTGCTGGCGCTGCTCAAGGTAGTGGGCATAGGCCTGGGCCACGACGGCGCAGCGCTGTTCGACCCAGGCCGCCAGGTGTTCGGGCGCTTCAGGCAAGTCGCAGTCGGTTTCCTCTACCTGGGCCAATTGATCCTGCAGGTAGTCACGCGCCAGTTCGGCGGCGTCTGGCGTTTCGCCGTACAGCTGTCGATACACCCGTTGATGGTGGCCTTGGGCCGAGTCGGTGAGAGAGGCCGGCTGGCCTGACAGCGCTGTAAGGAGTGTCATGATGGCAGTTTCCGCAAAGTCCGTTACAACGGGCCTTCCACAAGGTGGCCCCGCAAGAGCGCTCAACTTCACGCGCTTCTAGAATGCAGAGCGTCGGGGCGTGCGGAAAATTCAAATGAGGTTATGAAGGGGGGGATAAGCGGTCGCAGTGAAGGCGCTCGCTGATGAAATACGAAGGCGGGAGGCTCAGGGATATTCTTGCCGGGCGTGCAATACGTTGACTATTTCGATCCGCTCAGCAGTCACTCTATACACCAGCACATAATTGGGATGTACAACCACCTCACGAGTACCTGGCACCCGGCCGCACGGATACAGATAGGGGTGCTCAGCCAATGGTAGAGGCGCGCCTTCCAGGCGGGTCTTGATGCGTCGTGCAGCGCCGGGGTTTTCTGCTGCGATAAAAGTCACGATATCAATCAGGTCGCCGATGGCTTCGTCAAGCCAAACAACGGCCAACATCAAGCCTTGGCCCGCTGCTCAAGCTCTGCTTGCAGAATAATCGCCTCAACTCGTGCCATGACCTCGTCATGAGGTACACCGGGGCCGGGGTTGGCCAAGCTTTTTTCGACTTTTTTACGAAACCAGAGATCATGACTACTCGCCTGCTCTTCGGTTTCAAACTCGGAAACAATTGGGGAAAGTGGAACACCCATCAGATAACCTCCTGTATGAATGCTCAGCAGTTTAGTCGTAACCTGGCAGGCTGTCTCGAACCACCGGATGAAATGCAGGGTGTCGCACTTCAAGCTTCAAACAAAACGGCACGTAAACGTGCCGTTGCGTCGTACTCACTCAGCGCTGTTACTTGCGCGCCGCCTCCCACTGTTTAAGCAGATCGTTGTAGTTCACGGTTTCACCCTTGGGCTTCTCGTTTGCCAGTTTCGGCTTCGGCGCGCCCGGCTGGTCGAACCAGTATTGCGCGTCACGCTCGGGGTTCATTTTCGGGCCGCACACCGGTTGCACCTTGGAGCGTTCCAGGCGCGTCATGATCGCGTCCTGCTCCTTGGCCAGGTTGTCCAGCGCCTGTTGCGGAGTTTTCTCGCCGCTGGCGGCGGCGGCGATGTTGCTCCACCACAATTGCGCCAGGCGTGGGTAGTCCGGCACGTTGGTGCCGGTTGGCGACCACTCGGTGCGCGCCGGGCTGCGGTAGAACTCCACCAGCCCCCCGAGCTTGGGCGCCATGTCGGTCATGGCCTGGGAGTTGATATCAGACTCCCGAATCGGCGTCAGACCAACGATAGTCTTCTTCAGCGACACGGTTTTGGAGGTCACGAACTGCGCGTACAGCCAGGCCGCGAGTTTCTGTTTCTCAGGCGTGGACTTGAGGAAGGTCCAGGAGCCTACGTCCTGATAGCCCTTCTTCATGCCCTTTTCCCAGTACGGCCCGACCGGCGACGGCGCCATGCGCCATTTCGGCGTACCGTCGGCATTCACCACCGGCAAGCCCGGCTTGACCATGTCGGCGGTAAACGCGGTGTACCAGAAAATCTGCTGGGCAATGTTGCCCTGGGACGGCACCGGGCCGGATTCGGAGAAGGTCATGCCCGCCGCTTCCGGCGGCGCGTAGGCTTTCATCCAATCCACATATTTTTGTGTGGCGAACACCGCCGCCGGGCCGTTGGTGTCGCCGCCGCGGGTCACGCTGGAACCCACCGGGTGGCAGTCCTCCACACGAATGCCCCACTCGTCCACCGGCAAGCCGTTGGGCAAGCCCTTGTCACCGCCGCCGGCCATGGAGAACCACGCATCGGTAAAGCGCCAGCCCAGGGACGGGTCTTTCTTGCCGTAGTCCATGTGCCCGTAGATGCGCTTGCCGTCGATTTCCTTGACGTCTTCGCTGAAGAATTTGGCGATGTCTTCATAGGCCGACCAGTTCACCGGTACGCCGAGGTCGTAGCCGTATTTTTCCTTGAACTTGGCTTTCAGCTCCGGGCGTTCGAACCAGTCGGCGCGGAACCAGTAGAGGTTGGCGAACTGCTGGTCGGGCAGCTGATAGATCTTGCCGTCCGGCGCGGTGGTGAAGGACAGGCCGATAAAGTCCTTGAGGTCCAGGGTTGGCGAGGTGAAGTCCTTGCCTTCGTTGGCCATCAGGTCGGTGATGGACTCGGTCTTGCCGTAGCGAAAGTGCGTACCGATCAGGTCCGAGTCATTGACCCAGCCGTCATAGATATTCTTGTCGGACTGCATCTGGGTTTGCAGCTTCTCCACCACGTCGCCTTCCTGTAGCAGGTCGTGGGTCAGCTTGATGCCGGTGATTTCACTGAATGCCTTGGCCAGTACCTTGGATTCGTACTCGTGGGTGGTGAGGGTTTCCGACACCACGTTGATCTTCATCCCACGGAAGGGCTCCGACGCCTTGATAAACCACTTCAACTCCTCAAGCTGTTGGGCTTCGGTGAGGGTCGAGGGCTTGAACTCGCTGCCGATCCATTTTTTCGCGGCATCTTCATACGCATCGGCCCAGGCCGAAGCGCTCAAACCGCTGAGGGCCAGTACGGCGGCCAATGAAATGCTATGTCGCAGCTTATTGTTTTTATTCAACATAGAGACCTCCTGGTTGTTTATTCATAAGGGCATTAGCCCCAACGCATCACACTCAACAGCCATAACAGGGAGAGCGCGGACGCCACCCAGATGCTCCAGTCGGTAACGCCGATGACCAGCAAATGCAGGTAGGCGCTGCCGAGAAGACCGATAAACAAGCGATCACCACGGGTGGTGCTGATCGGCAGCAACCCGCGCCGCGGAATGCTCGGCGAACGCAGTTCCCAGGTGGTCATGCCCGCCAGAATCAGGGCGATGCCACCAAAGAACAGCGCAGTGGGGGTGGTCCAGGCCATCCATTCCATCATCGATTCCTCTAGACCCGGCCCAGGGCAAAGCCCTTGGCCACGTGGTTGCGAACAAACCAGATCACCAACATGCCCGGGAGGATAGTCAATACCCCCGCTGCCGCCAGTACCCCCCAATCAATACCCGACGCAGAGACCGTGCGGGTCATTACCGCCGCGATGGGCTTGGCGTTGACCGAAGTCAGCGTGCGCGCCAGCAGCAGTTCGACCCAGGAAAACATAAAGCAGAAAAACGCAGTCACCCCGATGCCGGAGCCGATCAACGGAATAAAGATCTTCACGAAGAACTTGGGAAAACTATAGCCATCGATGTAGGCGGTTTCGTCGATTTCCTTGGGCACGCCGGACATGAAGCCTTCAAGGATCCACACCGCCAACGGCACGTTGAACAGGCAGTGAGCCAGGGCCACGGCGATGTGCGTATCGAACAGGCCGATGGAGGAATACAGCTGGAAAAACGGCAGCAGAAACACCGCCGGCGGCGCCATGCGGTTGGTCAGCAGCCAGAAGAACAGGTGCTTGTCACCCAGGAAGCGGTAGCGCGAGAACGCATAGGCTGCCGGCAGCGCCACGCTCAGAGAGATCACCGTGTTCAGGCTCACGTAGTACAGCGAGTTGAGGTAGCCGGTGTACCAACTCGGGTCGGTGAAGATCACTTTGTAGTTGGCCAGGGTGAAATCCTGGGGAAACAGGGTCAGGCCGCCGAGGATTTCGGTGTTGCTCTTGAACGACATGTTCAACAGCCAGTAGATCGGCACCAGCAGGAACAGGATATAAATCAGTAACGGAATAAGCTTGCGCTTGCTCATGTTGGCGGCCTCAGCGGTTGGCGTCGGAATGGGTCATGGCGGTGTAGAACAGCCAGGACACCAACAGGATGATCAGGAAATACACCAGCGAAAACGCCGCTGCCGGGCCCAGGTCGAATTGGCCTACGGCCATCTGGGTGAGCGTCTGACTCAAGAAGGTGGTGGCGTTCCCCGGCCCGCCCCCCGTGAGTACGAAAGGCTCGGTGTAGATCATGAAACTGTCCATGAAGCGCAGCATCACCGCGATCAACAGCACGCTTTTCATCTTCGGCAACTGGATATGTCGGAACACTGCCCAGGCCGATGCACGATCAATCCGCGCGGCCTGGTAGTAGACATCCGGAATGGCCCTTAAACCCGAGTAGCACAGCAGCGCCACCAACGAGGTCCAGTGCCACACATCCATCACCAGCACGGTGACCCAGGCGTCCATGGTGTTGGCCGCATAGTTGTAGCTGATGCCCATGGCGTTGAGGGTCGAACCCAGCAGGCCGATGTCGGCACGGCCAAAGATCTGCCAGATGGTGCCGACCACGTTCCATGGAATCAGCAGCGGAATGGCGAGGATAATCAGCACCAGCGATGACCAGCGTCCTTTGGTCGGCATGGTCAGGGCGATGGCAATGCCCAGCGGGATTTCAATCAGCAGCACACAGGCCGAGTAGATGAACTGGCGCAGCAACGAGTCGTGCAGGCGCGGATCAAGCAGCACCTGCTTGTACCAGTCGGCCCCGACGAAGTAGCGGCTGGACTGGTCGAAAATATCCTGCACCGAGTAATTGACCACGGTCATCATCGGGATCACCGCACTGAACGCCACCAGCAGGAACACCGGCAACACCAGCCACCAGGCCTTGTTGTTCTGCACCTTGTTCATGGCGCCACCTCCAGCAGGTAATCGTCGGCGTAGAGCATCAGCCATTGCGCGGGGAAGCTGATGGACGCCCTGCCCTCCGGCACCGGTTTGTCTTCGGCCAGGCGCACTTTGAGCGTGGCGCCGTCGAGGTTGAGGGTCATGATCTTGTAGGTGCCCAAGTCCTCCACATGCATGACGCCGGCTTGCAGGGCGTCAGGGTTGTGGTCATCCCATACATGGATAAATTCCGGGCGGATGCCAACCTGGAGTTTTTTGCAGTCGGTCGCGTTGATCCTTTGCTGCAACGCCTGCGACAGCGGCAGAAAGGTATTGGCAAACCCCACACCACCAGCCCTGGCCTGCACCTCGATCAGATTCATCCCTGGGCTGCCGATGAAATAGCCGACAAAGGTATGACTCGGCCGCTCGAACAATTCACGCGGGGTGCCGAACTGCACAATCTGCCCGCCGTACATCACCGCGATCTTGTCGGCGAAGGTGGAGGCTTCCAGTTGGTCATGGGTGACGTAGACCATAGTGATATTGAACTGCTCATGAATCTGCTTGAGCTTGCGCCGCAGTTTCCATTTCAGGTGCGGGTCGATCACCGTCAGCGGCTCGTCGAACAGGATCGCCGACACGTCATCGCGCACCAGGCCACGGCCCATGGAGACTTTCTGTTTTTCGTCGGCGGTGAGGTTGCGGGCTTTTTTGCTCAGCAGGGTTTGCAGGTCCAGAACTTCGGCGATTTCCTGCACCTTGCTGTGGATTTTCGCTTCGGCCATGCCCTGGTTTCGCAGCGGGAAGGCCAGGTTGTCGAACACCGTCATGGTGTCGTACACCACCGGGAACTGGAACACCTGGGCGATATTGCGTTTCTCCGGCGTGAGGTCGTTGACCACCTGGGTATCGAACAGCACCTGGCCCTCAGAGGGGCTGAGCAGGCCGGAGATGATATTGAGCAACGTGGACTTGCCGCAGCCCGACGGCCCGAGCAACGCGTAGGCACCGCCCTGCTCCCACACATGGTTCATTTCCCGAATGGCGTAGTCGTCAGGCCCTTTTGGCGTGGGGCTATAGCTATGGGCCAGGTTACGCAAATGGATCTCGGCCATCAGGCAACCCTCGCAACACGGCGCCCGGGGGCCTGGACCAAACGGCCCTGTCCATCGAACACAAACAGTTTATGGGTGGGGATATACACGCGGATCGGCGCGTCCACATCGTACTCATGCACCCCCGGCAGGTGCAGCACCAGCAGGAAGTGCTCGCTGCGCACATGCAGGAAGGTTTCCGAGCCGCTGATCTCGGCGACTTCCACGGTCACCGCCAACTCCAGGTCATCGTCATTGCTCGGTACCAGGCTGATATGGCTGGGACGCACGCCGAAACGGAACTCGCCCTCGCCGATGGGGCGCAGGTCGACGTTGAGTGGGAAATGCACGAAATTGGCGAAGCTCACTTCGTTGCCGCTGATGCGCCCTGGCATCAGGTTGATCGGCGGTTCGGAGAACAGCTCAGCGGCCAGAACGGTTTGCGGCTGGTGATAGACCTCGGCGGCCTTGCCGCTCTGGATCACCCGGCCTTCGTGAAGAATGGTGGTGGTGCCACCCAGGGCCAGAGCCTCGTTGGGTTCGGTGGTGGCGTAAATGGCGATGGTGTGGCGCGCCTTGAACAGTTCGCGCATTTCCTGACGCAGCTCTTCGCGCAGTTTGTAGTCCAGGTTCACCAGGGGCTCATCGAACAGAATCAGTTCGGCGTCTTTGACCAGGGCGCGGGCCATGGCGGTGCGCTGCTGCTGGCCACCGGACAGTTCCAGCGGGTGGCGTTGCAGGAACTTCTCGATGCGCAGCATCCTGGCGGTTTCCAGCACCTTGCTCTGGATCAGCTCGTTGGACACACCGGCCTGGCGCAACGGCGAGGCGATGTTCTCGAATACGGTCATGGTGGGATAGTTGATGAACTGCTGGTAGACCATCGACACATTGCGCAGGCGTACCGGCTTTTGCGTAACGTCTACGCCGTTCATCAGGATGCGGCCGCTGTCGGGCTTGTCCAGACCGGCCATCAGGCGCATCAGACTGGTTTTGCCGGACAGGGTGCGACCGAGCAAGACGTTGAAAGAGCCGGCTTCAAAACGCAGGTTGGCGTCGTCGATCCAGGTTTGGCCGTCGACAACGCGGGAGACATGTTCCAGGGTCAATGACATGACACGACCTTTTTATTATTGGAATGAATCTGGCCAGGTGTCAGAGCGAGTTTCGTGCCAAAACTGCAAGCGCTTGATGCGTAAGGGAATGGGTTAATGGTGATGTTCAGGAGTGAACAAAGTGGCTGAACAACTGAACACTTTCGGGGTTGACAATGAACAGTTCTGAACAACACTCTCATGACCAACACAAGATAAAAATGTGGGAGGGGGCTTGCTCCCGATAGCGGTGTATCAGTCAGCATCTTTTCACTGACATACCGCTATCGGGAGCAAGTCGAATCGTCGCACCGCCCCTCCCACACTTGAACCCATTTCAATGGTTGAATGTGCACATCCAATAACAATAAAAATGAAGGTCGCACCATGGCCGAACCACTGGCACACGACACCCTTATCCAGGAATCCTGGCGACGTTGCCGCGCCTTCGGCCTGGACCACCAGAGCACGCCAAGCTTTGATCAACTGCCCGCCGAAGGCATCAGTCAACTCCTGGAAAGCCAGCATTCACTGGTGCAGACCACGCACCAGGAAGTACTGCCCTACTATGAAAACATCCTCAGCAACTCCAACTGCCTGATCATGCTGGCTGACAATCAGGGCCAGGTCCTGACGTCGTGGGGCACCCAGCGGTTTATCGAACCCAAGCTGGCCCGTGGCTTCAGCCCCGGCGCCAGCTGGATGGAACGTGCCAGCGGCACCAATGCCATCGGCACCGCGCTGGCCTGCGCCCAGGCCGTGCATATCGAGCACGATGAACACTTCCTAAAGGCCAACCGTTTCATGACCGGTTCCGCGGCGCCTATTTTCGACGCCCAGCGCGAAATCATCGCGGTGCTGGATGTGTCCAGCGACAGCTACCTGCCGCCCTCCCATACCCTGGGCATGGTCAAGATGATGAGTCAGACCGTGGAAAACCGGCTGATCCTCAACCTGTTCCGTGGCGAACATTTCCAACTGACCTTCAACACCGGCTTGAGCAACCTCGACA
The DNA here is from genome assembly GCF_002916705.1 of Pseudomonas sp. GZJR-8. Taxonomy (NCBI): domain Bacteria; kingdom Pseudomonadati; phylum Pseudomonadota; class Gammaproteobacteria; order Pseudomonadales; family Pseudomonadaceae; genus Pseudomonas; species Pseudomonas sp. GZJR-8. The sequence continues at coordinate 317,933 of NZ_JXSI01000006.1, read as the reverse complement.
GCCAGTGGGCCGGCCTGCTGATCTTTGATGAAAGCGGCCAGGTACTATCAGCCAATCGGCGTGCGGATAACCTGCTGGGCATCAGCCTGTCGCGGGTGATGATCGACAGTCTGTTCAAGGTGTCGCTGCTGGAGTTGCTCAACCAGCCCGAAGGGTTGCCGTTTGCGTTGCAGGCGGCTGGGCGCAACCGCTTCCAGTGCCTGTTGAAGCGACCCAGGCAGATGCCAGTGCAGGCCCGGGTGTTCAGCCAACCGCCGCCAGCGCCGACCTCGATCAACCTCAAGACCCTGCATTTTGGCGATGTACGCATGGAGAAAGCGGTGCGCCAGGCCGAACGCCTGCTGGAAAAGGACATTCCATTGCTGATTCACGGCGAGACTGGGGTGGGCAAAGAGGTGTTCGTCAAAGCCCTGCATCAGGCCAGCTCGCGCAGCCGACAGGCATTGATCGCTGTGAACTGTGCGGCGATTCCGGCTGAGCTGGTGGAATCGGAACTGTTCGGCTACGAAAAAGGCGCCTTCACCGGCGCCAATCAGAAAGGCAGCATCGGCCTGATTCGCAAGGCGGACAAGGGCACGCTGTTTCTCGACGAGATCGGTGATATGCCCTTGCCGACCCAGGCCCGCCTGTTGCGGGTGTTGCAGGAGCGCTGTGTGCAACCGGTGGGCAGCAGTGAGGTGTTCCCGGTGGATTTGCGCATCATCTCGGCGACCAACCGTGCACTGCGCGATCTGGTGCAGGCCGGGCGCTTTCGCGAGGATTTGTACTACCGCATCGGCGGCCTGACCCTGGAGTTGCCGCCATTGCGCGAGCGCACCGACAAGCAAGCGTTATTCCAGCAACTGTGGCAGCAACATCGCGAGCCGAACCAGTGGGCCGGGCTGAGTGCCGAGGTGCTGGGCTTATTCGAGCAACATCCGTGGCCGGGCAATTTGCGTCAGGTGAGCAGCGTGTTGCAGGTGGCGCTGGCGATGGCCGAGGAGCAGCCGATCCGCGCAGAACATCTGCCCGATGATTTTTTTACCGATTTGAAGCAAACGGCGCCGCTGCCCACCTGCGAGCGCCTGGATGAAAATATTGACCTCAACCAACGCCTGCGAGCCGTGGGCGGGAATATTTCCCACCTGGCGCGGGAGTTGGGAGTGAGCCGCAACACCCTGTACAAGCGCCTGCGCCAGCACGAAGGTTGATTTAACGCCAGCTCCACGACACGCCGGTGTAGATACCACGCCCATCGGCAGGGGTAGAACGTGCTGCGTCCATGCCTTTGTCGTCGTACCCCGGCGTAACGGTATTGGCATAGCGACGGTTGGTCAGGTTGCGCAGATCGACCCAGGCTTGCCAGTCTTGCTTGGGCGCGTCATAGCCGAACGTGGCGCCGAGGGTGGTGTAGGCCGCGGCGTAGTAAGAGTTGGCGTAGTCCACCGCTACCCGCGAGGCATGTTCGGTGTTGAGGCTGGTGTAGAAACCCGTCGGGTGGCTGTAGCGCACCTGCGCCTGATAGTCATGCTTGGGGATGCCGGGCAAGGTGTTGTCGCCGAAACGGTCATCGTCACGGTAGTGGAAGTCGCTGAAGGTATAGGCCTGGCGCAGGTCGAGCTTGCCGTTGCGGCCGCCGTCCCATAGCGGGCTGAGCAGGCTCAGTTCCACGCCCTGGTGCATGGTGGGGCTGGCGTTGGATTCGGCGATGATCGCGCTGCTGTTGGCAGTCTGGGCCTGGGTTTCCACGGAAAGCAGTTCGTGGCGTACTTCAGAGCGGTAGAGGGCCAGGTCCCACTGGCCGAGCCACGCTTCGCCGCGCCCGCCGATTTCCAGGGTGGTGGCGGTCTGATTGCGTAACTTCACACCTTCGCGCTGTAGCCCCGTAGCCGCGCCGCTGCCCGGACCGAAGTATTTGTTGGAACCCCAGATCATCGACCAGGCGTGCGGCGGTTCTACCGAGCGGCTCAGGTTGGCGTATACCTGCAATTGCGGGGTGAAGTCGTAACGCAGACCGATGCGCGGTGCGTAATCCCAGTCATGTTGACTGAGCGGCGCCTGGCCATCGGGGTAAGTCACCTGGGTTTCGCGGCGGGTGTAGATCGCGGCAAGGCCGGTGGTGAGCCACAGATCCTCCAGCAGTTCCAGCTCATTGCCTACATGCAGCACGGTGTCGGAGCCCAGGTAGCTGTAATCGCGGGTCTTGGTGCCGGGGGAATAAATGGCGGTGTTGCCTGCAGGGATGCGGACATATTCCGACGCGCCATTATTGGGCATCGCCTGGGTGGTACGCAGGCCGACGGTGGTTTTGCTGGCATGGCCGAACAGGCTGTCCTGACGGATGTAGTTCAGGGTGCCGCTGATATCGGTGTAGGCGACCTTGAGGCGGTTGGTGCCCTCGCGCAGATCCATCGGGTAGTCGTGATAGGCCAGCCCGACTTCCACTCGGGCGTTGTCGTCCAGTTGCAAGGTGGTCTTGTTGGCGATCCAGGTAGAGCCCGGTTGCAGGCGTTTTGAATCGCGGGCGGCGTTGAGGCTGTTGGCGGCACGCGGGTCATGGCTGATCTGGTAGCGCGTGAGCTTGCCGGGGGAATCGTTGGTGGTTTCGCGGTAGCGCAGGTAGAAGCGCGTTTCCAGGTCCGGGTTGAAGCGGTAGCCAAAGTTGGCGGCGATGCCCTTGCCGGTCCCGGCGCTCTGGTGCTGGTAGCCGTCGGACTCGGAATCGGTGAGGCTGATGTAGTAATCGGCATCCCCCAGCACCTGGCCGGAACTGACCTCCCGCTGAGCATAGCCGCGGCTACCGACCTCATAGCGCACTTGCAGCTTGGGCGCGTCGTAGCCGGTGTGGGTCACGTAATTGACCGAACCACCCAGGGCCAACGCGCCCTGATCGAAGCCATTGGCGCCCCGCAGCACTTCCACGCGGCTTTGCCACAACGGGTCCTTGAGCTCATAAGGTGTACCGCCCGGGCCCGTGAGCGGCAGACCGTCGAACATTTCATACAGGCCGGAGGCATGGGCGCCCGGGCTGCGGTTCAGGCCCGAACCGCGAATGGACAGCTTCACGCCTTCGTTATTCGCCGCCTTGGCGTACACCCCGGCCTGGTACTTGAACACATCTTCGTTACTGCTCACCCGCCCCTGTTGCACGCTGCTCATATCGATGTAATTGCTGCCGCCGGGCACGCGCTGTAGCTGTGCCTGGGCAATTTCGCCGGCACTGGCTTCAGTGGTGGTGACTTCGACTGGCGCCAGTTGCAGGCCTTCGGCCTGTACCAGCGAGCTGAGAGTCAGGGCGGCAAAAAGAAAGGGCGGGTGGCGCAGCAGCATTGGGGCGGGTCCTTGGGATTACGGAACGTGGCAGGCCAGGCCCACCACGCGAACAGTGATGGGAAGGCAGGCACGCCCGTCAGGTCACGCCTTATTGACGAACCATGACCCTGGCAAAACAGTACCAGACAGGTTTCAGCCGTCCGGCTTCGCCAATTCCCGCATCAGATCATCCGCATCGGAACCCGGCGCAAAGCGGAAACCGTACATTTCATCGGTAGCCAGAATCTCGTCCAGGGCATCAAGCAGCTGGGCTTGCGAGGGTGAGTTGCGCAGCAGCGTGTGCGCCGGCAACAGCAACTCGGCAGAGACGCCCTGAGCAGTCGCGGCGTCGATGACCGCGAACAGGATAAACCGCAAACGTATTTCGCGATCCGTGGGCCAAACCGTTTTTCGTTTACCCAAGGGAGGGCCTCGTGTTTAAGAAAAATCCGAGGCTATTGCTCGCAGGCAAGCGTTTCAAGCAGCGAGAGGCAAGATAGGCACCTTCCTACAGCAGAAAGGGAAACACCCCACTGATTGTTCGATGGATGCGCCTCACTGCACCGGCAGGAAGTTCATCAGCAATAAACTTTGCGCGTAATTGAGGCCAATGCGTCGGTAACGCTCATCGAGGATTTGGGTAAGCAGGTCTAGGCGCGCAACGATCTTGCCAAACTCAACGGCAAAACTGAGGTTACTGCCCTCCTCCGATATTTCATTGGAGAACAACAGCAATACACCGTTGGCATCCTGGCGCTGGCTGAGCAGCCAGGTGGCCTTTTCGATATTGCGCGCCGCATTGCTGACAAACTGCGGGTTGATCGAGTCGGTCACATAAAACTGCGTACGCCCGCCGTGGGCGGTCACGAGCATACTGCCAATCGCGTAGATAAACGCGCCGACACGGTCACCACGAAAGTCGGGACTCAGGGAGTAACTCAGGGCGGCCAGATCACGCCGGTCTCCCAGTGCGGGCAAGGGTTGACGGTTTTCGATGGCCTGGCGAATGACCCGGGCGGCGCTCACCGCATCCGGATAGCCCGACTGACGCCACTGGCTGGGATTGCGCAGGTAAAGCTTGCTCATCAGCAGGTAGAGGCTTTGCAGGTTGTCGCGCATCCCCAGGGTGGCCATGCGATCGACACTGGTCTGGAAGAACTCATCGGGCTTGCCATCGCTGAATTGCCTGGCGATATCGCGGCCTTGTTGCTGGCTGCAACCCACTGCGCAGAGCGCAAGCAGCGCAGCCAGCAACAGCGGCCATAGAGAGGTAAAAACTGTTGACGTTCGATCCATCGGCACCGGGTCTGATTCTGTGGGCCACGTGCGGGAGTCGAGTGGCCGGGACAGGGGTAGATCAGCAAAATGGAAAAAAGTGCAGCGGTGCGGGTCGGATCAGCATCGGCTTACAGCCACAAGGAGGTGAACGAGACCACGATGACCAGCAGACGAAGCCCGGCACAGGGCCGTAATGCCGTTCAGAAGGTTTTTTGTAGGAACGAGCTTGCTCGCGAAAAATCACAGGCGCCGCGTTCAATCAGGACACGCGTTATCGTTGACGTTTTTCGCGAGCAAGCTCGCTCCTACAGAGGGCGATTGAGAGGCTGCAAGGGGATTGAGAGTGCCAGGCGTTAGACAAATGGCGTTTAGTAGGCAGTTGGGGTGAAAGAAAAACTGCTGCCGTGCTGAGAAATTCTGCGGCGAACAAGATCTCCCGGCTTCATATCAATTTCTGATTCGATGATTCTTGAGGTGCCGAAAAGCATGTATTTCGAGACACTAAGAATATGCTTGCCAGGGGCCAGCCCAAACCTGGCAACCTCCCCAGGGTGAAACTCGGAAGCCGGTTGGTAGTTCTACCCACCCACCGCTTGCCGCAGCAGAGCGAAACCGCTCATCAATCCTCGGGATTGTTATCAGCAAACGACTTATTCAGCAGGCCCTGGACGACACTGTCGGGCCCACCCAGCAATTGCTTACTGAACGCCTCTCCATCGGCTGGTCGAGTCGCGAGTAACCCCCAGGACTTTGTTCCATCTGCGTTGAAGACCACGATTAGCTGATTGTCTGCACAGTCATGTGGCTTACACAAGTGGCCTACCGTGAAGCGCTTCCCATCAGCCGAAACCGTCTCGACTGGCGACGCTGTGCCCTGGGCTTTGCTGACCCAGTCCGGATAACTGAGCATCTCTGCGTAGGCTTTTTTGTAAGGCGCCTTGCTGGCGATCTCAGGCAGATATTGCTCAGCCCAGGCGCCTCCAGCCGCTAGCACCAGGGAGGCACCCGCCAACATTGAAAGGCTCGATATTTTCATTCGAATTACTCCATCTCGGTGTTTTTTCAGCAGCTTTTTCGCAGGTTGCACTTAAACGCCGGTATGAAGGCTCGGACAGGACACTGTTTTGGAAGTTCGACCTTTCACCTAACAAAGAAGCTTGAAATCATGAGGCAGGGCGAGGACACCTGCACGGTGACAGCGCCATACGGATTCAAGTAAGACAATATGGTGTTGTAGAAAACGTGGTGTTATGACGGCGGTCATACGCTTTGCGTCATTTCGACCCGCACTTCACTTACGGATGAGTATCATGAATGATGATTTGAAGCAGTCAGGCTCTACTACCACCTCGCAAACCACTACCTCGCTGGATCAGGTTAAAACCGGCAGGGCCCTGGATTTTACCTGGGCGCCAAACGCCAACACCACGACCACCATCGTCTCGGCAGACTTTGTCGACTACAAGGTCGACACTGCCCAGGGCAGCCCAACTGGCGACAGCCACTCCATTGCACGATTTACCTATGTCCAGGGCAAAGGCGGTGGCCAGATCAGCCAGCTTTTTCTGGAAGAAATGCGTGCTGGGGTACGCGCCAACACCCAGATCGGACTGATGGTAGGACGCAAATGGGTGCTGGACCCCAACGGGGAAGTCTCCGGCAGCATTGGTACTTACGTGGTCGAGCAATTCGACGACATGCGCGCCAGTGTGAATTATGTCGGTTCCTTCGCCCGGGTCTTCGCTGATCCGAGAATGGTCAGCTACCACGCCGGCGGACATGTGCACACCAATGTCTCTATCACCGGGAGCAGGTCCTTGACCATGGCGGACTCAGGCAAGTCGATCCTGGTTATCAGCGATACAGATGTCACGCTGACAATCGGTGATGATGTGATTGAAGGGTTCAAGGTGAATCTAATTCAGGCGGCCGCCGGCAAGGTCAACATCGTTGTATCGAGCAGCCATGTGATCTACAGCAACGCTGGAAGCCGCACGCACACGCTCAATCCACTGGATGAGCTGGAAGTCAGTACCTTCCCGTTCGGGCCGGTGTTCCTGGCTTTTCGAGTTAGGCCTACAGCCTGAGTAACCCGGCATAACCAAACCCCAGAAACGCAAAAGCCCCGCTTTCGCGGGGCTTTTGTGTAAATCTTGGCGGGAAACCAGGGATTCGAACCCTGGAGACGCTATTAACGTCCGCCGGTTTTCAAGACCGCTATGCAAACTCATACGGGCTGGGGCTCTGAAGGCCTGCGGAGTTCCAATACCCAAGGAAAGTGACCGGGCTACAGACGGCATTCTATAAGGGGTGCGGTTTTAGTTTTGGAACTCTTCCCCCCCTCCCCCGGCGTCCTGTCGACCGAACACAAACCACCAATAGGCCACGAATCATGAGACAAATCCTATGGCTGCATTCGGCCAAAAGCAGCCGATCAGCGTACTGTATGGGTGCGGAAAATTTCTTTGAGGGAAAACCCTCATTGCCGGGCCTGTGTCACGCTATTAGCATTGATTTCGGCAATCGGCCCATTCGTAGGAGAAAACCATGACTACCTTGCAGAGTGACGACAAGCGCCCCACGCCGGATCAGGCAGAGGATAATGCCTTTTTCCCCTCTCCATACTCGCTAAGCCAATTTACCTCGCCAAAATCTGATTTGAGTGACGCGGATTACCCTAATCCTTACCAAGGTGGCCGCTGGAAGATTTTGCTGATCGGCGCAGACGAGCGCTATTTGTTGACTGACAACGGCACCATGTTTTCCACCGGTAATCACCCGGTCGAGACGTTGCTACCCATGTACCACCTCGACAAAGCCGGTTTCGCGTTCGACGTTGCGACCCTGTCAGGCAATCCGGTGAAGTTTGAGTTCTGGGCCATGCCTTCCGAAGATACCGAGGTAAAGAATTTCTACGCCAAATACCGCGAACAGTTCAAAAAACCCTTGAAGCTTTCCGATGTGGTCGAAAAGGCACTGGGCAAGGATTCGGATTACATCGGGGTTTTCATACCCGGCGGACACGGCGCGCTGATTGGATTGCCGGAGAGTGCCGACGTGAAAGCGGCTTTGCATTGGGCAATCACCAACGACAAATTTGTGATCTCCCTATGTCACGGCCCAGCAGCAATGCTCGCAGCGGGTATTGGAGAGTCGAGGGATTCCTACATTTTCAACGGCTACAAGATCTGCGCATTTCCAGACAGTCTCGACGCAAAAACGCCCGACATCGGTTATATGCCTGGGCATTTGAACTGGAAATTTGGTGAGCAATTGAAAGCCCTGGGAGTTGAGATCGTCAACCAGGATATTTCAGGTACAACGCTCCAAGACCGCAAGTTGCTGACCGGCGACAGCCCACTGGCAGGCAATAATCTAGGCAAGTTGGCAGCTGAAGCATTGTTGAAAGAGGTCGCATCATAGTGAGCGACGGGCCGGCCGAAACAGCGATGCGAGCTGCTCTGGAGATAGAGACGGCGCGCACACTTGAATCAATCAAGAAAGCCGTCAGGGGTTTTGCCACACCCTACGGCTATGATCGATTCGTGTTGTTTTCTGCATCGCCGGCAAGTGAAGAAGTGGTTGAGCATATCTACTGGGTCGAAGGCGATTGGTTCGATAACGGTCAATCGGTGGATGCTGAGACTTATGTTCGACATTGTCCGGTGACTCGCCACCTTCTGAATGCTCGCCAATCCTTCTTCTGGCAGAAAGAGCAGGCCAACGGAGAAGAGCGCTACCGGGTGATTCGTTCTCCCGGTGATTCAGGGATTCAGGGGTTGCAGGTACCAGTTTTCGGCCCGCAGGGGCTTGAGGGCGCGATGAGCTTGGGGGGTGAGCCGGTGGATGGAAGCGCGCGGGTTCGCTTGGGACTAAGCCTGGTTGCGACGGCCGCTTTTTTCGCAGCCAGGCGGTTGCTTGAGTCTCCACTGGACGAAGCGTTACAAAGCCTTTCCCCGCGAGAGCGCGAAGTCATGGAATGGACGGCTGCCGGAAGACGGCAAGCGGATATTGCAGCAACTCTCGGTTTGTCGGAGCGTACGGTTGAAAATCACCTGCGCTCAGCGCGCCGACGTCTGGGCGTGACAACGACAGCACAAGCCATCAGGATGGCCATCCGAAACGGCGATATCGATGGTTAAGGACGCGGCGAGATGGAGTGGTGGAACGTTTGGGCCTCCGAGTAATTTCCTCAATAGGCTGATCTGAATGTCGGCTATTGGCCGATTCTGTTGAAAAAGTAGCTCCCCTGACTGGCCTCCGGCAAAATCTCTTCATTGGCCGGAGGGGGATCACACAGCATGATGGGACAGTTATCGAGTGGGCAGGAGCGACTGTTTTACTCGTTCAATCTTGAAGATCACATCCCAGCCAATCACCTTCTGCGCAGCATTGATCAGTGTCTTGATCTGAGCGACCTGCGCCATTTCCTCGCCGATTTCTATAGCCCGATTGGGCGTCCGTCGATTGATCCCGAACTGATGATTCGGATGCTGATCGTCGGCTATTGCTATGGCATCCGCTCCGAACGGCGGTTGTGCGAAGAGGCCCATTTGAACCTAGCTTATCGCTGGTTCTGCCGGTTGAGCCTTGAAGATGAAGTCCCCAACCACTCAACCTTTTCCAAGAACCGACACGGCCGCTTTCGGGACAGCGATCTATTTCGCTGGTTGTTTAATGAAGTGCTGCGTCGCTGCATGGACGCCGGCCTGGTCAAGGGCGAAGGCTTTGCCGTGGACGCCAGCATCATCAAAGCGGATGCCAGCCGGCAGCGCGGTGTACCGGGTGATGAACCGGTCAACTGGAGCGATCCGGCCCTGAGCACCCGCACCGTGCGTGAGTACCTTGAAGCCCTCGATGAAGAGGCTTTGGCCGAAACGCTACCGAAGCGCCTGTCGCTGACGGATCCTCAAGCCCGCTGGACCGCTGCTTTAGGCGGCCCAGCTTTCTACGCTTACTCCACGAATTATCTGATCGATACCGAGCACGGCGTGATCATGGATGTGGAACCCACACCGGCTCATCGAACTGCAGAAGTCGAGAGCACCAAGACGATGATCGATCGGTTCGAAGCGCAGTTCAACATCAAGCCAGAGCGCCTCATCGGCGACACCGCTTACGGCACAGCGCCGATGTTGGCTTGGATGGTGGAGGAAAAGGACATCGAGCCGCATGTGCCGGTATGGGACAAAACCGAGCGCAAGAACGACAGCTTTTCGAGTAACGATTTCCACTGGAGTGAAGAGGCCGAGGAATACCGCTGCCTGGCCGGCAACCCATTACGCAGCGAATGGCGAGCCTTCAAAAACGAGCGTTCGCACGTCACAAAAGCCAACACCATCATCTTCCGATCCCGGCAGACCGACTGCGCTACGTGTCCGATGAAAGCCAAGTGCTGCCCGAACACTGCGTTCCGCAAGATCGCTCGCAGCGTCCATGAAGCCGCTCGCGATGTGGCTCGGTGCATTGCAGCAACGCCGGCATATCAGCGCTCTCGCCACGAACGTAAAAAGGTCGAAATGTTGTTTGCCCACCTCAAGCGCATCCTGAAATTGGATCGCTTGCGACTACGTGGCATGAGTGGCGCGACGGATGAATTCACGCTGGCCGCTGCGGTGCAGAACCTGCGAAGGCTGGCCAAATTTTCATCTCAAGGGCCACCAGTCACGGGATAGGTGCGCCTGCACCAAGCAAAAAACCTCAAATTAACCCAATAACAGAGCAGCGAAGGTCACCGAAGGGCCGAAAAACCACTCAATGTGGTGAGTAGGTTCTCCAGTGGTGGTCGCGCTTGAGTTCAGGCAATCTGAAAATCCGACTTTTTCAACAGAATCGGCCGAAAATGGACGCTCATGACCGCTCCCAATCGTCAACTGCTACGCTGTTCACTCCACAAGAGGAACGCCAATGCCCAGCTCAGATCTGCTCCCTTCCCTGCTTTCAAAACTCTACGAAAACCAACTCGCCCTTGAGGCGTCCATCATGGAATTATCCAACTGGGTGGAGCAGCGTGGCTCTGCCGAGATAGCAGAGAATGTTCGTGGCGCCCTTCAAGCCATCGACGATAACGAGGAGTTCATCAAACTGACTCTGGCGGTACTGATGAGTCCTGAATAACAGCTACTTGCAGGCTACAGCCCAAAGCTGGTCCAGCTTGGTGGTGTAACTCTGGCTCATCATCTCCCGACGCATACCCCAGTCGGGATTGGTGGGCACGCTAGCAGAACGAAGCGTTCCCCTTCCCCACCTCTCGTTAATCTGATCAAGGACGGTCATGACCTGGGTTGCCTCGGTCGGCTGCGATATTGCAAAAAGATCATCTGTGTATTCGCCTGGCTGACACAGGTTGAGCAGCATCACTTCGGCCTTGCTGTATTTGAAACCCGGCCTAAAAATCCTGTCGAGCGCATCGACAGCGGCTTTCGTGAGCAGGCGCACGTCATCGGTGGGGTATGGCATATCCACCACCACGCCGTTGGCGTACTTCGCCTCCTCCGGATTGAACATGCCTGTGCGGATGCAGACGCGGACCTTTTTGCAAAGTGAGTTTTGGGCGCGGAGCTTCTCTGACGCCCGCATCATGTAGGTGGCCACCGCTTCCTTGATCGGCGGCAGATCGGTCAGCCGTTTGCCGAACATCCGGCTACAGCAAATTTCTTGCTTGGGCGGGTCGGGCTCGTCAAGTTCCAGACACGATGTGCCGGCCAGCTCCCGCGCCGTCTTTTCGATCACTACGCTGAATTTCTTACGGAGCGTCCAAGGATCTGCCTTGGCCAGGTCCATCGCTGACTTTATGCCCATGGCGTCGAGGTGGAGCTTCATTTTGCGGCCTACGCCCCACACTTCGCAGACGTCAGTATTACGCAGCACCCAATCGCGCTTGACCGGATCGGTGATGTTCACCACGCCACCGGTCTGAGCTTGCAGTCGCTTTGCCGTGTGGTTGGCCAGCTTGGCCAAAGTCTTTGTATGAGCAATACCTACACCAACCGGAATGCCGGTACATCGGAGCACCTGGGCACGGATCTGTCGGCCCAGAGCATCCAAACCGGTAATACCGCTCAGGTCTGCAAATGCTTCATCAATCGAATACACCTCAACGGCCGGCACCAGCGATTCAATCACGCTCATGACGCGCTGGCTCATATCCCCGTACAGCGCGTAATTCGACGAGAAGGCCACAATCCCGTGCTGTCTGAGCTTGTGCTTAATCTGAAAATACGGCTCGCCCATTTTGACGAAGGGAGAGGCTTCATAGCTACGCGCAATGACACAGCCATCGTTGTTACTCAAGACAACGATTGGGACGCGCGCCAGATCCGGGCGAAACACGCGCTCACAGCTAGCGTAGAAACGGTTGCAATCGACAAGTGCGAATACAGGCGATTTAAACATGACTGCGCACTGTGCTGGTGATCACGCCCCAGATCGATAGCTCATCGCCCTCCAGGACATACCGCGCTGGGTATTTTGGATTTTCAGATAAAAGAATCACCTCTTTCCCACGTTTGCAAAGTCGCTTGCATACAGGATCATTATTCAAGAGAGCGACAACGATGTGCCCGTGGACCGGCTCAATTGACCGGTCCACAACTGCCAAGTCTCCCTCAAAAATTCCCGCCCCTTGCATACTTTCGCCAGTAATCGCGATGAGATAGACGTGCGGCGCCCTGATATTTAGGACCTCATCCAATGAGATGTGCTGCTCGATGTGATCGGCCGCCGGCGATGGAAAGCCGGCGGGCACCCGAAAAGAGCAAAAGGGCAGCTTCGTGCCACCCTCGGCGATAGGACCTAAAATTGAGAAGCTCATGACGCAGCCTTTTACAGATACTGTACGAATGTACAGTTAATAGCGCAGATGGCTTGCGGTCAATTTCGTGTAAGAGATATCTGACAAGCGGGCGGTTCAAGCCACCTCTTCGGTGTACGCGGTGCTGGCCTCGGACACCAACTCGCGCCACTCGGCAGTGTCGATGATTCCTCGGCTTTTGAGGCCATCAGTCATTGCCAGGCGGGTCTCGTACCTGTACTCGGGCGTCCCGCTAACAAACGCAGGGTCATCATCGAGGGCAAGCCAGGCTCTAAGCTCGCTTATTTGCCGAATATCGAAGGTCATGACGAATTGCACACGTGAAGGTCTACCGTATAGAGATGGGCGGCAGTAAACCGTTCCAGGCACCCGACGTGTGGAGAAGTCTATGTGTGGCCGATTCGTGCAGTACGAGGGGATGGCGATCTATATCGAGGAGCTGAACCCTCAGATCGAGCTTTTCAGTGGCTACGACGCAGAACCTATAAACCGGTTCAACGTCGCACCGTCGACGCGTGTGCAACTGCTGCACAGCAAAGAGGATGGGTTGCACATTGACGCTGTGCACTGGGGGTGGGCGCCCTTCTGGGCTAAAGGCAAACGGCCTGACCCGATAAATGCTCGGGTAGAAACCGTCACGACTGGTAAATTTTTCAAACAACTTTGGCCGACTGGCCGTGCGATCGTACCTAGCGAAGGCTGGTATGAGTGGGTCAAAGACCCGGGCGACCCGAAAAAGAAGCAGCCATATTTCATTCGGCTCAAAAGCAGAAAACCGATGTTCTTCGGAGCACTTGCCCAGGTACATCTAGGCCTTGACCCCCACGAAGGTGACGGTTTCGTCATCATCACTGCTGCCAGCGATCAGGGCATGGTTGATATTCACGACCGCCGCCCATTGGTTCTTACTCCGGAGCACGCCAACGAATGGCTTGATCCTGATATTTCACCTGCACGCGCGGAAGAAATCGCAAAGGACCTATGCCAGCCCACTGAAGAGTTTGAGTGGTTCCCTGTTAGCAAGGCTGTGGGCAACGTTAGGAACCAGGGCTCAGAGCTTATTGAACTGGATCTATCCGCTGAAAAACCACATGACGAACACGACAGCGGTCACCCAACCAAGGGTAAGTAGAAATGAAAGACCTGCAAGCCGCTTGTCCATAGTGCTCTGTCCAAATCCAAACGCCCCCCATACGTCAGCATGTCTGGAGAGTCCTGCCATGTGCTGTGCTTGTAAATGCTCGCTTTTAGCATGGCACGCCCCGGACGTGCCGTAGCCAAAAAAATGGTGAACCGCACATAGCGAGCGCACACGAAATTACTTAGCGCGCAATTATTTAGCACATCTATCATTCCAATAAATTTTTTTGCATACCTCGTTTCAGGTATATGCCTGCAAGCTGCAGCTGGAAGTCACTGTGCCGCATGAAAATGCTGCCTGCGTTCGTGATCCTTGAAATTACGTGGAAATGCCACGCTACTAAATCCGGCCCTCGGAGGCCTAAATGAAATTGAGATCCTTGAGTATCGCGCGGCGAGCTTTCGTCTGTTTTGGCTTAATCACACTCCTACTGATCAGCTTGGCGGGCTTCTCTTATCTGCAAATTGATCGGCTACGCGCTACAGAACAGGCCATTGAGCAAAACTCCCTTCCAAGCATTCAGGTCATTGACGATATTCAGATCGCCCTCCTCCACGCCCGTCTTGAAAGTATCCGCATGCTCTCAAGTACCACGGCAGAGGTGCATGATTTCTCGCTGTCAAAGGTCGAAGAAGCTATACAGACACTTCAGGTGAAGACTGATTTCTATCGTGCACATTTAATGTCTGGTGAGCAGGACGAAATCCAGTTCGCGAAGGCCAATCAGGCTATGAATGCTTACGTCGACGGCCTCAAAAAAGTAATCGCTTTGGATTCATCTGATCATGATCAGGCTTTGATCTTTGCCAATACAGAACAGGCACAAAGAGCGACCGCCTATCAAGAGCAACTGACATTGCTGCGAGAGCAAAATGCACGCCAGGCAGTGGTATCTGGAGTAGACGCGACCGACGTATATACCCATAGCGTAAAAGTCCTGATAGCAGTGCTGATCGTGGCATTTGTCTTAACCATAGCACTGGCGATCTTTTTCACTAAAAGCATCGTAGGCCCAATCAGTTCATCACTTAAATTGGCGGAAAATATCGCTGCTGGCGACCTCACCCATGATCTTGAAGTAACAGGTTCAGATGAAGCTTCGCGTTTGATGCATGCACTGAATCTTATGCAGAAAAATTTGCGACACACCATTTTGGAAATCTCGGGAGCTTCAACCCAACTGAGCACCGCGGCCGTCGAAATGACCTCGATCACAGAAAGCGCTGATCGCACACTTCAGCAGCAAAATAGCGAAATCGAGCAAGCTGCTACCGCAGTAACTGAAATGAGCGCGGCTGTTGAAGAGGTTGCACGGAACGCCAATTCCACATCTGAAGCAGCGATGCAATCAAGCATATCTGCAGATCTCGGGAATCAAAAAGTCACTGAGACCTTGACAGCGATGCGCGGCCTGACAGGCTTGGTAGAGGTGTCATCAGATCAGGTGAAAGAACTCGCGGGCCAGGCGCAAGACATTACTAAAGTTTTGAGCGTGATCAGGGCGATTGCTGAGCAAACAAACCTACTCGCTTTGAACGCCGCAATAGAAGCGGCTCGTGCAGGAGAACAGGGTCGCGGTTTCGCAGTAGTCGCAGACGAAGTTCGTGCGCTGGCACACCGAACACAAACATCGACGCAAGAAATTGAACAGATGATATCCACGATTCAAGCAGGCTCTTCTGCCGCGGTTGAATCTATGCAAAAGAGCACATCCGAGGTCTACAGCACGCGAGATACTGCAGAACAAGCGGGCCAGTCGTTGCGGCAAATTATTAATTCCGTGCTCGAAATTAACGATCGGAATATCCAAATTGCAACCGCGTCCGAGGAACAAGCTCACGTCGCACGGGATGTTGATCGTAGTCTGATAAGCATCCGCGACCTTGCAGTGCAGAGCAGTGAAGGCACCCGCCAGACACTTACAGCGAGCAACGAGCTTTCTCGCTTGGCCGTTAACCTAAACGATTTGGTTCTTCGATTCAGGACGTAGTAAATCAGCCAAACGCAATTTTCGGCTGGTCGTAGGATCTCAGACGCCAATGCGGCGCGCCCAATTAAAAACAGCACAGGTGGAATATGAATAGGCCCGAAATCAGCTTGCACTCTGTGCTGAATTTAAACGAGCGTTCAGCGTTGGCTGAGATGGAAGCTATCACTAGCATTTTAAAACTTGTAACACGCCTTACTGGAATGCGATTTGCCGGGATCGCGAAGTTCACCGAAACCCACTGGATCGTCTGCTCAGCTTACGACCCGATGCATATGGGGATAGAGGCTGGGGATACACTGGAACTGGAAATCACGCTTTGCAGCGAGCTCCGTAGAGATCCTAAGGCGCTTTTTATTCCTAAAATCAGTGAAGACGGTAGATACTCGAGTCGTGCGGTGGTTAAACGGTATGCGATAGAAAGCTATGCAGGTGTTCCCATCTTCCTTCCTGATGGGCAGCTATATGGTGCTCTATGCGCCCTAGATTCGCGCTCGATAATATTTGAAGACCCGGAGTTGGAAGAGACGTTAGCTTTATTTGCAACGTTGATCGGATGTGTTTTTTTCACGATCCCGCTGCTGAATGAATCCGAATGATATGCCTTATCTCACATTCGGATTTATGATTTTCAATGCGAGTGATTGATAGCTCGGACGTAATCTTGGCATGCTCGTAACGCTATCAAGCCGTTATCACCTTCATCAGTTATGGCGATAATTCGTTGCGCATGCGCTGGGTCAAGTTGGGCTCGACGGGCTGCATGAACCACGCCGGCGGCGCCGGGGGCGGCAGGCACGTCGCAGCGACTGGCTGTGTCCGTGCCGTCGAGAAGGACTGACAGCCGGACATCAGCAGTGGCAAGGCGATCGCGAAGAGAAGCCTGATTGCGTTGAGCATCGGATAATTCCTGAGTGTGTTGTTGGTCCTGCACTGCAATCTGCTGCTCGATGGCCAAGCGCTTATCCTGCTCGGCCTTCTGCTGCCGCCAGGCTTCGTTGGTTATGGCGTCGAGCTGACCCTGGTGCGCGGCGCTTTGGGCCGAGAGCCGTTCGAACAGTTGCTTGCCCAGTCGCCAGTCCTGAACCTGCCAAGTCACTCCGGCGGCGCTGGCCATCAACAACAGAACCAGCACCGCCAGGCCGGCAATCTTCTGCACTGGCGTCATGTCAGTGCCCGCCGCACGCCTTCCGCCAGCACTTCGTCGGGGTAAACGTACCCGGCGTTCTCATGGTGGATGATCGACTTGACGAAGCCCGTCATGACTTTTGTGTGGGCCAAGTCAATTTCCGCACCAGGCCGAGTACCGGTATTCGCTTCAACCGCGCGCACGTACGCCGCAGTATCGTTCTCTACCGACGGCGCCCACCGGCTGATGATCGCCTTCACAGTTTTCAGGCCATGTTTGCGCTGATAAGTCAGCAGCAGCTTGCCCAGGGCGCGAATACCATTCTCGGGCGTATCGAACCTGGCGAAGCGTTTCTCTAGCGCAGGGTCTGGCTTCAGCTGACCCTGCCACTGGTTGGCAGGGTTGTAATCGATGTTGCCGGGGTTCTTGTTGCGTACCCCGCGGGTTTCGGTGGTCGACATGCTTTTCTCCAGGCGTAAAAAAGCCCGCTCAATTGGCGGGCTGCTATTCTTCGGTCGATCTGAGTGGCGGCGGCGTGTCGACCTTGGGCATTTCAAGCCGCACATCGATCCAGCTATTCAGCGGGACATCCATAGGTGAGCCCCGGCCCAGCACCATCTCTCCGTCATCGGTGAGCGTCCAACGCTGTTTGAATAGGCGAATAATGACAGTGCCGTCCTCTTCCTGATGACTGTCGGTGATACCAAGCATCCGACCACCGTCGGGGGAGCTTGGGTCGTGGGTCCGCCAGCCTTCCAGTGCCAGGCCGAGGCTGCCGGTCACCCGATACTCGCCAACGCCGAGGCGCTCAACAATAACGCCGCGTGCTTCATCGTTGGCCACACCCCATTCGCCGGCGGGGAGAAACGATTCCTCTTGGAGGTCGCGGCGCTCGCTGGCGGACACACTCGCAATTCTCAGGATTGGCGATGCCGCAGAAAGCGCACCGCCGGAACCGCGGGTGGTGTTGCCTGTGTGATAAAGCTTGTATGTGGGGCCGAAGGCGCCGCCATTGTTAGATTCCGTAGTTCGAAAATGTAAGTTACCGGTACCTTGAGCAACGGGGATGAACAACTGCGCCTCGAAGCCCGGAGCATAGGGAATACGGATAACCGTGCTGTAGGACAAGCCTGAAGACGAGCCGGGAGCGCCAAGTCTGGAAAAAGCACCACCTTGCCCTGGTTCGCCAGGCCTATCAGATTGATAGACCGTCGGGGCATTGTTCGAATAAAACCCACTGTAAGTACCCGCAGGGATAAGCTCGCCGTCTTGCAGACCCCAGCTTTTAGTTGACGCAGTGCCCAGGTCCAACGCAGCTTTCGCTGCTGCTTTGCTGGTAGAACCTAAACCACCATTTGCAAACGGGACAACCGCCATGCTGGAGACGGGACCAAGCCCTGCGAGCGTGGCTCCCCACTGCTGAACCATCAAGTTGACCGCATCGGCCAGGGCCTTTGGGTAGCCGTTTACAGGGACAATGCCGTAGGACGCACCGGATGCATTGGCTCCGCGATAAGCCGGCGAGATCGACACGGAGGTATCGCTCGACGGGTTTATAACCTGATAGACGCCGTTATCTGGACCGACAAACATATCGCCAGAGCGGCAGTTTGAAAACTTCGTACCGACACCAGTCACAACGGTGTTGCCGTTATTGACGGTGACGGTTCCTTCTGAGAACCAAGAAGCCATGAGTCTCTCCGAATAATGCCGCACCGGGCGCTATATAAATTCTATTTAAATTTTTAATTCGATTGCTTTCCGATCATCACGGGTATGCCAAGATAAATTGGTCCAGTAGTCCCAACCGTGACTGCTATAAGCTGCTTGCCGGGATAATCCCAAGTCAAATAAAGTGACCGCGAGCTGACAACGGAAGATTGGATCAGCGGCATATACATATTATTTACAAGTACATACTCGCCCTCCTCAAGATAAAACGGCGCAACAAAATAAGATCTGGTAAGTCCCTGAGGATCATAATCGTATCCCGTATACCGCCAAGTGTTTGTTGACCTCACAAAATGAGCGCTAGGCATTCCCGAGTCGAATATGGTGTTTTCAACCGGAAGAAGAAGTCTCATTCCATAGTCACTAATAGGCGATGCGCCAAAACCAGCGGCAAACCATTTCCCAGCGGGCAGAACGCTGTATTTGTTGTACCAACCAACCCCAAAACCTGTCCAATTGCCTGGGGCCCCGTAGATAACAGGCAACATTCCAATTACCCCATCGGCAGCGTTCGGGCGTATGAAAACAAACGGCTGCTCCTGAGTGGTGATAGGAGATGGAAAATTGACCTGCGCTATATTATTCGCGCCGTTCGGCGCATAGGTTCCAGAGTAGATCGTATTCAGCCTCGTATACTCAGAGTCTAAGATCACACGGCTATCTGAGCCGCCATTTTCAAACATTAATCCAAAGGACTCAGCCATCACTTAAACCTCACTACAACCAGTCTCATTTTCGTGCTGGTGTAGGAGGAATTTCCATACGGATCTCCTCTTATAGTTCTCCAGATTCGCGCCGCTCCATTGACTACCTCCGGCTCCAGCTGCCTGTCGAGATTCCTATTAATCGGCCCAAGAGGTATACAAAACGCCTGTGAATTTTCCGGCGTGACTCCGGGGATTGATATTTCCCAGTATTTACCAGCCGGCGCGTTGCCCGGGTCAGCAACGCCGGTGTAAACGACGCGCATCGTGAAAGATTCGGGAGTAATCTGCGCAACGTTGCCGGGTGCCCACGTCCATAATCCGTAATCAGCCATTATTTAGTCTCCCTACCATTACTCGTCGGTAATCACTTGCGTCATATACAGATAGCCCGTCGTTAGTAAGCAGTGATGCGCCACCAGCACCAGAACTACGCAGGGTGAACGTGCCTGCAGGAATGTTGATCTCCAGCAGTGGTCGGCCCTTCGAGTCGACGGCTGGAGAGCGCAGGACCATCCCAAGGACAATTTCCTGAATAATCGCCTTGCTGATGATCGCCATGTTGAATACGGCTTGGCCATTCTCAATGACGAACATCGGAACGACCTTGCCGTCGATTTCGTTAACGACCGCCATCCGTTGAGCCATGATCAGAAACTCTGACTGCTCGCCATTGGATCCGAATGCCATGCCCGTGGTGACCCTGCGACCGTCGACGATTGTCTGGGCCTTTAAGGTGACTTGAGCAGATACCCGCCCGTCCAGCCCAACTAGCGTCTGACTCACCTGCTGAACCGATGCATTGGTCTGGCCCAAACTGGCCTGGACCGTATCAGTCCGTTTGGACTGAACCTCGATCGCGGTGGCCCTAACCAGCTCCTCCTGCTGAATAAGCCCCTTCGCGCTATCAATTCCGGCCTGCAAGGTAGTCAGCCGCTCAGCAGTTGCTAATTCGCGAGATGCTTCAACACGCATCTGCTGGGCGATACTTGCGGTGGACTCATATGCTTTCAACGCCCCCGCCAGTTCGCCGGCGCCGTCGTCACCACGCACCGAAGCACGCAGTGATTCATTACTGGATGCCTGGACCGTGACCCGCCCGTCCAAGTTGGTGACCTTCGTGTCGAGGCCATTAATCGCTTGGGCATTGCCGATCGCCTTTTGATCAACCGCAGACAGATCACTCTTGAGTTGGGTGATCTGCGTTGCGGACGTTTCGCGGTTGGTGGCAACCACCTGCTCAAGCACCGTCAGCGACGACTTGTTGTCACCAACCTGTGCGCCCAAGGTCAGCAATTGCTGGGCCATCGCATCATTTTCGCTGGCTCGGGTTTTACGCTCAACGGCAAGATCCGCCGTAGATGTCCAACCCTTGACTGCGTCGGCAAGATCGCCAGCGCCATCATCACCTCGAGAAGCAGAACGCAACGCCTCGACGGAGGTAGCGGTGGCCAACACCTTGCCGTCGACTTCCTCGATCTTGGTTTCGATGATCTGGACCTGCGACACCAGCGCGTCAGTGGTCTCAATGATGGTGCCAATATCGGTCCAGTACGTGGCGTCGGGCGGCGTTGCGCCGACAGGCACAGGGCCTTTCGCTTGGTAGAGGCGTTGATCCAGACGCACGATGTCGCCCTTCAAATACGGCTTTGCCGGGTCGTAAGCGAGGGCATCGCTCACTTTCTTGATCAGGTCTTCAAGTTCCTGCTTGGCCTCCTCCAGGCGTTCATTCACAGATCCTGGACCATCACCTGTAATCAGCTCGATCTCTTCTCGAAGGCTTTGGTACAGGGCGCCCTTTCCGATCTTGTCCGCAAAGTATTTTTCATACTCGGCTTGATCCGAACTGGCCTGACCATTGACCGCACCAGGTACAGGGAAGAATGGGCTGACGTTGCCGGTCCGATCCACCAGGCGAGCCCAGAAGAACAGACTCGCGCCAGCCAACAGGCTGTGCATTTCGTGCTTGGCTTGCGGGTAACTGAAGTCGCTCAGCTTTATCGCGGTCGTCAGGTCAGCCGTTTGGCTGTACCAAAGTTCCGTGCGCTCAGTGTCCTCTGCACCTGGTGGGAAGCCCCATTGAATGCCGATGCCATAGACCAGGCTGGTGGTGGTCAGGAACGACACCGCCGGCGGCAGGCCGGTCTTGCCTTCCAGGTTGGTCAGGTTGGAGCTCTTCCAGATCGACGAGATTTCGAAGGCGCTTACCGACCGCACCCGGGCCAGGTAAGCACCTGAGTAAATGCCGGTGACGTCGACGCTCGTTGAGCCTGTGCGCTGCACCTTGATCCAGTTTCCGCTGTCCTTGCGCCACTCCACGTCATAAGCGACGGCGCCATTAACAGCGGGCCATGAGATGTTCATGGTGCTGATGGCTATGCCCTGATCTACCGCGTAACTCGACGTGAGCGTAACGCTGGCCGGCGGCGGTACCACGGTGATCGGGATTACGCTGATCGGGCGTTCTTCAAGGCGCGCACCGGTATCGATGTGCGCGAACTTGCTCGGGTCGTACTGCACGGCCGAGATTTCGAACACGCCAGGCTCTGGCCGCGCAACGCTGACCACCCTGTAAAGCGGGACGGCCAAGTCATCAGCATCCAGTGCCCACACAAGTTCCGGCTCAGGCGTCACTGAGTAGGCCACGGTGACCGTGACCTGCCGACCGCTGACCACTTCCACGGTACGCCCCTCGCACTTGCCGTCAGGCAGGTTGAGGATCAGTCGGTCGCCGGGCTTAGCCTGGGTGTCGCGGTCCAGCTTGATGACCTTGCCGTTTACCGCCGATATACGCCCGCCAATTGCACGGCCGGCCAGCAGTTCGTCAGCAATCGGGATCACGTAGCCAGGCAGCGGGATACGACCATCCAAACCAACCTTGAAGGTTACGGCCCGATCCTTGGAGTTGGTCAGCAGCGCCCACTTACCGCGGCGCTGCGCCTCCGATTCGCGAGTGCAACCAATTGCGCTGATCTCCAACGGGTTGTCGCCGTAGCGCCGCTGCAGCTTGGCATCGGTCACAGCTGTGACATCGGTGTCGTAGTTGTTCAGCGGGTTGTCGTAGCTGACCAGCGCACGACTGTAACGGGTACGTTCCGATGCGCTGGAGTAAGTGAACTTGCCATCGATCACGTTCGCCCGGGTGTAGGCGAAGTCGAAGTCGGTGGCGCGCGGCATGTCCGACAGGGTGAATACCTGGCCCTGGGCCCAGTAGGTCATGCCGCGGTAGATCGCCGAGATATCGCGCAGCAGTGACCAGGCATCGGCTTTGCTTTGCAGGTTCAAGTTGCAGATGAAGCGAGGTTCCTGTCCACCCTTCCCGTCCGGCACCAGTTGGTCGCAGTATTGCGAAATCCGATACAACTCCCACTTGTCCACCATCCACGGCTTGATGCGACGGCCCAGGCCGAAACGGTCGTTCGTGGTGATGCCGTAAGTGTGCCAAACAGGGTTGTCGGTCCAGGCCTCTTTGAACGTTCCGTCCCAGACGCCCGTATAGGTGCGCGACCTGGTGTCGTAGTTGCTCGGCACCTGCCATTTCCGACCATCGCACTCGATCGTCACTGCTGGGATGCTGCGGAACTGTTCCGCAGAAAACTCGATGTA
The DNA here is from genome assembly GCF_002916705.1 of Pseudomonas sp. GZJR-8. Taxonomy (NCBI): domain Bacteria; kingdom Pseudomonadati; phylum Pseudomonadota; class Gammaproteobacteria; order Pseudomonadales; family Pseudomonadaceae; genus Pseudomonas; species Pseudomonas sp. GZJR-8. Next base: position 295,253 of record NZ_JXSI01000006.1, on the reverse strand, counting down.
AAGCAGCGCGGTGTTCGGATACCGGATCTTGGCGTCGATCACCTCAGTGAAGCCGGCAATCTGCATGGTGTCTGAAATTTTATTGTTGTTCTGGTTTGCAGTCAGTCGAGTGATACGAAGCAGCCACCCGGTTGTCGCGCGCGGCAGATTGATACGTCGGGTTCGCTCGTACAGGCTGGTAGTCTTGCCCGACACAGCCTCGTTCAAAACCTCCTGGTACGTCCCACCATCCGTTGCCAGTTCGACCTTATATCCGATCGCGTAACCGTTGATGTTGCCGCCGGAGTCCACCGATTGGAGCGCAGGCCAGGCAAAGCGCACACGTACAGCCGAGAGCTGGGTATTAGTGATTGCTCGAACCCACGGCGTGCCGCTGCGCAGCTCCGTGCTGATGGTTGTTTCGTTCTCGACCGATGGGATGCCCTGGATATAGGACTGGTCCACAGCCCCGCTGCGCCACTCCCACTTCACGTTCGGGAAGTTCATGTTCCCCTGCGGGTCTTGCAGCGGCGTATTGTCGAGAAGGATGTCCTTGGCGGTCGGAGCACCGTCAAACTCACCCTCACCCACCGCAATGAGCATTTTCGCAATGGCGACGGAACGCAGGCTGTCTGGTGCTTCGGTTGGGGTTTTAGGCTTCTCGGAACCGCCCTTGGCGCCATAAACATCGATCTTGTGTGCTGCGACCATGCTTTTCTCCAGGCATAAAAAAACCGCCTCTGGGGCGGCTTCAGTTTTTTTTGGGTGTTGGCTACATCTGATCTTCGGCGTAAATGGCGGCACTGATGATCGCCCCCCCCCAGCGCCGGCGGCCTGCACATAGGGATACAGGGTTGCCGGAGGCAGTTGTGTTCTTGGCGCTGCCGAAGGCATAGCCGGGGGTGTTCTCGGGTGCGGCGCTGGTCTTGAGGCCCGTGGCTTGAGGGCTCAACATCTGGATTACGCCGCCGGCCGCCAGCGCAATCCCGGGCGCGGCAAGCACTTGAAACCCTGGGATGAACGACACAGCAATCAACACCGCACCGATGATGGTCTGAATAAGACCGGCTCGCTTGCTGCCGGTAATAATCGGGGCGATTCGAATGTCACCAGCGCCTGAAAACGCTACTTCCTTCTCGCCAAGAGCCGTCTTTCCCCGGAAAACAGCGAACTCTATCCCGCGCGATTTGGCGTTTGAGATAAACCGTTCAAACCCTGGTATCTGAACACATAGCGCCTTGATCGCTTCAGCTGGCGATCGAACGGATAGTCGAAATGATCTACCGAACTGGCGTAGCTGGCCGTAAAGCAAAATTGTTGTCATTGGTTGATAGTTGATTGCTAATGCTGACATGGCTTGCTCCGGGAATAAAAAAAACCGCCCGGAGGCGGCTTTTTAAGTTGAACTCAAATACATCTATTAAGGGCCGGCAGAAGCCCACCGCGTCCAATTTGCGACCATGCGGCTCGCTGGTAATGTTTCACGATGCTGCCCTTACCCTGGCTCCCGCGCTCGATATCCAAAACGTCGTCCGTCTGTCCAGCATCAGATCCAGCAACGATGCGATAACCAGTCGTGGTTTCGTTCATCACAGCATTGGAGCGGTAGTCCTGCCAGGCTGGATATAAACATAACGCGACCGCGCGCGGATCCTTCGTCGTAAATTGCGTCGTAACAGGCTTCCCAGCCATCAAGTCTGATGGAGTTGAACATCCTGACAGCGCAACCAAGGCCAGCGCCCCTACGAATAATTTCATGTCGTTCCCTCATTGATGTATGGCAAGACTTTATCACCAACAACGAAGCAACACGAAAATCTCACATATGCGTGGCTCTTGGGGTTCACAAGAGGTTAACCGGCATTTAGTCGACGTTATATTTGCATCTGACTTCGCCAATTGTAAGCATTGAGACATTGGCCAAAGTTTCCTTGCGATGATTTCCCAATAAGACGAGCGTCAAACCCTAGCTGAAGGTTTTATAGCGCCCACTCAATTGCTAAGCCACCTGCGTAGCGAACCTACCCACGGCCTCAACCACGCGCTTGGCTCCATCTTGAATTTCAACAATGACTTGGCCTGCCTGTGTGGCAAGGTCAAGGCCTTGCTCGGCTTGGGATTTGCTATTTGCCATCTCCGCGACGGTTTCATCTACCAGTTTCTGATTCTGCAAAACAACCGACGCGATTTCTTCAGTCGCCGTGCTGGTGCGCCCAGCCAACTGGCGAACCTCATCAGCCACAACGGCAAAGCCTCGACCTTGCTCGCCTGCGCGAGCAGCTTCAATCGCTGCGTTTAAAGCCAAAAGGTTGGTTTGCTGGGCGATACTACTGATTGTCTGAATAATGGAGCTGATCAACAGTGACTGCTTGCCCAGCGCTTCTACTCCCCCGGAGGCCGCCTGCATGTCAACGGCAATTTTGCGCATTGTATGCATAGTATCGTTGACTACGACTGCTCCTCGCTGTGCGCTGACATCAGTTTGCTGAGATATTTCAAATGCTGTTTGAGCTGCCCCGCTGACTTCTTGCTCGCGGGCCACCTGATCGGATACTACCGTCGCGAACTTAACCACTTTGCAAAGTTTCCCTTCGGTGTCGTAAACCGGGTTATAGGTTGCCTCCAGCCATACCGTTTGGCCGCGGCTGTCTATACGTTCGAATCGGCCAGCAACGAACTCACCCCTGTTCAAAGTTGACCAGAAATCCTTGTACTCTTGGGAAGAAACTTGTTCTGGTTTACAGAAAATACGGTGGTGGCTCCCTTTCGCTTGTCCCAGGCTATAACCCATGGCTTGTAAAAATTGATCGTTTGCCATTAGTACATGCCCAGAGAGATCGAACTCGATTACCGCCGTAGAACGTAATAACGCCTCAATGAATGAAGCATTTTCTGAGGCTTTTTCGACTCGTGACGTAATATTTGTCGCATAGCAAGTGACATGACTCAATTGGCCGCTCGCATCCATGATCGGCTGCCAATGAGCATGAATCCACACCAATGAACCATCAGCATGAAGGTACCTGTAATCGTCAGTTATAGACTTGCCTGCAACAACTGCTGCTCGGAAGTTGTGAAAGCACGGCAACTGGGAGACGTACTGGGGAACAATCTCTGCCATGGCACGACCTAGAAGTCGATCCGGGGCGTACCCCAACGCCGCTCCAAAGTTTTCGTTGCATCCCGTAATTTTAAACGTCGAGTCAATACTCAACGTCAACATTTCACGGTTCAGGCCATCGCGTAGCTGGCGTAGCTCAAACAATTCGCTTTCTTGTGATTGAAGCTGCTTTTTAAGCTTAGCGTTGAACATAGGAAATCGCCTCTCAGGTCATAGCAATCCTATCGGCATCTCCTTGCGCAAATTGAGGGCATCCGACGAAAAACAGTTTTGCTACGCAAAGCGGAGTTAAACAACGCCGTTGCGACACTCTGAAGCTGAAGAATTCGATCTCACTGTGCCTATATGGAAACTTTATGGTTCTGCGCATCTTTGTGCCTGAGGATCAGGCGTGTCCGGTCATTCCAAGGGCCGCCGTAGACGATTATCTCGGACGGCCTGCCGTACAGGTGGTGCAGCAGGAACGGGCCAGGCCCAAAGGTAGCAGCATCCTCACCAGGTAGTGCCGGATCGGTGCCCAGATATATGCCTGCGTGGTTCGGGTGAACCGTCCGGCCAACCTGCATAACGATCATGTCACCGCGCTGAGGGCTATCTACGCGCACGAAGCCTGCCGCCTCGTAATGCTGTTCGTAAAGACTGGGGTTTTCCGCCCTCTCCCACCAGCCATCGGTGCGCTGGAAGGCTTCGAACTCAAGACCCCACTCGCGCTGGTACCACTCTTCGCATACAGCCCAACAGTCCCACACACCATGAACAAACGGTCGCTTGAGCAGCGGCGTGCTGCCGGTCGGCGTAATCGTGCGCATGTCGCCCTCGGGCCAGGAAATGATATGCCAGGGCAAGGCCGTAGCCTCGCACATGGCCAAGTCATGCGGTGACGGCCTGCTGGTAGCGTCCGGGTGCGAGTGAACGATGCCGATCACTTCGCCCAAGTCTTCCGCCGCAGCGTAGTCCGCGGGATCGAGCCGGAACTCTTCGTTCGGATCCGTGGCGATGTTCCGGCACGGGAAGTACTTCTGCTTGCGACCGATGGCCAGCAGCAGCCCGCAGCATTCTTTCGGGTACTGGGCCGCTGCGTGCGCCTGGATCGCCGCGATGATGTGCTTGCGCATGATCAGCTCCTGCTCAAAAGTGAAACTGCGGGGAATCCACCGAAATTGAGCTCTTCGTTCTCACCGAAGCGCAACTTGCAAGACGACAAACAGCCCTTACACTGGTCCAAAGCTGGATCGTCGGTTGGGTTGTCCTCGTCGTCGAACATGGCCACGCCGGTATAGCCGCAGTCCGGCCCGCGGTACCCGTTGGTCATGGCCCAGTGACAAAAAGTGGTCATCTGCCGGCCAGGCAGCCCGTGGTTATCGATCTCGCCCGGGGAGGACAGCTCCCAGACCACCGCCTCACTGTCTTCGCTAGTTTTCTGGTCGATGTACCAGATCTCCAGCGCCTCCTGAGTCGGATCTGCAGTTGGGTTACCTTCGGGAAAGTTCACCGCATCCAAGTATTGGGCCAGGGTCTCGCGAACCGTCAGCTTGAACTTCAGCAGGTCCTCGAAGGCCAGGCACAGAGCTGTGACACGCCCATTGATGTTGCCGGCGGCGAACGTCGGGCGAGAGGCGGTCCCGTCGCTACTGGAAGAAATTCCTTCGATCTGGACCGGCCAGGCCGCGTATTCGGCGCCCTGCCACCAAATCGACTTAGCCGGCAGATCCGCTTCCGAGCCTTCATACGCCAGCAGTTCCTCGGGCGTGTGAGGGATGGCGTGGCCGTGAAAGCGCAGGTAATCCGCGCCGTACTCGGTCCCGTCAATTTCGAACAGGCGAATTTCGCCGCCGGGCTCCAGCTTCTGGATGTCCGTGATCAGTGCCATGGGTAGGTCTCAGGGATGAAAGGTTTGTTCGAAGGTGGCGGTGATAGCGTAGACCTGGCCCCCGCGGTGCACTGGCTTGTAGCCGTTGCACTTGTAGAGGCCCAGATCTCCCAGGGGTGGCTCCCATAGGAAACCCTTTGCCCCTTTGTGTCGATCGAGGAAAGCCATGATGTCCTTGATGAGGGGCTTGAGCCCGGTAAAGGTCACCGGCCAGGACTGCGATCGGTTGTTGATTCCGTCCTCCACCGACTGGGTGTATCCGTCGCCAAACTGCTTGGTCCGGACACACTGAGTTATTTCACCCTCAGCGCCCTTCTCTGTTGCCCACGTAAATCGTTCGATTGCCATCAGCGCCCCTTGATTGCTTTGTTGATGACGCCGCCCTGGCCCATGTCCTTGTTGCGCATCTGCTGATACTTCTGCTCAACGAACGCGGCCAGTTCTTTGCCGAAGAGGTCATAGCCAGGTGTATCCGCACTCGATGAGGCGTTACCGTCGCCATCGATGTGCACCTCGACGTTGATCTGCGTACTGCCGGCCCCGCCGCCACCCATTGCTATTACGCCGAGCTTGCCGCTCGACGTTCGGCTCAGCGGCATAATCGCCTCTTCCCCGGCCTCACCCATTACACCAGTTTTGCCGTTGGCCATACCGAATGCGGTGGGTTTGCTGACGATGGTGTTGGTGAAGGCTCCCCCGTCGGCGAACATTTGCACACCGCCCGACCAAGCGCCGCCATTGGCCTGGGTAACGCCAGACCAGCCCGCCAAAACATCAGGGCTGTACCCTGCCGCGGTCGAGCCTGCTGACGTGGTAGCCCCGCCGCCAAAGTACGAGCCAGCGGCAGATATACCGAGCCCTACAAGTGAGCCGAGAAGCCCGGAGGCTGCTTGCCGGGTAGCAATGCGCGCCAGGTCCGCGAGAACCGACTTCGTGAAGTCAGCGAACGAGAACTTACCAGTCGTGGCGAAGTTGACTACTGCATCTTCCATGGAACTGAACGCATTGCCGAATAGACTCTTGGTCTGCCCTGCTACGTTCTGCGCCGAATCCAGGTAGTTGGCCCAGGCCGATGTCGCGCCCTTCGTCCAGTCGCCTTGGGCTGCCTCCACATCCGCGTAGTTCTGCCGGATTTGGTCGGTAGCCTTCTTATTCGCATCTGCGAGAGCTTGCGACTTGCGGGCGAACTCTTCGTCCGACATGTTCCGAGAAGGATCGGAGCGTTGGTTTTCCAGGTCCAGCGACTGCTGAGCAAACCGGTCTTGCTGGCTGTTCAACTCACCGTTAAGTGCATTTTGGCGGTCACCCTGCCCCACGCCCAATACCGAACGCTGCCCAGCGAGCTCCAGGGCGCGCTGTTGCTGACCCAATGCTTGCACGTAGGAGCTGATCGCCCGCTCTTGCTTTGCCAGACGCCCGGTCTCATTGGTCGCCAGCACTTCAAGCTGGCTGTCAGCGTCTTTCTGCGCCTTGACCATCCCTGCGCGCGCATCAGCGATCTTCTGGTCAAGCTGGATACTTTGCGCGGCCGATGTCGTCTTCTTGGCCTTGGTAGCTTCCAGGGCCGAGATCTCGGCCTCGTAGGCTGCCGTCACCTGGTCACGCTCGTTGCCTATCAGCGCCTGGCGACGGAGCAGGTAGTCAGCTTCGGAGACAAGCCCGGCCTTCTGCGCGGCCTCCAGTTCCTTCTGGTAGTTTTTGTAGGTGTCGGTGATTGCGGTCAGGTCGTTCTTGGCGATATTGAAGCTGGTCAGGTCGACCTGGCTAGAGGCGCCTTTCGGGTCTTTGTTCTTGTCTTCGAGTCCTTTAACCAGCGTGTCGTAAGCGCCACCAGAGAACTTGCTGCCGTCGTAGTTGACACCATCGAGCAGCGGCGACTTCTGACCGGTTTTCTCGGCACTCTCATATAGCGCCCGGAACTGGTCGTTGAGCTTCTTCAGTCCCGCCTGGCGCTTTGCCAGTGGGTTGACGTTATCGAGTTGCGCGTCCAGAGCTTTCTGAGCATCTATAGCCTTCTGGTTCGCATCGGTGTTTTCACCCGTGGCGATTGCCAGATTAGCGCTTGCCGCCTGTCTGGCCTTGAGTTCAGAAAGTTTTTTCTCAAGCGCCTCAGTTGAGTCGTCATGCTCACCGGTGCCAAGACCAAGAGCCGAGTTCAAAGAACTCAGCCCGTTAGAGATGGCCCCCGCAAACCCTCCGCCCTTGCGCGTATCCAGCACTCGCTGAGTGATCTCGATCTGCTTTGCCAGATCTGGGAATATCTCCGACCGGACTTCGGCGTAAGCGCCCTTGATGGCGTTCTTGATGTTGTCCCAATCGCGCTCTACGTCGGACAAAGACTCGCGGTAGGTCTTCAGGCGCGTCAAGGCGGCCTGATTCAAATCTTCGCTGAGCACATCCAGGGCACGCTGGCTGTCGCCCTGGTCATCCAGCCCCTTGATCACATGGTACTGCTCAAGGGTGATCAATCCGTACTGACTGCTGATCTTGCTGGCGGCTTCAGTTGCTGTATCGCCAGCGTTGGCAAAGGACTTGGCAAGTTCGCCAGCGCCCTGCCCGGTTACTTCACTCACGGCCGCAGCAGCTTCAGCCAGATTACGCATCTGCGTACCGCTAGTAGCTGCTCCGGATGCAAGCGAAACGACTGCCTCGCGGGCGCCGGACAGGTTGCCGGTGACGCGCCCGGCGCCGTCGGCCATGTCCTTCAGTCTGGCGATGGTCTGCCCAGCACCATTCGTACCGCCATTGATCGCGGCATTGAACTCGCGCGCCTGCTTCATCGCATCGAAGTAGGCGTAGCCCAGCGACCCAATTACAGCGACCAAAAGGCCGGCCGGGATCAGCATCCCTGCAAGGCTTTTCGCTGACTCACCAGCGCCGGCGCCCAATTGAGCAATGGCTCGCGCCCCGCTACCCAGGTCGCCAGCCTGAATGGCGTTGACGAGCTGCATTACGTTTTCCTGAGCCTGGCGGGTGCCGAGCTTCAGTTTGTCGAATGCACCGGCTGCCTCGGTGAGCCCTGCCCTATCCTTGCCGATCTTGGCCAAGGCTTCGTTGTAACGGTCGGCGTCGATCTGACCCGTTTTATGCAGGTCGTTTAGCGCCTTCTCCTGAGCCTCCAGCTTCGCCAACTTGGAGGTCACTGGATCAATACCGTTGACGGTGCGCTTCAATGCCTCAATCTGGCGATTCTCAGCCTCGATCAGCTTTTGCTTCTGGACCAGCTCTTGGGCTTCCGCCTTTTCAATCTTGTCGTAGGCCTTACCCAGGTGATCCTGGTACTTCGCCTGCTCCTCGATGGTGACCAAGCCGCCCTTGCGGGCGCGCTCCAGCAAACCTTCGGCATTAACCAGTGACTCCATGCTTGAGATATTGCCCGTCATCGCCTTGTCGAGCTGACTGATGACGGAGATTTCCGCTACTGCGCTGTCAGTTGCTTTGCGACTTGCCCCAGCTTGACGGTCCCTTGCCGCCGTCGATTTATCGATGCCTTGCGCAATGTGCGCTTCTGCCTGGGAAACCTTTTTACCGGTGTTGGCCAGGCCTTCGCCTGTTTTGCCCAAGTCATCAATGGCCTTCTGGGCGCCTTCAGCGGAATCGACCAGTTTATCCAGATCATCAGCAGCCTTTGCGGCCTGCGACGACTCGACCGCGATACCCAGGGAAGCGAAATTGGTGCTCATTTGTTTTCTCTCTGTTCCGCCATCACCTGCAGGGCTTCAGCCTCCATCCGCCGGAAGTCGCTGAAAATGGTTTGTCGCTGGCTGATCGGTACGCCGCACATCCGAATCACACCGGAGAGAACGCTGTAGTCCATGCCTGTTGCGCCGCACGCGCCTGTGCGCCACTGGGTGCTCATGGCCTCGAAGACTTTGAAGGCCTCCCAGTTGTCGGGCCAGATTCCGACTTCCCTGTCGGGGATGTCCTGGCGCGATAAACCGAAGGCCATCAGATCTGCATCTGACGGCCCTGGCTCATACAGTGCGCGCGAAGCGCTTAGGAGTTTCCCAGGCGGGCTTCGCTAAAGGCTTCGGCGTAAGCGTTCAGCACAGCCTTGGGGGCTGAGTTGATCGAGTTGACGAGGATGCGCACGTTTTCAGGCGTGAACTTTTCTTCGATATCCCAGCCGACGACCACATCGAGCAGTTGATCGGCTTGCAGAGCGATCTGCGCGGCGGTGAAGGCTTTCAGGTCCATGTCGCCGACCTGCTTGCCCAACTCGTCGTGCCGCTCGTTCCAGCTGGTGTAAAGCTCGGCAAGTGCGGTGCGGTCCAGGTACTTGAACTCGAACTCTACCTTCTCAGCGTTATAGCCAGCCCGTTGGATCAACACCTCTGCCTTGAACGTCGGCTTTTGGATCAGCTTAAACTTGGCCACCGGTTACACCGTGGCCGCGTAGCGAGTTGGAAGGCCAGTCAGGGCAACGCTGATAACACGGGTCATCAGGCTGTTGCGTGACATGGTCGGCGTCGCGGTGATCGACACATAGCCGTTGTAGATAATGCTGCTACCACCCGGGAGGTTCAGGCGGAGCAAACGAGGCTGCTTATCGTCGTCCGCCGCCTCGCATACAGCCACATAGGGCTTGGACGGATCGTCAGCGACGGTGTAAGTCAGCGTGATCGGGTTTTTGGTGGTAGGCATCTGGCGGTCGTTGTCGTCAGCCACGAAACCAAAGGTAAGGAACTGCTGATCGCCACCGGCCGAGTTCATTTCGGTTACCTGCGAGATCTCAGTGAAGGCCGTCACCTCGCGGACAGAGCCGATACCGGAGCCGGCCGGGTATTGCTGAACGTTGGTAGTGTTCACGCTTTCCAGGGCGAAGGTTCCGCTGGCAATTACCCCCACGCGAACGCCTCGGCCATCGAGACGAGTCCAGCCAGAATTGACGGCGACAACATCGCCTTCGGCCAGGCCGTGCGCCGCAGCAGTTGCGATTGCCGGATTGGCATTGGTCAGCGCAGTGAACGGGATTGCAACGCCGTAAGTCGATGCAATCTCAAGGGTGGCGCCGTTAGGCATTTGGATGCCGGCCATGGGTGTTTCCTCTTTTCAGAAATGACAAAACCCGCGCAGAGGCGGGTTTCGGGGTTTGCCCAACGGGCGTATTCAGGTGCCGATGTCAGCTCGATACTCGAACCACACCGGCACGGTATATGTGGGCGGATCAGGAATGCCCGGACCAGTATCAACCGGCGACATAGTAACGACAGTGAGGCCTGCCTTTGTGTCTCGCGCATAAAGCGGGAATAGTGTGGTCAACTCAGCCACAAGTGGGTTCGTCTTGGTCTTGCCGGTGCCGGCCGGGGCCACGATGCTGACCTGATAGACGCCGATGAAAACGCGGTGGTCGCCAGCAAGCGTATTGCTATCGGTGTCGCCCGGGAGCATGAACGCCCGCAGATAAGTCTCAGCATCCGCCGGGTCGTACTGAGTATTTTCGAACGCGACCTTGATGGGTTCCGTCCGGGCCTTGCTCCAGGCAATCAGCTTGGCCTCGTAAATGGACGCAATGATGGCGTGGCTCATACCTGGTTGTTCCTAGTGGCTTCGTCGACGATCTGCTGGTAGCGGGCCAGAGTGATTCGGACCATGCCGCCGGGCGCCTGGGTTGAATGCCCATACTCCAGCGGGACGCCGTACGGAAGATTGTTCACAATGTAGGCTGTCTCGCCAGCCGTGAGCGCCTGGACCTGTAGTCGCAGCTTCGCCAGCGTTACACCACCAACCGGGTCGACCTGATCAAGGGTGCCCTCCGCCGGCGTACCGATGGAAAACTGCCAGTTCCCACGAAACCGCCCACCTACGTAATCCTTGCCCGCTACCAGGCCATTCACATTGAAATTCTGGTCGCGCTCTGTCTTTGTCAGGGGTTTGGCATATTTCACGCCGCGCCGCAGCTTGCCGGCCTTCGTGAAATTCGACTCGTTGAGGTTGATGATCGTGTTGCGGACCGCGACCTTGAAATCGTAGTCATCGGCGGCCCGCTTGTTCGCCTGTCGGTGAACGACGTTCTCAGCCCAGATCTCTGGATTGCCCACCGGTGACATGCGGATAACGCTGCTTCCGATTTCGATGACGATCTCGCGGATGGTCGCGTCTATACCAACCTTCGCTCGCTCGGCGAAGTCGCGAATATTCTCGGCAAAGCTGCCGTTCATACCCGAGTATTTGTGCGTCACGACCGCACCTGCAACTCATACAGGATCGGCGTACCGGCAGGGTTGACCTCTTTCAGCGGCGGCACGATTGACCATGTGCGCCCCTGAGCGACCACTTTGTCGAGCAGACCCGGCACCCAGGCCAATCCCTGCGCGGCGATCTTGAGCTTCTTGTCGCCCTGCCTGATGAGGCTGTTGCTCTGGAATTCTTGGCCGGTGAAGTCGAGCATGATGCCTTGGGCGGTTTGCTCCACGGTGTCGCCTGGCGACTCACCGCCCGTCTCCGGGTCGTACTCGCCCGGCTCAGTCTTGCTGATCGTCACGGGCTGGCCGAACTCTGTGATCATCTCCAGAGCCATCACGGCCATTTCGTCGTAGAAGGCCATGTGGACTCCGTTGCGGCTATGCGCGGATTGCGAACAGCCCGCGCTTTTGTAGGTAGTCGGCAAACTGCGTTGCGCTTGGCCGGTCCGGTGCAGCAGGCAATAGCCGATTGCTGGTGTTGGAGATCGTCGCGTACTCGCGAGTGACCGCGCCCTCGACGCGCTCTAGCGTTACCGCGCCTTTGCGCTTTTCCACGGGGTCGATATCGTCCTGATGGATCTCAGCGGCCAGGGCCATCTGTCCATACTGAATCCGTGCCGGGAGGTAGTTGTTCGGCTTGATCTCGCGATCCAGCAGCACTTCCCGGCGCGGCCAGGACAACGCCTGCTCGCTGCTCATCTTGCGGCCTTTCCAGGTCATGCCATCCATCGCCAAGGCGGACCGGCGCAGCAATGCTTCCTGCTCCGGGACGCCTGCGGGGATGACCGTGCCGAATTTCACGGCATACCGGGCAAGGTCTTCAGCGCTTGCGTAGCTTTCGGCGTCAGGCTTGCCGGTGCCGTCCTCAATGATGAGTGTCATGCGTCAACTCGCTGGAATTGTTTGAGATTGGCTACCGCGCCACCGGTAGCCAGCATTATCAGGTCTTGGCCAGCTCAGCTACGAGCTTTTCCAGGGATTCTTTCGAAGCGTTGGCCCGATACTGGACCCTGGCTTCATCAAGCGTTGCTTTCAGCGCGGCGATTTCACCGGCCTCATCAGCCTGCGACGTGATCGAGACCTTCTTCAGCGTCTCTATCTCTTCGCGCAGTGCATCGACAGTCAGGACCAGGTCGTCACGCTCTGTGGTCAGCTCTCCAGCCGAAGCGTGGATGGTGCTCAGCACGTCAAACAAGTGCAACGCCAGGTCGCCGGACTTTGGACGATGGATTTCGCCAGCTTCCAGCCCGTCAACAAGGATCTGGATCGATCCATGCTCAGCACGCAAAGCTGCGATGATTTTTTCCAGTTCGACCTGATTGGCGGCGCCAACAATCTGTACCTGCTTTGCCTCCTTCACCGACACGTCAATGCCGGCCGATTCGTACGCATCAACAACGCTCGGCCAATGGCCGATTACCAGCACACTGGTCACTCCCGCTTCTGGTTTGTCGAAGTGTTCCGGGTTGCGGTAACGCTTCTCCGGGTCGAAGCCGGAGAGTTGGTTGCTGTAAGTCAATTCCATGTGTTTCTCCAAGGCGGCCATCGCTGACCGCGCGTTGAGTTTGAGACTTAGCCGCCAGAGGCAGGAGGCGTCGCAGTGAGCTTGATCATCACGCCGGCGGTGACCTTGTTGCTGCCCGCGTGCTTGACCCAGTTTGCAGCGGAGCCGACAGCGGCCAGGGTTGGGTTGGAACCGCCAGTGGTGGCTTTCCAGCTATAACCCAGCACGTCGATGTTCACGGTGCCTTCCGCACGGTAGCCAATGCTCAGGTTCTCTTCGTCGTTAACTTCGTACGAACGGAAGCCCGGTGCCTGCGACTCGGTGATAGTCACAGCGTTTGGCAGCAGGCCGAAGATCACATCCGCCGGCGCCGTATCGGTCACCAGTACCGGCTTCCCCAGGGTGCCCGGCAGGCCACCGTAGATCACGACGCCAGCTTCTTCGTAGATCTTGTTGGTGATCGCTTCGTCCACGATGTCGAAGTAAGCGCTGGAGTGCATGACCCACAACGCAATTCGGCCGAACTTGTCGCCAAACTTGCGCATGCCGCGGGTCAGCGTCTTCTTGCCATCGGTTTCGATGTTGGCCGAGACCACCATGTCAGCGTTGGAGCCGATGGCGGCACGCAGGCCAGCAGTTGCATACTGGATGAAGCCTTCCAGGGTAGCGTCTGCTACGTCGGCGCCGACGATCTGGGAGAACTCCTCGACCGGACGACCGCGGCGCTTGAACGCCTCTTCGGTGGTCTGATACGGGCCGTACTTCCAGGGAGCTTTGACGCCAACAGCTTCCCCGGCACTGATCTTCTTGGCAGTTACCTTGCCGTCAGAGTTAACGTCTCGGTGTTCCAAAGAGCCGTTCAGCTTGTATAGCGCGCGCTTGCGGAAGTCGCCTTCGATCAGTTCATTGTCCAGCACCATCGCGCCGTTGGACGATGCGTTGAACACATCCAGGTTGTCCTGGACACGCTCGAGGTATGCGGTTTGCGCCTCATCGTTGTAGATGATCAGGTCGCTGTTAACGGTTGTAGCCATGGGTCAATCCCCTTACTTGGGCAATGCGAGATATGCGGTTTGGCCGTGCTTACGCTGAAAGTCGCGCTTCTGCTCGGAGGTCATTTCGGAGCGCTTAAATGCAGCCTTGCCGCCACCCCCGCCCGGGGCAAATGTCCCTGAAGCCCTTGGCCACAGATGAGGTGCGCTTTCGCGCAGAGACTCGGCCCATTCGAGCGGAGTCAGAGGGGTCTTGCCGTCCTTACCGAGGATGACCTGGCCGGATTCATCAACGGCGACTGCATCGCCATCTTCGTTAAGGGTGAACACGCCTTTGGCGCGCAGGATGATGTCGTCTGTTGCTTCTGGCAGAGCGCCGGCTTTCAGCGCTGCACCGCGTACCGAGTCGCCCAGGACTTTGCCCTGGAACTTGGCAGCGAAGGACTCAGCCTTCTCGGCGCGCTCACTGATGGTCTTCAACTGCTTGTCGTAGTCGCCACGCAAGCGCTCGGTGCGGCGGTTAAAGACCTCGTCCACCTTGCCCTCGGTCAGAAGCTTGGTTTCTTCGTCCTGGCCCGCACGGCTGAGCAGGCCCTTGACGGCGTCGATGTCGATGCCTTCAAACTGGGTTTCGAACTGAGTCAGCTTGCCGGAGGTTTCCTTCAGCTTGCCCAGCAGTTCCGAGTTCTTGGTTTTCAAACCGGAAACGGATGCTTCAACGGCAGTCGCGATAGCGGCCTTGATTGCCGGGTTTTCCAGGTCGATTTCGTTTTCGTCTGCCACGTTGATGCACCCCTTGAGTATGTTTTGCCCGCCTGACGGACATAAAAAAACCGGCTCAAGGCCGGCTGAATGAATGTGTTCGGTTAAATTCCGGCGCGTTCGAACGCCAGAGGCTCCAAGCCCTTCATCTGTTTCAGTGTTAGCGGCGAGAAGTTGCGGTCCAGTTGCAGTTCGGCGAAGCGCTCGACCGTCAACCCTCCATTCCGGAAGAGCTTGGCCCTGACTGGGCCGATAGCAGCGTCCTGGAACGAAGCCGGCTGCTGCTGGAGCCAGTGGTAATAATCGAGGTCGGCACTTACCTGCTGGCCGCCATTGGCGCCTACTGAGGCACGGGTAGCGCCCTTGGCGAACATGGCACTGAGCTTGGTCAGCAGGACGAAGCTTGTTCGGCAATTCGGATGGAACGGCGGACGAGGCCCGGATCTGACCGGAAATCGTCGCCCGTCCAGCGAGCGGCACTGATCGCCAGTTTTGCTATCTAGCGTAGCGATAATTTGAATCTCTTCGACGATATCCGTATTGGTCTTGGCCACCTCCATCCGCGCCTGGGACGACACATGCTGAATCGCGGTGTGCACGACCGTGCTGGCATTGCGGTTGGTGATGGCGAGGATGCCGTCTTTGTACCCAGCCGCTTTGGTACCACGGATGTTGCGGATGACTTGGAAGTTCGTCTGCCCTTCGGAGAAGCCCTGCCGGATCGTGCCGGTGACGCGCTCTCGCTCGGCGCCGGTCCAACCCTTGATGAAGGCTTTCAACAGCTTCCCACCACCGGTGCCGCGCACACTGAGCGGGTTCGTCAGCACTGCGGTACGGATTGCAGCGGCCGTCGGAGCCACGACGTCGAGCGACACGCCAACCGGCGCCGACCTTGCAAGGCTGGTCGCTTCAAACTCGGCCTCGTAGTTGGCGATGTCCACCAAGTCGAGGTTCAGTTGCGCGCTGTACCTGTCGAAAATGCCCAGCAGCAGGCTATCCACTTCCTTCAGCAGTGCTTCAAGACGTTTGACGTTGTACTCGGTCAGGTCCGACTGGGTGAGCCGGTCACGGATCGAGCGGTCAATCTCCTTGAGAAAGGGAGCGAACTTGCCCACCTCCCCAGCCTTGAGCTTTTCGAGAAAGACAGCGTGCCGGATGGTTGCGTCAAGTATTGCTTGGTTCGCCGCCATCTACTATGTCCTCGTCGTCCAGGCCCAGTCCATCGCCCTGCTCTTCCAGCTCGCCGTCGATCTGTTCGTCAGTTCGCTCTGGCGCGATCAGTCCAAGCTTGCGCAGATATGCTCGAAGGTCCGCTTTCGCAAAGCCGCCGTTCTGCCACAAGCCCACCAAGGCCGTGATCATCTGCGGATCGGCCGTCAGCTCGACGAACTCTTGATTGACCTGATAGGCGACTTTCTTGTCGGTGATGCCCATGTAAGCGCAGCACCACATGATTGCCCGGGTGTAGGCCTCGCTGACGTTTGCCACGCAGCCTGCGAGCACCGAAGTGGACGCCGATTGGTCGCCACGGGACTCGGTTGCGGTCTTGGTCGCAAGCGATGCCACCACCATCCGGGCACCCAGCTCGATCATCATCTGATTCTTGTCGGCCATGGCCTCCTTAACCAGCGTATTGGGCGCTGGCTGCGCGTAACCGAATGCGCCACCAACGGGCAGCATCATGGGGGCTCGGGAGCCGACATAAATGCCGTTCTTCTCCATCCAGTCGCGCCAGGACTCATCGAGCCCGCTGATCCACGGCTGGGCCTGACCGCACCAGAAGACGCTGTCTTCGTAGTCGGCGCTGTTCCGGTAATGGCCCAGGTTGATCATGGCTATGTCATACAGAGGCGACTCATCGATGCTTGGGTCGTTGTTCTGTGCACCGACGAAGGTGAACGGAATCTCTTTGAGGCGCCCCGTAACGCCTTCTGGCTTGAATTCTTCGATGACAGTCAGCGGCCCACCACCTTTCGGCCCGGACCGGCGCCAGACGCGGCAAACAAAGCCGTCATCCTCCAGCGCCAGTTCCCGGTACTGCTCAGCTGTCTTGTAGCCAAAACCATCCGGTATCTCCGGCGACTCGCGCAGCACCACCAGCGTCAGCACGCTGTGACCGTTCACCATGCCCGTGCGCCAGTTGATGATGTCTTCAGCACAGTAGGAGAGAATCACAGAGTGCCCGCCGATACCGTCGTCCTGGTGATAGTCGACATACAGTCCATGCCGGCCAGCCTCAAGCACCTTTTCAAGCGTGCCCTGGGAGTGCTGGTAGATGCTCACCCCTGATCCATTGGCGTTGTCCTGCAGGTATTCCAACTTCTTCGGAACCGTCAGCGTTGGGTCTTTGTGAAAGGCCAGGCCAAGCAAACCGTTTCGGGTGTGCCCAGTGGCGTTCTTGAACACCGCGCGCTCGCGGTAAGCCCGATTCCGGTCCTGATTCTCCGGCGACTTGTCGTGTGCGTTGATGTACGGCAGCCGATCGACAACACTATGCTGGCCCGCGCAAACGTCGCGAACGGTCGCCCAGCGATCCAGCACTGCCGTGTATTCCGCCCGTTTGAAGGAGACGTCATTGCTCATCGGGCGTATCCCATTTTGATAGCGGTGACCGGTTTGATGATCGGGTACTCGCGGTGGATGAAGTAGCCGCCGGCGTCATTTGCGTGATCGATGCCGGCGGTTTTGTCTGGCTCCCCGTTCGCGCCCCACACCTGTTGTTCTAGGCCATCGGCATAGGTCGGGCAGGTGAGCGAATTGATCAGGTAGCGTCGCTCGCCCTGCGCATTGCAGAAGACGGCGTTCATTGCGTTGATTCGATCTTTCACCGGCGGGTTTGCCGCTGGAGCGATGACCGAGAACCCAGCCTGTTTGAGCATGGCCAGGTCGGTAATGCTGGCGTTTACGGACTTACGTGAATCACCCGAGGCATCCGGGTAGATCCTGATCTCGCAGGTCTTCTTGAAGTCGTTGCCGTCGTGCTGCCAGTAGCGCTCTTTGATGCGGCGGATCATGTCGGGCGTGTCGTAGCCGTCGATCAGCTCATCCACGGCCCTGGGCAGCCCCTGGTCACGCTTAACATGGGTAATCGCCGCCATCTTGCCGACGTTGAAGTCCATCCCGATGAACAGTGGCTCACCGGGCTGCACGGTATCGAAGCATCCGTTAAGCTTACGGTCGTAGGCGGTGTAGATCGTGCCGGACGTCAGGTTGACGAACTGGCCTTTGAGGTACGCCATGATCAGTTGCGGCGGATATGACTCCATCAGGGAGGCGATGTAGTCCTCCGGCAAGTTCAGCTCGTTGTCGAAGGTGCTGGCCTGCACCAGGCCGTACATCTCCTTGAGCGACGGCTTGTCGCGCAGCTGCTTCACGAACTGCAGGAAGACGAACTTGAAGCCCTCCGGCGTCGTGGTGACGTCCACCCCGTTCTTCAGCACGGGCAAGTTGTAGCGCATCCGGGCGATGATCTTGCGCCAGGCCTGCTGTGCCTTGACGGCTGTTAGCACGTCCAGCTCATCCACCAGGGCATGGCCAATCTTGAAACCGACAATCGTCTGCGGCTTCTCCATCGACCGGCAAATCACAGTGCCGCGGTACTGCCGGCCGCTGTAGATGTGAACTTCGTGGTTCGCCTGGTTGATCTTGGTCTTCAGCCCCCAGTCGTAGGCCACCTCATCCATGGTCGGATAGAAGATGTCCCGGATCTGCGGGTAAGTCGGTGCGAAGTAGCCAGCGTTAACGCCGGGCCACTCCATGAAGTGCTTGCTCAGTGCCGAGCAGCCTACCCAGGTCTTACCTGAGCCGAACCCGGCAACGAACGCACGGAATTTGTGGGGCAGCGTGAGGAACTGAGCCTGCGGAACGTTAAGGCTCGGCATTCGGCTTCCTCGCATCCACCACGTCGACCTGAATGCGGGTCGGGATCAGTGGTTCGTCGCCGGCTTCTTCCTTCCGGGCCCGGTTCACGTAGATGTCACCGGTCTCCTTCGCGGCCTGCTCCAGGATCTGCATGGCCAAGCCGATGTTCTTCATCGTCTCGGCCTTCTCCACAAAGCGGTTCATGGCGCGGAGGCGGAAGGCGCGGTTGGCGATCGGGATGTCAGCTGTCTCTTCGCGGAACCGCTTGCGGGTATCGTGGAACAGGGTCACCCATTTCTTTGCCAGGTCTCTCCCGGCGCGCTTGGTCGGGTCTTGGGCCTCGCACTGCTGACGGGTCACCTCAATGCCGAACTCCTCTCGGACAGCTGCAGCAACCTGGGATGGTGTGTCAAAGCACGCCAAGGCCTGAACCATGAAGCCTTTCACCTCACTGTTCAGGGCTGCCATAGGGTAAATTCCGTCTTAGGTCTGTCAGGGGTCAGGCCGATCTGAGCAGACAGGTTCCGCAGGCCCTCGCAATGTTCAATTTCCCCACCTCAGCAGGACTGTTTGCAGCATCCACCAACGCTTGAACGTCAGGGCTTGCACCGTACCGGCGGACGACACCGACGAACTCTTCCACGTCGTGGCCCTGCAGCTTGATCTTCGGTGCACCGTCTTGGGTGAATGCTGGCTGACCGTACTTGTCGGTCGCGTGCGCCAGGTGATACAGCTCGTGTTCGATGAGGGCGCAGAACTCAAGGTCGCTGCACTGTGCGCAATAGTCGGCAGCCAGTGTGATGATGAAGGCTGGCACTTCACCGAACCAATCACGCATTTGTTGCTCCATCCGGGCTTTCTGCCAGCCGCCGGCACGGAACGCTACCTGCTCGGCCTGGCCCAAGACGGTGCGGCCCTGCTTCTCGAAAGCCGACGACGCCCACATGACCCGGATGTCTGCATCCAGTAGGTGGGCATGGTCTTCGTTGTGAATGCTGCCGGTGTCTGCGAGGATCTCGGCTTGGAGCCATTCCCACACTTCAGGTGCAGGTGTTAGGCGGATACCGAAGTCGGATAGGTCAGACAGCTCAAGCAGTGAAGATGGAGGGAATGGCCTGTCCATGAATCACCTGGAGCTTGAAATAGTGGCGCGTTGCCGGTATTGGTGGGTATCAACTTTATGAGGGTGCTTCAATGACAGACGTAGGCAAACACACAGTCGCTGCAGGAGATGATCAAACGATTCCAACGTATACCCGCACGCATGCAGTGGCAGCGGCACTTGAGGTGATTGCCGCCTCTGCCGCTGGCGGCGCGCCCATCAATCTGAGCTACGAGTTTGAGCAGCTTTCAAAGTATGCGGATCAAATCCAAGAAGCATTGAAAGTGAAGTGATAGACCCGTGCCGCACTCACCTGCGGCATACCTACCCTTCTCCGCCATGCAGCAGCAAATCGACGCCTGCTCGGCCAGCTTCACCGCGCCAAAGAGATCCCTTGAGCCTGGTCAAACCCCGTTCGGATTAGGATTGATATGGTTTCAAGTTGGGCGCATGCAGTTACTACATGCTACCCCCTCCAACCTCACAGAGAGCCACCACATGCAAGAGAACAACACGCAGATTGATCAGCAAAAGCTCACAAACTGTATTGCCAATTTCTTTGCGGCCAAAATCGTGCTTAATGAACCGCGCCGCGCATCTAGTAGCGAGCTTGACACCGCAAGGAAAACGCTCAAATTGACCTACGACAATCTTGTTTTCGTCGATTTTCTTCCGGACGAGTCCTTCTTTAAGGAGCTTTCGGAAGGAATGGATCGCCACCTAGAAATCATTAACGGCCAAGATGGTTGCATGCCTTTCAGCGATCGTGAGCGCTGCTTCACAGTACCAGGTTCAATCATCCAGTTTGTCCTGAGCAACTTTTACCCGACGTGGTTCCATAACTTGAACCGCGCCTGACACCAACTCGGCAACAGATATCCGCGTTCGTATGATTGGGCGAACGCGGAGCTATAGTGGCTGGAGAGCGAATCAGGCGAACAGGTCGGCTGGCTTGGCGATCGAGCGCACGAACCACATGAAACCCTGTTGTAGGTTGGTCTTGGCCAGGGCCAGCAATCGCGGGTCTACACCCTCAATACGGCCGATCTGCTTGAACAGCTCGCCGGCGTCAGCTTCGAGCGCCTTGATAGAGTTCATACCGTCGATCTTAGACTGGCTCAGGTCGCGGTAGCCGGTGATTTTCTGGTGCTGGTTGTCCATGGGTGGTTCCTCATTGTTCCGCGCCACGATTGGGCACATTCGAAAACGTGGCGCAGATTACTCAGCCTTACGGCCTGGCAGCTTGAAGTCAGTCACCCGGTCAGCAATGGACCGGATCTTCTCTACGCCAAGGAAGCCAACCCAGCCGCCGACGAAGGTGGCCATGCTCTGCGGGAGCGAAAAGAACTCAAGCCCGCTGATTATGGTCAGGGCCAGGCCGCCACAGATGGCGCCCTCCACGATCATCTGGCGACGTGTGCCGCCGCCGTAGGTGATTCGCAGGACAGCCATCGCACAGGACAACGCTGCCGCATAGAGGATTGGCGAATGCTGGCTCAACCACGCAAGCGCTATCGCCCAGGTGTCTGGTTTGTCTGGCATGTTGGACATCTCGGTTCCTCCCCGTCAGGGAGTTAGGGATACGACAGGCCATGACCTGCGGAATTGAATCGGCTCACACAGCACTCCCAGCTCGGAGCAATGGGTGTGGTGGAGCCGAAAACGAAAAGGCCTCGATCAATGTCGAGGCCTTGAATAGGTGCTCGCGTCTTTCCTCGCTGTCTGCCAAAGACGATCCTGGTGTCGGCGCCCCGAATGCATCAATCGTTTCGTTCCTGTCACGCCTATCTTGAAAAGACAACGGGATTGGCTGCCAGAGTTCTAACTGACCACAGTATCATCACCTAATCAGCATCCGTGCCTCCGGTGAGGCAGCCATGGAATCGGTGACGTCCTAACACTAGCCCACAAAAAACCCGACATTAATGCCGGGCTGTGAGGAAAAACCTCATCCGGAAGCCCAAAATCCGCACGGTAGATGATCTTCAAATCAAAAGAATCAAATGCCACCAGGAGAATCTAGGATCTGCCTGACTTTACGAGCAAGGTCATGAGGCAGATATGGCTTTGAGATGACTTCAAATTCTGACCCGCCTGCATCTGTACGCTCGATAGAGTTTTCTGCGTAACCTGTAGTCAGCAACACCTTAGTCTTCGGCATGCGCCTTCTGACCTCTCTCGCCAGCATCACCCCGTTCATGCCGCCAGGCATGATGAGATCTGTGAAAAGAAGATCGTACTTTTCGCCGGCTTCATATCGCTTTAACGCCTCACGGGCATTCAGCGATATTTCAGTGGTGTACCCGTAATCCTCAAGCACCATTTTAACTAGCTCAGCAACGTCTGGACGATCCTCTACGATCAGGACCTTTTCAGTACCGTCCTCATAATCTGATTTCTGCCTATTCTCCTCCGGCGTAACAGAAGCCGCATCAACAGGGAAATACAAGCGAAGGGTTGTGCCAATACCCTCTTCTGAATAGATTCGAGCTACCCCGCCAGACTGCTTTGCAAAACCATAAACCATAGACAAACCCAATCCAGATCCTTTGCCCTCATCTTTGGTGGTAAAAAAAGGATCCATCACCCTATCGCGAATTGTTGAAGGCATACCGATGCCGTTGTCCGTCACGGATACGCTTACATAAGATCCAGGAAAAAGCCCTTCGTAAGATGTGGCCAAGTCGCGAATACTGACGTTTCTTGTTTCGATGAAAACTTTCGGATTATTTCGACCTATCAGTGCATCACGCGCATTGATAAAGATATTCAGGAGCGCCATTTCCGCTTGAGTAGGGTCGATTCGGCAATTTTGTAGCGAATCCTCTAGGTCGAATTCAATCCTAACTGCACTTCCGAATGTCCGCTCAATCAGCGGTTCAACGAGCCCAACCAGAGTGTTTAAATTTAGAACTCGACCTTGCAGTTTCTGCTTTCGGGAAAAAGCCAACAACTGCTTCGTCAGTGTACTGGCCTTCTCGACTGCAGATTTTGCGTGGAAAGCGCTTTTTTTGATCCGCTCTAGATTTGCCTCAGGCTTATCGACAGCACTACCAATAAGATCGACATAGCCACCTATGACTTGAAGGAGATTGTTGAAATCATGCGCAATCCCGCCAGTGAGTTGGCCAAGTGCTTCCATTTTCTGGGCCTGTCTCAGTCCTTCCTCCGCATCGCGTCGTCGGCTCACGTCCAACTGCGAAGCAAAGAAATAAATCAAATCGCCCTTCTCATTATGTATAGGAGATATAAACAGCGCGTTCCAAAAGCTGCTGCCATCTTTTCTGTAATTCAGAATCTCAGTAGAGAACTCTTGCTTCGCTTTTATGGCGTTCCTGATCGAAGTTACAACGTTCCTATCCGTATCCACCCCTTGAAGAAAACGACAATTTTTGCCAAAAATCTCGTCGTGCTCGTAACCCGTCATCTCCAAAAAAGCTTGATTGGCGAAGATTATCGGGTTGTCTGGCGAATTGGGGTCCGTAACGATCATCGGCATGCGAGTCGTTTCGACAGCAGCGAAAAAAATATCTTTAGGGTGGTCAGATATGTCGGCAGAGACATTATCGTCTACCCGAAGGTCTTTATGCGGCACACATGCCTCCAGCCAAAAAATAGAAGTCGTATGAGTTACCGATTCTACTCAAATTCCTTTTGGCTGGAGAAAAAAACCCGGCCAATGGCCGGGCTCAGGGTTTCGAGAGCGTTACGCGTTATTTGTGCATTATGGGGAAAGTACATCAAAAACCCCAACATGGCAACACCTTTATGCCGCCAGCTCTTCTTTTTCTGCGTGAATGACCTGCCATACCGGCTGCTGCACACGAATATCCACTTCCTCAATGGTATCCCGCAGGAAATTCCACGCTTCTTTCCAGTCCCTATCCCAAACTTTGGGTTCTATGTGGACGCCGTAGAGCTTGAGCATACCCTCAGCGATACGAGCGGGACCCCACTGAGCGCCGTCGTGAGCCTCGACCTTGTAGGACTGCAAGGCCATCGTCACAAGGCAATGCACCTTTGCTTCCTTCGCTTCGGTCAGGGTGGAAAAGTCCACGCAGCTCCAGATCAACTTCTCGGCGTTGAGCACGTGAGCGAGCGTCATGCATGGGTGATACAGGTAGTGCCCGAACTGTTGCTCCTGGAATGGCAGGGTGCCGATGGCGCGCAGGACTTTACCAATGGTGGCCAGGTGTGCAGCGCGGGCCGTGGACTTGCCCGCGGAGGTGCGCCTGGTTTCGCTGATGCTGATCCGCTGCCCAGGCACGGAGAAGCGTCCGGCCTCCTCCCCTTTCTCGGTACCCATGGCTGGGAACTGGGCGTCACGCTTGCCGATGCGCCCTCCAGTCTTCACCGGTGCCGACTCTGCCCGGTCAATTGCTATAGCGCTGATCGACGCGTTCGATTCATGCTGAGCTTCGGTCCATACCTGCCTTGCGTTGATCAGTTTCATGCTGCCTGCCCCTTCTTGAGTTCTTTGGTCTTTGCCCGGTATTCGGCGGTCATCGCCTTCAGCTCTTCCACGGTGTACTTTTTGGCCTCATGAGGACCTTCCAGCCAGTCAACGGCCTCGGCGCCGATACGCTTCACCAGCTCAATGCGGTAATTCACGATGTTTCCGGAAAGCCTGGTATTGCACGGCGAACACTGGCGATGGCAGTTCATCGGCTCGAATCGCAAGGCCGGATTGCTCCCAACGGTGCGGTAATGGCCAGCGTCATACTTACCCTGGTGGTGGCGGCCGCAGCTGACACACGGCAGTGCCGCGTCACGGGCACGCACCCAGGCGTTGAATGCTTGCTGCGTGTCCTTGAGGTGATCCGCTCTGGTCTTCAGCTTCTCCTTGCGTACCTTGATCTTCCGGCGCTCGCGCTGTGCGAACGACTTTCGCTGCTTATCCTGTCGCTGGCGGATGGTCGCCACTGCACAGTCTGGCGAGCACCAGGTTTGAAACGGCTTCGCTGGGACGAATGAGGCCCTGCATGTAGCTACGCGGCATTTCTTCGACTTGGCCGGCTTCCGTTCGATGGTCATACAGCCTCCTTGGCTGTCTGCCGGTTGTTACCGAACAATGGCGCCTGACCCTGGGCCAGCTTCCAGTCGAACTTCTCTTTGCAGCCTGTAGCGCACTGGCGCTTGTTCAGGCTTGGCATGTTGCTCATAGGCTCACCACAATTAGGGCAAGGCTTTCCGTATCCGTTGTCGTGACTCATGCAACCTCCTTGAATGCTTCAAACTCTGCCATTTCGGTCAGGCGCTCTTCCGTGAGCGTTGGCCAGTCATGCAGCACCAGGTACGCGCAGCACTGGCGCCAAAAATCTTGGAATATCTCCTCCCCCATCGAATCGTAGGAAAGGCTGCGGGGTGTTTTGCGGGTGAGCTGGCCCAGGCCAGGGATGTCGAACAGTTCCTCGTCGCAGTACACGCCAGACTCCAGTTGCAACGCCTTGATGGCGTCGTGTGACTGCTTGCCGGAGAACCGATCGATGTTCTGGCTCAACACTCGGCCCAGGCCATGGACCAAGCCATTGAACCGTGGATTACGGGGCTGCTTAAGGTCGGCGCGGATCTTGGTGTTGATCCGGAAATCACGCTCACGAAGGATCGACCGATCAGCGTCGGAAGACGGCACGAACGCGGCCACCTCCTTGCCGGTGGCAGGATCAACCAGGCGGCGCAGCACCAAGTACACGGGCATTGGGCGAGGCTTAGCTGGCTTGGTCATTGCGCCGCCCTCTTCTCTTCCAGTTCCTGGACCTGTTTGATCAGCAGCGCTCGGCGATCCGCCAACCCATTGGCTGCCTCAATGCGCATCTCGTCTTTTTTCTCGGCGCTGGCTGCACGCATCTCCAGCATCGACGACTTCACCAGCTCGAGCTTTTCGCGGAGAGCCGGCGCTGGCCGCGTAACGGTGCCGGTGAGCAAACCAGCAATCGCCCGACCGTCTTCGGTGACTGGCTCGACACTCAGGTCCGCCAGGTACTTCTGGGCGTGTTCGCGCGGGATACGCTTTAACTCCATCGCCTTGGTCACAGCCTGGATACGGCGGTCGGCGTCGAAGCCTACGGATACGTGCCAGTTGACCGCCTTCGCATCCTCGCGGGCCTGGCCCACGAACCTTTGGTAGGCGTCGATGAAAGCCATGCGCGCGCCGATCTTGTCGCCGCCATCCAAGATGGGTTTCGCGGCTGCCAGGGCCAGCTGGATCTCGTCGGTCAGCACCACGGTTTCAAATTCGTCGTTGGTGGTCATGGCGATGGCCCAGGCCTCGTCCTTGCCGGGACGGCCGTCGGAGGACTGGACGCGTTGCAGGATGTCAGCCATTGCCAACTTGCCCTTCACCTCGAAGCGGCAGGCCCTCAACGCGGCTTTGACGACGGGCACCGGATACGCGCAGAGGTCTTCAGCCATCATCGCGGCAGTGCCTGGATTCATTTCCTGCCCCATGGCCTCGGCGGTTGCGCAGATGGCGGCGGCCAGCCCAGCAACCTGCTGGTCGTTCATTTCAAAGGTATTCATTGCGGTCACCTGCTTGGCGTTTGGCCAGAACCATCTGGGCGGCCTGCTCGGCTGCTGAGTGGTTTGCTTCGGTCCGCTCCATCTGGCGGGCTGTCGTGCCGTTGATTCGCTGCCCGGTCACCCACTGGGTGTGGTAGCTCTCGGCGTTGGCCAGCAGCTCGTTGAGGCTGTGGCACTTGCGCAGCACAGCGGCGTCGCTGGTTTTCAGGAAGTGGGCCGCAACGTGATGGGCGACATCGGCGCCGAGGCGGTCAACCAGGTGGCCGAGCTGGCCGCCGACCTTGGCATTCCACACCGGCCAGGCGCTGTAGCGTTTGCGGTAAGCCATCGCGTAGTTCGCCCAGACCTTGAAGGTTTTGCAGGTCTGGTCTTTGGGGCCCGGCATGTCGGCGGGAATCTCGACCCGGGGAGTATCGGTGCGGTCAACCACCAGCACCAAGCTGCGGGACTGAGCCGGCTTGCCGGTGGCGTCCTGCAAGTCCTGACTGGTTTCCTGATTGGTACCCTGATGATTGGTATCCTGATTTGTCGGAGATTTTTCCGACCCTTGCCCGGATTTTTTTCCGACCTTGCTCGGAGATTTATCCGAGGTAGATCGGATTTTTTTCCGATCCTTATTGTTTGGTGGGGTCGGATATTTTTCCGACCCGTCGAGCTTCTGGTTCCACTCGACGGCCTTCTCTGTGAGGCGGAAAAGCGTGATGTTCGAGGTGCTGGAAAGCTCAATCAAACCGGCCTCTTCCAGGGCCTTCAGCATGCGGTAAGCGGTGTCCGGCTTGTCAGTGAGCAGCGGTAGCTCCTCGATGATCTTGGCCTTGCTCAGCGCGAAGAAGATCCCGTCATCAGTCTTGATTGGCTTGGTCCAGCTCGGGCAGCCGTAGACGAAGGCGAACAGCAGGGCCTGCTGAGAATTCAGCCCCCACTCCAACGCCTTCACCTGGTTAATCGTGACGGTGTATTGCATGTCAGGCCTTCCCGACCTTTGCGGCCAATTCAAGAAAGCGATCCACGTACCAGTGAGGCTGCGTCTCGCGGGGGCATTGAGGGCTGGTGAGGTTTTTGCCGTAGGCCATGCCCTTCTCGGTCACGGACCAGAAGTCCACCATTTCCTGCTTGGAGTTTTTGCGCTGCAGGACCTTGAGGAAGCCGTGGGCCTCCAGTGAAAGGTTGAAGGCGCGGGCGGTGCTGGCGATGGCGTTATCTTTGATCAGGGCGGTGATTGCCTTAGTAGGCATCGAAGAGCCGCCAGCAGCGTCAGGGGCGGCATCAACGGCGTAGCCTGGGAGGAACTTGGCGTCCAGGCCGTTGTTGGCGGCGATCTTGGCCAGCATCAGCATCTTGCTGGAGTTGGCAGGCTTCAACAGGCGGTCAAAGCATTCCAGGATGGCCAACTCGCCGACGATTTTGGAGTTGTTCGGGCCTAGGGCAGAAAAGTTGCCGGTCTTGCGGATGCTCGGCAGGACCTGGCCAACCACCCACTCTTCGAACCTCTCAGCGGCCGGCAGCTTGGACTTCATCACCAGCCGGTACAGGTCCCGCTCCGGGATGATGGTCATGAAACCACCACCCTGTTTCGGGGTAGTGGTCGCGGCCTTGCAGTGACGGGACACGGCGTTCTCTGGTTTGGAGTAGCCGAGGGCGTCAGCGACGTCGCGCGCAACAAACCACGGATCGCCGAGCTTGTCGGTGATGACCCGGATTGCGGCGCCGTCGAAGTCGAACGGAATCACTGCTGAATTGCGCGCCACGTTTTCAGATTGCGAAAAACGTGGCGCGAGATTGGTAGAGCTATTGATATGTGGCGGGGTTTGCATATAATCGGCCTCACAAAGTGTTATCGAATTAGCCGACCTCGACCGTCGGCTTTTTTGTGCCTGGGCTTCAGATCCGCTTAATTCATAGTGCGAACCCGATGGGCACCGATTCCCGCGCATGCGCGGGAAATCAGGAAACAGATTTCAAATTTCGCTGGACCGAAGCGAGCAACTGCTCAGCTTTGCGCCCCAACTCCCCCGCCTTCGCTTCAACCTGGCGGCACTGCTTGGCGAAAGCCGGTAGGTGCGGCAGATCCAGTTCGCACATCACTTGGTCGTCGAACACTTCGCTGCCGGTGTCGATCACATCACCCAGGGCGCGGATCAGTGCGCCGAAGCTTTTGTTGGCGCATTGGTCGCTGGTCATCTGGCGGGCGCCGGTCAGCCCGTGGCGGCTCGCCAGTTCGTTCACGCAGTGGTCGCGGAATTCAGGTTCAAGGGCGTTTACCCAAGACTCTTCCAGCCAGGACGGCATTTCCTGATCACCGGACAGCCAGCGCTGAACACGCTTGAGCCAGCGGCCGGTCGCCTTCACAAAGTCGGATACGTCGTTCTGCAACGTCAGCGCAGCGAAGTCCGGAACCTCTTTGGCGACAGCCTTCTCTGGGCAGGACAGATGCAGTTCGCGGCTCAGCGCCTGGGCAAAGTCGTCTTGGCTGAGGCTGGTACGCGCGATCTGGTTTGCAGCGTGGGCGACCAGCACCTGGTCACGGGTTTGTACGGTGTGTCTGGAGCTGGACGTTTGCATGGGAACTGCTCTCTTCTAATCTGGCTTCATTGGAACGGCGGACAGGGATGTCGCTTAGCTGGCGTGCTTCCACTGGATTTCTGGTAAGCATTCCTGGCGCGTCACCTTCCCGCCCGTGGCGTGTTCAATTTCAATGGCGCGCTCGGCAGTAATCGACCGGTCACCAGAGATGAGTCGAGACAGATAGCTCGCTGGGATACCAAGGCTTAAAGCGAGGCGTTTTCTTCCGCCGCGCGGAAGCTGCTTTGCGTACGTGGGGAAGTCCATACGGATTTACCTTCTGGTTCATTTATGCATGAATTTACCATAAATGTTTACCAAGTAAAGGTAATTTCCCTTAAGGGAAATAAAGGTTTTAATTGAGGGATGGAAATCAAAGACATACGCAGAGCCCGAGTACGCCAGATCATTGATCGCGACTTCGGGGGTAAAGACGCTGACTTCGCCGCCAAGGTCGACAAACAGCCGTCTTACATTTCACGGCTGTTTACGGACAAGGCCGAACACCTGAGGAATATCGGGGAGAAGATGGCGCGCGACTTCGAGCAGAAGTGCGGGCTTGAGCCAGGATCTCTGGATCTGCCTTTGAGCGAAGCTGAATTATCTTCAGGTAGCGTTTCAGATGCGGCGCAGCCGCGGATCCAGGTAGATGTGCGCCTGAAACAGATAAGCGTCTGGGACGATCAGACACCAGTTAACGATGACGAGGTCTGCGTTCCATTTCTGAGGGAGGTAGAACTGGCTGCCGGCTCCGGGCGATTCTCCATCGAAGAGCACGATGCAGAGTTTTTGCGATTCGGCAAAAAAAGCCTGCGCGAAAACGGGGTCCAGTTCAGCAACGCTAAGTGCGTGACCGTTCGCGGCAACAGCATGATCCCAGTTCTCCGGGACGGCGCGACCGTGGGTGTAAATACCGGCAAAACCGGGCTGGGCGATATTGCTGATGGCGATCTTTACGCTATCAACCACAATGGCCAGTTGCGAGTTAAGCAGCTATACCGTTTGCCGTCGGGGATTCGTTTGCGCAGCTTCAATCGTGATGAGCACCCCGATGAGGATTACACCTTTCAGCAGATGCAGGATGAGCAGATAGCTATCCTGGGGCACGTATTCTGGTGGGGTATGTACGCTCGGTAAGAGTAGGATGCCGCTGGAGGCAACCGACCGGGCAGCTTCAGAGCTTCACGTAACAATGGACTGAATTGCGTCACCATGGAGAGCATCGACTCTTCTGACATGGAAGTGTCTGCTGAATAGATCAGGCCTTCTGCACTTAAATTTGAAGTTTGGGGATAAACTTCCATGCCGCAGAATGTACCGCCAATAGCGCCGCCTCCACTACAGCCCGCTCCGGTACTGCTTACCACTCATCAAGTGGCAAGCGGTCTAGCAAGATGGGCAATTGACAGAGGCCTGATCGAGCATTTGCCGCCCGAGGTCGACAATGTTTACTTGACCCCTACGCCCCCCATTCCGCTTTCGGCAGAGGCCGAGCAGATATTGAGACACAAGGAAATTCAGACGATTTCCTTTAACTCAACCAGTCGGACAATTTACCTCTACACCAAGAAAAAGGTTACGCAAAAGGATTTGCATACACTCCCGACCAGCATCCAGAGCAATGGAGTCGCGTATCCTCAAGGGCATTTGGATACGGTTGGGAAAAGCCTTGGGTCTGCCCAAGGAACGACATACGCGATTCATAAAGCGGCATCGGGGAATGAGTTTTACACTTGCGGTTCTTCGATTTCCCCTGGCAACGATGCTTCCGCCGGTACGATGGGCGCCCTGGTGAGCATGCCGGACGGCCTCTTGTATGGCCTCACGAACAACCATGTAAGTGCGCTATGCAGTCATGTGCAGCCTGAAACGCCTATCCTTGCCCCAGGCGTAGTGGATGTTGGACCAGGCGGAATCCCTCCATTTACTCTTGGCTATCACACCAAAGCTTTGGAGATGAAGGTCGGATCTTTGGGGAACGTTGATATCGCAGGTAATTTGGATGGTGCGGTTTTTCGCATTCACAACGTTGGAATCGTAAGCTCTATGCAGGGAGGGGCCTTCGATACCCCTCTTGCTGTCGCAGATCCGGTTGAAGGCATGAAGGTTGAAAAGGTCGGCAGAACGACTCGACACACCAAGGGTCATATTGTAAGCAGAGAGTTACGACCTGTGGGCATCAATTACCAAGCGCAGAACTATGGTTTTACAGGTGTGATTCGTTTTGCCAATGTGTTCACGATCCATGGCCTACAATCAGAGTTTTCAGCGTCAGGGGATTCAGGCTCACTTGTCGTGCAAGTGGACGACCATGGCAGACCTATAGCTGCAGTCGGTTTGATTTTTGCTGGCGGACCTGACTCAATGGCTCCTGGCGGAGCTAAATCACTGATGCTGCCCTTGCGGCCGATCTTGGACGCACTCGGGGCAACT
This sequence comes from Pseudomonas sp. GZJR-8, assembly GCF_002916705.1. Lineage (NCBI taxonomy): Bacteria > Pseudomonadati > Pseudomonadota > Gammaproteobacteria > Pseudomonadales > Pseudomonadaceae > Pseudomonas > Pseudomonas sp. GZJR-8. The sequence goes on along the minus strand of NZ_JXSI01000006.1, from coordinate 264,363 downwards.
TTAGTAGGAGGGTATAATGTGTAGCGACCGCAAGGATCCGGTGGTAGTGGCGGAACACCTATTTCAGGTCATCAGCCCACCATCCGACTGCGCAGTGTCGATCTCAACCTTCTCGCGTCCTGGCAAAAGCATGGCGATTAAGGTTTTCATCCTTCCTCAGTACCGGTATTTGGAGTCGAGAGTGCCAAAAACCTTGGATGGATTCGAGATTCTTCGTGAAATTGCTTCGATGCCCACCGCGAGCTGAGGTAGCAGATCGACTTTACGTTTTTGATGAGCGCCCGGCCCAGTGCCGGGCTTTTTGTTTCTGTATCTTTTACGTACGTCTCTACTATTTGCCCGATGCCGCCGGCTCTTGGTAACGCAGCACAAACCCATTGAGAGTCTTCTTGCGTGCTAGGTCATCCATCTGAACGTTGGCTTCAGCCCGCGTGGAGAATGGCCCTACAAACACACGACTTTTTCCATCGCGGCGTGTTGTGTATGGCGTCCAGCCAGAACTCGCAAGATCTCTACTAATCGCCTCCGCCGTTTCCTCACTACTGACGGACGCTAATTGAACTGACCACCTGACCCCTGGAATTTCCACCGCAGGCTGCGGGGCCTTGATTTTAGTTTTTGCTTCCGTCTCGGCCTTTGCATAGCCGCAAACACTCCCTGCAAACCGGTCCGTCATATCTGGATCGATTATCACGTCAAATCCGCCAGGTCTTTTCATGGCAAGAAACTGGGCGAATCCGGAATAGGCGCCGAACATATTCTTCCCATTCACCTCGCCACAAACGGCCACGTCTGAAACTTGCCGCTCATTTCTAAATTTTGCAGAGTCAGGATCTTTTAGGTGGCTAGCGACTGACGTTCGAGCTCGGTCTATATCTCCGCCGCATCCGGTTACCGCTAGCGCTAGGGCCGTAATTGCTAATCCGCGCATTCCCATCTCCTTGGTCCAATCGACCCAGTGTACCAGTTGCCCCACTGTCATTCAGGATCCCGGCGCTGGCTCGCAGCCGGGTTCTGAGCCAATGGAAGAATTTTCACTTGCCAATGTGCCACGACCGAAATACTGTTTATACATACAGCACTCGCAAGGAGCGAAGCATGAACCAATCTCCCTACTCCGCTGGCAAGCCGAGAAAATCATATGAACTTGTCGGTCACCGACTCCAGCGGATCATCGCCTCACCGAATGTGCAGGAGATCCAAGCAGTTGAAGTGTTCAGATTGGACGACGAAAGCCCAGAGGCGTGGTGACAGGTGATCCAAGACATTGGCGACACCGCAGGTATCCGCATCGACCATTTGGATTCCGGCGCCGTCAGAATCGAGTGGCGAAAATACAGCGACATGTAAATGAGCCCGCTCTTAAGCGGGCTTTTTTACGCCCTTAGAAAACCAATACACATCATAGATTTACCTTGAATCCTGAAATTGTTTACCAATTTATTTACCAATATGCATTGACAGGTAATTTCCAAATGGTAAATTTACCTCAAGCCAGCAACGAACACCGCCGGCCAGCAGCGAAAGCTGCACCACTCTTTAGCGACACCCCTTGCCGGATCACCACCGGCCCAGATTCAAAGGCAGCGATGAACCGGCCTAAACGGTTCAGAGGGTTGGCAACTGACCCGGGCGTGCAGCGTAAAGCGCCAAGAACAGTTATCCAGCGGGAGAACAAGCCGAAAGGCCCGCGGCTGGAAGAACATTTGATTCAAGCCGGTGACCGACGCCAGTAGCGGGTCACGGCCAGCTCCAAAAGATTTGAATTAGCGATCCCGATAGCTTCGGCTGGGACCGCCGGACCTCATGCACCCTGCCCCACTCAATCAGGGCATTCAGAGCTGTAGCGTGCATGTTGTAAGGACCTGTGATCCACGGCGAACAGATGCTGTTTGACGCTGTGAGTAGGAAGCTCGAAGCCCACACCGAAGACGAACGGCCACCCCTGCAATCAGCAGCGGGCAACGGGCCACACCGCCGACGCAACAAACCCAGGCCGTCGCCAGTAGCGGGCCTGGGCGCCACAGATTTACTGATGCCGCTTCTATGAGGCGGCATTGGAAATCAACGGAGATGCAGCGATGAGCAATTCAGTATTTGAAGCAAGTGATGAGGTGATCAACGAGGCAGCTGCATCCTGCGCCAGGCTGCTGGAGAAGTGGTTCGGCGGTGTCGACGAGGCGATTGCCGCGCTCGAAGCTGATCGGGTCGACATGGCAGACCTTGCTCTGCGCAGCTACATGAAGCAGCGCCAGGCAATGACAGTCAGTGCGCACATGAACATTCACGTGTTCTCCCGCGAGGTTCTCGGGCAGGTCGCATGAGGCGAGGGCAAGACGATGAACAAAGTAATTCACATCACAGGGCGGGGTGAGCTGCGGGTGTTTGCCGACGAGAGCCTGGCCGCCTGCATCTCCGAGTCAAACAGGCTCAACGTTGAGCTTGGATTCACCAACGGCGTTCGTGTCGTTGAGTGCGAAGACGGCCACCGAATGACAGCGGCCGATTGCAAGGCTGCGCATGACGGACCTTTTCACTGATGCCCATCCAGAGCGGTGGGCATTGGGAAAACAACCGATCAAGCACGGAGCATCAAATGAGCGAACAAACACTTCAAGCGCTGCTGGCCGAGCGCGTCACCGCTTTTGCAAACAGCGAAAAGCCAGTCGAAATCATCGACGAGCACGTCAAAAAGATGTTCACCAGCGTGGTCGACAACTGCTTCGGCCGTTACGGCGGCATGGGCAAACAGGTTGAGGAGGCAATCAAGGCTGCGCTTCCGGCCAACCTGACCACCATTTTTGAACTGACGCGCTACAACGCCATGATTGCGGCCGCTCTTAAAGAGAAGTGGGAAAGCAGCGGCGTCGAGGCCGACATGGTGCGCCTGGCGCAGCAGCAAATCGACGACGTGCTGAACAAGGACGCGATGCCTGAAGTGATCAGCTTGCAGAGCTTGATGGAAGCCTTCGTCGAGGACCATAAAGAGTCCGCCGCCGAGGAGCACTGGGAGCATCCAGACATTCGCTTCCAGCCATCTGACTACGGTGGTCTGCATATCTACTTCGACAAGAAGCCCAAAGACCATGGTGCTTCGAGCTACTCCAGAAGCTCTGAGCGCAGCGAATACATGCTCGACAACGCCATCCACATCAGCTTCGACCGTAACGGCAAGGATCGCGACGAAAAGGGGCGTGAGGTTGGCACTGTGTACTCCGCCAAAATCGACGGCGAGAAGATCAACCAGACACTGAGATTCCGCTCTCCGTTCGAGAAGATGGTCGCAGCGCTCTACTTCGGCTCATCGAAGATCATCGTCGACTGCGATGAGGATGAGTTCAGCTATGGCATCTGCGACTGAACAACCAGCGCCACGACAGCCTGTCGTTAACTGCCCGACCCTCTCTATGAGAGCGCATCGGGGTGTGATCGGAGCGTGCCCAAGTGGGCTGCAGCGCTAGGATCGCAAAGACCCGTGAATGTCCTGAGCCGGTATGAGCGAGACGGCCAACACTACAAACGCGGCGGGAACCAAGCAGGGGTAGCGCCCTGGTGTTCCGATCACACCCCGATGCGGACGAAACTGCGGCCTATAACCGCCCACCTGCATCACCGGCGAATAGCTCAACCCGCATTGCGCAGGGTCAGCGCCAACCTGGTATTGGCGAGCTACCTTGATCTGGCACAAGCGCCGTGACAGCCGGGAAAGACCGGCACCCACCCTTCCCCACCTCTACCCGTCAACACTCACCCCGCGCCCATCGGCAACCAGCGGGAGGCATGAGTGTTGACGAATACAGGTGAACCCACCACTGGAGCAAGTCATGAGCAAATACACGGAGGCGATCACGGAGGCGGTAAAGGCTCTGGAGTCGGCCGAAAAATCCCATCAGACCGCATCCGAACGACTCGCAACCATTCGCGGTCATGCCGGGCAGCAAGGCTATTCGGTCACCGTAAACGGCGTGACTGTGGCGGTATCCACCTGCGACAGCCGCACTTATCAAGGAACGCTGATTCGTGGTCGGGAAATGATTCACCTGGGCGCCCTCAAGGCTCTTGGTGCTGAGCTTCAAACAGCCGCCGACCGAGTCCGGGACTGCCGAGTGCATTTGGCTGCAATCGTTATCGCCTAACCCCAAACACTGGAGGTCTCCATGAGCGATGAGCAATTCGACTGCCCGCAATGCGGCGACCAAACAGAGTCACTGCACGAAGGCTACTGCGAGGCCTGCTGCACCAGTAATCAGGCGGCGCTGGACGATCACAATCACCAGCATGACCGCTGGGCTCTGCTGAGCAGTACTGAGCGCGACGCTGAAATCAAGCGCGCCCACCGATAACGCCACCCTGGAGGCGACCATGCACCCTGACATTCAAATGCGCCGCGACATCGTCGACGGCCTGCATCAGCGTTCCCGTCTCGCCACCATTGAGCTGTACCGGCTGATCGGCCGACCTGAGCCAGTGGTCACCTTCCGGATGGTGGTAAAGCCTGCCGGCCGCGACTTCTTCCATGTGGTGGATAGCCTGACCGACAAGGTTATGGGGTACCGCTGCGATCACAACGAAGCCTGCGCCCTCGCACGGCGCCTGGAGACACGCCATGCCAACCAGCTACGCGGATAGCGCCCAGGCCAGGGAGTCTGACAGACGCTGGGACTTGCCCAATTTCGGGAAGCAGCAGCACGTCGAGCTATTCCACGAATACACGGCAGACGACCTGGCAGAGCGCGAGGCGAGGCGACTCAAGGAGCGAGCCAGCCTCAAACTACGCATCGGTCTGGCAACGGCCCAGATGGAACTGGTCTGTCCGCCCATTGAGGTGAAGCATGGATCTTAATCAGCGAAACCACCAGACAGCCGTTCGCTGGATCGAAGACGAAATCGAAAACATGATTCTTGACTTGGGCAAGCCGAACGCCAGCGCGGCGGCCACATCGTGCGTAACCCTTGCTTTCATGCTGCGGGCTATAGACGAGAATGAGCATCGGTACTTCCGCGCACGCATCGACAAGATTTACGAAAACTACAACGCCTCTATCGTTTCCGCCGCTTAACGGCGCCAACCCACCACAACACTTTCAATGCTGCGCCAGGCGCGGCGAGGGATCGTCATGTCCACAAATCCTAAAAAAGCACCTGCACAAGAATCGCTCGAAATGAGCGAAACCGAAGAATCCAAGAAGTCCATTGCCCCTGCTGTCGCCGTTACCGACATCGCGGAGTATCGGCCGCACGAGGAGCAAATCGTTCGGCTAGAGACAACCTACGGGAAGCTGGTGGTTGACTGCTCGACCAGCGAAGGCTTGGCGAATGCAAAGGAAGTTCGCGTCGATATCCGCGACGTGCGTTATGCCCTAGCCAACACCACCAAAACGGCACTGGTTCCCTACCAGCAGGCGGTTAAAGACGCCCAGGCTCGCGTCAACCAAGTAAAGGAGTTCGGCGAGACGCTGAAAGATCGAGTCTTGGCAATCGAGACTCCTGTTGACGAAGCAATCAAGGCCGAAGAAAAGCGCATTGCTGATGCCAAGGCAGAGCGCGAGCGTGTCGAGGCTGAGCGTGTCGACGCCATCCGGGCCAAGATTACCCGCTTCAGCTCTGTCGCTGCCGCATACGCAAGCCGCAGCGCTGCCGACGTCGCCGGAATTCTGAAAAGCGTTAAGGAGTCGGTGATCCTGCACGAAGAATACGGTGAATTTGAAGCCGAAGGCACCATCGCTCGCGACAACGCCATTGAGCAATTGGAAGCGCTACACAAGGCTGCCATTGATCGAGAGGAAGCTGCTGCCAAGCTGCTGGCCCAGCAGAAAGAACTGGACGAGCTGCGCGAGAAGCAACGACTCGCCGACGCAGAGGCTGAAGAGCTGCGCAAGCAGCGCGCCGAGGAAGACCGTCTGCGCTTGAAGAAGCAGCAGGACGAGCTGGACCAGCAGCGCCGCGACATGGAAGAGCAACAGCGCCAGCAGCGAGAACGTGATGCGCAGTATCAGCGTGATCAGGAAGAGCTGGCCCGTCTGCGTGCCCAGGCTGCTGCGCCCGCCCCAGCAGCGGCTGTTGTTGCGGCTCCAGTGATTGCTGACCCAGCACAAACGGTTGTAGCGGCAGTTAATCCGGCCCCTGCAGCGGACGCACTCGCTGACTCGAACATTCCAAGCGCCATCGAGGTGGTCGAGGTCGTAGCAATGGCCTTCTGCGTCAGCAATGACGAGGCCTCTGCCTGGCTGCGCGCCTTGTCGTTCTAAAGAACCCTGAAGCCACCCCGGAGGCCGGCCAAAGTCGTCGGCTATGGAGTTAGCAATGAACGCCCCAACCCAGATTTCTACCATACCAATGGACACCAGCCCGACAGGGCTGATCCTCAATCGCGACAGCATGCAGTCGATGACTGAGCTCGCGGGCATCATGGCGGGTGGCAAAACCACCCTGCCGAGGCACTTTCACGGCAACACCGCCGACTGCATGGCAGTGATCATGCAGTCTATGCAATGGGGAATGAACCCATTCCAAGTGGCGCAGAAGACCTTCATCGTCAACGGAGGCCAACTGAGCTATGAAGCCCAGCTGGTCAACGCGGTCATCACCACTCGAGCCCCGACCATTGATCGAATCCACTACGAGTGGTTTGGCGACTGGGACAAAATCATTGGCAATTTCCGCGAGATCGAGAGCAAAAAACAAACGGATGACCACGGGTTGCCGAAAAAGTATCGCGTCCCAAACTGGAACATAAATGACGAGAAAGGGTTGGGCGTCCGCGTTTGGGCTACGTTCGTGGGCGAGGATACCCCGCGCGAACTGACCACCTTGATGACTCAGGCACGAACTCGGAACTCGACGCTGTGGGCAGACGATCCGAAGCAGCAGATCGCCTACCTGGCCCTCAAAAAATGGGCTCGCCTGTACTGCCCTGACGTGATCCTGGGCGTGTACACCCGCGAAGAGCTGGACGACGGCTATACGCTTCCGGAAACAGACGTTACCCCGAGATCTACCAGCGAAAAGCCTGCTGACGTAGGTGCCGCCTCAGTACCCCAGGGCGACACAACAGATGCGACCTCCGACCTTTTTGAACAGCTGAAAAAAATCGCTCAAGAGCAGGGCATTGAAGGGTATGAAAAAGCTTGGAAAGCCCTGAAACCACAGCAGCGCGGCGCCATTGGCGTGACCCGTCACGGCGAACTGAAGGCCATTGCACAAACCATCGACGCCGAGTTCACAACTGTCAGCGATAGCGCCGACGCTGCTGCCGGCGTCGATAGTCAGGACGATGCTCAATGAACGCCTCTGTAGACCTTCAGCGCACCGAGCAGTGGCACCAGGACCGCAGCGGGCGACTCACCGCCAGCCGATTCAAGGATGTTATTGCATGGGGCGACCGTGACAAACACGGCAAACGTAAGCCGCTTGCGGCCCGTACCACCTACATGCGCGAGCTGGCTTTTGAGCGCCTGGCCAACCGATCGAAACATTCGGTCAGCAGCAAGTCGATGGCCTGGGGAACCGAGGTTGAGCAGTCGAGCCACGACTTCTACGAAATCCTGACTGGTAATAGCGTCATAAAGTCGGGTTTCGTAGTTCATCCAAAATACGACTGGCTGGGCTGTTCGCCGGACGGATTGATTGGCGAGGACGGGGGTATTGAGTCGAAATGCCCATTCAATGAGGCCGTCCATGTCCGCACCTGGCTCGAAGGCATGCCCGAGGAACATAAGCCGCAGGTTCAGGGCTGCATGTTCGTCACGGGCCGGGAGTGGTGGGATTTCCTGTCATTCGATCCACGCCAGGATGAAGACTGCCGGCTGTATATCGAGACCATTGAGCGCGATGAGGAGTACATCGCGATGCTTCATCAAGAGTTGGTCCAGTTCAATCTGGAGCTTGGCAGGATGGTTGATGAAGTCGCGGACAAAGCACGGGCGCAAGCCCATCGCCTAGGAGCCTGATCATGATCAGTAACCTGAAATCAGACATCGAGTTTCGGCGCGAGAAAGCGCTGGAGCTTTCCTGTCAGGTCCAGCGGCATCTGGCCGCCGGCGGCAAGCTCACCATCGGCGACAGCCCGGCGATCAATCCAGACCCGGCGAAGCGTTCGGAATTCATCGACCCGACAACCATCCTCAAGCGCCGCAAGCCGCCCATCACCCGGGCCGAGCGTGAAGCGCTGCGCAAACTCGCGGAGGCATTATGAGCAAGCGCAAACCCCACAACCTAAAAGCACGCATCGACCGGTCATGCCGGTCGCTGCTGGCCGCCAACCACGTCGCAGTGGTCAACATCGACCCCAGCGGCCGCCAGGGCATGATCAATTACAAGTCGCTGAAGAACATCGCGCCGGGGAATATTGGCCAGGCCGTCTGCGGCATTCCCCACCGATGGACGATCTACCTGAGCGCCCTATGCATCGACGCCCGCGGCGACCGGTACAGTAAGTCGGTGGAGGTGGCGCCCGATGGCGTTTACCTCTCCGACCACCTCGAAGACGTGATCGAGCATTGCTACAAGAAGCTGCGCGACGAGGCCAACCAAAGCCAGATGGTGGCCTCGGGCTGGATCGCCATCCCTGAAGCGATTTCGCTGGATGAGGCGCACGCCGCACGGATCTTCGAAGCCGTCGGCGCCTGGAACCAGGTGAAGGTCGATTCATACGCCGCATAGCACGCCCCCAGCAACGCAAACGACAAACCTGGCTCGCACTGCCGGCCAGCGGAATAGAAGAGGTAGGCCATGGCAGCAGTACCGCAGAAAGAGCGCTCGGCCAAGTCTGCCAGGAAGCGCGTGTCGAATGCCGAGGAAGAGTTGAGGCTCAGGGTTCGCCCAGGCACACGGCAGGCGCTGGCCGACCTGATGGAGTGGTCAGGCATTACTGAGCAAGGCGAGGCGATGACGCTGATGATTCATCACCTGCACGCGATGGGCGCCGCAAAGTGCCAGCCTCTACTGAATCCGCCGCGCCACGAAATCGAGATATCGCAAAACGTGGCGCGGGAATTCCGCAATAAAAGCCTTCTCGCCATCCAGAAAGACCCGGGCGACGAGATCATCGAACCCGCATAACCCACCCTGCTAGCTGCATCCGGTAACAGATCAAGGCTCGCGCCACAAAATCGTGACTTGGCGAAGCTTACACAACATTTTGGATCTAACGCCTGAGCAGTGGCGCTAAGTTGCGTATCACGCCACAAGAAATCAAGAATTCGTCAGATTATGTTAGTCGCCCCCCCAAAAAACTAAATAGTTTGAACTTTTAGGACTTCAACTCCCGCCTCATCAGCTATTATGCGGATTCTCCTCAGATCCACCCGGGTAGCATCAATCACTCTGATTTCATACACGGGCATTCCATCGGGCATCGTAGTTTCAACCATGACGACGTCATGCTTGTAGGAACCGACTACTGACATGAACGATTTCACCGACTCATAAGGTCCTGATACAGTGAAGACCAAGCCACGCTCATAAGGAAAATCAGGTCTGCGATTGTTACTCGCGGCCGCACTTAAATTACGTAGCAAACCCTCAATATCATCCAGACGTTCAATTAGAATTGCTTTCGCATCTCCCTGATCAAGAGAGTCAATTAAAGCTCTATTCTGGCGAACCCGTAACACTGGATTATCCTGTTCGACTTTTGTTATTGAGACCTCAATGGCTTTCCGCAGGGTGGGAGTAAGCTCAAATACCCCTCGCATGTCATTGGTATAAAAAACCGTCCTTTCATCTGCAATATCAAATGGCAACCTTGTTCCGACCTCCGCAATTGCAACTACGGGCTTACCAGTGCAATGCCTTACAGCAAGCTCGTACATTACGTTAGGGTTCAGTTCAGACAGGTTGGCTATTACAAGATCATCTTCTAAAATATGTTCGACGACTTGACGCGTGATTGAACCAGTGAGCGATATTTCATGGGCCACATGCGCTTCATACCCCAGTTCCAAGAGAAGTGGCTTCAGAACTGAGCTTATAAGCCCATCCGCTGCTCTCCTTGTTGGGGAGTCTGCACCTCCAATCGGTGTAACTATAAATGCTTTTTTTAATTCCCCTTCGACAACGGCATTTTGATCGGGTACAGAGGCCCCAGAGACTTTCTGTTTAGACATTTGCTCTCCTTTCGGCTTCATGCCGAGCTTCTGTAATACCCCAACCGAAACCAAATTGCCACCACCCGTAACGGAGGGCGGCGCCTGACTGGAGATAATCCATGACCCACAACTGCGCGTACGTCCGGCAGCACTATCAGGTGCCAGCCGAAATCGGCCGCCGCGTCATTGCCTATGGGAAGCCCGGTGTCATCCTGGCAGATCGAGGCCATTACATCGGCGTTGTGCTGGACGAGGACCCGAAGAAGCGGATCAGCAACTACCACCCTACCCACGAAATGCAGTACGGCGAAATGGCCGAGACGCTACCGCTCAAAGAGTGGCTGGTCCTGCCGTTCAAGCATGACTGGGACGATCTCGACTGGAATCGAGAAGCTCGGGACGATCTGGTCAGGGTGTGGGCAGCAACTCGAAGTCAGGCCAGATACAAAGCCTACGAGCGGCTTGAGGATTACTGCGACAGCATCAAGGCGATGTTGCACTTCAAGGTTCGGCGCGCCTGACCTGGCCATCCGTATTCGTCAGGAAGACTGATTGCGAAGAGCGAAGAAATTGTCTCTTGCTGATATGAGTTTTTGAACGAGAGTTGGACTGCGCGGGTTACCAGCTTCATCGACCAGCACAAGGACGAACAAACACTTGCAGCCAACGCTGTTGTCGTCCTTGGCCAACCACTCCTTGACTTCATCGGCAGTAAACAGCCCGCCGCTGCGGGCCGCATGTGAATCTCTAGTAGAGGGCGATAGTGCCGACATGTGCATGAAGCGGTGGGGTATCTGAAGCCTCTGGCAGTCAGCTTCATCTGCAGCAAGCTTGCTCAGTCTCATCGCATGAACATCGGAATTGATCACCCGTCTCTCCTTGATCCGGCCCCATGCCGGTCACCCGTAATACCCCATATCAACGAATCACGCCAGCCGGCGAGGGTCCCCTATGCCTACTCACAACATCGTCAGCATGAGCGGCGGTAAAGACAGCACGGCTACGCTGCTGGTCGCCCGCGAGCTGGAGGTGCCGAATCTCAGTGCGGTAGTGGCTGATACCGGGCATGAGCATCCAGAGACTTACGACTACATCCACTACCTGGCGGAAGCCACGGGCGTTCCCATCCGGTGGGTGAAGGCTGACTTTTCCAGGCAGATCGCCGGCAAGCGCAAATTCATTGCAACGAAATGGCGCGAAAAGGGTGTTGCCGAATCCGTGGTGCTGGGCGCTTTGGAAGTCCTGCACCCAACCGGCAACCCGTTCCTGGACTTGTGCCTTTGGAAAGGTCGATTCCCCAGCACCAAAGCCCGCTTCTGCACCGACGAGCTCAAGCGCAACCCAATCATCGAGCAGGTATATCTGCCGCTCATGGACGGCGAAAACATGATCCTGTCCTGGCAAGGCGTGCGGGCAGACGAGTCTCTGAACCGAAAATACCTTCCTGAGTGCGATGAGGTTGGCGGCGGCCTGTTCAACTACCGGCCCATCTTGAAGTGGACGGTCGATTCGGTCTTCGAGGCTCACCGGACGGCAGGCATCAAGCCGAACCCGTTGTACTTGCAAGGCTGCAATCGCGTTGGCTGTATGCCCTGCATCATGTGTGCAAAAGACGAGCTCCGGCAGATCGCGGCCAGGTGGCCAGAGGAAGTTGACCGGGTGCGCGAGTGGGAGCGACTGGTGAGCATCGCCAGCAAGCGCGGCGCGGCCACATTCTTCGCCACCGTCACCGATCCCACCGTGCGGTCAGATGACAAAGTCAGCGCTGTCACGCACGGAATCGACAGGATCGTCGACTGGAGCAACACCGCGCGTGGGGGCCGCCAGTTCGACATGGTCGAACTGATCGCGCGCACCGATAGCCAGAACAGCTGTTCATCGGCGTATGGTCTCTGCGAGTGAAGCAGCTTCACCCCGCCACCGCATCAGCCGCCACCTCAATAGCCAAAGCAGCCTGGGCGACATCATCTGACGTATATGCGATGTCGTTGAGCATCGATTCGATGGCGGCCTCTGACAGCTTGTCGAGGTCGAGCCCCTACTCTACCGCTGTGCGCAGCAACGCACGCAGCGCCATTCCCAACACCCTTTCAGTTCCTTCGGTCATTACCTTCCCCCTTCCTGTGGAGCGATAAGGATATAGAAACCAGTTATTAAATGTAGGATCTCAACTTGAAACCTTCCAATGGTTTCCCAGTTATTTGTGTACACAGCTTGTTCATTGCAGCTTCGCAGTCTTTGATAACATCCTCACCGTATTCTGCGAAACTCTCCCACCCGCCTGGGTGATCGGGACTTTCGGAAAATTCAATTAAACTATCTCTGACGTGTTTAACCTCTGCAAGCTCTTCGTAGGCTTGTGAAACAGCAGAAAATATCTCCGCATCAGTTTCAGCGAGCCCAATAAAAATCTTTTCAAAAACCGACGTATGAATTGGCCAGAGCGGGCTGGAACCCCAACTACCATCGGTGTGGATTGCGATCTTAAGTCCTCCTGAGGAAAGCTTTGAAATCTCCACGGATTTCAAGTCAGGATCAGACAATTCGGACATTACACCTTTCAAGTGCTTTACAGACCACGCGTTCTTACGCAACTCTTCGAGTATCAAAAGTTTGTATGCAGATATTTTCCTTTGTCTTTCAGTTTTCTTCTTAAGCACGTCCAATATTTCTTTCAGCAGAAAGATCAATACTGCACAAACAACCGTTATTGGAAGAAAGTCCTTTAAGATCAATTTTCGCCCCTTTTGCTAATAGCCAATGGTGATCTTGATGAATTTTGCCATGAGGATAGAAATTTAGCATCCAGCCCCCCTGCTCTATATTTTCCTAAAGTGCCTGCCCCCTTCCCCCTTCCACGAATCACGCCACTGGCGAGGATCACGCATGTCTGCACATCAGAAGAAACACCCATTCGATTTCAAAACGCAGTACGGCCTTGGTTTCGATCCGCAAGACGATGAGATCGTCGTGGACTTCTTCTGTGGTGGTGGCGGCGCCGGCACGGGCCTGGAAATGGGCCTGGGCCGCGCGGTGAACGTGGCGAAGAACCACAGCCCGCAAGCGATCAGCATGCACACCGTGAACCACCCAGGCGCCAAGCATTACACAACCGACGTGTTTGAGGGCGACCCGGACACCGAGTGCGACGGCAAGGCCGTCGGCTGGTTCCACATGTCGCCGGACTGCACGCACCACAGCCAAGCGGCCGGTGGCCAACCGCGCAAGCGTGAGATCCGCAACCTGTCGTGGATTGGCCTCAAGTGGGGAGGCAAGAAGCGGCCTCGGGTGATCAGCCTGGAGAACGTGAAGCAGATCCTGCAGTGGGGCCGGCTGATCGCCAAGAGGGACAAGGCCACGGGCCGCGTGGTCAAGCTGGACGGCACTATTGCCACACCTGGCGAAGTCGTGCCGGTGGGCCAGCAGTTTCTGATCCCAGACCCAAAGCAGCGCGGCCGCACCTGGCGCCGCTTCGTGGCCTTGCTGGAAGGCATGGGCTATGTCGTTGAGTGGAAGGTGATCAAGGCCTGCGACTTCGGCGCGCCGACCAGCCGGGAGCGTCTGTTTATGATTGCCCGGTGCGACGGCCAGCCGATTGTGTGGCCTGAGCCAACCCACGCCAAGAACCCGGCCAAGGGCCAGCAGAAGTGGAAGACGGCCGCTGATTGCATCGACTTCACTGACCTGGGCAAAAGCATTTTTGGCCGCAAGAAGGACCTGGCGCCCGCCACCCTGCGCCGTGTTGCCAAGGGCATGAAGAAGTTTGTCATCGGTAGCGCTGCGCCGTTCATTGTGCCGATTGCCAACTGGTCCGGCGAGGCAGTGCAGTCAGCGGACGAGCCGCTGCGCACAATCACCTCCTACCCAAAGGGCGGCGCCTTCTCGGTGGTCAGCCCAATCATCGCACCGGCTACGCACCAGGGCAGCGACCGGATCAATGACCCGCTCGACCCGCTGCCGACGGTGACCTGCGCGAATCGAGGCGAGCTGACACTGATCAGCCCGACGCTGATTCAATCGGGCTACGGCGAGCGCGCGGGGCAAGAGCCACGGGTGCCAGGCCTTGATCAACCACTCGGCACGGTTGTGGCCGGCGGCGTGAAGCACGCGCTGGCTTCGGCCTGCATCGTCCAGGCTGGGCACGGCGAGGGCTCCGGTGCAAATAAGCGCCGCTCCCACGGTGTAAACGACATCTGCGGGCCGGTGGGCACCGTCACTGCAAGCGGCGGCGGGCAGTCCGTCAGCACGGCGGTGATGATCCAGGCGAACGGCGGATTCAACACCACACACGCCAAGGGCATGCACGAACCCATGACCACGGTGACCAACACCGGCAGTCAGCAGCAACTGGCAGTGGCGAACCTGGTGCACTTGCGTGGCAACTGCGATGCGCGAGACGTAAACGACCCGCTGCACACCGTGAGCGCTGGCGGTCAGCACCACGGGTTGGTCAGCGCATTCATGGAGCGGGCATTCGGCGGCAGTGTTGGCCAGGGCCTGGAAGATCCAGCGCCCACCATCACAGCCGGCGGCGGTGGCAAGAGTTCGCTGGTATCGCTCACCCTGTCACCGGCACACGAAGCCGGGGCGCTGCGCGTTGCAGCGTTCCTGATCAGCTACTACGGCACTGAGAACATCAGCGCTTGCGATGCGCCGGCACCGACGATCACTACCAAGGACCGCCTTGCCATGGTCACGGTGATGGTCAGGGGAACGCCCTACGTGATCGTCGACATCTGCCTTCGGATGCTGAAGCCCGCCGAACTGTACAAAGCCCAAGGCTTCCCAGCCGACTACATCATAAGCCACGGCGCTGACGGCAAGACGTTCACCAAAACTCAGCAGGTCCACATGTGCGGCAACAGCGTCAGCCCGCCGCCGATGGCTGCGCTGGCACGAGCCAACGATCCATGGCTGCTGGTGAAAAGTCAAGCTTGCGCCGCCTAAAGCTTCAGTGAGTCCGCTGGCTACAGCTCGCCATATAATTTGGCAATATCAGAGGAAACAAACGAGTAAAAAATCGGCGCTTCGTTTTGATGTTTTTTCAATTCGAAACGATAGCTATTAGCTTGCTAATTTTTTAAGTAACAATCTGGATTCTGAATTAAGTTTTAAGAACTCAGAAACTACCTCTTCAGCCCCATAACCGCCGCACTTAGTAAGCTGAATTAGACTGATTCTGTCGAGATTCGGCTCGTAGGCGATATCCATCATTTTTTCTAAAAGATCGGATATTTTAAGTTCGACCTGTTTGGGGTTTGTGCTAAAAACAGATTGCTCTTCGGCAGAGAGTAGATTATTCATATTCTCCCAAGCTGACTGAATCACTCCAAAATGCTGCCACCATTGCTGAAGCGCGCTGTTGGGGAATGTCTCCTTCACGGGTGGCTTTCCCCGGATGTCTGCCTCAATGACTTGCCGGAAGACCTCCTTACAGTCAAAGAGAAATTGACGTATATCGCTATCATTACCAACAGTCGCTTGAAAAGTCTTAATAAGAGCAAACTTTTCTGAGTGCTTGAATTGAGGATACCAAGCACGCAACGCATATATTGCAGTAAGTGCAGCCCCCACCGTTGCTAAACTTGATAATGCATTCAAAAAATTAACGAATCCAACTTGACCATTCGAAGAGAAAACAAATCCAAATACAATCCCTGCAGAAAACAGCAATGCACAGTACAAAAGCATCAACAAACTGTTCGTTCGACTCATGACTGATCGCCACTTATATAAAGCCGATAGTCTACCTCCCCTCCCCCTTCAAAGTCAGCCGCTATAGCGGCAAGGACGAAGTCGCCCATGAAAAGAACAGTCGTGCTCACCGGCAAGGCAGTCGTGAACTTCCGAAAGGTCATTGAGAACGTCGATGACGATGAAGTGGAGGAGCTGCTGACAAGCAATGACCATCGGGAAATGCAGATCGACGACGATGACCTACTCGATATCGAATGGATTCACGACGATGTCGATATCAAGGTGACGCCATGATCGCCACCCTCTGGTTCGACTACGTCTTCATCTACAAGGGGCCAAGGCCATGAACGCCCAAGTCCTCGATCCCTGCAGCGCCAGCCGCATGATGTGGTTCGACAAGGGCGACCAGCGCGCCCTGTTCGGCGACATTCGCGATGAAGAGCATGTGCTATGTGATGGCCGGGTGTTGAAGGTCGAGCCGGACGTGATCATGGACTTCCGGCACCTGCCCTTCCCCGACGCCAGCTTCAACATGGTGGTGTTCGATCCTCCGCACCTGGTGCGCGCCGGCCGGGAAAGCTGGCTGCGGCTGAAGTACGGAATCCTGACCAACGACTGGCGCGACGATCTGCGCAAAGGCTTCGCTGAGTGCTTCCGGGTGCTGCGGCCTGGCCAGTTCTTGATCTTCAAATGGAACGAGACCCAGGTCCGGGTCAGCGAAATCTTGGCGCTTACCGGCGAAAAGCCGCTGTTTGGCCACAAGTCGGGGAAGCGCGAGAAAACGCACTGGATCACGTTCATGAAACACCCCTAACCCCAATCCCCTACATGCCTGCCGGTGAGCGGCGGGCGAGGTATCTCTATGTCCACCCAATCCTACCCATTCTATGCCTGGGCACTCACCAAGGATTTCGCACCACACCGAGTTGAACTGGTGAGTAGCGGATCACTCGGGCGGCACCAGACGGCAGGAGGCAAAAGCTATTCCAGCCCAGAGCGTCATGGATGTAAGAGGCGCGCGGTGATTTGGGCGAGAGCCAGCCTGGCGAGGCAGGAACTGGCGCTTGCCGAGCGAAGGCATTGCTTGAGCGCCGCAAACAGGAACTGGCGAAGCACGCAGACTTTTAACCACCTTCTGCCGCCCAGCGCGGCAAGGACACCCCATGTTCGCTATGAAACTCACCCTGATACTGCTGGGCGCTTTGCTGTACCTGGTAGGCAGCGGATGCTGGTTCTTCTGGATCGCCCCCCGCCTTCTGGCCGACGGCGAAACGGCCGACATCCTCTACGCCTTCGCCGGCACTTGCGCCTGGCTGCTGATCAGCTTCGGCCTGACCATCCACATCATTAAGACAGCGCGGCCCACTGTGGGCGGCGGGAGGTAGATATGCAGGCTGAAATACTGTCGGACGATGAGCTCGCCGACCTTACCGGTTACAAGCGTCGATGTGATCAGCGCAAATGGCTCAAGGATCGCAACTGGGTATACGTCGAGAGCCGCGGCGGCCGGCCACTGGTTGGTCGGATGTTCGCCCGCATGAAGCTGGGCATGGTCAACGCCACAATTGCTGATCCAAACCCGCCGCCGCCGCGACCGGCTTGGACGCCTGACTTCTCCAGAGTGAACTGATATGCGCCCTCGGAACACGGAAAACAGGGACTTGCCACCAGGAATGGTGCGCCGTAAGCGCCCAAGGAAGAATGGCAAGATCTGGATCGGCTACTACTACCGTGACTCAGCGGGAAAAGAGATTCCGCTTGGAACAGACCTGAGCAAAGCCCGGCTGAAGTGGGCCGAACTGGAGGCCAAAGAAAAACCTGCCGACCTCACAACGATGAAGGGCATCTTCGACCGGTACGTGCGCGACGTCATCCCAAAAAAGGGGGAGCGGACCCAGAAGGACAACATGGCCGAACTGAAACAGCTTCGTCCTACGTTTGATGAGGCGCCCATCGATTCAATTACACCGTTCAACATCGCCGGATACCGTGATGCCCGCTCAGCGAAGGTTCGTGCCAACCGCGAGATCGCGCTCCTGTCCCACGTTTTCAACATGGCCAGGGAGTGGGGTCTGACGGAGCGGGAGAACCCTTGCCAGGGCATCAGGAAGAACAAGGAAGCGCCGCGTGATTACTACGCCAACGCGGCTGTTTGGGATGCCGTCTACGCGGTTGCCGAACAAGAACTGAAGGAAGCCATGGACCTGGGCTATTTGACCGGACAGCGGCCTGCTGACGTGCTGATCATGCGCAGCGACGATACAGAGGGTGACTACTTCCTGGTAACGCAGGGCAAGACTGGCCAGAAGCTTCGAATCCTGATGCGTACGGAAGCCGGGGAAAACAGCTTAGGGAGATTGGTCAGGGAGATTGGCGAAAGGAATGTCGGTCATTCATCCAAGTACCTGTTGATCAACAGGCATGGAAAGCGAATGACGAAGGGGATGTTGCGCTTGCGCTGGGACAAGGCTCGGGAAAAAGCCCAGCAGAACGCCATCGAACAAGGCGACCCGCTGCTCGCGGCCAAGATTGGAGGGTTTCAGTTCCGCGACATCCGGCCGAAGGCCGCGTCGGAAATCATCGATATCGGGGATGCAAGCCTGCTGCTGGGACACAGCAAACAGGAGATCACAAAGCGGGTTTACAGGAGGATTGGCGCCACCGCGAAACCGTCCAAATAGGAAAAGTTTCGGAACTCCTACCCGAAAGTTTCGGAACTCCCGCCGAAAGCAGAAGAAACATTCTCAAACCCTAGAAACGCAAAAGCCCCGCAATCGCGGGGCTTTTGTGTAAATCTTGGCGGGAAACCAGGGATTCGAACCCTGGGAACGCTATTAACGTTCGCCGGTTTTCAAGACCGGTGCATTCAACCACTCTGCCAATTTCCCTTGTGCATCACAGGATTATAGTAGCTCATCCCGTGTCAGCGGGCGCCATAATACCCGAATGAAACACACTGTCAAACTCTCTGCATCGCTTGTTACAGAGCGTCTGTTATGATCTTTGCGACTGAACGTTTCAAAACTGAAGGAGTGTCGCCATGCGCGAACAGAATTACGCAGTGAATGGCAACGCGCAGGCTGAGCAGCTTGAAGTCAGCCGCGTGTTGCGCAATACGTACGGCTTGCTCGCCTTGACGCTCGCATTCAGCGGCGTGATGGCGTATGTGGCCCAACAGATGCGCGTTGGTTATCCGAATATCTTTGTCGTGCTGATCGGCTTCTATGGTCTGTTCTTCCTGACCAACAAGCTGCGCGATTCGGCCTGGGGCCTGGTGTCGGCGTTTGCCTTGACCGGTTTCATGGGCTTTATCCTCGGCCCGATCCTCAACCGTTACCTCGGCATGGCCGGCGGTGCGGAAGTGGTCAGTTCGGCGTTTGCCATGACGGCGCTGGTATTTGGTGGCCTGTCGGCCTACGTGCTTATCAGCCGTAAGGACATGAGCTTCCTGGGTGGCTTCATCACCGCAGGCTTCTTCGTGTTGCTGGCGGCGGTGGTGGCCAGCATGTTCTTCCAGATCAGCGGCCTGCAACTGGCGATCAGCGCAGGTTTTGTGCTGTTTTCCTCGGTGTGCATCCTGTTCCAGACCAGCGCCATCATCCACGGTGGTGAGCGTAACTACATCATGGCCACCATCAGCCTGTATGTATCGATCTACAACCTGTTTATCAGCCTGTTGCAGATCTTCGGCATCATGAGCCGCGACGACTGATCAACCAACGCAATAAAAAATGCCCCGTATCACAAGATACGGGGCATTTTCATTTCCAGGCCTGAAAGATCAGTACTGGTTGGGTTCCATCTCCAGCTCAACCTTGAAACGCTTGAAGATATCCTGCTGGATACGTAACGCCAGGTTGGCAATCTCGCGCCCTGTGGCTGCGCCGTAGTTGACCAGCACCAGCGCCTGCATCTTGTGTACCCCCGCATCGCCGTCTCGAAAGCCCTTCCACCCTGCCTTGTCGATCAGCCAGCCGGCGGCGAGTTTCATTTGCCCGTCGGCCTGAGGGTATGCGACCAAGTCCGGGTATTGGCTTTGCAGTTCGGCAGCGAGGGCCTGGGACACCAGTGGGTTCTTGAAGAAGCTGCCGGCATTGCCCAACTCTGCCGGGTCCGGCAGTTTCTCGCGGCGAATGCTGCAAATCGCCCGGCTCACATCGCTTGGTGTAGCGTGGGTGATGCCCTGCGCGGTCAGGCGCTGTTGCACCGGGCCGTAGTCGAGTTTCAGGTGAGTGGTGCGGCTGAGGGCAAAGCGTACCCGCAGGATCAACCACCGCCCGACTTCATGCTTGAACAGGCTGTCACGGTAAGCAAAGTTGCATTCGTCCAGGCTGAAATCCCGCAGTTCGCCTGTCTGGCGATCCAGGGCGGTGAGGCCGGCGAAGACATCCTTGATCTCCACGCCATAGGCCCCGATGTTCTGCATGGGTGCGGCGCCGACGGTGCCGGGGATCAGGCTGAGGTTTTCCAGGCCGCAGAAGCCGTGTTCAAGGGTCCACAAAACGAACGGGTGCCAGGCTTCGCCCGCTTCTGCTTCGACCAGCACGTGCACGCCATCGTCGTGCAGCACGCGAATGCCTTCTGTTGCCATGCGCAACACCAACGCCGGGACATCCTGGGTCAATAGCAAATTGCTGCCGCCACCG
The DNA here is from genome assembly GCF_002916705.1 of Pseudomonas sp. GZJR-8. NCBI lineage: Bacteria > Pseudomonadati > Pseudomonadota > Gammaproteobacteria > Pseudomonadales > Pseudomonadaceae > Pseudomonas > Pseudomonas sp. GZJR-8. The sequence goes on along the minus strand of NZ_JXSI01000006.1, from coordinate 243,932 downwards.
ATCACCAGCAACGGCACCGCGTGTGCAGCAGCATAGGCAATGGCCTCGCGAACCTCGGCATCGCTGTGGGCCTCGGCGAATAATTGAGCGCGCACATCAATGCCGAAGCTGTTGAATGGCTTGAGCGATACCTGCGCAAGCACTTGCAAGGTCATAACCGCCCCTTCAATTCGATCACCAATAAATCACAGGCGCGCTCGATCAGGTCCAGGACCCGTTCGAAACCTTGTTCACCTTCGTAGTAAGGGTCTGGCACTTCGTCCACTTCGCCGTCAAAGCGGCGCAGGAACAAGTCAAGTTCCGCCTTGCCCTGACCCGGCTGCATGGCCTTGAGGTTGCGCAGGTTGCTGTGGTCCATGGCCAGGATCAGGTCATAGCGCGCAAAGTCGGCGCGGCTAACCTGCTGGGCACGCTGGGATGACAGGTCGTAACCACGCCCCAGTGCCGCACGCTGGCTGCGCTGGTCCGGCGGGTTGCCGATATGCCATTCACCGGTGCCGGCAGACGCCACCTCGATCTGGCCGGCCAAGCCCGCCTCGCGCAATTTATGGCGCAGGACGCCTTCAGCGGTTGGCGAGCGGCAGATATTGCCCAGGCATACAAACAGAACTTCCATCAGGCGCCCAGCAGGCGACGGACGCGTTCGAGATCTTCCTGAGTGTCGACACCCGCCGGCGGCGCTTCCAACGCATCGCCCACATGGATGCGCACGCCGTGCCACAGGGCACGCAGTTGTTCGAGGGATTCGGTGTTTTCCAGCCAGCACGGGCCCCAGCTGACAAAATCATGCAGGAAACCCGCGCGGTAGGCGTAGATGCCGATATGGCGGCGATACGGCACGCCTTCCGGCAACACGTCGCGACTCCTGGCAAAGGCATCCCGCGCCCACGGCAAGGTAGAGCGACTGAAGGTCAGTGCCAGGCCGTTGATGTCGCTGACCACTTTCACCACGTTCGGGTTGAACAGCGTCTCGATGTCTTCGATCGGTTCGGCCAGGGTCGCCATACGCGCCTCGCCATGGGCCGCGAGGTTGGCGGCGACCTGGTCGATGACACCCGGCGGTATCAATGGCTCGTCACCTTGCACGTTGACCACGATGGCGTCGGGCGCCAGGCCAAGCTTGGTCGCCACCTCGGCCAGACGATCAGTGCCGGAGTTATGGTCTTCGCGGGTCAGGACGGCTTCGGCACCGAACCCTTTGCACGCCTCGATGATACGCGGGTCATCGGTGGCCACCACTACCCGCTCGGCGCTGCTCTTGCACGCTTGTTCCCACACCAGCTGGATCATCGGCTTGGTGCCGATCATTTGCAGCGGTTTGCCCGGCAGGCGCGTCGAGGCATAGCGCGAGGGAATGACGACGGTAAAGGCGGTGGTCATTTATCCAGGCGCTCATCGGTGGTCAGGGTACGGGCTTCGCTTTCAAGCATCACCGGGATGCCATCACGTATCGGGTAAGCCAGGCCGGCACCTTTGCTGATCAGCTCGGTTTTGTCGGCGCTGAGCTTGAGCGGGCCTTTGCAGATCGGGCAAGCGAGGATGTCGAGCAGTTTGGTGTCCATGAGTGATTCCTGGAAAGAAGCGTTAAGGCAATAGACGGTTGGGCAGCAGACGCATCAGCTGCGTGTCGAACCAGGCGACAAACGCCGGCGACGGCACCGCATCCACCGCAAGGTACCACCAGTCGGGCTGGGCAAAGGCGCGGCACTTCACCGCGTCCTTTTCGGTCATGACCAGCGGCAATGACGGGGTAAAATTCAAGACCTCAGCGCTGTACGGCGCGTGGTCGGCAAAAGCATGGGGCAGCGGCTGCCAGTGTAGCGTTTCAAGGGTATTGAAGAAACGTTGCGGATTGCCGATACCGGCGACCGCATGCACCTGTTGGCCCGGCGCAAAGTGCGTGACGGGCTGGCGCTCGCCGCTGTGCAGGTTGACCAGCGCGGTGGGCTGCAGCCGGAAGGCAAAACCATCCTTACGGTCCGAACCGGCACCGTTATAGAGCAACGCATCCACACTTTGCAGGCGCTCCACCGGCTCGCGCAACGGCCCGGCCGGCAGGCAGCGACGATTGCCGAGGCCACGGGCAGCGTCGATCAGCACCAGTTCGAGATCGCGGGCCAGGCGGTAATGCTGCAGGCCGTCGTCGGAAAGGATCAAGTCCAGGGGTTCACTGGCCAAGAGGGCCTTTACCGCGCGGCTGCGGTCGGGGTCGATCATCAGCGCTACGCCGCTGCGCTGCACGATCAGCAAGGGCTCGTCGCCGGCCACCTCGGCACTGTGGCTGGCCTCGACCCGCCACGGCAACTGCGGCGGCTTGGCACCGTAGCCACGGCTGACCACGCCCACGCGCAAACCGCTACGACGGCAATGCTCGATCAACCACAGGATCAGCGGCGTCTTGCCGGTGCCTCCCACGGTGATATTGCCGACCACCACCACCGGCACCGGCGATTGATAAATCTCGCCGTCGCCTGCCACGAAGCGCGCACGCTTGCGTTGCACCACGCGGCGATACAGTGACTCCAGCGGCCGCAACAGCACCAGTGCCGGATGGCCCTCGTACCAGGCCTTGAGCAAACGATCGGACATGGCCATCAGGGCGGGCTCGCCGCCTCGACGGTGGTCATGCGCAAATGGCTGAAGCCGAGCTTGCCGGCCGCGTCCATGGCGGTGATCACCGCTTGGTGCTGGGTCTTGCCATCAGCACTGATCGACAGCGGTAGCTGGGTGTCGCCACCGGACTCTTTCTGCAAGGCCTCCATCAGGCTGGCGAGGTCGTTTTTCTGCAGCAATTGGTTATTCACTGAAAATACGCCGTCTGCGCTGATGGCGATATCCAGTTGCTTGACCTGCTGGTCTTCGGCAGGTGAACCGCTCACCGCCTCCGGCAAGTCGACACGCAGCTGGGTTTCCCGGGTGAAGGTGGTGGTCACGACAAAGAACAGCAGCAGGATGAACACCACGTCGATCAATGACGCGAGGTTGATATCGACATTTTCCCGTTGCTTGCGGCGAAATTTCACGCTTTGCCCTCGACCAGATCTACGTCACGATCGCCCTGCACCACTTCCACCAGCTTGATGGCCTCCTGTTCCATGCCAACCACCAGTTCGTCGATGCGACGCTGCAGGAAGCGGTGGAAGAACACCGAAGGAATCCCCACCATCAGGCCGGCGGCGGTGGTGATCAATGCCTTGGAAATCCCCCCGGCCAATACTGCCGCGTTGGTGGTCATGCCCGAGCCCATGAACGAGCTGAAGATATCGATCATGCCCAGTACCGTGCCGAGCAAACCGAGCAGCGGTGCCATGGCGGCAATGGTGCCGAGGGCATTGATGTAGCGCTCCAGTTCATGGATAACCCGGGCAGCCGCTTCTTCGATGCACTCTTTCATGATCTCGCGACCATGCTTGGAGTTGGCCAGGCCGGCGGCGAGGATTTCACCCAGCGGCGAATTGGCGCGCAGCTCCTTGAGTTTTTGCTTGTCGAGCTGTTTGTTCTTGATCCAGCCCCAGACCTGCCCCAGCAGGTGTTCAGGGGTCACGCGACTGGCGCGCAGGGTCCACAGGCGTTCGGCGACGATGCCGAGTGCGGCGATGGAGCTCAGAATGATCGGCAACATCATCCAGCCGCCGGATTTGACCAATTCCCACACAGTGAATGTCCCCTCGAAAAAGTGCGCCACTTTACCATATAGGTTCGGCAGCGGGGTTCGTCGGCAACAGGCCCGCCTGTCGCGCCCCTGAGTCTTTGGTAGCCCTGGGTTACGGTAACGGTTCGCGCCAGAAACGACGTTGACTGCGCGCAACCGTCGGTGGCGTGAATGCCCCCAGGCGCAGCCGTACAGCGCCTTGCTCGGCACTGTCATATACCCGGCTACCCAGCGCCTGATAGCGCTCCAGCACCTGCGGATGCGGATGGCCGAACGCGTTGCCGCGCCCCCGGGAAATCAGCACCGCGGTTGGCGCCAGCCGCTGCAGGAAAGGCCAGGACGAAGAACTGCGGCTGCCATGGTGCGGGGCTTGCAGCCAGTCGGTCGGAACCGCCAGCGGCGAGGCCAGAAATGCTTGCTCGGCGGCGCGATCGATATCACCGGTGAGCAGCAAGCGTTCACCGTTGGCCTGGACCTGCAATACACAGGATTTCGGATTGCCCTCGATAGCACCAGGCCATTGCCACAGTTCGAATGCCACGCCGTCCCACTCCCAATGTTCACCGCTCCTGCAGGGTTGCGTAGCAAGAAACGCTGGCAGCCCTTCGGTTTCACCGCCTACTACACGCTTTATGGGCAGGCCACGGCCCACCGCCGTCGCACCTCCGGCATGATCGGCATCGGCATGACTGAGCAGCATCATGTCCAACCGCCCTACCCCGAGCTTCTGCAACGACGGCAAGACCACGCGCGCGCCCAGATCGACAGGCCCCGAGCGCGGCCCGGCATCGTAGAGCAAGGTGTGATGGCGGGTACGCAGGATCAGTGCCTGGCCCTGGCCGACATCCAGTTGCAACACCTCCACCTGGCCATGGGGCACCCCATCCCTGGGTGGAAACACTGCCACCAACAGCATGGGCCAACCCAGCACTCGGAATGGCAGCCCCTTGGGCAACAACACAATCACTGCGCCCGCCAGGCTCACCAGCCAATACCTCAAAGGTACCTCAGCCGGTACCCAGGCCGGCAGTTGTGCAGCGAGCAGCGCCAGGCCCTTGAACAATCCGTCCAGTGCGCCACCGGCCAGCCACAACACGCCCTCGCCGACCAACGGCACCCACAGCAGCGCCGTACCCAGCAGCGCCAAGGGCAGTACCACCAGGCTGATCCAGGGCACGGCGAACAGATTGGCCACTGGGGCGCTGAGGCTGATGGGCAACCCCAACACCAGCAGGACCGGAAACAAGCCAATTGCGATCAACCACTGTGGACGGGTCCAGATTTGCCAGACGCTCCACGGTCCCAGGCGCCCGCTGAATGCCAACACCAACACCGCGACCGCCGCAAACGACAACCAGAACCCCGGCTGTAGACTGGCCAAGGGCTCGATGAGCAACACGCCATTCAACGCCAGCAACAACGGCCACCACACCCCCAAATGGCGAAAACGCAAACGCCACAGCAGCACCAGGCCCACCATCACACAAGCCCGCTGCACCGGCACGCCGAACCCTGCCAGCAGGCCATAGCCCAACGCCCCGGCAAACGCCAAGCCGCACGCCCATGGCAGCCATGGCCAGCCTCGCGGCCAGCAGCCATAGCGCGCCAACATAGAGATCAAGCCGTAGATCAACCCCGCCAACAAACCAATGTGCTGTCCGGAAATCACCAGCAGATGCACCGTGCCGGTGTTCTGCAACACCTGCCAATCCTCAGGTGCAAGCCCGGAACCGTCGCCCAGCACCAACGCCGCCAGGCCCGCCTCGCGGCCGTGCGCTTCCACGGCCATCAGGCGCTGGCGAACGGCATCGCGCCAGGCATTGCGCGCCGGCGCCAGGCGCTCACCATCCTTCACCGTCGCGCTGGCGCCGATACGCTGGGCCAGCAGCCAGGCTTCGTGGTCAAAGCCATGAAAATTGAGCAGGCCGGCGGGCCGCTTGAGCGTCAGTGCCAGACGCCAGTACTCGCCGCTGTTTACGGTCGGCCCGCCGTGCCAGGACACCCGGATACGTTTGGGCAGCCGTGCATTGCGCGCCCGACTGTAGGCCAACTCGAATCGCACGCCCGTGCCGGTCTGCTGCGGCAAGCCGATGACACGCCCTTGCACCCAGCGCGTCTGCCCGTCCAGCGCCGGTTGCAATCGATCATCCAGCGCCCACTGTGCGCTGATGCAGGCCCAACTCAGGCCGACCAGAAAAAACGCCACGGGATAGGTGCGAAAAGGCAGCAGCATCAAGGCCAGTATCAGCATGGCCAGCAACCCGGCGCCAGACGGCAATGCGGGTAACCAGCGCAACACCAGCAACCCCAGCGCCAGCGCGAACATCCCTGTTTTCATGAATCATCCTTTTCCAGTGATCCATTCAGTCTTAGCCGGCTGACCGATAGCGCCTATGATGTTTTGTCACAAAGTCTGAATTTTCTGTTTATAGAATCCGGGCATACTTGCCCTTCAAATTGACCTGGACCCCTTATGCCCCGGCGCTTATTCAAACGGTACATGCCCGATCCCAGCAGCATCAGGGAACACAAGTCATTACAGTTTCTTGGCACCCTGCTGCATGATCCGAACCTCTGGCACCTGAACCGGCATTCGGTGGCTCGCGCCATGGCGGTGGGTTTATTTGCGGCGTTTATACCGATTCCGTTGCAGATGCTGCTTGCGGCGATCCTGGCGATCACCGTGCGCGGCAATATGCCGATAGCGGTCAGCCTGGTGTGGCTGACCAATCCGGTCACCATGCCGGTGGTATTCGTCTGTACCTACCTGACCGGCGCCTGGCTGATGAATGTGCCGCCACGCAGCCTGCCCGACAACCTGACATGGGAATGGATCAGCGGCCAGTTGAGCACACTCTGGCAACCGTTTCTGCTGGGTTCGGTGGTACTGGGGCTGGTGCTGGGGGCGCTGGCTTATTGCTTGACCATGGCCTACTGGCGCTGGTGGGTCGCGCACCAGTGGAAGAAACGCAAGCTGCGTCGCCGTTGACGGTTAACGGGCCGGCAAGCGTATATGTACGCGCAAACCCGGCCCGCAGTTCTGCGCCCATAAGCGCCCGCCCTGACGCTGCACGGCGTTGCGGGCAATGCTCAAGCCCAGGCCGAACCCGCCATCGCCGGGCCGCGAGCCGTCCAACCGGGTAAAGGGCGCGAAGATAGTTTCCAAATCCTGCTCATCAATACCGCCGCCCTGGTCCTGCAGCCAGATATGCCAATAGTCTCCTTCGCGGCAGCCGTCGAGTAGCACGGTGCCCTCGGCTGGCGAGTGGCGTATGGCGTTGCGCAGGATATTCTCCAGAGCCTGGGCCAGTGCATTCAGGTTGCCGCGCACCCAACTGTCCGGCGGTAATAAGCACGGCAAGCGCGACGCCGGCCAGTGGCTTTCGAAACAGGCGTTTTCCCGCAACATGTCCCACAGCGCCTGGAGCTGAATGTCTTCCTGGGGCAGCGGCGCTGTTTCACTGTCGAGCCAGGCCAGTTGCAGGCTGTCTTCCACCAGGCGCTGCATGGCGTCGATTTCCCGGCCCAGGCGCTCACGCAGCCTGGCCGGGTCTTGCTCGCTGTCGCAGGCCACCCGCAGGCGACTCAAAGGCGTGCGCAATTCGTGGGACATGTCGCGCAGCAACTGCTGTTGCAAGCGCACCGTGCCCTGCAAGCGCTCAGACATATGGTCAAAGGCGCGCCCCAATTCCCCCAGTTCGTCCTGGCGACTGGTCGCATCCCGGGACATCCGCGTATTCAATTGATCCGCACGCCAGGCATTGGCCTGCTCGCGCAATTGATTGAGGGGCATGATCAGCAGCCGATAGAGGCCGATGCACAGCAACAAGGTAAACAGCCCCGGGATGACGCCATTGGTCACCACCCGCCAGAACAGTTGATAACGCCCCGGCATAAAGCGCTGCGGCAACTCGATCACCAGCGACCCCATCCCAGGATCAACCGGAAACGGTACCTTCATCCACGGCAAACCGATGACATGTCGGCTGACCGGCCAATCCAACCCGCGTAAGAAGGTCAGGCGCTGGCTTTCCTTGTCGCTAAGCGGCGTGCTGCCCAGGGATTGCAAATCGTTGCCGATCACACCCACCCAGGTGGTTTCACGCTTGGCCATCAGTTGCAACCAGGCATCCACGCCGGCGCGGCCTTGTGTACTCCACGCCAGTTCGGCACCTGCGGCGTAACCGCTGAGGATCTCCCGCGACTTGTCGGACAGGTAAGCACTCTGCTGCTCCATGTAGCGGCCCCACGACCAACTAAGCCAGATCATCAGCAAACAGAAGGCGATCAACAGGCAGGCCAGCTTCCAGAACAACGAGTGTTTGCCAGGCAGCCGCTCAAAGCCCTTCATCATGACCGCTCAGCACATAGCCTTTGCCCCACACTGTACGCACTTCACGCTCGGCGTAGCCGATGGCCTTGAGTTTGCGGCGAATCTGACTGACGTGCATGTCGAGGCTGCGGTCATGGGGTGCATAACCGCGCTGCAGCACGTGTTGATACAGGAAGGCTTTGCTGAGCACTTCTTCAACATTGCGCTGCAGGGTTTCCAGCAGCCGGTATTCGCTGCGCGTCAACCCGGCCCAGTGTTGCTGGCAGGCCACATCACAGCGCTCATCGTCAAACTGCAACACCCGGGCATCCTCACGCATCACCGGGCGCGGCGGCTCGGGTCGGCGATCCAGGGCCACGCGGCGCAGGATGGCTTCAATGCGCACACGCAGCTCTACCATGCTGAACGGTTTGGGCAGGTAGTCGTCCGCCCCCAGGCGAAAACCGCTGATGCGATCGGCTTCAGCGCCCAGGGCCGACATCAGGATCACCGGCATGGCATGGCTCTTGCGCAAATGGGTGAGGATCGACAAGCCGTCGAGCCCCGGCAGCAGGATGTCCATCAACACCAGGTCGAACGCCTGCTCGCAAGCCATTTGCAGGCCCTGTTGGCCGTTGCGGCACCACGTCACCTGAAAACCACTGCGGCCAAGTTGCTCATGCACGTAGGCACCCAGCACAGGGTCATCTTCGATGGTCAGGATTGTGGGTAGGCCAACTGCTGCGGGAGTCATTAGCGTCTGCAAGTCATTCTCAATCACTGATTATTCAAGATTAAACGTTCACAGGCAATCGCCACCCGGCGCCGAATGGCCCGAAGATTGCCGCATGTCATTAATTTGCAAGATTCCAGGCCGTGCAAATGGCTACACTGCGCAGGTGGCGCGGGCCGGATGCCTGTGTGGATAATGGATAACAACGTGGTAGCAGGAGAGTGGCGTGCTTAGAAGAATGGGGATAAAAGGCCGCGTACTGTTGCTGACCTTATTACCGACCAGCCTGATGGCTCTGTTGTTGGGAGGCTATTTCACCTGGATGCAACTTTCGGAGTTGCAGAGCCAGTTGCTGCAGCGCGGCGAAATGATTGCCGAGCAATTGGCGCCATTGGTAGCGCCGGCCCTGGGCCACAAGAACGCCGAGCTGCTGGAGCGCATCGCCACCCAGTCCCTGGAGCAACCGGACGTGCGCGCAGTGTCGTTCCTGGCGCCAGACCGTTCGTCCCTGGCCCACGCCGGCCCGACCATGCTCAACCCACCACCCACCGGCAACAGTTCGCGCCTGTTGCAGCGCACCGGCAACGATGCCACCCGCTATCTGCTGCCGGTATTCGGCCGTCATCGCAACCTCGCCGGCGACGTGATCCCGGATGAGGCAGACCGCCTGCTGGGCTGGGTCGAAGTGGAGCTGTCCCACAATGGCATGTTGCTGCGCGGCTACCGCAGCCTGTTCGCCAGCCTGTTGTTGATCGCCATCGGCCTGATGTTCACCGCAGCGCTCGCCCTGCGGATCAGCCGCACCATCAATTCGCCGATTGGCCAGATCAAGCAAGCCGTGGCCCAGCTCAAGGACGGCAACCTGGAAACACGCCTGCCGCCCCTGGGCAGCCAGGAACTGGACCAGCTCGCATCGGGCATCAACCGCATGGCCGAAACCCTGCAAAACGCCCAGGAAGAACTGCAACACAGCATCGACCAGGCCACCGAGGACGTACGCCAGAACCTGGAGACCATCGAGATCCAGAACATCGAGCTGGACCTGGCGCGCAAGGAGGCCCTGGAGGCCAGTCGCATCAAGTCCGAGTTCCTGGCCAATATGAGCCATGAGATCCGCACGCCGCTCAACGGCATCCTCGGTTTTACTCATCTGCTGCAAAAAAGCGAGCTGTCGCCGCGCCAGCTGGATTACCTGGGCACTATTGAAAAATCCGCCGATAACCTGCTGGGCATCATCAACGAAATCCTCGATTTCTCGAAGATCGAGGCCGGCAAGCTGGTGCTCGACAGCGTGCCCTTCAACCTGCGGGACTTGCTGCAAGACACCCTGACCATCCTCGCCCCCGCCGCCCATGCCAAGCAGCTTGAACTGGTGAGCCTGGTGTACCGCGATACGCCGCTGGCGTTGGTGGGCGACCCGCTGCGGCTCAAGCAGATCCTGACCAACCTGATCAGCAACGCGATCAAGTTCACCCGCGAAGGCACCATCGTCGCCCGGGCGATGGTCGAGGACGAACAGGAGGACAGCGTGCAATTGCGCATCAGCGTGCAAGACACCGGCATAGGCCTGTCCAACCAGGATGTGCGCGCGCTGTTCCAGGCGTTCAGCCAGGCCGACAACTCGCTGTCGCGCCAACCTGGCGGCACCGGCCTGGGCCTGGTGATTTCCAAGCGTTTGATCGAGCAAATGGGCGGTGAAATCGGCGTCGACAGCACGCCGGGTGAAGGCTCGGAATTCTGGATCAGCCTGAATCTGCCCAAGACCCGCGACGACGTCGAAGACCTGCCCGCCCCGCCACTGCTGGGTCGCCGCGTGGCCGTACTGGAAAACCACGAGCTGGCGCGCCAGGCCCTGCAACACCAACTGGAAGACTGCGGCCTGGAAGTCACACCCTTCAATACCCTGGAAAGCCTGACCAACGGCATCACCAGTGCGCACCAGACCGAGCAGGCCATCAGCCTGGCGGTGCTCGGCGTGACGGCCAATGACATTCCGCCCGAGCGTCTCAACCAGCACTTGTGGGACCTTGAACACCTGGGTTGCAAAGTGCTGGTGCTGTGCCCGACCACCGAACAGATGCTGTTCAACCAATCGGTACCCAACCCCAACAGCCAATTGCAGGCCAAGCCGGCCTGTACACGCAAGCTGCGCCGCTCCCTGGCCGACCTGATCAGCCCCCGCCCTTCACGCAGCGAGCCGGGTGAGCCGCTGTCCAGCCGTGCGCCGCGTGTGCTGTGCGTGGACGACAACCCGGCGAACCTGTTGCTGGTACAAACCCTGCTGGAAGACATGGGCGCCAAGGTGCAGGCGGTGGAGAGCGGTTACGCGGCCATTGATGCGGTGAAGCAGGAAACCTTCGATCTGGTATTGATGGATGTACAAATGCCCGGCATGGACGGCCGCCAAAGCACTGAGGCGATCCGCCAGTGGGAAAGCGAGCGCCACGGCACGCCGCTGCCGGTGGTGGCCCTCACGGCACACGCCATGGCCAATGAAAAACGCGCCCTGCTGCAAAGCGGCATGGACGACTACCTGACCAAGCCCATCAGCGAGCGGCAACTGGCCCAGGTGGTGTTGAAGTGGACCGGCCTGGCCCTGCGTAACCAGGGCCCGGAACGCGTCAACGACGGCCCGGCTCAAGGTGTGCAACTGCTGGTGCTCGACCACGAGGAGGGCCTGCGCCTGGCCGCCAACAAGGCCGACCTCGCCGCCGACATGCTCGCCATGCTGCTGGCCTCCCTGGAAGCCGACCGCCTGGCGATTACCGTCGCCCGCGAAGCCAATGACAATCACGCCCTGATCGAACGCGTGCACCGTTTGCACGGCGCCACGCGCTACTGTGGCGTGCCGCAACTGCGCGCGGCGTGCCAACGCGCTGAAACCCTGCTCAAGCAGGACGATGCCAAGGCCATGGCCGCGCTGGATGAACTGGACATGGCGATTGCGCGGCTGGCCAGTGAAGCCAGAGTCAGCGCCTGACGCAACTTTATGGACAACACCAATCAAAATGTGGGAGCAAGCCCCCTCCCACATTTAGTCAGCATTTCCATCGTGTAAATTGCAGGGAGCCTTCTTGATGCGCGTCATTCTTTTCAGCAGCCAGACCTACGACCGTGACAGTTTTCTCGGTGAACCGCTCCCCTCGGCCCTGGAGCTGCAATTCCAACCCGCCCGCCTCAACCTCGACACCGTAGCCCTGGCCGAACACCATGAGGTGGTCTGCGCCTTTATCAATGACGACCTCAGCGCCCCGGTGCTGGAGCAACTGGCCAAGGGCGGTACACGCCTGATTGCCCTGCGTTCGGCCGGCTACAACCATGTTGACTTGGTCGCCGCCAAACGCCTGGGCCTGAGCATCGTGCGCGTGCCCGCCTATTCGCCCCACGCCGTGGCCGAACACGCCGTGGCGCTGATCCTGGCTCTCAACCGCCGCCTGCACCGTGCCTATAACCGTACCCGTGATGGCGACTTCAGCCTGCATGGGCTCACCGGTTTCGATCTGGTCGGCAAAACCGTCGGCGTGGTTGGCACCGGGCAGATCGGCGCGACCTTCGCCAAGATCATGGCCGGCTTCGGCTGCCAATTACTGGCTTATGACCCCTTCCCCAACCCACACGTCCAGGCCCTGGGCGCTCGCTACGTCAGCCTGCCCGACTTGCTGGCCGAGGCGCAGATCATCAGCCTGCACTGCCCGTTGACTGCCGACAGCAAACACCTGATCAACGCCCGTTCCCTGGCGCACATGCAGCCCGGTGCAATGCTGATCAACACCGGCCGCGGTGGCTTGGTCGATACGCCCGCGCTGATCGAAGCCCTCAAGGAGGGCCAATTGGGCTACCTGGGGCTGGACGTTTATGAAGAAGAAGCCCAGCTGTTTTTCGAGGACCGCTCGGACCTGCCCCTGCAAGACGACGTACTCGCGCGTCTGCTGACCTTCCCCAACGTGATCATCACTGCGCACCAGGCATTTCTCACTCGTGAAGCCCTGGCGGCGATCGCCGGTACGACGCTGGCCAACATTGTGGCGTGGGCCGATGGTCGGCCACAGAACCTGGTCGAGGGTTGATCAGCGGTCACATACCAGGCTCATGATGGGCCGGCACCCGTGATAGGATGCCGCGCCTATTTGGAGGATCCATGGCCGAACACGATTTCCGCTTCAGCTTGCTGAGCCCGCAACACACCCTGATCGAATGCCGCGCCCTTGTGCCGGGCCGTTACCAGGTCACCGGCAACGGTGGTTCGATCAAGCACGGTGACGTGCTGATCGTCACCCTGCGCGGCAGTAAAACCCTGTCGATGCGCCTGACCGTCGAAGGTGACGCACGCTACTCCATACGCCCGGCGGGCCAATGGGTCGCCATGGCCCAGGGGCCGAAGTTCGGCGAACTGGAAATTCACACCTGGAAGGTCAACTGCGACAGCTGCGACGCCGTGCTGGAGTTTGAATTCGCGGTGGAAACCAAGCTGACCAAAGAGCCGCTGCAACCGGCCGCCAACGCGCGCATCAAAGAACTCGGCTGGGCCAGCGAAGGCGACAAGCACCGCTGCCCGAAATGCCAGCAGGCCGCACAATGAAGGGCCCGCTGCTGCTCGCCGCAATCGGCGCGGCTCTGACGGGTTGTGCTGCCGACGGCCCGAAGCTCGAACGCGACCACAGCTACGTGGTGGAGTGGATCGGTGAGCGCCCGCTGATGGACTACGCGCACCTGACCGTCACCCTTGGCGCTGATGGCCGCGCCTACGGCAACGGCGGCTGCAATCACTGGTTTGCACCGTATACCGTCGAGGGTGACAAGCTCAGCTTCGGACCTATCGGCAGCACCCGCAAAATGTGCGCCGAGGCGTTGATGGAGCAGGAGCACCGCTTCTTCCAGGCCTTGCAAGGCGTGCAGCGCTGGGACATCTCGCCGATCGAACAGACGCGGTTCTGGCCGGCCGAGGGCAAGCCGATTCGTTTGTGGCTTGAAGAGGGCTGATATCCCCAGTCTTTGGATTGATGGGATCTCAATGTGGGAGGGGGCTTGCTCCCGATAGCAGTGTGTCAGTCAATACATCAATTGACTGTTACACCGCTATCGGGAGCAAGCCCCCTCCCACACTTTCTCTGAGGTGTTGCTTTAACCGCGCAGGGCCTTGAGCTTGGCCAGCACCCCTTCTGCGGTCTGCTCACCCATCAACTGCTCACGCACCTTGCCCTTGTCGTCGATGATGTAGGTCACCGGCAACGCCTCACTGCGTGGAATCTCGAAGATCCCGTCCGGGTTCTGGGCCAGGACCGTGAACTTGATCCCCAGCTTGTCGCTGGCGGCCTTCAGTTCCTCACCCTGCACGTTGTCGAAGTTAACCCCGAATACCTCCACACCCTGCCCTTTCAGTTGCTCGGCCAAGGCATTGAGCTCGGGGATTTCCGTGCGGCACGGGCCACACCATTCGGCCCAGTAATTGACCACCAGCCACTGTTTGTCCAGGCGTTCGGCCGCCACTTTCTGGCCATATTGGTCAACGCCGTAATCGTTACCGCAGCCGCTGAGCAGCAGGGTTGTGATGATCGCCAATGCACCGATCAGTCGCCTTGTCATGGGGTATTCCTTCGCAAAAATGAACGTTGGCTGCGGCCTATCGCCTCTTACGGTTTAAGGACAGGCGCCAGCGCAGGTAGAATACCCGCCACCTTACGCAAGATGCGACCCGCACATGACCGATCTGACGCTTTATCACAACCCGCGCTGCTCGAAATCCCGCGGTGCGCTCGAACTGCTTGAAGCTCGCGGCCTCAACCCGACCGTGGTGCGCTACCTGGAAACCCCGCTGGACGCCGCGCAAATCCAGGCCCTGCTCAAAAAACTGGGGATCAGCGCGCGCCAACTGCTGCGCACCGGCGAAGAGGAATACAAAACCCTCAACCTGGCCGATGCCAACTTGAGCGAAGCGCAATTGATCGCCGCTATCGCCGGGCACCCCAAGCTGATGGAACGCCCGATCCTGGCAACTGCCAACAAAGCCATCATCGGCCGCCCACCCGAGAACGTATTGGAGATTCTGCCGTGACCACGCCCTATGTGCTGGTGCTGTATTACAGCCGCAACGGCTCGGTAAGCGAAATGGCCCGGCAGATTGCCCGGGGGATCGAGCAAGGCGGCATGGAAGCGCGGCTGCGCACCGTGCCGGCGATTTCCACCGAGTGCGAAGCGGTGGCGCCGAGCATTCCCGAGGAAGGCGCGCTGTATGCCAGCCTGGATGATCTGAAGCACTGTTCAGGCCTGGCCCTGGGCAGCCCGACACGCTTTGGCAACATGGCTGCACCGCTCAAGTACTTCCTCGACGGCACCAGCAACCTGTGGCTCACCGGTGCTCTGGTCGGCAAGCCCGCTGGCGTGTTCACCTCTACCGCCAGCCTGCATGGCGGCCAGGAAACCACGCTGATGTCGATGTTGCTGCCGCTGCTGCACCACGGCATGTTGATCACCGGCCTGCCTTACAGCGAACAGGCACTGCTTGATACCCAGGGCGGCGGCACGCCATACGGCGCCAGCCACCATTCCGGGCCTGACGGCAAGCGGATGCTCGATCAACACGAAATCACCCTGTGCCGGGCCCTGGGCCTGCGCCTGGCCAAGACCGCCACGCTGCTGGAGCACGGCCGTGGCCAGGAAGCCTAAAGTCCTGCCGCCCCAGGCGTGGCTGGAACCGCGGGTAAACATTGCACGCGCACTGAGCCTGCTGGCGTTTTTTGCCCTGGTGGGCTTGTTGTGCGTGTACTACCTGTTCATCGCCGACCTGCATGGGGCGCGCCCATGGGTGATCCTGCTGATCGAACTGGTGCCGCTGCTGGTACTGGCGCCAGGGATGATGATCGGCAGTGCGCGCGGGCATTCGTGGATGTGCTTTGTGGTGAATCTGTATTTCATCAAGGGCGCGCTGGCGGCGTACGACCCGAACCGCCAGTGGTTCGGGGTGTTGGAGATGCTGGCGAGCCTGGCGGTGTTTTGCACGGCGCTGTTGTATGTGCGTTGGCGGCATCAGTTGAATCGGCGGTTGGCTGCAGAACCTGTATCGGCCTGAAGTCCGCTATCGCAGGCAAGCCAGCTCCCACATGTTGATAGGCGGCGCGGTCAAAATGTGCGGGCTGGCTTGCTCGCGAAGGCGTCACTTGGGTCTCAATGGTTGACGGTGTACGCCAACATCATCGACAACTGGCACATCGGCCGCCCACTCTCGGCATGCCACTGGTTGAAGGCGCCCTGTACTGTGGCCAAATCCCGCAGGCTGGTCGGCGCCTTGTCGACGATCTTCTGCGCATTCAACGCCGCCACCACGTCATAGCTCGGCACAAACGTATCCTTGCCCACCATGCGCAGGAAACGCGGTGCCGACAGCCCGCCCAGTTGGTGGCCATGCTTGCTCAGGTATTTCCATAGCCCGACGATATCGGTTACCGGCCAATCGGCGACAAACGCACCGAAGCTGCCCTTTTCCTGCTCGATGTCCAGGATCATCTGCGCATTGCGCGGCACACTCTTGAGCTTGCCCAGGTGGCGGATGATGCGGGTGTCCTGCATCAGGCGTTCCAAGTGCTCGGCGCCCATCAGCACGACTTTTTCCGGATCGAAGCCGAAAAACACCTGTTCAAACGCCGGCCATTTCGCGTCGACCACACTGTGCTTCAAGCCCGCACGGAAGACCCGCAGCGCCAGGGTCGACAGGTAACGGTCATCGGTGATCTTGCGTAATTGCGCCGGGGTCTTGGGCACAGGCAGGTGGGCTTCCAGCTCGGCCGCCGAACCGAAGCGGTTCAGACAATATTCGTGCAGCCACTTGTAATCGCGCATGCCCTCTCCTGGCAGTTGAATTGAAAACGGCGCCCGCAAGCGCCGTTTACTAGAGCCTCGACGAGGCTTAGAGGTTCACTACATTGACGAAACGCGAAGCAGCCGTCTCATCGATTTTCAAGCTGGTGAAATCGAACAGGTTGCGATCAGCCAGTTGAGACGGGATCACATTTTGCAGGCTGCGGAAGATGCTCTCGGTACGCCCGGGGGTCTTGCGCTCCCAGTCCAGCAGCATTTCCTTGACCACCTGGCGCTGCAGGTTTTCCTGGGAGCCGCACAGGTTGCAGGGGATGATCGGGAATTGCTTGAAGTCGGAGTACGCTTGGATGTCCTTCTCGTTGCAATACGCCAGCGGGCGGATTACCACATTGCGCCCGTCATCGGCGCGCAGCTTGGGCGGCATGGCCTTGAGCGAGCCATTGAAGAACATATTCAGGAAGAAGGTCTCGACGATGTCATCGCGGTGATGACCCAGGGCCATCTTGGTCGCGCCGATCTCGTCGGCAAAGGTGTAGAGCGTGCCACGGCGCAGGCGTGAGCACAGCGAGCAGGTGGTCTTGCCTTCCGGGATCAGTTCCTTGACCACCGAGTAGGTGTCTTTCTCGACGATGTGGTATTCAACGCCCAATTCCTTGAGGTAGGCCGGCAATACGTGCTCGGGGAAGCCGGGTTGCTTCTGGTCCATGTTCACCGCCACGATCTCGAACTTGATCGGCGCGACCTTTTGCAGGTGCAGCAATACGTCGAGCATGGTGTAGCTGTCTTTGCCACCAGAGAGGCAGACCATGACCTTGTCGCCGTCCTCGATCATGTTGAAATCGGCGACCGCTTCACCGGCCAGGCGACGCAGGCGTTTTTGCAGTTTGTTCTGGTTGACCGTAAGAGTGCCCATGGCGCTTGGATCCGCTGAAGGTGTGTGACGAAAAGCCGGGTATTTTAGCGATGTCGAGTACCTACATTCAATGTGAGAGGGGGCTTGCTCCCGATAGCGGTGCATCAGCCAGCACTTGTAGTGCCTGGCACACCGCTATCGGGAGCAAGCCCCCTCCCACATTTGACAGATCCCACCGCGATTAAGCGCCCTGTTTACAGCGCAATTTGCTCTAAAGGCCCTACAGTTATTCCGGTCATCCCTTCCTATACTGCGACTTGAGGTCGCACACATATCCAGACCTTTCAGGCCATCTGGCCGGTGGGCGCTCCGATGGGGGGCGATGGTAATAACGACAGGAGTGACTGGCATGATCCATCACGTCGTGGGGCTTTTTACCCATCCCGACCAGGAATGGCGGGAAATCCGTGGCGATAAAGAAGAAAGTATCGGCCACATGTACCTTACTCACACCCTGATTCTCGCGGCGATCCCCGCCGTGTCCGCCTTTATCGGCACCACCCAGGTTGGCTGGGTCATCGGCAACCGGGCGCCGGTGATGTTGACCCAGGAAAGCGCACTGTGGATGACGCTCATGTCGTACGCGGCCATGCTTGGCGGCGTGGCGGTGATGGGCGCGTTCATTCACTGGATGGCCCGCACCTACGACGCCAGCCCCAGCATGGCACGCTGCGTGGCCTTCGCCACCTATACCGCAACACCACTGTTTGTCGGCGGGCTGGCGGCACTCTACCCGCATATGTGGCTGGGCATGGTGGTCGGCACGGCGGCCATTTGCTACACGGTGTACCTGCTGTATG
Organism: Pseudomonas sp. GZJR-8; assembly: GCF_002916705.1. Classification (NCBI taxonomy): domain Bacteria; kingdom Pseudomonadati; phylum Pseudomonadota; class Gammaproteobacteria; order Pseudomonadales; family Pseudomonadaceae; genus Pseudomonas; species Pseudomonas sp. GZJR-8. The sequence continues at coordinate 225,710 of NZ_JXSI01000006.1, read as the reverse complement.
TGGGGCTGCCGACCTTCATGAGTATCGACCCGGACGAAGGCTTCCTGTTTTCCAGTTCGGTATTGGCCGTGGGCCTGGTGGTACTGGTGGCGATCATGGCGTTTACCGTGATTGTTTGGGGCCTGGGCGTAGGGCCCATCTACACCAACTAGGCAACTCAACCCGCAGGCAAGGCCACCGCAAGGTGGCTTTATGCGTTATGCATGACCATTCGGCGCCTGACAGATTCGGAAACACCCTGCTTTGCGGCATACTGGGCGTCTCTGGAGATTTGTACAGCATGCCCGAGCAACTCAATACCCGCGTCGAAGATTGTTTCCTGCAAGCCGAATCCTTTTTCAAACGAAGCTTCAAACGCCCCCAGGTCAGCCTCAAGCTGCGGGGCCAGAAAGCCGGTGTCGCGCATTTGCACGAGAACCTGCTGCGCTTCAACCCTCAGTTGTACCGTGAAAACAGCCAGCATTTTCTCAAGCAAACCGTGGCCCACGAAGTGGCGCACCTGATTGCCCACCAGTTGTTTGGCGAGCGTATACAGCCCCATGGCGAGGAATGGCAGTTGATCATGCGTGGGGTTTACGAATTGCCGCCGGACCGCTGCCATACCTATGAGGTCAAGCGCCGCCAGGTGACCCGTTATATCTACCGCTGCCCGTGCGCGGACAGTGACTTCCCGTTCTCGCCGCAGCGCCATGGCCTGGTGAACCAGGGGCGGCGGTATTTGTGTCGGCGGTGTCGGCAGACTCTGGTGTTCACCGGGGAAACTCGGGTGGAATGAGGGCCTTTTCGCAGGCAAGCCAGCTCCCACATCTGGATCTGTGAACGCAATCAAAATGTGGGAGCTGGCTTGCCTGCGAAAGCGTCGGCTCAGTCAACCTACAACCTTGGCCTGACGCAATTCATCTATCCGCTGAGCACTGATCCCCAACTCCACCAACACCTCATCACTATGCGCCCCCACCGCCACCCCAATATGCCTGGGCGCCGGCAACCCTTCTGAGAACTTCAGCGGGCAGGCCAATTGCGCTTGTGTCGAGCCATCCCCCCGGGGCACCTCGCTGACCAATGCCCGAGCCTTCAACTGCGGATGCTCAACAGCCTCCGCCAGGCTCAACACCGGCTCAACACACGCATCCACCCCGGCGAACAACTCGCACAGTTCCTCAAAACTGCGCTTCTCGAATTCCACCTGCAGGGCCTGCTTGAGCACTGCCTGCTGATCTGGCTTCACGCTGTGGGCCGCCAGCTCCGGCCTGCCCAGTGCCTCGCACAACTGCTGCATAAAGGCCGGCTCCAAACTCCCCACCGACATCCAGCGCCCATCGCGAGTGCGATAGTAATCGTAAAAACTGCCACCATTGAGTACATGGTTCTCCCACTCCGGCTCCACTCCGCAGGCTAGATAGCCAGCCCCGACCATGGCGTTCAGGCTGAACGAACAATCGGTCATGCTCACATCCAGGTATTGCCCCACTCCGCTCTGCTGCCTGGCAATCACCGCCGCCAGCAAGCCCACCACCGCATGCAGCGAACCACCTGCCACGTCCGCCAGTTGCACGCCCAGCGGCAACGGCCCGCTGTCCCTCCGCCCGGTGTGACTGGCCACACCGGCCAACGCCAGGTAATTGATATCGTGCCCGGCGCGGTCCTTGTAAGGGCCGGTCTGGCCGTAGCCGGTAATCGACACATAAATCAACCCGGGATTGATCGCCTTCAGCGCCTCATAACCCAGCCCCAGGCGCTCCATAACCCCAGGGCGAAACTGTTCGAGCAGGATGTCATGGCCCTTGACCAGCTCACGCACGATCTCCACCGCCTCGGCCTGCTTGAGGTCCAGGGCCAGGCTGCGCTTGTTGCGGTTCAAATACGCGTGGCTCGCCGAGGTACCGCGGTCATGGGGCGGCAACACCCGCAACAGGTCCATGCGCGTGGGCGATTCGATACGCAGCACCTGGGCGCCCATGTCTGCCAGCATCAACGAGGCAAACGGGCCAGGCAGCAAGGTGGAAAAATCCAGCACTTTAAGGGACGCCAAGGGACCTGACATACGGACTCCATCCGGGTTGCGAATCCCCACAGACTAGGCAGCCTTGCGCCTGCCGGCAATCGTCAGAACGATCAGCGACAGTGACCGTTTTGATCACGGCGGGCTTTTTCGCGGCGGCGGCTTTATCATTGGCCGACGTTTGTTGGCAGAGTCTCCCATGAAGTTCGCGATTGCACTGTATAGCGCCGCCCACGCGCCCTCCTCGCGCCGCGCCCTGCTGTTCGCACAAGCAGCGCTGGCGGGCGGGCATGAGATTGTGCGGCTGTTTTTTTATCAGGATGGCGTGTACAGCGCGTCCAATAACATCGTAGCGCCCCAGGACGAGCCAGACATTGCGCGCCAATGGCGCGAGTTTGTCAGCCAGCACCAGCTCGACGGCGTGGTGTGCATCGCCGCCGCCTTGCGCCGTGGTGTGCTGAACGCCGAGGAGGCCGCACGCTATCAACGCAGCGCGGTCAATCTGCAGGCGCCATGGGCGTTATCGGGCCTTGGGCAATTGCATGACGCGATCCAGGATGCCGACCGCCTGATCTGTTTTGGAGGGCCGTGAGATGTCCAAATCCTTATTGGTGATCAGCCGACAGGCGCCGTGGTCCGGGCCAAGTGCGCGGGAAGCACTGGATATCGTGCTGGCTGGTGGCGCGTTTGATCTGCCCATTGGTCTGCTGTTTCTGGATGACGGTGTGTTCCAGCTGGCGCCGCATCAGGCCGCCAAGGCCGTGCAACAAAAAGACCTGAGCGCCAACCTGCAGGCATTGGGCCTGTTCGGCATTGATGACGTGTTCGCCTGCGGCCACAGCCTGTCCGCACGCGGGTTGCTGCCGCCCGCCAATGCGCAGACGCTGCACAGCCAAGCCATTTGCGAGCTGATTAATCGTTACGACCAGGTGATTACCCTCTGATGTCGACTCTACATGTGGTGTCTCACTCTCCCTTTACCGACAGCCGCCTCGACAGCTGCCTGCGCATCTGCGGCGCTCAGGACGCAATCCTGCTGTGTGGCGACGGTGCCTACGCGCTGCACACGCCCGCCCTGCAAAGCAAAGGCGTGAAGGTCTTTGTACTGGCCGAAGACATGCAGGCGCGCAACCTGCCGCTTCCCGACTGGGCTGACAGCGTGGATTATCCAGGTTTCGTGCAACTGTCGATCGACTACGACAAGGTCAACACCTGGCTATGAACACCCTGACCGTCGGCACACGCAGCCTCGAACTGGACAAGGACGGTTACCTCGTCGACCTCAATGACTGGTCCGATGAGGTGGCGCACGCCCTGGCCGCTGCCGAAGCCCTGGAGCTGACCGCGGATCACTGGGAAATCCTCAAGCTGCTGCGCCAGTTCTATACCGAATTCCAGCTGTCCCCTGCCACACGCCCGCTGATCAAGTACACCGCCTTGAAACTGGGCCCGGAAAAGGGCAACAGCCTGCATCTAAACAAACTGTTCAACGGCACTCCCGCCAAACTCGCCGCCAAGTTGGCGGGCCTGCCCAGGCCGACGAATTGCTTATGACCGACTTCGCCCCCTTGACCCTCAACACGCCCGAAGAGCACCCTTTTGCCCAGTTCGTACGCATCCTCGGCAAAGGCAAGCGCGGCGCACGCAACCTCACCCGCGAGGAAGCGCGGCAAGCCATGGGCATGTTGCTCGACGAAAAGGTCGAAGACACCCAGCTCGGCGCCTTTTTGATGCTGCTGCGTCACAAAGAAGAAAGCCCGGAAGAACTCGCCGGTTTCACCGAAGCGGTACGTGAACGCCTGGATGCACCGGCGTTGAACGTGGATATCGACTGGCCGACTTACGCCGGCAAAAAGCGCCATCTGCCGTGGTTTCTGCTGGCGGCCAAGTGCCTGGCGCAAAACGGCGTGCGCATTCTGATGCACGGCGGCGGTGCCCACACGGCGGGCCGGCTGTACACCGAGCAACTGCTGGAGACGCTGCAGATCCCGCTGTGCCGCAATTGGCAGCAGGTGGGAAGCGCCTTCGAGCAGGGCAACCTGGCCTTTATCCCGTTGGGCGACTGGGCGCCGCAATTGCAACGCATGATCGACCTGCGCAACACCCTCGGCCTGCGCTCGCCCATTCATTCCCTGGCGCGGCTGCTTAACCCGCTGAATGCGCGCTGCGGCCTGCAAAGCATTTTCCACCCGGGCTACCAGGGCGTGCACCGCGATGCCAGCGGCCTGCTCGGGGACAATGTGATCGTGGTCAAGGGCGACGGCGGCGAGATTGAAATCAACCCCGACACCCTCAGTCACCTGTATGGCACCACCGGCGGCCAGAGTTGGGACGAAGAGTGGCCCGCGCTCTCCGCCCAGCGTCACGTCAAACCGGCGACGCTTGAGCCTGAACAGTTGAAAGCGTTGTGGCGCGGCGAAGCCGAGGACAGCTACCCGCAACTGGCGCTGATCGCCACCATGGCCCTGGCGTTGCGCGGTCTCGGCCACCCGCGGCAACAGGCCTTCGATTTGGCCCAGCAATACTGGGACGCACGGGATAAATCGATTTAGTCGATCATTCACCCCCGGTCTTTGCGCTTTTAGTTCGAACTCATCCCTTTAGACTGGACTCCAACGTTTAACAGCCAAGGAGCCAGTCATGGGTTTGCTGATTGAAGGACAGTGGAAAGACCAGTGGTATGAAAGTAGCGCAGATGGCGCTTTCCAACGGGAACAGGCACAACGCCGCAACTGGGTGACCGCCGATGGCGCGCCCGGCCCGAGTGGCGAAGGTGGCTTCAAGGCTGAGGCTGGCCGCTATTACCTCTATGTGTCACTGGCCTGCCCCTGGGCGCACCGCACCTTGATCCTGCGCAAACTCAAAGGCCTGGAAAGCCTGATCGACGTGTCAGTGGTCAGCTGGTTGATGCTGGAAAACGGCTGGACCTTCGACAAGGCCCACGGCTCCAGCGGTGACAAACTGGACGATCTGGCCTTCATGCACCAGCGCTACACCGCCGATACGGCCGACTATACCGGGCGCGTCACCGTGCCGGTGCTGTGGGACAAAAAACTCAAGCGCATTGTCAGCAATGAATCGGCGGAAATCATCCGCATGTTTAATAACGCGTTCAACGGGCTGACCGGCAATACCCTGGATTTTTATCCCGACACGCTGCGTCCGACCATCGACGCCCTGAACGAACGTATCTACCCGGCCGTGAACAACGGCGTATACCGCGCAGGTTTTGCCACGTCACAACAGGCGTATGAACGTGCGTTTGATGATGTGTTTGCCGAGCTGGATCATTTGGAACAACACCTGGGCCAGCATCGTTATCTGGCCGGTGAGTACCTGACAGAGGCGGATGTGCGGCTGTTTACCACGTTGATTCGCTTTGACGCGGTGTATTACAGCCACTTCAAGTGCAACCTGCGGCGGATTGCCGATTATGCGAATTTGTCGAATTGGCTAAGGGAGATGTATCAGTGGCCGGACGTGGCCGAGACGGTGGACTTTGCCCATATCAAGGGGCATTACTATGCCAGCCATCGCACGATCAACCCGACGGGGATTGTGCCGAAGGGGCCGTTGCAAGAGTTTGACAACAGCCATGATCGGGCGCGACTTTCAGGTAAAGGTGTCTTTAGCTGATCTGGATTATCGGTTGTATTTGATGGCCTCATCGGGAGCAAGCCCCCTCCCACATTTTGACTGTGTTCACAAACCAAAATGTGGGAGGGGGCTTGCTCCCGATGCTTTTAAGGCTCAGACCTGAGACTGAGCCCCTTCGAACCATTTGAGCTTCTCGCGCAACACCACCACCTCACCCACGATCACCAGCGTCGGCGCATGTACTTCATGCTCCGCCACCATGCGCGGCAAGTCCGCCAGGGTGCCGGTAAACACACGCTGGTTGGAAGTGGTGCCCTGCTGGATCAAAGCCGCCGGTGTGTCCGCCGAGCGCCCGTGCTTGATCAACTGCTCGCAAATGATCGGCAAGCCAATCAAGCCCATGTAGAACACCAGGGTCTGCGACGGCCCGACCAAGTCCTGCCAGGGCAGATCCGACGTATTGTTCTTCAGGTGCCCGGTGATGAAGCGCACCGATTGCGCATAGTCACGGTGCGTCAGCGGAATCCCGGCATACGCGGCACAACCACTGGCCGCCGTGATCCCTGGCACCACCTGGAACGGGATGCCATGGGCCGCCAATTCCTCGATCTCTTCACCACCGCGCCCAAAAATGAACGGATCGCCGCCCTTGAGGCGCAGCACGCGCTTGCCTTGCTTGGCCAGGTCGACCAGTTGCTGGTTGATCTTATCCTGAGGCACCGCGTGGTCGGCACGCCGCTTGCCGACGTAAACCCGCTCGGCATCACGACGGCACAGTTCCAGGATCGCCGGCGCCACCAGACGGTCGTACAGCACCACGTCGGCCTGCTGCATCAGGCGCAGGGCGCGAAAAGTGAGCAAATCCGGGTCACCCGGGCCTGCACCCACCAGGTACACCTCGCCGGGTGCATAAGGTGGCGCGCCATTGACCTTTTCGATCAACAGGCGCTCAGCTTCATCGCCCTGCCCGGCCAGTTGACGGTCGGCAATCGGCCCCTGGAACACCTCTTCCCAGAACGCCCTGCGCTGCTGCACATCCGGGTACAAACCTTTGACCTGGGCGCGAAAACGCGCGGCCAAACCGGCCAATTGGCCGTAGGTGGACGGAATCCAGGTTTCCAGCTTGGCGCGGATCAAGCGCGCCAGCACTGGCGCGTCGCCGCCGCTGGACACCGCAATCACCAACGGCGAACGGTCGACAATCGCCGGGAAGATCACGCTGCACAAGGCCGGCGCATCTACAACATTGACCGGCACGCAACGGCGCTTGGCCTCACTGGACACTTGCGCGTTCAGCGGCTCGTCGTCCGTTGCCGCGATGATCAGGGTGCAACCCTCCAGGTCAGCCTCCTGATAACCGCGCAAAATCAGTTCCCCGCCACTGCCCAGTACCAGTTCACGCAACTGGTCTTCGATCTGGGGAGCAACCACCCGCAGCAACGCACCGGCGTCGGCCAGCAGCCGGGATTTGCGCAAGGCAATCTCCCCACCACCGACGACCAACACTCGACTGCCGCGCAGGTTATGAAACAGCGGCAGAAATTCCATTTAGGCGATGACCTCAACGCCGCCCATGTACGGCTTGAGCACCTCAGGTACACGGATCGAACCGTCAGCCTGCTGGTAGTTTTCCAGCACGGCCACCAAGGTACGGCCTACGGCCAGGCCCGAACCGTTAAGGGTGTGCACCAACTCCGGCTTGCCGGTTTCCGGGTTGCGGAAACGCGCCTGCATACGACGGGCCTGGAAATCACCGCAGTTGGAGCACGACGAAATTTCGCGGTACTTGTCCTGGCTCGGTACCCACACTTCCAAATCGTAGGTCTTCACAGCGCTGAAGCCCATGTCGCCGGTGCACAGCGCCAGTACGCGGTACGGCAGCTCCAACAGTTGCAGAACGCGTTCGGCATTGGCGGTCAGGCCTTCCAGGGCTTCCATGGAAGTCGACGGCTCGACCACCTGCACCATCTCGACCTTGTCGAACTGGTGTTGGCGGATCATGCCGCGCGTATCGCGACCCGATGCGCCGGCTTCACTACGAAAGCACGGGCTGTGGGCAACCAGCTTCAACGGCAGTTGCTTGGCATCGAGGATTTCGCCGGCGACGATATTGGTCAGCGACACCTCGGCGGTCGGGATCAGGTACAGATCGGCTTCGCCGTCGCGAGTGATCTTGAACAGGTCTTCTTCGAATTTCGGCAACTGGCTGGTACCCATCAGCGCCGGCGCCTGGACCAGGTACGGGGTGTAGGCTTCTTCGTAGCCATGCTCACCGGTGTGCAGGTTGATCATGAACTGCGCCAGCGCACGGTGCATACGGGCGATCGGGCCACGCAGCAAAGCGAAACGGGCACCGGACATTTTTGCCGCGGTCTCGAAATCCAGGCCGCCGGTCAATTCGCCCAGGGCCACATGGTCCTTGATCTCGAAATCGAAGGCTTTGGGCGTACCCCAGCGGCGTACTTCAACGTTGCCGTCTTCGTCTTCGCCTACCGGCACGGATTCGTGGGGCAGGTTCGGAATGCCCAGCAGGATCGAGTCCAGCTCGGTCTGGATGCCTTCCAGCTCGGTTTTGCCGTTGGACAGCTCAGTGCCCATACGCTCGACATCCGCCATCAGCGGTGCGATGTCTTCGCCGCGCTGTTTGGCCTGGCCAATGGACTTGGAACGCGCATTACGCTCAGCCTGCAGTGCTTCGGTGCGGGTCTGGACGGTCTTGCGCTGTTCTTCCAGCGCTTCGATGCGCGCAACATCCAAGGCAAAGCCACGGGATGCCAGGCGGTCCGCTACGTCCTGAAGGTTGCTACGTAACAGTTTGGAATCGAGCATGTCGGTCTCTCGTTATCAAAGTTTGGTCAAGGACAGGCCGGCCCAGGTGGCGAGCAGCCCGCCGAATACGCTGATGGCCAGGTACCCGAAGGCGACCAGGGCCTGCCCGCTTTCCAGCAGCCGCAGCGTATCCAGTGAAAAGGATGAAAAGGTCGTCAGACCGCCTACAAAACCGACAATCAAGCCGGCGCGAATTTCAATCGGCACTTCCGGGCGCAACAGGAACCAGCCGTACAACAGCCCGATAATCAAACAGCCCACCAGGTTGACTGCCAGGGTCGCCGCATAAAAATGCTTCGGCCACTGGGCGCTGACCCAGGTGCTGGTGGCGAAACGCAATAATGTACCAGCGATGCCGGCTGCGGACACGGCAAGAATCGTCTTGAGCACTACTTTCTCCGCTGACGGGGGCTGAGACGGTCGAGTTGGGCCAGATGGTTGAGCTTTTCGCCGATCTTCAGCTCCAGCCCACGGGGCACTGGCTGGTAGAGCGGCAACGGTTCCAGAGCATCGGGGAAGTAGTCTTCGCCGGCTGCATAGGCATCCGGTTCGTCATGAGCGTAGCGATATTCGTCACCGTAACCCAGCTGCTTCATCAGTTTGGTCGGCGCGTTGCGCAAGTGCATCGGCACTTCCAGCGAACCATGTTCAGCCGCCGCTCGCAGCGCCGACTTGAAGCCCATGTACACCGCGTTGCTTTTCGGTGCGCAGGCCAGGTAGGTGATGGCCTGGGCCACCGCCAACTCGCCTTCCGGGCTGCCGAGGCGCTCCTGCACCTCCCAGGCCGCCAGGCACAGGCTCAGGGCTCGCGGGTCGGCATTGCCGATGTCTTCGCTGGCCATGCGCACCACGCGACGGGCCAGGTACAACGGATCGCAACCGCCGTCGATCATGCGTGCGAACCAGTACAGCGCACCGTCCGGGTTGGAGCCGCGCACGGACTTGTGCAGCGCGGAAATCTGGTCGTAGAAAGCTTCACCGCCCTTGTCGAAGCGCCGGCGCGTATCACCCAGCAGGCTTTGCAGCAGATCGACGCCAATTTCACCGCCGTCTTCAGCCAGGTCCGAAGCGTTTTCCAGCAGGTTGAGAAAACGCCTGCCATCGCCATCTGCGGCGGTGAGCAGGATCTTGAAGCCTTCTTCACTGACGCTCAGATGGCGCTTGCCCAGGCCCTTGTCTTCATTCAAGGCCCGCTGCAGCAGCTTTTGCATCGCCGCCTCGTCCAGGCTTTTGAGCACGTAGACACGCGCTCGCGACAACAAGGCGTTGTTGAGTTCAAACGAAGGGTTTTCAGTGGTGGCGCCGATAAAGATCAAGGTGCCGTCTTCAACATACGGCAGGAACGCATCCTGCTGCGACTTGTTGAAGCGATGCACTTCGTCGACAAACAGGATGGTGCGCTTGCCGTACTGGCCGGCCTGCTGCTTGGCGACTTCCACCGCCTGGCGGATTTCCTTGACCCCGGCAAGCACCGCCGAGACCGTTTCAAAGTGGGCATCCGAGACTTTCGCCAGCAGCCGCGCCAGGGTGGTCTTGCCCACGCCCGGCGGGCCCCAGAAAATCATCGAGTGCAGCGCGCCCTGCTCCAGCGCTTCGCGCAAGGGCTTGCCGCGAGCGAGCAGGTGTTCCTGACCGACGTACTCATCCAGGTTGGTCGAACGCAAGCGTGCGGCCAGGGGCTGGGCAATCGGGTCACTTCGAAACAGATCCATGGGCAGCGCTTGAAACCTCTCGGCAGGTTATTCCTGGATCACGTCGGCACCCTTGGGGATGTCGAACTTGAACTTGGATGCATCCACAACGCCGTTGGCCTTGACGCCGGTGAACAGAATATTGGTGCGCTGACCCACGCTGTCGACCAGTTGCATGTCATTGATCAAACCGCCACGGAACGAAAGGCGAAGACTATCGAAAAGGGTGTCTTTGGCTTTCGGCTTGAGGGTGAAATCCATTACGTCACCGGTTTGCTTGGAAGTGATGTCAAAGCTATCGCTGATTTTCGACACATCGCCCGACAACAGCAACGCCGGCGTCTGATTCAAGCGCGGGTCGAGCTTCTTGATCGTGGCCTGCTCTAGATCCGGGTCCCATAAGGTGACCTTCTGGCCATCAGAAACGATGGTCTGCTCAGCCTTACCCTCGGTATGCCAATAAAAAAGCCCTGGACGCTGCACGGCCATTTCACCGGCAGTTTCCTGTAATTGAGTACCACCGGCATCCAGGGTCAACTGGGAGAAGCGCGAGGTCAGGGTTTTGGAGTCATTCAGCAGTCCGGTCAGGCGCGTTACGGCCTGTTCATCAGCGTGAGCCGAAACAGCGGTCAAGGCCAGTGCCGGCAACAACAGCATGCGGATAAAGCGCATGGGAGTCCTCATTGAGTAGTCAGGGCGGTGCCGCGTGTTACCACGCGGCACCGGGGTCAGTCGCGCATCTGCCCGGGGGCGATGATTTCACGCGAGCCGTTGGTGTTCATTGCAGTGACGACGCCGGCGTGTTCCATGGCTTCGATCATGCGGGCAGCGCGGTTGTAGCCGATTTTCAACTTGCGTTGCACTGCGGAGATAGAGGCGCGACGGCTTTCCAGCACGAAGGCCACGGCCTCATCGTACAGCGCGTCGGTTTCGGCATCATCGTCGCCACCGCCGCTGCCACCGTCAAAACCGCTGCCGGCCTCTTCGACGCCTGCGAGGATGTCGTCGTTGTATTCCGGGGCGCCGCGCAGTTTCCAGGCTTCGACCACGCGGTGTACTTCGTCATCGGACACAAAGGCACCGTGAACGCGAATCGGCAGGCTGGTGCCCGGCGGCATGTAGAGCATGTCACCGTGGCCCAGCAGCTGCTCGGCGCCACCCTGGTCGATGATGGTCCGTGAGTCGATCTTGCTCGATACCTGGAACGCCATGCGTGTCGGGATGTTGGCCTTGATCAGACCGGTGATCACATCCACCGACGGGCGCTGAGTCGCGAGGATCAAGTGAATCCCGGCGGCACGTGCCTTCTGGGCAATACGCGCGATCAGTTCTTCGACCTTCTTGCCGACGATCATCATCATGTCGGCGAATTCGTCGACCACCACCACGATGGTCGGCAGCTTGGTCAGCAGCGGTGCCTCATCGTGAATGTTTTCGCGTTTGTACAGCGGGTCGGTCAGCGGTTCGCCGGCGTCCTGGGCTTCCTTGACCTTGGCGTTGAAGCCCGACAGGTTACGTACGCCCATCTTGGCCATCAGCTTGTAGCGGCGCTCCATCTCGGCAACGCTCCAACGCAGGGCGTTGGCGGCGTCCTTCATGTCGGTAACCACCGGGCACAACAGGTGCGGAATGCCTTCGTAGATCGACAGCTCCAACATCTTCGGGTCGATCATGATCAGCTTGGCGTCATCCGGCCCGGACTTGAACAGGATCGACAGGATCATTGCGTTCACACCCACCGACTTACCGGAACCGGTGGTACCGGCTACCAGCAGGTGAGGCATTTTCGCCAGGTCGGTGATCACCGGCTTGCCGCCGATGTCATGGCCGAGGGCCAGGGTGACCGGCGATTTGAAATTGTCGTACTCGGGGGTCGACAGCACTTCGGAGAAACGCACGATCTGGCGGTCTTCGTTGGGAATCTCGATACCCACGGTGGTCTTGCCCGGGATCACTTCCACCACGCGAACGCTGGTCACGGCCAGGGAACGGGCCAAGTCTTTGGCCAGGTTGGAAATGCGGCTGACTTTGACACCGGCGGCCGGCTGGATTTCGTAACGGGTAATCACCGGGCCGGGATGGATCGAATCCACCGACACTTCGACGCCGAACTCCTTGAGCTTGATTTCCAGCAGATGGCCGACGGCCGCCAGGGATTCGGGGGAATAATTGAGCTGTTTCTTTTCAGCAGGGTCAAGAATCGAGATCGGCGGCAAGGTGCCTTCCACGGCGCTGTCGATGAACAACGGAGCCTGTTTCTCTTTCTGCACACGATGGCTGGGTTCCGGCGCCTTGGGCGGTGCCGGCGCGATCACCGGCGGCACCTGCTTCTCGCGGTCCGACATGTGCTTGCTCAGGGCTTGCTCACGCTCGATCAAGCGCTCCTTGACCTTGGCCTGCTCGCGCCGATCCGGCGTGCTCGGGGCCACCACCTCGTTGACGCGGGTGTCCACCTCACGCAGTTGGGCAACCATTTGCTTGCGCTCGACACGGGCGGCCCACCAGCGGTTGGCAGCGCCCTGGAACAATTCGAACAGGTCGAGGGTGATCTTGCCGGTCACGTCCATCACCTTGAACCATGACAGGTCGGTGAACACCGTGAGGCCGAACAGGAACAGCGCGATGAACATCAAGGTGCTGCCCTGGATATTCAGCGTGCGGCGCGCCAGGTCACCGAGGCTTTCGCCCAGCGCCCCGCCCGCACCCGCCGGCAGACCGGTGGGCGCATGGAAGTGAATATGTGCCAGCGCCGCGCCGGACAGCACCAGGAACACCAGGCCGATCAGGCGCCAGGAAAACAGCCAGCCGCTCCACTGCCACGGCTCGTGACGCTGGCGGAAGATCTGCCAGGTCTTGATCGCCAGCAGCAGCGGGAAAATGTACGCGAAATAACCCAGGATCATGAACAGGATATCGGCGCTGTAGGACCCTACCGGCCCACCGAAATTCTGCACGTCGTCGATCTTGCTGTTATGGCTCCAGCCTGGATCGTCCTTGCCATAGGTGAGCAAGGCCATCATCAGGAACAGGCACAGGGCACCGATGGCAATCAGTGCGCCTTCCTTGAGTCGGTAATGCAGGTGCTGGCGCCAGGCCGGTACGACTGCTGCTTTAGGTGCTGCGGCGGATTTCTTCAAAACGGGTCTTTTCCTGCGCCTTTAGCGCGTCCATCTGTTGAATGACTACACATGACTGCCCTATCCCGAGCAGCTGAAAAATGAACGTATGTTGCTGAATCTACTTTTAACACCAGGTCACGGATAGGTGAAATGGCGATAACGCCACAATGGGCGCATTGTACGGGTTTGCGTGCGCGATGCCACACACTTGCCCTCCACCTGGCAGCCTTGGCAATCGAAGTGTCAAAGGCTGTTCAATTTGAGCATGCATTGCCTTTGCTGACAAAGGCTTATGAGCTGTATCTGGCAATCCAGGCCAACTTGGCAAATGGCTGGCATGTGCCAGCCCCGATTACGACCGCGCCTTATGCGCAGAGTTGCAGAAACACCCGCTCATGCTAATCCGGCCTCACGGCTTAATCGGGCTGGCCCCTTGGCGCCGGGTCGACAATAATCAACGCTTGTGCGGCAGACGCCTTGCCTGCCACTCCCCTCCCCTTCCATAAGCCTGGATGCCATGCTGACCTGGTTACAACGCGACAACCTGACTTTCCCGCCCCTGGCCAAGGCCATGCGCGAACCCAATGGCCTGCTCGCCGCCGGTGGAGACCTGTCGGCCGAACGCCTGATCCAGGCCTATCGCCATGGCTGCTTTCCGTGGTTCTCCGAAGGCCAGCCTATCCTCTGGTGGTCACCCGACCCACGCACGGTGATCTTCCCCGACGAACTGCATGTGTCCCGCAGCCTCGGCAAACTACTGCGCCAACAGCGTTATACCGTGACGTTCGACCAGGATTTCGCCGCCGTCATCCAGGCCTGCGCTGCACCGCGCGCCTACGCGGACGGCACCTGGATCACCGAGGGCATCCAGAACGCCTACCTGGCGCTGCACAAGCGCGGCTACGCCCACTCCGTGGAAGTGTGGGACCAGGGCGAACTGGTAGGTGGCCTGTATGGCCTGGCGATGGGCCAGCTGTTTTTTGGCGAATCCATGTTCAGCCGCGCCGACAACGCCTCGAAATTCGGTTTCGCCACATTGACCCGTCAATTGCAGGCGTGGGGCTTCGTGCTGATCGACTGCCAGATGCCCAATGACCACCTGCACAGCCTGGGCGCCCGCGCCATACCGCGCAGCGACTTCGCTGACTTGCTGCGCAAGCATTTGGACCAACCCAGCTCTGGACCGTGGGTTTCGTAGGCGACTTTCGCCTACCTGGCTTACACTTATTCCAAAGCTTATCCCGAGGGTTGATCATGACCGAGCTGGCGCGCTTGAAGTTCTATGCCACTCAAGCCCACTCTTGCAGCTATCTGCCCGATGAGCAGGCCACCACGCTGTTCCTCGATCCCAGCCAGCCGATGGACGTGCATGTGTACGCCGACCTCTCGGAGATGGGGTTTCGGCGCAGCGGCGATCATCTGTACCGACCTCACTGCCAGAATTGCAACGCGTGTGTGCCGGCGCGCATCCCTGCCGCGCAATTTTTGCCCGATCGCAATCAGAAACGCATCCTCAAACGCAACGCCGACCTGACGGTAAACGCGGTCAAGCCGCAGTACAGCGAAGAGTATTTCGATCTTTATCAGCGCTACATCGAGCAACGCCATGCCGATGGCGACATGTTCCCGCCCAGCCGTGATCAGTTTTCCACCTTCCTGGTACGTGACCTGCCGTTCTCGCGCTTCTACGAGTTCCGCCTCGATGGACGGCTGCTGGCCGTGGCGGTGACCGACCTGCTGCCCAACGGCCTGTCGGCGGTGTACACCTTCTATGAACCCGAAGAGGAACGCCGCAGCCTCGGGCGCTTTGCGATCCTCTGGCAAATAGGTGAAGCGCTGCGCCTGGAACTGGAAGCGGTGTACCTCGGATACTGGATCAAGAACTGCAAAAAGATGAACTACAAGACCCAATATCGGCCCATTGAGCTGCTGATTAATCAAAGATGGGTCACACTTAACTAGAACCCCTTGGCTTGAACCCTCTTTTTCGGGCACAATGCACGCCGCTTTTGCCTGGCGCAGTTGCACCGGGCCATTCACTGGATACCGAGGGCTTTACTGCATGTCGAAAGAAGACAGCTTCGAAATGGAAGGCACTGTCGTCGACACCCTGCCCAACACCATGTTTCGTGTGGAGTTGGAAAATGGGCACGTCGTAACCGCGCATATCTCCGGCAAGATGCGCAAGAACTACATTCGTATTCTTACCGGTGACAAAGTGCGCGTCGAGCTGACGCCCTATGACTTGAGCAAAGGGCGCATCACTTACCGCGCTCGCTAAGCAAGTCAATACAAAACGCCCGGTTATGCCGGGCGTTTTTGTGTGTGCGCCATTTGCCCCAACAACACAAATCCCTGTGGGAGGGGGCTTGCTCCCGATAGCAGTGGGCCAAGCAACTAATCTGTTGCTGAACCACTGCTATCGGGAGCAAGCCCCCTCCCACATTGGATCTCCATTGTTCTGAGAATTGCATTTCAAGTCAGCAAAAAGGCGCCTTTCGGCGCCTTTTGTGTTGCTGCAGAACGATCAGGCCATTTCTGCCGTGGTCTCGAACTCGAAGGTCAGCTCGCCGTCCTTCAGGTCGATATGCACCACGCCGCCATGATCGGAGAGTTCGCCGAACAGGATCTCTTCGGCCAGCGGCCGCTTGATCTTGTCCTGGATCAGACGCGCCATTGGGCGTGCGCCCATTGCCGCATCGTAGCCGCCCTCTGCGATCCAACTGCGAGCCGCTTCCGTCACATCCAGCTGCACGCGCTTGTCTTCCAACTGCGCCTGAAGCTCGGTGAGGAACTTGTCCACCACGCTCTTGATAACCTCATGGCTGAGGCGACCAAATTGGATAATGGTGTCCAGACGGTTGCGGAACTCCGGCGTGAAGCTCTTCTTGATCACTTCCATTGCATCGGAAGAGTGATCCTGATGCGTGAAGCCGATAGACGCTCGCGCAGCAGTTTCGGCACCGGCGTTGGTGGTCATGATCACGATCACATTACGGAAGTCCGCCTTGCGCCCGTTGTTATCGGTCAGCGTCCCGTGATCCATGACCTGCAACAGCAGGTTGAAGACTTCCGGGTGAGCCTTTTCGATTTCATCGAGCAGCAGTACGCAATGCGGCTGCTTGGTGATCGCCTCGGTTAACAAGCCGCCCTGATCGAAACCGACATAGCCCGGCGGCGCACCGATCAGGCGCGACACTGTGTGACGCTCCATGTACTCGGACATGTCGAAACGGACCAGCTCGATACCCATGGCCTTGGCCAACTGCCGCGCCGCCTCGGTCTTGCCGACGCCGGTAGGCCCTGCGAACAGGAACGAACCGACCGGCTTGTCCGGCGACTTGAGGCCCGCGCGGGACAATTTGATAGCCGTGGACAGCGAGTCGATCGCCGCATCCTGACCGAACACAGTGAGCTTGAGATCGCGCTCCAGGTTACGCAGCAGCTCCTTGTCGGAACTGGTGACGTGTTTTGGCGGAATCCGCGCGATCTTCGCCACGATGTCCTCGACCTGAGGCACATCGATACGCTTCACACGCTTCTCGACCGGCTGCAGGCGCTGGTAGGCGCCCGCCTCGTCGATCACGTCGATGGCCTTGTCCGGCATGTGCCGGTCATTGATGTAGCGCGACGCCAGCTCGGCCGCCGCACGCAGGGCCTCATCGGTGTACTCGATGCCGTGGTGCGCTTCAAAACGCCCCTTGAGCCCACGCAGGATGCCAATGGTGTCTTCAACCGAAGGCTCGGACACGTCGACTTTCTGGAAGCGTCGCGCCAGGGCACGGTCTTTTTCGAAAATGCCGCGAAACTCCTGGAAGGTGGTGGAGCCGATGCAGCGGATATCACCCGAAGACAGCAATGGCTTGAGCAGGTTGGAGGCGTCCATCACCCCACCGGAGGCCGCACCAGCACCAATGATGGTGTGGATCTCGTCGATGAACAGGATCGCCTGCGGGCGTTTTTTCAGCTCGCCGAGCAGCGCCTTGAAGCGCTTCTCGAAATCGCCACGGTACTTGGTCCCGGCGAGCAGTGCGCCCAGGTCAAGAGAGTAGACGACGCTGTTGGCCAGCAGGTCCGGCACCTGGTTGTCGACAATGCGCTTGGCCAGGCCTTCGGCAATCGCGGTTTTACCCACGCCCGCCTCACCCACCAGCAACGGGTTGTTCTTGCGACGCCGCGCGAGAATCTGCGCTACACGCTCGACCTCGCTCTCACGCCCGACCAGCGGATCGATCCGCCCCTGTCGCGCCATCTCATTGAGATTGCTGGCATAGGCATCCAGCGGGTTGCTTGAAGAAGAAGACTCACCGCCCTCGTCGTCCTGCATATCCTGCTCACCCTCGGAATGATCGCCGTGCCCGGGCACCTTGGAGATACCGTGGGCGATGTAATTGACGACATCAATACGGGCAACGCTCTGCTGCTTGAGCAGAAACACGGCCTGGCTTTCCTGTTCGCTGAAAATTGCCACCAGCACGTTTGCGCCTGTGACCTCACGCTTACCGGAGCTCTGTACGTGGAAGACAGCACGCTGCAATACCCGCTGGAAGCCCAGGGTTGGCTGGGTCTCGCGGTCCTCGTCATGCACGGGGATCAGTGGCGTGGTGGAGTCGATAAACTCCTGCAGATCATGCTTGAGTTTGTCGAGGTTGGCGCCGCACGCACGCAGAACGGTGGCGGCAGCTTCATTATCCAAAAGTGCCAGCAAAAGGTGCTCGACGGTCATGAACTCATGACGCTTCGAACGAGCCTCCTTGAAGGCAAGATTGAGGGTGACTTCGAGCTCGCGGTTTAACATAGCTTCACCTCATACCCAAGTGGTCGGCGTTAACCGTCCTTCTCGATTTCACAGAGTAGCGGATGCTGGCTTTCCCTGGCGTACTGGTTGACCTGCATGGCCTTTGTCTCGGCGATGTCGCGGGTAAACACTCCACATACTGCCCGTCCTTCTGTGTGAACGGCCAGCATTACCTTGGTCGCCAACTCGCGGTTCAGGTTAAAAAACACCTCGAGCACTTCGACGACGAAATCCATCGGTGTGTAGTCATCATTGAACAAAACCACCTTGTACATCGGCGGTGCCTGTAAAGCAGGCTTGGCCTCCTGAACAGCAATGCCTGCAGAACCGTCGTCGTCATGTTCCTGATCCGGGCGATCCTGATTGAATGTTAGTCGAATCTGGCTATTTGCATGCATGGAAAGAAAGGTTCGTCAGTGGTTCAATTACAGTGGTGGGGGCGAGCTGTCAGAATTTCAACTCTGACCGACTGGTCGCCTTGACTATCGGCAAATCGGTGTTACAACCAATAGAGCCCACAGTGGGTAAAAAAGGTCCGCGCAGTCAACCTTATTTATTCGGGTTAGGACGGATAAACTGGATGATACTCCAGTGATGGAGTCTGGTGCAGAGGGATATGGGAATGGCTAGTGGTAAGGTCAAGTGGTTCAACAATGCCAAGGGTTACGGTTTCATTGTCGAGGACGGCAAGGATGAGGACCTTTTTGCGCATTTCTCCGTGATCGATATGGATGGGTACAAAACACTGAAGGCGGGTCAACCGGTGTCCTTTGATCTTAAACAAGGCCCAAAGGGCTTGAATGCGGTGAATATCAAGTTAGTCACCGCCCCGTCTGCCGCAGAAAAAGTTGCAGCGCCCGATCAAAAGTCAAAAAAAGAAACAGGCCTGATCAGCCACTGAACAAAGCACTGAAAGCAAACCGGCCGCCCAATTCATCAAGGCGGCCGGTTTTTTTCTGCCTGTTTACATGTGCTTGATCAGCGCATCACCAAAGCCCGACGACGACACCAACGTAGCGCCATCCATCAGGCGCTCAAAGTCATAGGTCACGGTCTTGGCAGAAATCGCACCATTGGTGCCCTTGATGATCAAGTCAGCCGCCTCGACCCAGCCCATATGACGCAGCATCATTTCTGCCGACAGAATCAATGAACCCGGGTTGACCTGGTCCTTGCCCGCATACTTGGGCGCAGTACCGTGAGTGGCTTCGAACATCGCCACGGTGTCCGACAGGTTGGCTCCCGGCGCAATACCAATACCACCAACCTCCGCCGCCAAGGCATCGGACAAGTAGTCGCCATTGAGGTTGAGCGTGGCAATCACGTCATACTCAGCCGGACGCAGCAGGATCTGCTGGAGCATGGCATCGGCAATCGCATCCTTGACCACCACATTCTTGCCGGTCTTGGGGTTCTTGAACTGCATCCACGGGCCGCCGTCGAGCAGCGTCGCGCCGAATTCTTCAGCCGCCACTTCGTAGGCCCACTCCTTGAAGGCGCCTTCGGTGAACTTCATGATGTTGCCTTTGTGCACGATGGTCAGCGAGTCGCGGTCGTTATCGACTACATACTGCAGGGCCTTGCGCGCCAGGCGCTTGGTACCCTCTTTCGACACCGGCTTGACGCCAATCCCGCAATCCTGGTCGAAACGGATCTTGGTAACGCCCATTTCCTCCTTGAGGAACTTGATCACCTTGATCGCCTCAGGCGAACCGGCTTTCCACTCGATACCCGCGTAAATATCCTCGGAGTTCTCACGGAAGATGGTCATGTCCACATCGCCTGGCTTCTTGACCGGGCTGGGCACGCCTTCAAACCAGCGCACCGGGCGCAGACACACATACAGGTCGAGCTGCTGACGCAGAGCCACGTTCAGCGAGCGAATACCACCACCGACCGGCGTGGTCAGCGGGCCCTTGATGGACACCACGTAATCCTTGACCGCGTCCAGGGTTTCCTGGGGCAACCAGGTGTCCTGGTCGTAGACCTGGGTCGCCTTTTCACCGGCATACACCTCCATCCACGAGATTTTGCGCTTGCCGCCGTAAGCCTTTTCAACAGCTGCGTCGACTACCTTGATCATCACCGGGCTGATGTCGACGCCAATACCGTCACCTTCGATATAGGGGATGATCGGTTGGTCAGGAACATTGAGAGAATGGTCTGCATTGACGGTGATTTTGTCGCCGACTGCCGGAACCTGAATCTTCTTGTATCCCATGCTGAACTCCATCTATGGATTGAACATCTGGCTGCGTTCGAGCCTACTCCAGATAAATGGCGACCGAAACCTCGCGCCATGCTCATTTGCATCGAAAACAGCATAAATTGTCGCCTACAAGCCTGAAAGCAAAGGGAAAAGTGCCAATCTTGAGCACATCATTCAACTTTCGGCACAACCCCGCCCCTGCGACCTTTAGACCAATGGACGACACACCTTTTGTATGAAGGCTCTGCGTAAGCATAGCGACCTATGTATAATGCCGCCGCTGACCAAAGAGTCACGACGGTTGACCGCTCTAGACAGTAGCCTTCAGCCAGAAAGCAGGACTATTACAATAGTCCAAACGCTTGACGCTCGACTGATGCAACCCAACATCACCGCGAAGAAACCTCGACATTTCGCTCATGGATGACTTTGAACGAACGCGCTCCACCCGGCGCATCTCGAGTTTCTGCGCACGCTTTCAGCAAAGAAGAGAGTTAATCCGAATATGCCCACCCGCTCGAAGATCATCTACACCTTCACCGACGAAGCTCCAGCCCTCGCCACCTATTCACTGTTGCCTATCGTAGAGGCCTTCACCGCTTCCGCTGATATTGCCGTTGAAACCCGCGACATCTCCCTCGCAGGGCGCATCCTCGCAAGCTTCCCCGAGCAACTGGGCACCAAGGCTATCCCGGACCACCTCGCCGAACTGGGCGACCTGGCCGTAACCCCTGAAGCCAACATCATCAAGCTGCCTAACATCAGTGCCTCGACCCCGCAGCTGCAAGCCGCGATCAAGGAACTGCAGGCCCAGGGCTACGCCCTGCCGGACTACCCGGAAACCGTAACCACCGACGCGGAAAAAGAAACCCGTGCACGTTACGACAAGGTCAAGGGCAGCGCCGTGAACCCGGTACTGCGCGAAGGCAACTCCGACCGCCGCGCGCCGCTGTCAGTCAAGAACTACGCACGCAAGCACCCGCACAAGATGGGCGCCTGGGCTGCCGACTCCAAGTCGCACATTGCCCACATGAGCAATGGTGACTTCTACGGCAGCGAAAAAGCCGTACAGATCGAAGCCGCCGATGCTGTCAAAATTGCGCTGGTTGCTCAGGACGGCACCACCACCGTCCTGAAAGAAAAGACCAGCGTCCAGGCCGGCGAGATCATCGACACCGCCGTGCTGAGCAAGAAAGCCCTGCGCAGCTTCATCGCCGCTGAAATCGAAGACGCCAAGAAGCAAGGCGTGCTGCTGTCGGTTCACCTCAAAGCCACCATGATGAAGGTCTCCGACCCGATCATGTTCGGCCAGATCGTTGCCGAGTTCTATAAAGATGCCCTGGCCAAGCACGCTACCGTGCTTGAGCAGATCGGCTTCAACCTGAACAACGGCATCGGCGACCTGTATGCCCGCATCAAGGCCCTGCCGGCCGACCAGCAAGCGCAGATCGAAGCCGACATCCAGGCCGTCTACGCCGCTCGTCCTGCCCTGGCGATGGTCAACTCCGACAAAGGCATCACCAACCTGCACGTGCCGAGCGACGTGATCGTCGACGCCTCGATGCCAGCCATGATCCGTGACTCCGGCAAGATGTGGGGCACCGACGGCCAGTTGCACGACACCAAGGCTGTGATCCCGGATCGCTGCTACGCCACCATCTACCAGGCGGTCATCGAAGACTGCAAGGCCAATGGCGCCTTCGACCCGACCACCATGGGCAGCGTGCCAAACGTTGGCCTGATGGCCAAGAAAGCCGAAGAGTACGGCTCCCACGACAAGACCTTCCAGATCAAGGCTGACGGCGTTGTTCGCGTCACCGACAGCCAGGGCAACCTGCTGATGGAACAGAAAGTCGAGGCCGGCGACATCTTCCGCATGTGCCAGACCAAAGACGCGCCGATCCAGGACTGGGTCAAGCTCGCCGTCAACCGTGCCCGCGCCAGCAACACCCCGGCCATTTTCTGGCTGGACCCCAAGCGCGCTCACGATGGCGTAGTGGTCGAGAAAGTTCAGGCGTACCTGAAAGACCACAACACCGAAGGCCTGGACATCCGCATCATGGCCCCGGTCGATGCGATGAAGTTCACCCTGGAGCGCACCCGCAAGGGCCTGGACACCATTTCGGTGACCGGCAACGTGCTGCGCGACTACCTGACCGACCTGTTCCCGATCATGGAACTGGGCACCAGCGCCAAGATGCTGTCGATCGTGCCGCTGATGAACGGCGGCGGCCTGTTCGAAACCGGCGCTGGCGGTTCGGCTCCCAAGCACGTTCAGCAGCTGCTGGAAGAAAACTTCCTGCGTTGGGACTCCCTGGGCGAGTTCCTGGCCCTTGCCGCTTCCCTTGAGCACCTGGGTGTGACCTACAACAACCCCAAAGCCTTGGTACTGTCCAAGACCCTGGACCAGGCTACCGGCCAGTTCCTGGACAACAACAAGTCGCCATCGCGCAAAGTCGGCAACATCGACAACCGCGGCAGCCACTTCTACCTGGCGCTGTACTGGGCCCAAGCCCTGGCCGCCCAGACCGAAGACGCTGCACTGCAAGCGCAGTTCGGCGAACTGGCAAAAACCCTGGCCGAGAACGAAGCAACCATCGTTGCCGAGCTCAACGCGGTGCAGGGCAAGCCCGTGAACATCGGCGGCTACTACGCGCCGAACCCCGAGCTGACCAGCAAGGCCATGCGCCCAAGCAACACCCTCAATGCGGCGATTGCCAAGTTGAAGTAAGGTTGTAAGGATGCAAAGAAGCCCCGGCCCAGTGCCGGGGTTTCTGTTTGTAGGGACTTCATTGAAGAAACCCAATCAAATGTGGGAGCTGGCTTGCCTGCGATTACAGTCTGTCAGTTCATACAGGTGCAGCTGACCCACCGCCATCACAGGCAAGCCAGCTCCCACATTGACCGAGTCACCTTCCCGATACCGAGGTTTGCAATGACCTGGCTCCCCCACATCACCGTCGCCACCATCGTCGAAGACAACGGCCGCTTCCTGATGGTTGAAGAACTCAAGGGCGGCCGCGCCGTGCTCAACCAGCCCGCCGGCCACCTGGACCCGAACGAAACCCTCACCGAGGCCGCGGTGCGTGAAACCCTCGAAGAAACCGGCTGGGATGTCGAGCCCACTGGCATCGTCGGCATTTACCTGTACACCGCACCGAGCAATGGCGTGACCTATCAGCGCGTATGCTTTATCGCCAAGGCGCTGAAACATCACCCGGACTATCAACTCGACGAAGGCATCCTGCGCGCCCGCTGGCTGACCCGTGACGAGCTGATGACCGTGCGCGATGACTGGCGCAGCGAGCTGATCATCCGCTGTATCGATGATTATCTGGCCGGCCACCGGCACAGTCTCGAATTGATCCGCCCTTCTCTTTAGCCTTAGCGGCTCGGGCCTGATAGAATCGCGTCCTTTTTCAAGACACCCGTTGAAACCCTATGCGTGATCCAGCCCCTTCTGACACACAAAAGAAGCGCGTCATCGTCGGTATGTCCGGCGGCGTGGATTCTTCCGTTTCCGCCGTTCTGCTCATGGAGCAGGGTTATGAGGTGGAAGGCCTGTTCATGAAGAACTGGGAAGAAGACGATGGAACCGAATACTGCACCGCCATGGACGACCTGGCGGACGCCCAGGCCGTGTGCGACAGGATCGGCATCAAGCTGCACACTGCCAACTTCGCCGCCGAGTACTGGGACAACGTGTTCGAGCACTTCCTGGCCGAATACAAGGCCGGCCGCACGCCGAACCCGGACATCCTGTGCAACCGCGAAATCAAGTTCAAGGCGTTCCTCGATTACGCCATGATGCTTGGCGCCGACCTGATTGCCACGGGCCACTACGTGCGCCGTCGCGATATCGATGGCCGCACCGAATTGCTCAAGGGCCTGGACCCGAACAAGGACCAGAGCTACTTCCTGCACGCCGTCGGCGGTGAACAGATTGCCAAGACCCTGTTCCCGGTCGGCGAACTGGAAAAGCCCGAAGTGCGCAAGATCGCCGAGAAACACGGCCTGGCCACCGCCAAGAAGAAAGACTCCACCGGGATCTGCTTTATCGGCGAGCGCCGCTTCAGCGATTTCCTCAAGCAGTACCTGCCGGCGCAGCCGGGCGAGATCAAGACCACTGACGGCGAAGTGATCGGCCGTCACCATGGCCTGATGTACCACACCATTGGCCAGCGCCAGGGCCTGGGCATCGGCGGCCTGAAAGACGCAGGTGAAGAGCCTTGGTACGTGCTGGTCAAGGATCTGGAAAACAACGTGCTGGTGGTCGGCCAGGGCAACGAACATCCGTTGCTGTTCTCCGGCGCCCTGCTCGCTTCCGAGATCTACTGGGTCAACCCGATCGACCTGAGCACGCCACGCCGCCTGACCGCCAAAGTGCGCTATCGCCAGAGCGACCAGCCGTGCACCCTGGAAAAAACCGCCACAGGTTACCGCGCGACCTTCGACGACCCGCAACGTGCGGTCACCCCAGGCCAATCCGTGGTGTTCTACGACGGCGAAATCTGCCTGGGCGGCGGCGTGATTGAAGTTGCGCAAGCCTGGAGCCATCCGGCATGAGCCCGACCCAGGAGCAATTGACGGCGCTGGGCGGGGTCTTCCTCGCGGCAGTCCTGGTGGACAAGATCGCCAAGACCGGCCAGGTGACCGAGGCCGGCCTGACGTGCATGCTCGGCAGCCTGCTGGTGGTTGATCCGAAGGATACCCTGGACGTGTACGGCGGCGACGACCTGAGCCTGCGCGAAGGTTATCGCGCCCTGATCGGCGCCCTCGAACGCGACCCAAGCACCCTGCAGCGCGAGCCGTTGCGCTACGCCCTGTCGATGCTCGGCCTGGAACGGCAGCTAGCCAAGCGCGACGACCTGCTGGAAACCATCGGCAAGCGCCTGCCGCAAATCCAGTCCCAGGTTGAGCACTTCGGCCCGGCCCACGAGAACGTAATCGCGGCCTGCGGGGCGCTTTACCAGGACACCTTGAGCACCTTGCGCCAGCGCATCCAGGTGCACGGCGACATGCGCAACCTGCAGCAACCCAATAACGCCTCGAAGATCCGCGCGCTGCTCCTGGCCGGCATTCGTTCGGCGCGGTTGTGGCGGCAGTTGGGCGGACATCGCTGGCAACTGGTGATCAGCCGACGCAAATTGCTTAAAGAGCTTTACCCGTTGATGCGCAACGAATAAGTCGCATCAGCAGGCCATTTTCAAGCCGTTACGCGTAATACGCCGGTCAGTTGGCAACGGACCGGCGGATTTTTTCATGTATGATACGCGCCCCATTTCGTTGCCCGACTGTCCGAGAACACCCCATGCAGCTCTCTTCGCTCACTGCGGTTTCCCCTGTTGACGGCCGCTACGCCGGCAAAACCCAGGCCCTGCGCCCTATTTTCAGCGAATACGGTTTGATCCGTGCGCGTGTACTGGTTGAAGTGCGCTGGCTCCAGCGCCTGGCCGCTCACCCTGCCATCGGCGAAGTGCCGGCGTTTTCCGCCGAGGCCAACGCTGTATTGAACACCCTGGCGGAAAACTTCTCCCTGGAGCACGCCGAGCGTGTGAAAGAGATCGAGCGCACCACCAACCACGACGTCAAAGCCATCGAGTACCTGCTCAAAGAGCAAGCGGCCAAGCTGCCGGAACTGGCCCAAGTCAGCGAATTCATCCACTTTGCCTGCACCAGCGAGGACATCAACAACCTGTCCCACGCCCTGATGCTGCGCGAAGGCCGTGATGACGTGATGCTGCCGCTGATGCGCCAGACCGCCAACGCTATCCGTGAACTGGCGATCCGTTTCGCTGATGTGCCGATGCTCTCGCGCACCCACGGCCAGCCGGCTTCGCCGACCACCCTGGGCAAAGAGCTGGCCAACGTGGTGTACCGCCTGGAGCGCCAGATCGCTCAAGTGGCCGCCGTGCCATTGCTGGGCAAGATCAACGGCGCCGTGGGCAACTACAACGCCCACCTGTCGGCCTACCCCGAGATCGACTGGGAAGCCAACGCCCGCGCCTTCATCGAAGACGAACTGGGCCTGGGTTTCAACCCTTACACCACGCAGATCGAACCCCACGACTACATTGCCGAGCTGTTCGACGCGATTGCGCGCTTCAACACCATCCTGATCGACTTCGATCGCGATATCTGGGGCTACATCTCCCTGGGCTACTTCAAGCAGCGCACCATTGCCGGTGAAATCGGCTCGTCGACCATGCCGCACAAGGTCAACCCGATCGACTTCGAGAACTCCGAAGGCAACCTCGGCATCGCCAACGCGCTGTTCCAGCACCTGGCCAGCAAGTTGCCGATCTCTCGCTGGCAGCGTGACCTGACCGACTCCACCGTACTGCGCAACCTCGGCGTCGGCTTTGCCCACAGCGTGATCGCGTACGAAGCCAGCCTCAAAGGCATCAGCAAGCTTGAGCTCAACGAGCAGAAAATCGCCGCTGACCTGGATGCATGCTGGGAAGTCCTGGCCGAGCCGATCCAGACCGTGATGCGTCGCTACAACATCGAAAACCCGTACGAAAAACTCAAAGAACTGACACGCGGCAAGGGGATCACCTCTGAAGCGCTGCAGACTTTCATCGAGGGCCTGGACATGCCAGCTGCCGCCAAGGCCGAGCTGAAACTGCTGACCCCGGCCAACTACATCGGTAACGCTGTAGAGCAAGCCAAGCGCATCTGATTACCGCAAGACCCTTGAGACGCCCGGCCGCGCCGGGCGTTTTTATTCCAGTCTTAAAAGTGCTTTTTTTCAATAGGTTACACATGAATCCTGATATCCCTCTTCAACTTCTGGGCGGCATCACGGCACGGGAATTCCTGCGCGACTACTGGCAGAAGAAACCCCTGCTGATCCGTCAGGCCATCCCTGACTTCGAAAGCCCGATCGACGCCGACGAACTGGCAGGCCTGGCCCTGGAAGAAGAAGTCGAATCGCGCCTGGTGATCGAACACGGCGAGCGCCCGTGGGAACTGCGTCGCGGCCCATTCGCCGAAGATGCCTTCAGCGCCCTGCCAGAGCGTGAGTGGACCCTGCTGGTGCAGGCGGTCGACCAGTTCGTGCCGGAAGTCGCCGAACTGCTGGAGCACTTCCGTTTCCTGCCAAGCTGGCGTATCGACGATGTGATGATCAGCTTCGCCGCGCCCGGCGGCAGCGTCGGTCCGCACTTCGATAACTACGATGTGTTCCTGCTGCAAGCCCAGGGCAAGCGCAACTGGAAGATCGGCCAGATGTGCAGCTCCGAAAGCCCGCTGCTGCAACACGCTGACCTGCGCATCCTCGCCGAATTCGAAGAAAGCGCCGAATGGGTGCTGGAGCCAGGCGACATGCTCTACCTGCCACCGCGCCTGGCGCACTTCGGCATTGCCGAAGACGATTGCATGACCTACTCGGTGGGTTTCCGCGCCCCGAGCGCCGCCGAAGTGCTGACCCACTTCACCGACTTCCTCAGCCAGTACCTGACTGACGAAGAGCGCTACACCGACGCCGACGCCCAGCCGGTCAGCGACCCACACCAGATTCAGGTCGACGCTCTGGATCGCCTCAAGGGTCTGCTGGCTGAGCACATGAGCGACGAGCGCATGTTGCTGACCTGGTTCGGCCAGTTCATGACCGAGCCGCGCTACCCGGAACTGGTCGCTGGTGAAGAGCTGGGCGAAGAAGACTTCATCAACAGCCTGCAAGATGGCGCGATTCTGGTACGCAACCCAAGCGCGCGCCTGGCCTGGTCTGAAGTCGACGACGATGTATTGCTGTTTGCCAGTGGCCAGAGCCGTTACCTGCCCGGCAAGCTGCGTGAACTGCTGAAGCTGGTGTGCTCGGCCGACGCACTGCACAGCGAAAACCTCAGCGTATGGCTGGCCGACGAAGACGGCCGCGACCTGCTGTGCGAACTGGTCAAGCAAGGCAGCCTGGGGTTCGCGGATGAATAAGATTCACGTAAGTGTCGCGGACTGGCGAAAGGATATCGACGAGATTCGGCGCATTCGTGAAGCGGTATTTATCGCCGAGCAATCGGTTCCAGCCGAGCTCGAGTGGGATGCGGACGACGCTGGCGCCATGCATTTCCTCGCATTCGAAGGCGACTTTCCGATTGGTACCGCACGCCTGCTGCCCAGCGGCGAGATTGGTCGCGTGTCGGTGCTCAAGGACTGGCGCGGGCTGAAGGTGGGCGACAAGCTGATGGAAGCGGTGATTGGAGTGGCTGAAAAGCGCGGCCAGACCCGGCAGTTCCTCAGTGCGCAGGTGTATGCGGCGCCGTTTTATGAGCGGTTGGGTTTCAAGATCGTCAGCGATGAGTTTCTTGAAGTCGGGATTCCGCATGTGGATATGGTGCGCGGGGGCTGACTCAAGACCGAGTCGCCTATATCGGGAGCAAGCCATATCAGCAACACCTCAAAATGCCCTGCCTGCCAGGGCATTTTGCCGTCTACGATTCAACTTGCGCCCCGCCAGGCCGACAAACTGGCACTATCAAGCCAAATGACTCGCAGAGATAACGGACATGTCCCTACGCACCCTGCTCACCGCCCTGCTCCTGACCGCCAGTGTTTCGGCCATGGCTGCCACCGAGGTCGTCAACCTGAGCAACCGCACCAGTGCCGACCTACTGCCCGTGGCGCAGAACTTCATCGGCAAGGACGGCACCGTCAGCGCCTACGGCAACCAGCTTATCGTTAACGCCGACCCTGCGAAGATCGAGGGCTTGCGTACCCTGCTCTCCCAACTGGACACGCCGGCCAAGCGCCTGCTGATCACCGTCGACACCAACGAAACCAACCAGCAGAACAGCGGCGACAGCCAGACCCGCATCATCAGCTATGGCACCGTCAGCCGCGATGGCGGCATCCAGCAGATCCAGGCCAGCGAAGGCGTGCCGGCGCTTATTCAGATCGGCCAGAGCGTACCGCTGACCACCACGCACCAGGATGGCTATGGCCGCCTGCAGAACCAGACCCAGTATCGCAACGTCACCCAGGGCTTTTACGTCACCGCCAGCGTCACCGGCGAGACCGTACACCTGGCTATCAGTACCAACCGTGACCGTATGAGCCAGGAACGTCCTGATGTAGTGAACGTGCAGAGCACCGACACAACCGTCAGCGGACGCTTGGGCGAATGGATTACCCTGGCAGGCATCAATGGCGAAACCCAGGCCGACAAATCTTCTACAACCCGCAGCTACTCTACTCAGGGCCGCGATGACCTGACGGTGCGGGTCAAGGTCGACACCCTGAACTGAAGCACCAAAAACTGACTGGCGAGTCGTATTAGACCAAAGATGTAGTGCCTTGAAAAAAGCACTACAAAACATTTGACGATCCAAAAAAGCATGGGCATGATGGCCTCGCTCCCGCTAATCAGGGGCCCTGGCAAGGGCCTTCGGATCGCCGCTCCAAGTTACCCACCTGAGCCGATTCGTGTCTGTACCGCCCACAAGGCACGTTGGACGAGGTTGCGACTGGAACGAAGTTGTCCCGAGGGACGGAAGCTAACCAGGTAACCCGGCTACGCACTGATGAATCGTACAAAGGCCCACGACGCCCGAAGACCGTTTGCAGTTTGCCCTTACCTGCTCAACTCCGCCTTGAGCCAATCGTTCATCCCGTCGCCTACCCCGCCGAACTTGACTTGAACACCCAAGCTTCTGGTCAGCGAGCAGCCATCACCACGCACTTTCTACGTGGCTGGCAAATGGAATTTTCCACCTAGACCTATGCGACGAGGTTTTTCCCCATGGCACTGACACGCGAACAGCAAATTGCAGCCCTTGAAAAAGATTGGGCTGAAAACCCACGCTGGAAAGGCGTGACCCGCGCTTATTCCGCTGCTGACGTCGTCCGCCTGCGTGGCTCGGTCCAACCTGAGCACACCTTTGCAAAACTCGGCGCCGAGAAGCTGTGGAACCTGGTCACCCAAGGTGCCAAGCCGTCCTTCCGTCCCGACAAAGATTTCGTCAACTGCATGGGCGCCCTCACTGGCGGCCAGGCAGTCCAACAGGTAAAAGCCGGTATCCAGGCGATCTACCTGTCCGGCTGGCAAGTGGCAGCGGACAACAACTCCGCTGAATCCATGTACCCCGACCAGTCGCTGTACCCGGTGGACTCGGTTCCAACCGTGGTCAAGCGCATCAACAACTCGTTCCGTCGTGCCGACCAGATCCAGTGGAAAGCCGGCAAGAACCCGGGTGACGAAGGCTACATCGACTACTTCGCGCCAATCGTGGCTGACGCCGAAGCCGGTTTCGGCGGCGTACTCAACGCCTACGAGCTGATGAAGAGCATGATCGAGGCAGGCGCTGCCGGCGTGCACTTCGAAGACCAGCTTGCTTCGGTGAAAAAATGCGGCCACATGGGTGGCAAGGTACTGGTACCAACCCAGGAAGCTGTACAGAAGCTGACCGCCGCTCGCCTGGCCGCTGACGTTGCCGGTACTCCGACCATCATCCTGGCCCGTACCGACGCCAACGCGGCAGACTTGCTGACCTCGGACTGCGACCCGTACGACCAGCCGTTCGTCACTGGCGAACGCACTCAGGAAGGCTTCTATAAAGTACGCGCCGGCCTGGACCAGGCGATCGCCCGCGGCCTGGCCTACGCTCCTTACGCCGACCTGATCTGGTGCGAAACCGCCAAGCCGGACCTGGACGAAGCCCGTCGTTTCGCCGAAGCGATCAAGAAGGAATACCCGGACCAACTACTGTCCTACAACTGCTCGCCTTCCTTCAACTGGAAGAAGAACCTGGACGACGCGACCATCGCCAAGTTCCAGCGCGAGCTGTCGGCCATGGGCTACAAGCACCAGTTCATCACCCTGGCCGGCATTCACAACATGTGGCACAGCATGTTCAACCTGGCGCACGACTACGCCCGCAACGACATGACTGCCTACGTGAAGCTGCAAGAGCAGGAATTCGCTGACGCCGCCAAAGGCTACACCTTCGTGGCGCACCAGCAGGAAGTGGGCACCGGCTACTTCGACGACATGACCACCGTGATCCAGGGCGGCACCTCGTCCGTGACCGCGCTGACCGGTTCGACCGAAGAAGAGCAGTTCCACTAAGTAACGTGTACACGGCCACTGCGGCCCCAGGGAAGACCTAACTGCAGTGCCGCACAACAATCACGCCCCGACTGGTTCGGGGCGTTTTTTTGCCTGCACAAAACCTACCGATGCACTGCGGACCAAATGTGGGAGGGGGCTTGCTCCCGATAGCGGTGGATCAGCAACAGCTGGGTTGGCTGATACTCAGCTATCGGAAGCAAGCCCCCTCCCACAAGGAATTTTGCGCAAAACATTGATCCAGAGCGGTATTCGCACACATCCAATCGGTTAAAAGAACCGTTGCGACAACTAAGCGACACTCAAGCAAGTAATGGCAACTTCCCCCGCCACATGAGAAACAATCGCTTAAACCCCACGCAAACAATATTCATTATCATTTGGCGCCTGAAAACTTCGTTGCAGCTTAAACAAAACATAATTGATGAAAAGCCCGCTAATGCCCACGGTACAAGGGCTACAGCCCCAAGAAGGTGCACTATGTGCTTATTCCACCGAATAATTTCGCCCTGGGAATTTTACTTGCCCGGTGTTTAGCCATAAAATCACCGCGATTGATTGCAGTGCGACATATCGTCACTGCATCGTTACTTTTTCGAGCTCAGAGACCTTTGCTCTCTGTTAAGGATTTCCAGCATGACCGACGCGACAGGACTCATGGCCCACAACTGGGGCTTTGCCATTTTCCTCCTCGGTGTAGTGGGCCTCTGCGCCTTCATGCTTGGCGTCTCCAGCCTACTCGGGTCAAAAGCCTGGGGCCGCAGCAAAAACGAACCGTTCGAGTCCGGCATGCTACCTACAGGTGGCGCCCGCTTGCGGCTCTCAGCCAAATTCTATCTGGTCGCGATGCTCTTCGTGATCTTCGATATCGAAGCCCTCTTTCTCTTTGCATGGTCTGTGTCCGTCCGCGAAAGCGGCTGGACCGGATTCGTCGAAGCTCTCGTTTTCATAGCAATTCTGTTGGCAGGTCTTGTCTACCTGTTCCGAGTGGGCGCCCTTGACTGGGCTCCGGAAGCTCGTCGCAAGCGGCAGGCGAAGCTGAAACAATGAGGCTTTGGCAATGCAATACAATCTCACCAGGATCGACCCGGATGCTCCTAACGAGCAGTACCCCATCGGCGAACGGGAAACCGTTTCCGACCCGTTAGAAGACCAAGTCCACAAAAACATCTACATGGGCAAGCTGGAAGACGTGCTGAGTGGCGCGGTCAACTGGGGGCGTAAAAACTCCCTGTGGCCGTACAACTTCGGCCTTTCGTGCTGCTACGTGGAAATGACCACCGCCTTCACGGCACCCCATGACATCGCCCGCTTTGGCGCCGAAGTTATCCGGGCATCACCGCGCCAGGCGGATTTCATGGTTATCGCCGGTACCTGCTTCATCAAGATGGCGCCGATCATCCAGCGTCTCTATGAGCAAATGCTCGAACCGAAGTGGGTCATCTCCATGGGTTCGTGCGCCAACTCCGGTGGCATGTACGACATCTACTCGGTCGTTCAAGGGGTGGACAAGTTCCTGCCCGTGGACGTCTACGTGCCTGGCTGCCCGCCCCGCCCCGAAGCATTCCTGCAAGGCTTGATGCTGTTGCAGGAATCGATTGGCAAGGAGCGTCGCCCGCTGTCCTGGGTCGTCGGTGATCAAGGCGTGTACCGCGCCGAGATGCCGTCCCAGAAGGAACAGCGCCGCGAACAGCGAATCGCAGTCACCAACCTGCGCAGCCCCGACGAAGTCTGATCCAGCCCGCTTCTTTATATAGAACGAAAACCTGGCTTCATTCTTTACGTTGACCGAAAGCGATAAAAAACCATGACTACAGGCAGTGCTCTGTATATCCCGCCTTACAAGGCAGACGACCAGGATGTGGTTGTCGAACTCAATAACCGTTTTGGCCCTGACGCCTTCACCGCCCAGGCCACACGCACCGGTATGCCGGTGCTGTGGGTGGCGCGCGCCAGGCTCGTCGAAGTCCTGACCTTCCTGCGCAACCTGCCCAAGCCGTACGTCATGCTCTATGACCTGCATGGCGTGGACGAGCGACTGCGCACCAAGCGCCAGGGGCTGCCGAGCGGCGCCGATTTCACCGTCTTCTACCATTTGATGTCGCTGGAACGTAACAGTGACGTGATGATCAAGGTCGCCCTGAGCGAGAGCGACCTGAGCATCCCGACCGTCACCGGTATCTGGCCGAACGCCAGCTGGTACGAGCGTGAAGTCTGGGACATGTTCGGCATCGACTTCCCCGGCCACCCGCACCTGACGCGCATCATGATGCCGCCGACCTGGGAAGGTCACCCGCTGCGCAAGGACTTCCCTGCCCGCGCCACCGAATTCGACCCGTACAGCCTCAACCTCGCCAAGCAGCAGCTTGAAGAAGAAGCGGCGCGCTTCCGTCCGGAAGACTGGGGCATGAAACGCTCCGGCACCAACGAGGATTACATGTTCCTCAACCTGGGCCCGAACCACCCTTCGGCTCACGGTGCCTTCCGTATCATCCTGCAACTGGACGGCGAAGAAATCGTCGACTGCGTCCCGGACATCGGCTACCACCACCGTGGCGCCGAGAAGATGGCCGAGCGTCAGTCCTGGCACAGCTTCATCCCGTACACCGACCGTATCGACTACCTCGGCGGCGTGATGAACAACCTGCCGTACGTGCTCTCGGTCGAGAAGCTGGCCGGCATTAAAGTGCCGGACCGCGTCGACACCATCCGCATCATGATGGCCGAGTTCTTCCGCATCACCAGCCACCTGCTGTTCCTGGGTACCTATATCCAGGACGTCGGCGCCATGACCCCGGTGTTCTTCACTTTCACCGACCGTCAGCGCGCCTACAAGGTCATCGAAGCCATCACCGGTTTCCGCCTGCACCCGGCCTGGTACCGCATCGGCGGCGTGGCCCACGACCTGCCGAACGGCTGGGAGCGCCTGGTCAAGGAGTTCATCGACTGGATGCCCAAGCGTCTGGACGAGTACCAGAAAGCCGCGCTGGACAACAGCATCCTCAAGGGTCGTACCATCGGCGTCGCCCAGTACAACACCAAAGAGGCCCTGGAATGGGGCGTCACCGGTGCCGGCCTGCGTTCCACCGGTTGCGACTTCGACCTGCGCAAGGCGCGCCCGTACTCCGGCTACGAGAACTTCGAGTTCGAAGTACCGCTGGCGGCCAATGGCGATGCCTACGACCGTTGCATCGTGCGCGTCGAAGAAATGCGCCAGAGCCTGAAGATCATCGAGCAGTGCATGCGCAACATGCCGGCCGGCCCGTACAAGGCGGATCACCCGCTGACCACGCCGCCGCCCAAAGAGCGCACGCTGCAGCACATCGAAACCCTGATCACGCACTTCCTGCAAGTTTCGTGGGGCCCGGTCATGCCGGCCAACGAATCCTTCCAGATGATCGAAGCGACCAAGGGTATCAACAGTTATTACCTGACGAGCGATGGCGGCACCATGAGCTACCGCACCCGGATTCGTACCCCAAGTTTTGCCCACTTGCAGCAGATCCCTTCGGTGATCAAAGGCGAGATGGTCGCGGACTTGATTGCGTACCTGGGTAGTATCGATTTCGTTATGGCCGACGTGGACCGCTAAGCATGAACAGCACGCTTATCCAGACAGACCGTTTCACCCTCAGTGAAACCGAGCGCTCGGCCATCGAGCACGAGCTGCATCACTACGAAGACCCGCGCGCGGCGTCGATCGAAGCCTTGAAGATCGTCCAGAAGGAACGTGGCTGGGTGCCCGACGGCGCCCTCTACGCCATCGGCGAGATCCTCGGCATCCCCGCCAGCGACGTTGAAGGCGTGGCGACGTTCTACAGCCAGATCTTCCGTCAGCCAGTCGGCCGTCACATCATTCGCGTGTGCGACAGCATGGTCTGCTACATCGGCGGCCATGAGTCCGTGGTCAGCGAAATCCAGGCCAAGCTCGGCATCGGCCTCGGCCAGACCACCGCCGACGGCCGCTTCACGCTGCTGCCGGTGTGCTGCCTGGGCAACTGCGACAAGGCGCCGGCGTTGATGATCGACGACGACACATTCGGTGACGTACAGCCTGCTGGCGTGACCCAATTGCTCGAGGGCTACCCATGACCCTGACTTCCTTCGGCCCGGCCAACCTGATCAAGCGTTCGGCCGAGACCCACCCGCTGACCTGGCGCCTGCGTGACGACGGCGAGCCGGTATGGCTTGACGAATACCAGGCCAAGAACGGTTACGCCGCAGCGCGCAAAGCCTTCGCCGATATGGCCCAGGACGATATCGTCCAGACCGTGAAGGACGCCGGCCTCAAGGGCCGCGGCGGCGCAGGCTTCCCCACGGGTGTGAAGTGGGGCCTGATGCCCAAGGACGAATCCATCAACATCCGCTACCTGCTGTGCAACGCGGATGAGATGGAGCCCAACACTTGGAAAGACCGCATGCTGATGGAGCAACTGCCCCATCTGCTGATCGAAGGCATGTTGATCAGCGCCCGTGCGCTCAAGACCTACCGTGGCTACATCTTCCTGCGTGGCGAGTACACCACCGCCGCCAAGCACCTCAACCGTGCAGTGGCAGAAGCCAAGGCCGCGGGCCTGCTGGGCAAGAACATCCTCGGTTCCGGCTTCGACTTCGAACTGTTCGTGCACACCGGCGCCGGGCGTTATATCTGTGGTGAAGAAACCGCACTGATCAACTCCCTCGAAGGTCGCCGCGCCAACCCGCGCTCCAAGCCGCCCTTCCCCGCCGCCGTAGGCGTGTGGGGCAAGCCGACCTGCGTGAACAACGTCGAGACCCTGTGCAACGTGCCGGCGATCATCGCCGACGGCGTGGACTGGTACAAATCGTTGGCTCGCGAGGGCAGCGAAGACATGGGCACCAAGCTCATGGGCTTCTCCGGCAAGGTCAAGAACCCGGGTCTGTGGGAGCTGCCGTTCGGCGTGACCGCACGCGAGCTGTTCGAGGACTACGCCGGCGGTATGCGCGACGGCTACACCTTGAAAGCCTGGCAGCCAGGCGGCGCCGGCACCGGTTTCCTGCTTCCTGAGCACCTGGACGCACAAATGTATGCCGGCGGCATCGGCAAGGTGGGCACCCGGATGGGTACCGGCCTGGCAATGGCGGTCGACAACACCGTGAACATGGTCTCGCTGCTGCGCAACATGGAGCAGTTCTTTGCCCGTGAATCCTGCGGCTTCTGCACCCCATGCCGCGACGGCCTGCCGTGGAGCGTCAAGCTGCTGATGGCCCTGGAAAACGGCGAAGGCCGCGAGGGTGATATCGAAACCCTGCTGGGCCTGGTCGGCTTCCTCGGCCCAGGCAAGACCTTCTGTGCTCACGCACCGGGCGCCGTAGAGCCATTGGGCAGCGCAATCAAATACTTCCGCTCGGAGTTCGAAGCCGGCATCGCGCCCACCAGCGCCGCCGTCCCGCCTCTGGCGAAGCCGATCGTAGTCGGCGCGTAACGCTTAAACAGGCGAAGGGTCCGTGCCCTTCGCCTGCTCATGTGCTGACGCCGTAAAGGCTGTGTAGATGCACATGAATAACAAGATTCCATTAGCCACGCCCGCTGACAACGGGCCAACGAAGAACTTTGAACCATGGCCACTATCCACGTAGACGGCAAAGCGCTCGAAGTCGATGGGGCGGACAACCTGTTACAGGCGTGTCTGTCACTCGGCCTCGATATTCCGTATTTCTGCTGGCACCCCGCGCTCGGTAGCGTCGGTGCCTGTCGCCAGTGTGCGGTCAAGCAATACACCGACGAGAACGACACCCGTGGTCGTATCGTCATGTCCTGCATGACCCCAGCCACCGACAACACCTGGATCTCCATCGACGATGAAGAGTCCAAGGCGTTCCGCGCCAGCGTTGTCGAATGGCTGATGACCAACCACCCCCACGACTGCCCGGTCTGTGAGGAAGGCGGTCACTGCCACCTGCAAGACATGACGGTGATGACCGGCCACAACGAGCGCCGTTATCGCTTCACCAAGCGTACCCACCAGAACCAGGACCTCGGCCCGTTCATTTCCCACGAAATGAACCGCTGCATCGCCTGCTACCGCTGCGTGCGCTTCTATAAAGACTACGCCGGCGGCACCGACCTGGGCGTCTTCGGCGCCCACGACAACGTGTACTTCGGTCGCGTTGAAGACGGCGTGCTTGAGAGCGAGTTTTCCGGCAACCTCACCGAGGTCTGCCCGACCGGTGTGTTTACCGACAAGACTCACTCCGAGCGCTACAACCGTAAGTGGGACATGCAATTTGCGCCGAGCATCTGCCATGGCTGCTCCAGCGGTTGCAACATCTCCCCGGGCGAGCGCTACGGCGAACTGCGTCGCATCGAAAACCGCTTCAACGGTTCGGTCAACCAGTACTTCCTGTGCGACCGTGGCCGTTTCGGCTATGGCTACGTCAACCGCGAAGACCGCCCACGCCAGCCGCTGCTGGCCGATGGCGCCAAGCTGAGCCTGGACGCCGCGCTGGATAAAGCCGCCGACCTGCTGCGCGGGCGCAATATCGTCGGTATCGGTTCGCCGCGTGCCAGCCTCGAAAGCAACTTCGCGTTGCGCGAGCTGGTCGGTGCCGAGCACTTCTACTGCGGTATCGAAGCCGGCGAGCTGGAGCGCATCCGCCTGGTCCTGCAAGTGCTGAATGACAGCCCGCTGCCAGTACCGAACATGCGCGACATCGAAGACCACGATGCGATCTTCGTGCTCGGTGAAGACCTGACCCAGACCGCTGCGCGCATTGCCCTGTCGCTGCGCCAGTCGGTCAAAGGCAAGGCCGAAGAAATGGCCGACGCCATGCGCGTACAGCCGTGGCTCGACGCCGCGGTGAAAAACATCGGTCAGCACGCGCTGAACCCGCTGTTTATCGCCTCGCTGGCTGAAACCAAGCTCGACGACATCGCCGAAGAATGCGTGCACGCCGCACCGGACGACCTGGCCCGCCTCGGTTTCGCCGTGGCCCACGCCCTCGACGCCAGCGCGCCTGCCGTCGATGGTCTGGACACCGAAGCCGTCGAACTGGCCCAGCGCATTGCCGACGCACTGCTGGCGGCCAAGCGCCCATTGATCATCGCCGGCACCTCCCTGGGTTCCAAGGCGCTGATCGAAGCCGCTGCCAACATCGCCAAAGCCCTGAAGCTGCGCGACAAGAACGGCTCCATCAGCCTGGTGGTGCCGGAAGCCAACAGCCTGGGCCTGGCCATGCTCGGTGGCGAGTCCCTGGACGCCGCCCTGCAAGCAGTGACCGACGGCAGCGCCGACGCCAT
Source organism: Pseudomonas sp. GZJR-8 (assembly GCF_002916705.1). Taxonomy (NCBI): domain Bacteria; kingdom Pseudomonadati; phylum Pseudomonadota; class Gammaproteobacteria; order Pseudomonadales; family Pseudomonadaceae; genus Pseudomonas; species Pseudomonas sp. GZJR-8. The sequence goes on along the minus strand of NZ_JXSI01000006.1, from coordinate 187,145 downwards.
TGTGGTATTGGAAAACGACCTGTACACCCGCACCGCTGCCGCCAAGGTTGACGCTGCGCTGGACGCTGCCAAAGTCCTGATCGTGGCCGACCACCAGAAGACCGCCACCAGCGAGCGTGCCGACCTGGTGCTGCCAGCCGCCACCTTCGCCGAAGGCGACGGTACCCTGGTCAGCCAGGAAGGCCGCGCCCAGCGCTTCTTCCAGGTGTTCGATCCGAAGTACATGGATGCCAGCATCCTGGTGCACGAAGGCTGGCGCTGGCTGCACGCCCTGCGCGCGACCCTGCTGAACCAGCCGATCGACTGGACCCAGCTCGACCACGTGACCGCTGCCACCGCCGCCAGCGCGCCGCAGCTGGCTCGTATTGTCGATGCCGCGCCGTCTGCCGCGTTCCGTATCAAGGGCCTGAAACTGGCCCGTGAACCGCTGCGCTACTCCGGTCGTACCGCCATGCGCGCCGACATCAGCGTGCACGAACCGCGTACCCCGCAAGACATCGACACTGCGTTCGCCTTCTCCATGGAAGGTTACTCGGGCTCGGCCGAGCCGCGTCAGCAGGTGCCGTTTGCCTGGTCGCCGGGCTGGAACTCGCCGCAGGCCTGGAACAAGTTCCAGGATGAAGTCGGTGGTCACATCCGTGCTGGCGACCCGGGCACCCGCCTGATCGAAAGCACCGGTGACGCGCTGAACTGGTTCACTGCGGTACCGCGTCCGTTCAACCCGGCTCCGGGTACCTGGCAGGTCGTGCCGTTCTTCCACCTGTTCGGCAGCGAAGAAACCTCTTCCAAGGCCGCGCCGGTTCAAGAGCGCATTCCTGCCGCTTACGTGTCCGTGGCCAAGTCCGAAGCCGACCGCCTGGGCGTCAACGACGGCGCGCTGCTCAGCCTCAACGTCGCCGGCCAGACCTTGCGTCTGCCGCTGCGTATCAATGACGAGCTGGGTGCCGGCCTGGTTGCACTGCCTAAAGGCATCGCCGGTATTCCGCCTGCCATTTTCGGCAAAACCGTTGACGGTCTGCAGGAGGCAGCGCAATGACTTGGTTCACGCCGGAAGTAATTGACGTGATCATCTCGGTGGTCAAGGCCATCGTGATCCTGTTGGCCGTGGTCGTCGCGGGCGCGCTGCTCAGCTTCGTCGAACGTCGCCTGCTGGGCTGGTGGCAGGACCGTTACGGTCCGAACCGCGTTGGCCCATTCGGCATGTTCCAGATCGCGGCCGACATGCTGAAAATGTTCTTCAAGGAAGACTGGACCCCGCCGTTCGCCGACAAGGTGATCTTCACCCTGGCACCGGTGGTAGCCATGAGCGCCTTGCTGATTGCCTTCGCGATCATCCCGATCACCCCGACCTGGGGCGTGGCGGACCTGAACATCGGCTTGCTGTTCTTCTTCGCCATGGCCGGTCTGTCGGTGTATGCGGTGCTGTTCGCCGGTTGGGCCAGTAACAACAAGTTCGCCCTGCTGGGCAGCTTGCGGGCCTCGGCCCAGACCGTGTCCTACGAAGTGTTCATGGGCCTGGCCCTGATGGGCATCGTGGTGCAGGTCGGCTCGTTCAACATGCGCGATATCGTCGAGTACCAGGCACAGAACCTGTGGTTCATCATTCCGCAGTTCTTTGGCTTCTGCACCTTCTTCATCGCTGGCGTGGCCGTGACTCACCGTCACCCGTTCGACCAGCCGGAAGCGGAGCAGGAACTGGCCGACGGTTACCACATTGAATATGCCGGCATGAAGTGGGGCATGTTCTTCGTCGGTGAGTACATCGGCATCATCTTGATCTCGGCCCTGCTGGTCACGCTGTTCTTCGGCGGCTGGCACGGTCCGTTCGGCATCCTGCCGCAGTTGGCCTTCTTCTGGTTCTTCTTGAAGACCGCGTTCTTCATCATGCTGTTCATCCTGCTGCGCGCCTCGATTCCGCGCCCACGCTATGACCAGGTGATGGATTTCAGCTGGAGATTCTGCCTGCCGCTGACCCTGATCAATTTGCTGGTGACGGCTGCCGTCGTGTTGTTGAACACGCCAGCTGCCGCGGTTCAGTGAGGATTTGACCCATGTTCAAATATATTGGCGACATCGTTAAGGGTACCGGTACCCAGTTGCGAAGCCTGGTGATGGTGTTCGGTCACGGCTTTCGCAAACGCGACACCCTGCAATACCCCGAAGAAGCGGTGTACCTGCCGCCGCGCTATCGCGGCCGCATCGTACTGACCCGCGACCCCGATGGCGAAGAGCGTTGCGTAGCCTGCAACCTGTGCGCCGTGGCGTGCCCGGTGGGTTGCATCTCCCTGCAGAAAGCTGAAACCGAAGACGGTCGCTGGTACCCGGACTTCTTCCGTATCAACTTCTCGCGCTGCATTTTCTGCGGCCTCTGCGAGGAAGCTTGCCCGACCACCGCGATCCAGCTCACACCGGATTTCGAGATGGCCGAGTTCAAACGTCAGGACCTGGTGTACGAGAAAGAAGATCTGCTGATCTCTGGTCCCGGTAAAAACCCTGATTACAACTTCTATCGTGTTGCAGGTATGGCCGTTGCCGGTAAGCCGAAGGGCGCCGCACAAAACGAAGCCGAGCCGATCAACGTGAAGAGCTTGCTGCCTTAAGGAAGAAAGATGGAATTCGCTTTCTATTTCGCATCGGGTATTGCAGTGGTGTCCACGCTTCGCGTGATCACCAACACCAACCCCGTGCACGCCCTGCTCTACCTGATCATTTCGTTGATCGCCGTGGCCATGACCTTTTTCAGCCTCGGCGCACCGTTCGCCGGTGTACTGGAAGTGATCGCCTACGCCGGCGCCATCATGGTGCTGTTCGTGTTTGTGGTGATGATGCTCAACCTGGGGCCGGCTTCGGTCGCCCAGGAGCGCGTCTGGCTCAAGCCCGGCATCTGGCTCGGCCCGGTTGTCCTCGCAGCATTGCTGCTGGGTGAACTGCTGTATGTACTGTTCGCTCACCAGAGCGGCCAGGCCATCGGCCACACCACCGTAGACGCCAAAGCCGTGGGCATCAGCCTGTTCGGCCCGTACCTGCTGGTGGTCGAACTGGCTTCGATGCTGCTGCTCGCCGCAGCCATCACCGCCTTCCACTTGGGCCGCAACGAAGCCAAGGAGCAATGACGATGCCTGCTATCCCTTTGGAGCATGGTCTGGCGGTCGCCGGCATCCTGTTCTGCCTTGGCCTGGTCGGCCTGATGGTGCGCCGTAACATTCTGTTCGTGTTGATGAGCCTGGAAATCATGATGAACGCCGCGGCACTGGCGTTCATCGTGGCGGGCGCACGTTGGGGCCAGCCGGATGGACAAGTCATGTTCATCCTGGTGATCAGCCTTGCAGCCGCCGAAGCCAGTATTGGCCTGGCGATCCTGCTGCAGCTGTATCGTCGCTTCCACACGCTTGATATCGACGCTGCCAGTGAGATGCGCGGATGAACATGATCTTTCTGACTTTCGTATTCCCCCTGATCGGTTTCCTGCTGCTGTCGTTCTCTCGCGGGCGCTGGTCGGAAAACCTCTCGGCCTTGATCGGCGTGGGTTCCATCGGCCTGTCGGCCATCGTGGCCGCCTACGTCATCTGGCAATTCAACGTGGCGCCGCCAGAAGGCGGTCACTACACCCTGGTGCTGTGGCAGTGGATGTCGGTGGAAGGCTTCAAGCCCAACTTCGCCCTCTACGTCGACGGCCTGTCGATCACCATGCTCGGCGTGGTGGTCGGTGTAGGCTTTTTGATCCACCTGTTCGCGTCTTGGTACATGCGCGGTGAAGCGGGCTACTCGCGCTTCTTCTCGTACACCAACCTGTTTATCGCCAGCATGTTGTTCCTGGTGCTCGGCGATAACCTGTTGTTCCTGTACTTCGGCTGGGAAGGCGTGGGCCTGTGCTCGTACCTGTTGATCGGTTTCTACTACAGCAACCGCAACAACGGCAATGCGGCACTCAAGGCATTTATCGTCACCCGTATCGGCGACGTGTTCATGGCCATTGGCCTGTTCATCCTGTTCCAACAGGTGGGCACGCTGAACATCCAGGAACTGCTGGTGCTGGCACCGCAGAAATTCCAGGTCGGCGACTTCTGGATCACCCTGGCGACCCTGATGCTGCTGGGCGGCGCCGTGGGTAAATCCGCGCAACTGCCGCTGCAAACCTGGCTGGCGGATGCGATGGCCGGCCCTACCCCGGTATCGGCACTGATCCACGCCGCCACCATGGTGACCGCCGGTGTCTACCTGATCGCCCGTACCCACGGCCTGTTCACCCTGGCGCCGGACATCCTGCATCTTGTAGGTATCGTCGGTGGCGTGACCCTGGTACTGGCCGGTTTTGCTGCCCTGGTACAGACCGACATCAAGCGTATCCTCGCCTACTCGACCATGAGCCAGATCGGCTACATGTTCCTGGCCCTGGGCGTTGGCGCCTGGGACGCGGCGATCTTCCACCTGATGACCCACGCGTTCTTCAAGGCGTTGCTGTTCCTCGCCTCCGGTGCGGTGATCGTCGCCTGCCACCACGAGCAGAACATCTTCAAGATGGGCGGCCTGTGGAAGAAACTGCCACTGGCCTACGCCAGCTTCATCGTCGGTGGTGCCGCACTCGCAGCCCTGCCGTTGGTGACCGCCGGTTTCTACTCCAAGGACGAAATCCTCTGGGAAGCGTTTGCCAGCGGTAACCAGAACCTGCTCTACGCAGGCTTGGTGGGTGCGTTCATGACCTCGCTGTACACCTTCCGTCTGATCTTCATCACCTTCCACGGTGAAGCCAAGACCGAAGCACACGCAGGCCATGGCATCTCCCACTGGCTGCCACTGTCGGTGCTGATCATCCTGTCGACCTTCATCGGCGCCATGATCACTCCACCACTGGCCGGCGTATTGCCAGAAAGCGTCGGCCATGCCGGCGGCGCAGACAAGCACAGCCTGGAAATCGCCTCGGGCGCCATTGCCATCGCCGGTATCCTGCTGGCCGCCCTGCTGTTCCTCGGCAAGCGTCGCTTCGTGACCGCCGTGGCCAACAGTGGCATCGGGCGCTTCCTGTCGGCCTGGTGGTTCGCTGCCTGGGGCTTCGATTGGCTCTACGACAAACTGTTCGTCAAGCCATACCTCGCCATCAGCCATGTACTGCGCAAAGACCCACTCGACCAGACCATCGGTTTGATCCCGCGCGCCGCCAAGGCCGGTCACACCGCCCTGAGCCGCAGCGAGACTGGCCAACTGCGTTGGTATGCAGCGTCCATGGCGGCCGGTGCCGTGCTGGTGATCGGCGCCATCGTCGTGGTAGCGGTCTGACTATGTTTAAGTGCACTGCGTACTTTGCAAACTTGCGAAAGGAAACGAGCCCGTCATGATTCTGCCCTGGCTAATCCTGATCCCCTTTATCGGCGGCCTGCTCTGCTGGATGGGTGAACGCTTCGGCGCCACCCTCCCCCGCTGGATTGCGTTGCTGACCATGTCCCTGGAACTCGCACTCGGCCTCTGGCTGTGGGCCCATGGTGACTATTCATTCGCTCCGGCACCGGGTGTCGATCCGACCTTCGCGCTTGAATTCAAGCACGTGTGGATCCAGCGCTTCGGCATCAATGTGCACCTGGCCCTCGACGGCCTGTCGCTGTTGATGATCCTGCTGACCGGCCTGCTGGGTATCCTCTCGGTACTCTGCTCCTGGAAAGAGATCCAGCGTCACGTGGGCTTCTTCCACCTGAACCTGATGTGGATCCTGGGCGGCGTGGTCGGCGTGTTCCTGGCGCTGGACCTGTTCATGTTCTTCTTCTTCTGGGAAATGATGCTGGTGCCGATGTACTTCCTCATCGCGCTCTGGGGTCACAGTTCTTCGGACGGCAAGAAAACCCGGATCTACGCGGCGACCAAGTTCTTCATCTTCACCCAGGCTTCCGGCCTGATCATGTTGGTGGCGATCCTGGGCCTGGTCCTGGTCAACTTCAACAGCACCGGCGTGATTACGTTCAACTACGCCGACCTGTTGAAAACCAAGATGTCGCTGACCACCGAGTACATCCTGATGCTCGGCTTCTTCATCGCCTTCGCGGTGAAGCTGCCAGTGGTGCCGTTTCACTCCTGGTTGCCTGACGCTCACGCCCAGGCGCCGACTGCCGGTTCCGTGGACCTGGCCGGTATCCTGTTGAAGACGGCGGCCTACGGCCTGCTGCGTTTCGCCCTGCCGCTGTTCCCGAATGCCTCGGCCGAGTTCGCGCCGATCGCCATGACCCTGGGTCTGATCGGGATCTTCTACGGTGCGTTCCTGGCCTTCGCGCAAACCGACATCAAGCGCCTGATTGCCTTCTCGTCCGTTTCCCACATGGGTTTCGTACTGATCGGCATCTACTCTGGCAGCCAGCTGGCGCTGCAAGGCGCGGTGATCCAGATGTTGGCCCACGGTGTTTCGGCCGCTGCCCTGTTTATCCTCAGTGGTCAGTTGTACGAGCGCCTGCACACCCGTGACATGCGTGAAATGGGTGGCGTGTGGTCGCGCATTGCTTATCTGCCGGCGATCAGCCTGTTCTTCGCCGCTGCATCCCTGGGCTTGCCGGGGACCGGTAACTTCATCGGCGAATTCCTGATCCTGATGGGGGCCTTCGTGCAGACGCCATGGATCAGCGCCATTGCTACCTCCGGCCTGGTGTTCGGTTCGGTGTACTCGCTGATCATGATCCACCGCGCCTACTTCGGCCCGGCCAAGTCCGACACCGTCCTGCAAGGGATGGATGCGCGCGAACTGATCATGGTGCTCGGCCTTGCGGTGTTGCTGATCTTCATCGGCGTGTACCCGCAACCGTTCCTGGACACTTCTGCCGCAACGATGCATGGCGTGCAGCAGTGGTTCGGCACCGCCTTCTCTCAACTCGCTTCGGCCCGGTAAGAGCGCTATGGAATTCACGATCCAACACTTTATCGCGCTTGCGCCGCTGCTGATTACCAGCCTCACCATCGTGGTGGTGATGCTGGCAATCGCCTGGCGCCGCAATCACTCGCAAACGTTCCTGCTGTCCTGCGCCGGGTTGAACCTGGCCCTGCTGTCGATCATCCCGGCCCTCAAGGTCGCGCCACTGGCGGTCACGCCATTGATGATGGTCGATGACTTCGCGTTGCTGTACATCGCCCTGATCCTGGTGGCGACCCTGGCCTGCGTCACCCTCGCCCACGCCTACCTCGGCGAAGGCGGCACCGGCTACCCGGGTAACAAGGAAGAGCTGTACCTGCTGATCCTGCTGGCTGCGGCCGGCGGTATCGTGCTGGTCAGCGCGCAGCACCTGGCCGGCTTGTTCATCGGCCTGGAACTGCTGTCGATCCCGACCTACGGCCTGGTTGCCTACGCCTTCTTCAACAAGCGCTCCCTGGAAGCCGGCATCAAGTACATGGTGCTGTCGGCGGCCGGTTCCGCGTTCCTGTTGTTCGGTATGGCCCTGCTCTACGCAGAAGCCGGCAGCCTGAGCTTCACTGGTATCGGCCACGCTCTGGCCGCCACCAACAGCCCGGCGCCGATTGCCCAGTTGGGCCTGGCGATGATGCTGATCGGCCTGGCGTTCAAGCTGTCGCTGGTGCCGTTCCACTTGTGGACCCCAGACGTGTACGAAGGCGCCCCGGCGCCGGTGGCCGCGTTCCTGGCGACTGCGTCGAAGGTGGCGGTGTTTGCGGTGATGGTGCGTCTGTTCCAGATCTCGCCTGCCGCCAACACCGGCGTGCTGAGCAACGTGCTGACCGTAATCGCCATTGCGTCGATCCTGTTCGGTAACCTGCTGGCGCTGACCCAGAACAACCTCAAGCGTCTGCTGGGTTACTCGTCCATCGCCCACTTCGGCTACCTGCTGATCGCCCTGGTGGCGAGCAAGGGCCTGGCCGTGGAAGCCATTGGCGTGTACTTGGTCACCTACGTGATCACCAGCCTCGGCGCCTTCGGTGTGATCACACTGATGTCTTCGCCTTACAAAGGCCGTGACGCCGACGCCCTGTACGAATACCGCGGCCTGTTCTGGCGCCGTCCGTACCTGACTGCCGTGCTGACCGTAATGATGCTGTCCCTGGCCGGCATTCCGCTGACCGCGGGCTTTATCGGCAAGTTCTACATTGTCGCAACCGGTGTTGAAGCCCACGAGTGGTGGTTGGTAGCGTCCCTGGTACTGGGCAGCGCCATCGGCGTGTTCTACTACCTGCGCGTGATGGTCACCCTGTACCTGATCGAGCCCAACCTGCGCCGTGTGGATGCCGAGTTGCATTGGGAACAGAAGGCAGGCGGCGTGATGCTGCTGGCCATCGCCCTGCTCGCGTTCTTCCTGGGCGTGTACCCACAACCGTTGCTCACCTTGGTGCAGCATGCGGTGCTGGGCGTTTGATCGCTTAGGTTGATGCAGCAAGCAGAACGGCGCCTTTGGGCGCCGTTTTGCGTTTTCCAGGATCTGCTTTTCCCCTCCCCTGCTCGCTGAATTTTCCTCCTCGATCTGCCTCTTCATCCGGCATCTACCCGATGAAGCCGGCCGTATGGTGTTTGCGTTTTAAGAAAGTTCCCACAGCGCGGTCACTTGACCTAACGCGAGTGGGCCACCAAACTCTACGCAGGCTACGTACAGAACATGGATGCTCTATTTATCGAACTGCCGGCATTCGAGCGGCATCGCAAGGACTATCTGAGTGAGGAGCTTTTCCAGGGTTTTCAACAGGAGTTAATGAAAAACCCCGAAGCAGGAGATGTGATCGAAGGAACGGGCGGGTTGAGAAAGGTTCGCTTCGTTGATGAAAGGCGAAACAAAGGCAAGCGTGGTGGCCTGCGAGTCATTTACTACTGGTGGTCAGGCGGCACGCAATTCTGGTTATTCACCTTGTACGGCAAGCACGAACAGAGCGACCTGACACCCCACCACAAGAGAGCTCTTAAACACATGCTGGACAGGGAAATCAAAGCGAGAACACATCATGAAACGTGACATCTTTTCCGAACTGGTCGAAGGCTTCGACGCCCTGGCCGATGAGCGCCAGGGTAAAATCACCCTGCGCAACCACAAGGTCCACCTTAACAAGCTGGCGCCGCTCACCGCTGATGAGGTGATCGCCGTGCGCCAGCAACTCAACCTTTCCCGGTCGGTATTCGCCATGTACCTGCGTACCAACACCCGCACCCTGGAGAACTGGGAACAAGGCCGGGCCAAGCCCAACGCCCAGGCCGTCACCCTGATCCGTCTGGTAGCGCGTTTTCCTGAAACCGTGGCGCAACTTGCCGCATTGGGCTGACCTGCGAAAGCAAAAAAAAACGCCCCGATTATCGAGGCGTTTTTTGCAGTACAACAGCGTCAGAATGCAATACCGACCTTGAAGCCGTATTCGTCACGCTTGAGCTTGGTGTTGTCGGCCACATAGGAGTCGTCGTCGAGCTTGTACTCGGTGCGGGTGTAGTACAGGCCCGCCATCACTGGCAGGTCGCCCTTCTGGTTCATCAGCAGGCTGACTTCAGCATAGGGGTTGGTGCGGTCCTTGAGGTCCACGCTGTCGCTGCCAACGCCGTCTACCTTGAGTTTGGCGCGGCCATCGATGGTGTGACGGGCGCCGGCTTCAACGCGCAGCGTCATGTCATCGAACTGGTGGTTGTAGCCCAGCGCAGCCTTGGCAAACGGCGACTTGTTGGTCAGCTTCATATCGTAGCCATTGGTGTCCGGCTCATAGCGGGTCCAGGTGTAGCCACCGCCTACGATCACGTCGACGAAGTTGCGCGCATCCAGCGCGGCACGCCAGCCGAGGTCGAGGTCGGCCTGGCCTTCCTTGAGCTTGTTGTCGCTTTTTTCGCCGTACTTGGCTTCGATACCGGCCTGGTAGATGAAGCCGGACTCGGCGGTGAGCTTGTTGCCGAAGTTATAGAACAGGCCCGCTTCAGGCATGTGGTCCTTGTCGCTTTCGCTACCGCCTTCCAGCTTGAAGTCGTTGTAGCTGCCCAGGATCCCGAACGTGGAGATCGGGTCGGTGGAAGGTGCAGCGAACACCACGCCAGGCGCAGCGACCAGGGCCAGCAACGAGGTGTTCTTGAGAAATTTTCCGAATAGTTTGGACATCGTTTTACATCTCCATTTTAAGGTGGGCAAAGTATTCAGGAATCGGTTCGAACCTTGGCGTTTGCAAAAAGTTCGAACGGATTTGCACCAAAATGGAGAAAAAACGGTTCAGCGAAGGCTCTATCTCAATATTCTTCAGGATTCGTGCGGATAAGGCTTTCAACGGCTTCGCGAAGTTGAGGCTGATCCGGCAGCTGAATCCCGAACGTGTCGTGCAATAGCGCCAGCAACTCGTCGGCGCTTTGAAGCGTGCGCTTTTCACTGGGCCGATCCAGGTAATGAAGCGCATAGTTGGCGTTGGCCAAGGTATGACGTTTACCGGGGGCAAGCAGCGCAGCCTTCAACTGCCCAACGAACGGCGACCCCGGGTGCGTGGAGACGTACCAGTTGCCGATTTCGTAGTCGATATCTGCCTGCACTTGCAGATCGAACACGTACAAGCCGCGCCACTCTTCACCGACCTGGGCCCACAATGTGTAGCTGCCCTGATTGCATGTCAGGCGAAAAGGCTCATGGGCAGTGGCTTGGGGCGCTTCGTTGTCCAGTTGCAACGGGCTGCTGGGGACCATGCCACCGAAGCCGACATCGGTGATATAGCGCACGCCGTCGAGGGTCACCAGGCTCAGACGATGAGTACGGCCGGTGTGGGCGTCCGGTGGCCCGCCAATCACCACACGACCGGTAATGCCGCGAGCCTCATAGCCCAGCTCCTGCAACAAGGCCAGGAACAGCTGGTTCAACTCATAGCAATAGCCGCCGCGTCCTTGGTGCAACACCTTCTGTGTGACGCTTTGCAGGTCAATCGGCACCGGCGCGTGCATCAGGGTCGACAGGCTTTCAAAGGCAAAGGTGCAGACATGGCGCAGCTGCAAGTCCCGCAGGGTCTGCAAGGTGGGTGCCGGTGGCGAGGCATAGCCCAGACGTTGCAGGTACAGGCGGCTATCCGTGGGTGTGAGCATGGCGCGATCCTCGGGCGCAGGGCAAGAGCGTCACTATGCCGCGCCACTGCGTACGTTGTCATTTTGAATGAACCTTTTAGAACGCTGGCCTATCCATCTATAACAAGACAGGGAGGCAACATGAGTACCGCAAAAATCTACACCATCCACTATCAGCTACACGGTAAACCCAAGTCTTTCGTGGTGCGCGCCGAGGTGATGAATAACGCCGAAGCCTGGCACTGGGCGGCCGTTGATGCCGACATTGCCCATGTCAGCCGCATCGGCCGCGTCGGTCACGAGCAAGTGAAAAAAACCACCCGGCCCTGGGCGGAAAAATACGGCATCACCGACGTCAGTTGGACCCCACCCAAATAAACAAAGCCCCGCACGACGGCGGGGCTCGGTTCACTTCTTCAAGTCGCCCAACGGATCGTAGGGCGGCTTTTTCTCAGATGACTTTTTCTCATCCAGCGGCGCAATAGCCGGACCTACCGGGTCGACCTGCGGGTCGGCCACATCTGGCGAGTCCGGGTCGAAACCCAGCTCATCCTTGCCACTGGCGTGCTCGTTGGAGTGGGGACCATCGGTACGTTTGTTCATCACAGACTCCTGCTAAAGCGGGCGCGCTTTGTCGTGGAGGTTTTCCAGGTCTTGTTCGACGTGCTCGACATCGTTGTCGGGGCCACGCTCTTTGGGATCGTTGGGGCGCAAAGCATTGTTGTCACGCTCCTCCTCCCCCGGGGTGCGGTTCGGATCAGGTGTACCTGGCGGTGGCTGCTTGTGTTCAGACATGATGGCTTACCTCATGAGGGGCTTCGAAGGTTTAGAGAAACCGTGCGCAGCCATCGTTCAACTTCATTGCTGCAAGCATGAGAAGATGACCGCCCTTTCTGGAGACCTGACCCGGATGTTCGAGCTCAAACCCTGCGACCCTGTCACCTACCGTCAACAGACCCGCCGCAGCACGCTGATAGTGGCCGTACTGTTCCTGGCCCTGGCCATGCTGCTGTCGAGCCTGGCGGTGATGCTGTTCGGTGAGCCTGGGGGGGACAACTTTCGCTTCAATGTCGGCGGTGTATTTGCCGGGGTGTTGATCACCGTCGCACTGGTGCGTGGCCCGTTCTGGTCCCAGCCCTGGCTGGCGCCGGCGGTGTATGGCTGGCAACTCAAGCGCAGCCTGATGAGCGTGACCAACGTAATGCACAAGGTCACCGAGCGGGTACAAGCCAACGACCCGGCCGCCATCAAACTGTTGCGTTTCTATCACCTGGGGCTGACGCAAATGCATGAGCTGGATGCCAACTCCAGCGCCCAGGCGCAACTGGTCGGCGAGATCGACGCACACAAGACCAAGATGCACGCACTGGGGATCGATACCGAACAAACCCGGCTTGACCCCGCGTGGCTGGAAACGCTCAAAAGCGCTTGAGGCGTACGTCAGGGAGCAGGCAAAGGTCGTTAAAAAACCAAACTCAGGTCCAGACGCCCGTCCCTGACCGGGGGACACCAGTAATAGCCACCAGTCAATGGCTTACTGATGCGATACAAACCATCGACAATCCCATCCTCCAACCCGCTCATACGCCGAAGCTGCGCCTCAAACGCATCGAAGGAATGGCCAAACGCGAGGAACATCAATCCTGCCTGGCCATTCTCGGCCCAAGGCATCGAGCGTCGCACCACGAAGGCTTCCGGGGTGAAGCTTTCCTGGGCTGTGCGCTTGGTGTGGGCCGATTCCGGAGCGTCGTCGAGCTCTTCGTTGTCGCCATGGCGTCGGCCGATGATGTGATCACGCTCCTGGGCAGGCAACGCGGCGAACCCGTCGAGGTCGTGTTGCCATTGCTGGATAGCGGCAAAGCTGGCACCGCTGTCGGTCAAGGCGGCCTCCACGGCGGCATCGTCGTGAGGGTTTTCGGTGCCGTCTTCGTAGTCGGTCAGGTCAAAACCGGTCTTGTAGCGGAAGCCTTCAGTCGATTGCACCAGGCGAAACGCCGGGGCCAGGGCTTTCTCGATGGCACGACTACGCAGCAGCAACTCGCCACGATCCACCCCATGCAGCCATACCCACAGCGCCTGTTGAGTCGAAGGGTTGTCAGCGCCAGGGCCGCTGACGGCGGGGAATGCACGCAGCCCTTCAATTTCGGCGCCCAGCGCCTTTACCAGCGGTTCACCGAAACCGACCACGGCCGCCGCATCCGTCAACTGCACCAGCGCGTCCAGCGCCGCGGGCACGGCTTGCAGGGAATCGAGGGCGAAAAACAGATGGCGGGCCTGCAAAGGCACCGGTGCGGCAAGAATGCCCGGCTGGTACTGACTCATGTGAACTCCTTCTGAAAAGCCGCGCAGTTTACCCGGCGCGCACCGCGCTGCGAACAACAATGCGCGTAAGCCTTGCCTTAGAGCCGCTAGTTGGGTGACTCTCTAGTCATGTTTTGCAACTATTCCAGGGGTAGCGACATGACCACCAGCAACCTGCTCGCCCAGCTGTTTCCCACTTCCGTCACCCAGATTCCCGAGCAATTTCGCCTGGCGGCGCCCATTGAGCAGCGTGATTACCTGGTCGATGGCCAGCTGCGGGTGTGGAACGGCCCGCTCGCTCGCGTGCAAAGCCCGGTGCAACTGGGCGATGAGCGCGTGCATATCGGCAGCACGCCATTGCTGGATGCCGACACCGCCCTCACCGCCCTGGATGCCGCCGTGCGTGCCTATGACCGTGGCCAGGGTGAGTGGCCGACAATGCGCGTTGTCGAACGTATCCAGCACGTCGAGGCATTTTTGCGGCGTATGCGCGAACAGCGCGATGCGGTGGTGAAGCTGCTGATGTGGGAAATCGGCAAGAACCTCAAGGACTCGCAGAAAGAATTCGACCGCACCTGCGACTACATCACCGACACCATCAACGCCCTCAAGGAACTCGACCGCCGCAGCAGCCGCTTCGAGCTGGAGCAGGACACCCTCGGGCAAATCCGCCGCGTACCGCTGGGCGTGGCGCTGTGCATGGGGCCTTATAACTACCCGTTGAACGAGACCTTCACCACACTGATCCCGGCGTTGATCATGGGCAATACCGTGGTGTTCAAACCGGCCAAGCTCGGTGTGCTGTTGATCCGCCCCTTGCTGGAGGCGTTCCGCGACAGCTTCCCGGCCGGGGTGATCAACGTCATCTACGGCAGCGGCCGCGAAACCGTGAGCGCGCTGATGGCCAGCGGCAAGATCGATATCTTCGCGTTTATCGGCACCAACAAGGCCGCTAGCGACTTGAAAAAACTGCACCCCAAGCCACACCGCTTGCGTGCTGCGCTGGGGCTGGATGCGAAGAACCCCGGGATCGTGCTGCCCGAGGTGGATCTGGATAACGCGGTGAGTGAAGCGGTCACCGGTTCGTTGTCGTTCAACGGCCAGCGTTGCACTGCGTTGAAGATCCTGTTCGTGCATGAAGATGTCGTCGATAGCTTTATCGAGAAATTCAACACCAAACTCGCGACGCTCAAGCCCGGTATGCCCTGGGAAGACGGCGTGGCGCTGACGCCACTGCCGGAAGTGGGCAAGGTGGATTACCTCAACGAACTGGTGGCCGATGCCGCCCGACACGGCGCTCAGGTGGTCAATAGCGAGGGCGGCAGCAGCCGTGGTTCGTTCTTCTATCCGGCGGTGCTGTACCCGGTGAACCCGCAGATGCGCGTGTACCACGAAGAGCAATTCGGCCCGGTGGTGCCGATCGTGCCCTACCGCGACCTGGAGACCGTGATCGACTACGTGCTGGACTCGGACTTCGGCCAGCAGTTGAGCATTTTCGGTACCAACCCCGTCGAGGTCGGGCGCCTGGTAGACACCTTCGCCAACCAGGTCGGCCGTATCAATATCAACGCCCAGTGCCAGCGCGGGCCGGACACCTTTCCGTTCAACGGCCGCAAGAACTCGGCCGAAGGCACGCTGTCGGTGCATGACGCCTTGCGCGTGTTTTCGATCCGCACCCTGGTGGCGACCAAGTTCCAGGAGAGTAACAAGGCGTTGGTCAGCGATATCCTGCGCAACCGTGACTCGAGCTTCCTGACGACCGACTACATTTTCTGAAGCCAACCCCGTTCCAATGTGCAGACAGGTCAGTGTGGGAGCTGGCTTGCCTGCGATGCCGGCGCCTCGGTCTTTCAGTCAGGTCGCGGTGATGCTATCGCAGGCAAGCCAGCTCCCACATTGAGTCGAGCACATTCATACATTTGAGGCCACTTTAAGACTGATGAACCTGCCTTTCTTTGCCCGGCGCCTGCTGCGCCCCTTGCTCGACCCCTACCGCCGCTTTCGTCATGCCAAGCTGATCCACGCCGCGCGCGTGTCGGTGGGGTTGCTGGCAACCATCCTGCTGACCACCGGCCTCAACCTGCCCCACGGTGAATGGGCGTCGGTGACCATGCTGATCGTGATCGGCGGGTTGCAGCACCACGGCAATATCGGCAAGAAAGCCGTCGAGCGCGCCTACGGCACCTTGATCGGCGCCAGCGTCGGCTTGCTGCTGGTGGTGCAGCAGGCTTACTTCGGCCTGCCGTTGCTCACCTACCTGTTCATGTCGGTGGTGTGCGGGTTCTTTTCCTATCACGCCATCGGCAAAGGCGGCTATATCGCACTGCTCTCGGCGATCACGGTGTTTATCGTCGCCGGCCACGGCGATAACCCTATCTCCGATGGATTGTGGCGCACCGTCGATATCCTGATCGGCATTGTGCTGGCCCTGGCGTTTTCCTTTGCCTTGCCGTTGTACGCCGTGTATTCGTGGCGCTACAACCTGGCCAGCGCCCTGCGTGACTGCGCGCAGATTTATAGCCGGATCATCAATAGCCAATCGATAACTGACGATGAACACCTCAAGCTACTCAACCGCTTGAACGGGGCGATGGTGCAACTGCGCTCGTTGATGCCGTCGGTGTCCAAGGAAGTGCGGATCTCCATGACCGAACTGGACGCGATCCAGCGTCACCTGCGCATGTGCATCAGTACCCTGGAGATTCTCGGCAATACCCGGCCAGACCCGCGCGACAAGCAGGCCACGGCGCGGATGCAGGTGATGCTCAAGGCCGAGCACCGGCAGATTCGAGTGCAGTTGGTGGGAATGGCGCGGGCGTTGAAGTCGGGGGTGACGGAGCGGTTGGAGCGTAGCAGTTACGCCACAGGCAGTGAGCCTGCGCTGGATGCGCCGGTTTACAGTGCGTTGGATGGGTATCGACTATTGACCTTGCAACTGGCGGCGAACGTGGATCAGATGCGTCAACGGCTTGCCAAAGGTGCCGCACGCTGGAAGATTTAGCGACAGCTGGACGGGAGCTTTACGCACATCGACACATTCACACTTTCTCTTACATATTTTTCACGATTTGTTCACATCCCAGAACGTAGGGTAAAGCCTCATCCGTTACAAACGTTGCATATCAAGCCCGCCGCCCCAGCGGGCTTTTTTTTGCCTGGGTTTTGCCTAGGCCACCCGAGTCGGTAGGAGCGAGCTTGCTCGCTCCTGCAAGGGGTCGGGGATTGGCTTCAGCGTGTGGCCTGTTCGCGAATGGCGCGCTGAGTCTCCAGCACCTTGGCCAGCGCCGTCTCAGCCTCGGCACTCTGCTGTGGCACTCGAATCGCCGCCGACACCAAGGTAATCAACTTCGCCATCACCTCCGCATCCGTCGCCGGTCGGCCCAGGCTCATGGAGTTCATCAGCAGGCGCAGTTCGGTGCCGGCCATGACCCCGGAAATCGCCTTGAGGGCAAATTGCAGGCGTACGCCCAGCTCATTGCGCGGCAGGTCTGGCAGGGCCAGGGCGAAGGCTTCGAAGAAGCGCTGGAACACCGGCTGGTAATGCACCTTGAGATATTCCTGGATAAACGGCGAGGTGTCGCTGTAGACCCGGCCAAGGAAGCGAATGAACGAGCGCCCTTCCCCGCTGGCCGGGTCGCTGCGCTCCAGGCCCATGGCTGGGGCAAACAGCACGCCCAGCAGCGTGTCGCAATCCAGCGGGCCATCGGATTCGGCTTCGCAGCGGGCGAGCAATTCCAGGCGCTGCTCGTTGAGCGGCTCCAGGCGTTGCATCAGCAAGGTTTTCATCAGGGAGTCCTTGTCCCCGAAGTGGTAGTTCACCGCCGCCAGGTTGACCTGGGCGCGTTCGGTTATCTGGCGTAGCAACACGGCGTCGTAGCCGTACTTGATGAAGAGGGCCTCTGTCGCATCCAGCAATCGAGTCTTGGTAACGTTTGGAGCGCTGAGTTTCTTCGCGACCATAAGGGTTCCACGGCGGAAATATTGTTTTAAAAAATAATTTGATTTTTTTATACCGGGGCGGCCCGGCGAAAGCAAGTAGTGACACTCCGCCATATCACTAAAAGCCTGTATAACCGGGCTATCGAGACCTATTGAAAGGATTTCTACCGGTCCGAAACCTGCATTCGGCAGAACGTTTCAAAGGGTAAAACCGCTCTACATCCATGGCTGGCGAAGCAGATTGAACGCAGGTACTATTCAAACAATATTTTAAAAACAAGAAATAAAACCAGTCCGTGACGCGTACAGGCAGCTCCCGAACTTGTTACAAGGATTTTCCGGGGGCATGGCAGTACCGTCGTGACTGCAGGCGTAGTCATGATGACAGACACCCCCACGCAACCCGGCTTGATCTCCCTGCAAGGCATCGGCAAGCGTTATCAGCTCGCCGGGCAGGAGCTGAGCATTCTCAATGACGTGTGCCTGTCCATCGCTCGCGGTGACAGCTGCGGCATCCTCGGTGCCTCCGGTTCCGGCAAAAGCACCCTGCTCAACATTCTCGGCCTGCTGGACCTGCCCAACTGCGGCCAGTACCACTTTGCCGGTCACGATATTTTCAATGCCACGCCCGACGAACTGGCCGCGATCCGCAACCAGCAGATCGGTTTTGTGTTCCAGAGCTTCAACCTGCTGCCCCGCCTGAGCGCCCTGGACAACGTCGCGCTGCCCTTAAGTTATCGCGGCGTATCGCGGCATGAATCGGTGGAACAGGCCCAGCGTATGCTCGATCAAGTCGGCCTGGCCGAGCGCGCCCACCATCGCCCGGCCGACCTCTCCGGCGGCCAGCGTCAGCGCGTCGCCATTGCCCGCGCACTGGTCGGCAAACCCTCGGTGATCCTCGCCGACGAACCCACCGGCAACCTCGACAGCACCACCGCACAGGAAATCATGGACCTGCTGCTGAGCCTCAACCGTGAGCAGCAGGTGACGCTGATCATCGTCACCCACGACGCCCACATTGCCGAGCGCCTGGAGCGCAAGATCCTGGTGCGCAACGGTGTGGTGCACGAGGCCGAGCGCCCATGAGCCTGCGGGTCGAGCAGAGCCTCAGCCAACTGCTGCATGAAGCCTTGATCAGCCTGCGCACCCTGGGCAAACGTTCGATCCTGGCGCTGCTGGGCATTGTGATCGGCAGCTCCTCGGTAGTGGCGCTGATCAATATCGGCCACAACGCGGCAGTGGATGCCGCGATGATCTTCAAGGACATGGGCACCGATACCCTCATCGCCCAGTTCCCGCCCAAGGGCAGCAGCAATGTGCCGATGCGTACCCAACTCGACCTCGACGCCGTACGCCTGGCCGTACCGGGCATTGCCCATATCGGCGCGCTCAGCCTGTTCAGCGGGCCCATCGTGTTTCATGGGCGCACCACCAATGCCAACTTGGTCGGCAGCACGCCGGGTATACAGGCCGCCATGCGCCTGGCCGTGCGCGAGGGGCGCTTCCTGTCGGCCTTCGACGCCAGCGAAACTTTCGCTGTGATTGGTGACCCACTTGCCCAGGCCCTCAGTGCGCCGGGCGACCCACTGCAACTGGGCGACCGCGTGCGCATCAACGACTACCTGTTTCTGATCGTGGGCATCCTGCACGACCAGCCCCGGGCCATGCTGATGCCAGTGCAGGCCAACGAGTCGTTGTTTATTCCGGCCGAAGGTATGCGCCGCATCTATGCCACCCCGCAGATCAGCAATGTGATCATCCGTGCGGCGCCAGGGCAGGACATGGAGCGTATCGCGAGGGACGCCACCGCTGCGCTGCAACCCCAACTCAGCGACCACGACGTCAATATCACGGTGCCCCAGCAGATGATCGACGGCATGACGCGCCAAAGTCGCACCTTCGCCTACCTGCTGTTGGCCCTTGGCGCGATTTCCCTGGTGGGCGGCGGTGTCGGGGTGATGAACGTGATGCTGATGAATGTCTCGGAGCGCCGCCGCGAGATCGGCATACGCATGGCCCTGGGCGCACGCCAGCGCGATATCCGCAACCTGTTCCTGCTCGAAGCCGTCACGCTCACCGCCGTGGGTGCGCTGTGCGGTGCGGTGCTGGGCATGACCGCCGCCTGGCTGTATGCGTGGCTGTCGGGCTGGGCATTTGCCCTGGCGGTGGCCGCCCTGCCCCTGGGGGTGGGCAGTACGTTACTGGTAGGTTTGTTCTTTGGCATCTACCCGGCGGTCTCGGCCTCGCGGTTACAGCCGGTGGAGGCCCTGCGCGATGAATAAGTGCGGGCTGCTCCTTCTGCTGATCAGCCTGCCGGGCATGACTGCCGAGATGGTTATCAACCCTTCGGCGCCCAGCAGTACCCGCAGCGGCTACGAGCGTAGCGTCTCGCTGAACGCCCAGGCTACAACCATGACCCTTGGCGACGCGGTGTACCTGGGCCTGCGTAATAACCCGGCGATTCGCAGCGCCTACCTGCAACGAGTGGCGCAGAAGTTCGATCTGCGCGTGGCCGAAGATGTGTTCAACCCCAAGCTCACCCTCAACAGCTATTACCGCAGCACCCGCGGCTCCCAAGACAATGCGCGCAACGCCAACGTCGCGCCCACCAGCAGCCTGCTCGGCGAATACGGCACGCGCTTGAGCATGGCCTGGACCCAGCAGTTGAACAACGCCAACCGCGCCGGCCGTTACCGCAGCGACGGGCTCGACCTAGCGATCATCCAACCGCTGATGCGCGGCGCCGGCTGGGACGCCACCACCGCGCCGCTGCGCCTGTCGCGCCTGGCCGAGCAGGCCAACCGCCTGAACCTCAAGGCCACCGTGGCGCAAACCATCAGCCAGATCATCGCCACCTACCGCGAACTGCTGCGTGCCCAGGAACAACTGGTGATCGTGCAGGACGCGCTCAAGCGCTCCAACACCTTGCTGGACGTGAACAAGGCACTGATCAGCGCCGGGCGCATGGCCGAGTTCGAGATCGTCCAAACCGAAGCCGACATCGCCACCCAGCAGTTGGGCGTGGAAGAAGCTCGCAATCAACTGGACACCAGCCGCCTGGCCTTGCTGCGCCTGCTGGCGCTGGACCTGTCGACACCGGTGCGCGCCACCGAAGCCCTGGAGGCCAACCCCATGGAAATTGACCAACGCCAAGCCTTCAACCTGGCGCAAAACCAGCAACCGGAATACCTCGCCGCCCTGCTCGGCAGCCAACAGGCCGACCTCAACCTGGTGATCGCCAAGGAATCCGGGCGCTGGCAAGTGGACCTGGTCGCCGGCGCCAACCAGGTGCGCGCCGCCACCGACAACGCCAACGGCCATGACAATAACCGTACCTGGGACAGCTACGCCGGCGTGCAGGTGCAGATCCCCATCGGCGACATCAGCACGCATCAGGCCGAGGTACGTGCGCGAGTGAACGTCGAGGACCAGGAAATCCGCATTACCGATGCGCGCCAGGAGCTGGAGCGCAACGTCAACAACGTGGTGCGTGACCTCGGCACCCGCTGGCGCCAATATGAAATTTCCAAGCGTGCCGTGGAGTTGTCACGGCGCAAGATCGAAATCGAACGGGAAAAACTCAGTGCCGGGCGCTCCACCAACTTCCAGGTGTTGAGCTTCGAAACCGACCTGCGCAACGCCGAAAATGCCCAGCTCAACGCGCTGATCGCTTATTTGAACGCCCAGACTCAACTCGACCTGACCCTGGGCATGACGCTGGAAAGTTGGGAAATCGCCCTCAATGACTACTAATCAAAAACGCTTGCTCGCCGTTGCCCTAATCGTGTTGTTAGCCGGCGCGGCCATCGGTCTGTTCAGCCAGCGCAGCGGTGCCGAGCAGGCCAGCACCGCCGAGCAGTGGCTGGCGGTAAAACCCGACCCGCTGGTGCACCAGATCGGCCTGGTGGGCAAGATCGAGCCCGACACTACCGTCACCCTGACGGCGCCGTTCGACGGCAACGTGTTGGCCAACCTGGTCGAACAAGGCCAGCGCGTCGAGGCCGGCCAGGTGCTGTTGCGCATGGATCCGGCGACTCTGGAAGTGCAACTGCGCGATGCCCTCTCCGCCCAACTCAAGGCCCGGCGCACTGTGCAGGAAATGCAGGACTGGGACAGCAGCCCCGCCGTCAGCCGCGCTCGTCGTAGTTTACGCACCGCCGAAATGACCGCCGGCAATACCCAGCGCAAACTTACCGAGAGTGAAAACCTGTTCAAACGCGGCATCATTCCGCGCAACGAACTGGACGATCTCAAGCAGCAAACCCAACAGCAGCAACTCGACCTGGCAGCGGCGCGCGGCGAACTGCAACAGGCCCAGGACCAAGGCAGAGGCGAATACCGACAGATTGCCGAAATGGAGCTGACCAATGCCACGGTGAAATACGAAGCCTTGCAAAAACTCCTTGAAGGCAAGGAGGTCAAGGCACCGTTCTCCGGCATCGTAGTGCCCGCGCCCGGCAGCAGCAACACCGCCCAAGGGGGTGGCAACAACAACGCGCCGGTGCAGGCCGGCAGCAAGGTCAGCCAGGGCCAAGTGCTGTTTGGCCTGGCCAATATCGAGCGGCTGAAAATCGTCGCCAAGGTCTCCGAGCTGGACATCAACCAGTTGCACCAGGGCCAAGCGGTGGAAGTAATGGGCGATGGCTTCGACGGCGAACGGCTGACCGGCTCGGTCAGCGTGGTCAGTGGCTTGGCCATCGCCAGCGACAACCAGGGCAGCGCACAATTTCCGGTGACCCTGTCGATCCCCGCGCTGACGCCGCAGCAGTTGCAACGGGTGCGTCTGGGCATGAGTGCGCGGTTGACGATTGTCACTTATAACAATGACCAGGCGATCGTGATTCCCAGCCAGGCGATCCAGGCGGACATGACGGTGGAGTATCGGGCGGCGATGGATAAACCGGTGCAGCGGGTGAAAGTGACCACTGGGCAATCGACGCCCCAGGGCGTTGAGGTATTCGGACTCAAGCCAGGCTTTGTGAAAACCTCAAGATAAGCGCAGATCAACCTGTGGGAGGGGGCTTGCTCCCGATAGCAGTGCATCAGCCACAAATGTATTTACTGACACGCCCTCATCGGGAGCAAGCCCCCTCCCACATTTGATTTTCGTTGCTTTGAGCATTGACGTTCACTTCGCGGATCAGGGCTTGCTCACCTCCCCCATTTAGATCTGTGTGAGCTTGGTTGCCAGTGCCTTGGCCTGGAGCGCCACATCCGTCACCGCCGTACTCTCCCACCACATGCCCCGCAACGGCGGCCCCATGGCAAACAGTCGCTGGCTGGCATGGCCCTGGGCATCCAGCACCGCGCCGGCTGCATCCGCCGCAATCCCCAACGCCAAAGGCCCAGGCCGGATCAACCCACGCTTGAGCAGTTGTTGCGGCAATGGCCGGGCGACACGACGCCAGTCGTACTCGATGCCGCTGGAGTTGATCAGCGCCGCTCCCGAAACCTGTGTGACCTCCTGCCCGCCACGATAGCGCACCGCAATGGCAACGCCCTCATCCGACGGCACCAAACCCTTGAACGACGCTGCGCGAATCCGCAGCCGCTCTTCTGCCTGCAAGCGCGTCACCAACTGCGCACTCAACGGTGGCGAGCGGTGGTGATGGCTTTCCCACCATGGCCGCACATGTCGCACGAACTGGCGCTTCTGAGGCTCACTGGCCTGACTCCACAAGCGTGCGATGTGCCCGCGCACGGTGTCCAACGGCGCCTGCCAGTCGATGCCTTGCGCCAGCGCGAACTGACATTGGCGTCGCACCTCACGCAGCAATTGCCGAGGGCTGCGCAGGTTGTAATCGGCGGCCAGGAAGTCATCCCAACTTGGCGGCTGTCTGCGCACATGGGGCAACAGGCCGTGGCGCGAAAAGATCTCGATGGGACCGCGATGCCCGGCCTGTTCCAGCGACACCACGGCATCGACCATGGTCAACCCGGAGCCGATGATCAGTACCGTTGATTGCGGGTCGAGTTGGGTCATCGCTTGCACGTCCCATGGGTCCATGGCTGCGGCGTTCAAACCGCTGGACTCGGTTAGGGGCGTGCGCGCTGCCGGGAACATGCCGGTGGCCAACACCGCAAAAGTGCCACGCAGCTGCTCCCCATTATCGAGGGTCAACAGCGTGGAGGCTGCGTCGACTTGCAGGTCCACCCCTTCGGCGCGGATATGCTCGACGGTCGACGTAGACAACGCCTTGGCCTCGGCCAAGCGCTGTTGCGCGTACAGCCCGAAAATCCAGCGTGGCAGGAACAGTTCGCTGATGGGCACATGCTGCTGATCCGACTCCGGCCACCCTCCACTGCCGATGTATTCGGTGAGCCATTGGGTCAAATCGTCGGCATTGTCCGGGTCGACGCTCATGCGCGCCGCGTTGCCGTTCAAGGTATGGCCCAGTTCGACCGCACTATAAGCCTCGCCGCGCCCAAGTTCGGCACGCGGTTCGACCACCAGGATGCGCCGCGTGCCCGGCAGGCGCAGCAGTTGCACGGCCAGCATCGTACCGCTCAGGCCGCCGCCGATGATCAGCACATCTGCGCTGCGGGTGTATTCACTCATGCAGGTTCGCCCTTACTGTCTGCCCAAATAAAAATGTCATGCCAATCGCCTCGCGCCAACAGTTACGCGGCACTGCCGCTCCAGACTACTTGCCCAGGATTTGCATCACACTTTGTTGCGCTGAGTCCTTAGTCACTCCCGCTATCAGAACCCAGTGAGTTATACCTGTTACTTTTGACAGTATACGCAGCCCGGTTCAACTATTAGCCTATTCATCGCGCCCCTCCTTTCCAAAGGAAACATCAAATGAATAACCCCAATCACTCCAAAGCCAAACTTATTTCGGGAACCTGTACCGCCGTGGTGGAGGGCGATGAGGACTTGAAACATTTTGAAGGCCCCCCCGTTCACTTCTACCTGGATGAAGATCTCAACCGATGGTTCATATCAGCCCTCACTGAACCCGTGCCGTTTGGGCATCACCAACAAATCGAGCTGATTTTACCCAACGAGGGCCATGTCATAGATAAAACTTATGAGATCGTCAACGAATGGGGCGCTCAAGGAAAAGCCAATGCTTCATGGATAAAAAGGACTTCTCATACATTCCGTCCCTATACCGCCTCTAGCGGAAGTGTGAAGGTGTCCTTGGACCCCGCCAAGGAGACAGTACACCTTACTTTCCACTTTAAAGCGCAAAGTGGTACACGAATCGTCACCCTTACAAAGGGTGATATGGAAGTTGAAGGCACGACGAAACGCCGCAAGGCTAACGCAACAGGTTCAGTGACCTGCGATATCAGTGATGCCGTCAACCGGGCCTATCGGTCCATGGAGACTGCGCTCACTACCCAGCCTGCGTCAGGTAGTTTTCCAGCCCATATCAGCGTATGGTCACGAGAGTTCGTCCCAGCGCCTGATCCGCATCCGTTTGACTACAGAGTAGTCTTCAACTTCGCCGAGGGCCTTGTACCGGGCACTTATAACTTCAGTTCGGACAACAAACAGGTGCGTGCTTTTGTATTCGACCTCAATCAAAACGTCGCCTGGCCAAGCGAAAGCGGTACGATTACGCTGACCTCGATTCCTGACTTTGAAACATTAGCAGGAACGCTGTCGGGAGACTTCGACTTTGCCGGAACAGTAAGACTTGCAGATGGCCGTGAACTGCGTATAAAAGTCGGCAACGGAAAGCTCAATATCGAAAAATAGACCTGCTGTTGTTTCCAGCCCCGCAAGTTGACGTAGTTAGACTCGTGACGCACAAACCGTAGGCGCTGGTAAGCGCCTACGGTTTTAACTGCTCAGAAAGCGGTTCAGCGTTTGACTTCATACTTTGCGACAGGGGATTGCACCACGCTACCCCCTCGGGAAGTGATCATAGTCGCCAAAATCGCCGAAGCAACTCAAGACTACTGGCTGGCGAAGGGAGTAACACGTGTTTTCAGGTTTGCTCTACTGTGAAAACCCACAGGTATAAACCAGTAGACCATCCGGCTAGATCACGACATTACGAACAAATCGCACCGCCACTTCACCATCATTGCGATAGCCGTGGGATTGGCGGCTGGCGAACATATAGAACTCACCGGCCGCGACGGTTTTTTCTTGGTCGTCGAGAATCAGGGTCAATGCACCTTCATACACGAACAACTGCACACTCCAACCTTCCGGGTCCGGTTCGGGGCTGTAGCGGTCCCCAGGCTCCAGGCACATCTCCCACAATTCCACTTCGCGTCGGGCGGTGGCCTTGGCGAGCAGTACTGCTTTGCTGCCTGGGGTTTCACCGGCCCACGCCAGTTCGTTGATACGACTATGGTCAGGCGCATCCGGCGCCTGAATCAAGTCGCTGAACGCCACGTCCAACGCTTCAGCCACACGGTCGAGGGTGGAGAGACTGACGTTCTTCTCCCCCGCTTCAATCGCCACCAGCATGCGCCGGCTGACCCCGGACTTTTCCGAGAGCGCGGTCTGGCTCAGGTCGGCGGCATGGCGCAGGCGACGGACGTTCTGGCTGACGTGCTGCAGGACCGAGGCCCGTTGCGGATTTTCTTTGTGCACTATATTGCTCAATAGGTGGGTGTGCGCAGTATACTGCCCAGCGTGCGGCGCATTGTGCGGTCCGTGCCTTTCCCTTGCAAGACCGAGCCGCCATGACTGCCCCGACCTCCCCTTCGCGATTCAACCGCTTCAGCAAAGCCGAATGCATCCTGGTGGTGATCACCATGATCTGGGGCGGCACCTTCTTGCTGGTGCAACATGCCATGACCGTCAGCGGGCCGATGTTTTTTGTGGGGCTGCGCTTCGCGGCGGCGACAATTGTGGTGGGGTTCTTTTCCTTGCGCACCCTGCGCGACCTGACCCTGTTCGAATTGAAGGCCGGGGTGTTTATCGGGGTGGCGATCATGTTTGGCTACGGTTTGCAGACGATTGGCTTGCAGACCATCCTGAGCAGCCAGTCGGCGTTTATCACCGCGTTGTATGTACCGTTCGTACCGCTGTTGCAGTGGCTGGTGCTGGGCCGTCGCCCCGGGTTGATGCCCAGCATCGGCATCATGCTGGCGTTTGCCGGGTTGATGCTGTTGACTGGCCCGGCGGGGGCTTCACTGAACTTCAGCCCAGGTGAAATCGCTACGCTGATCGGTGCCGTGGCAATAGCGGCCGAGATCATCTTGATCAGTGCATTTGCCGGCCAGGTAGATATTCGCCGGGTGACCGTGGTGCAACTGGCCACCGCTTCGGTGCTGTCGTTCATGATGGTGGTGCCCATGGGCGAGGCGTTGCCGGGCTTTTCTTGGCTGTTGCTGTTCAGCGCCGTGGGCCTGGGCTTGACCAGTGCG
The DNA here is from genome assembly GCF_002916705.1 of Pseudomonas sp. GZJR-8. Classification (NCBI taxonomy): domain Bacteria; kingdom Pseudomonadati; phylum Pseudomonadota; class Gammaproteobacteria; order Pseudomonadales; family Pseudomonadaceae; genus Pseudomonas; species Pseudomonas sp. GZJR-8. Next base: position 160,591 of record NZ_JXSI01000006.1, on the reverse strand, counting down.
GTGATCCAGGTCGCGATGAATTGGGCGCAGCAGAGTGTGTCGCCAACCCGGGCGACCTTGATCTATGCCGGCGAGCCGGTGTGGGCAGGCGTGGTCGGACGAATTGCCGGGGAGCGCTTCCCGCCGATTGCAATGGTTGGGGCCGTGTTGATTGTGGTGGCGGTGATTGTGAGTGAGATGAAAACGAAGGGGCAGAAGGCAGTTGAACTCGCAGATGCCTTGGAACAGGAGCGTCAGGGATAACCTGCAAACCCTGTGGTGCCCGCTCTATCGTCATCGCGGGCAAGCCCGGCTCCCACAGGGGTTAGCGTTTCAATTCAAGGGTTTTGAACCAGTGCTAAATGAGAGGTTTCGGCCTACCTTGTAGGATCCTGCCACATCTTGCCGTTTGGTGATCGTGAAAGCGGCACGTATGATGCATCCCAAACTCCCGCAGATTAGAAGCCTATGTCCCTGATAGTTCTACTGCTTCTGCCATTCATTGGCAGCTGTCTGGCGGCCTTGCTGCCGCACAACGCACGTAATACCGAATCCCTGCTGGCCGGCCTGGTGGCATTGGTCGGCACTATTCAAGTCGCACTGCTCTACCCCCAGATCGCCCATGGTGGCGTAATACGCGAAGAATTCCTGTGGTTGCCCAGTCTTGGGCTGAACTTCGTGTTGCGCATGGACGGCTTTGCCTGGCTGTTCTCGATGCTGGTGCTCGGCATCGGCACGCTGGTGTCGTTGTATGCACGTTATTACATGTCGCCGGACGATCCGGTGCCGCGCTTCTTTGCGTTCTTCCTCGCGTTCATGGGCGCCATGCTTGGCCTGGTGATTTCCGGCAACCTGATTCAGATCGTGTTCTTCTGGGAACTGACCAGCCTGTTCTCGTTCCTGCTGATCGGCTATTGGCACCACCGCGCCGATGCGCGGCGTGGTGCCTATATGGCCCTGATGGTCACCGGCGCAGGCGGGTTGTGCCTGCTGGCCGGGGTGATGTTGCTGGGGCATATCGTCGGCAGCTATGACCTGGACCAGGTGCTGGCGGCGGGCGACCAGATTCGCGCGCACTCGCTGTACCCGGTCATGCTGGCCCTGGTGCTGATCGGCGCCTTGAGCAAAAGCGCGCAGTTCCCGTTCCACTTCTGGCTGCCCCATGCCATGGCGGCACCGACGCCGGTTTCGGCGTATCTGCATTCGGCGACGATGGTGAAGGCCGGCGTGTTCCTGCTGGCCCGCCTGTGGCCGTCGCTGTCCGGCAGCGAAGAATGGTTCTGGATCGTCGGCGGTGCCGGCGCCCTCACCCTCCTCCTCGGCGCTTACTGCGCCATGTTCCAAAACGATCTCAAGGGCCTGCTGGCCTACTCCACCATCAGCCACCTCGGGCTGATTACCCTGCTGCTGGGCCTTAACAGCCCGCTGGCCGCCGTCGCCGCAGTGTTCCATATCCTCAACCACGCGACTTTCAAGGCGTCGCTGTTCATGGCGGCGGGCATCATCGACCACGAAAGCGGCACGCGGGACATCCGCAAGCTCAGTGGCCTGGTGCGTCTGATCCCGTTTACCGCGACCCTGGCCATGGTAGCCAGTGCCTCCATGGCCGGTGTGCCGTTGCTCAATGGCTTCCTGTCCAAAGAGATGTTCTTTGCCGAAACCGTATTCATCTCGTCGACGCAATGGGTGGAAATCGCCCTGCCGGTGATTGCGACCATCGCCGGTACGTTCAGCGTGGCCTACGCCCTGCGCTTTACCGTGGATGTGTTCTTCGGCCCACCGGCTACCGACTTGCCGCACACGCCTCACGAGCCACCGCGCTGGATGCGTGCGCCGGTGGAATTGCTGGTGTTCACCTGCCTGCTGGTGGGGATTTTCCCGGCCCAGGTGGTCGGCTCGATCCTTGCCGCTGCGGCGTTGCCCGTGGTCGGTGGTGTGCTGCCCGAGTACAGCCTGGCGATCTGGCACGGCTGGAACGCGCCAATGATCATGAGCCTGGTGGCAATGACCGGCGGCGTGGTGCTGTACCTGATGCTGCGCAAGCAACTCAAGCGTGGCCGCTTCGAATACCCGCCGCTGATCGGCTATTTCAACGGCAAGCGTGGCTTCGAGCGCTGCCTGGTGGTGATGATGCGCGGTGTGCGCAGGATCGAAAAACGCATCAGCACCAAGCGCCTGCAAACCCAATTGTTCCTGCTGGTGATCGTCGCGGTGATCGGGGCCATGATCCCCATGATCAACAGTGGCCTCACCTGGGGCGACCGGCCGAAGATTGCGGGCTCCATCGTGTTCGTCACCCTGTGGTTGCTGGCGATTGCCTGCGCGCTGGGCGCCGCCTGGCAAGCCAAGTATCACCGGCTGGCGGCCCTGACCATGGTCAGCGTGTGCGGCCTGATGACGTGCGTGACCTTCGTGTGGTTCTCGGCGCCGGACCTGGCCCTGACCCAATTGGTGGTGGAAGTGGTGACCACCGTGCTGATACTGCTCGGCCTGCGCTGGTTGCCACGGCGTATCGAGGAGGTTTGGCCATTGCCCAACACCTTGCGCAAGGCGCGCATTCGCCGGGTGCGCGACTTGTTGCTGTCCACTGTAGTGGGCGGCGGCATGGCGCTGTTGTCCTACGCGATGCTGACCCGCCAGACACCCAACGATATCTCCTCGTTCTACTTGAGCCGCGCCCTGCCCGAAGGCGGCGGCAGCAATGTGGTGAACGTGATGCTCGTGGACTTCCGGGGCTTCGATACGCTGGGCGAAATCACCGTGCTGGGTGCCGTGGCCTTGACCGTATATGCCTTGCTGCGACGCTTCCGCCCGTCCAAGGAAAGCATGCAGTTGCCGGCGCAACAGCGCCAATTGGCACCGGACGTGGCCACCGACCTGGTCAACCCGCGCCAGGCCAGTGACACCGCGCTGGGCTTTATGATGGTGCCGGCGGTGCTGGTGCGCCTGCTGTTGCCGATTGCGCTGGTGGTGTCGTTCTACCTGTTCCTGCGCGGTCACAACCAACCAGGCGGCGGGTTTGTCGCCGGGCTGGTGATGTCGGTAGCGTTTATCCTGCAATACATGGTGGCGGGCACCCAATGGGTCGAAGCGCAGATGAGCCTGCGGCCCATGCGCTGGATGGGCTTCGGCCTGCTGTCGGCGACCTTGACCGGCCTTGGCGCGCTGTTCGCCGGATACCCGTTCCTGACCACCCATACCTGGCATTTCCACGTGCCACTGCTCGGCGATATCCATATCGCCAGTGCGTTGTTCTTCGACATTGGCGTGTACGCCATGGTCGTGGGCTCGACGCTGCTGATGCTGACCGCCCTCGGCCACCAATCTGTGCGAGCACATAAACCGAGCAACCAGCCCAAAGTCGTTGCTGCAACCGAAGGAGCCGCCTGATGGAAGAAGTCATCGCAATTGCCATTGGGGTCCTGGCGGCCTCCGGCGTCTGGCTGGTGCTGCGGCCACGGACATTCCAGGTGGTGATGGGCCTGTGCCTGTTGTCGTACGGGGTCAATCTGTTCATTTTCAGCATGGGCAGCCTGTTTATCGGCAAGGAACCGATCATCAAGGACGGCGTGCCGCAAGACCTGCTCAACTACACCGACCCCCTGCCCCAGGCCCTGGTACTTACAGCCATCGTGATCAGCTTCGCCATGACCGCGTTGTTCCTGGTGGTGCTGCTGGCATCCCGGGGCCTGACCGGCACTGACCATGTAGATGGCCGGGAGCCCAAGGAATGACGTGGATGAATCAACTGATCGTCGCGCCGATCCTGCTGCCGCTGCTCACGGCCGGGTTGATGCTGATGCTCGGCGAAAAGCGCCGCCCACTTAAGGCCCAGATCAACCTGTTCTCCAGTGTCATCGGCCTGGGCATCGCGATCCTGCTGCTGTACTGGACGCAACAAGGCGGCCCCGGCTCGATTGGTGTGTACCTGCCGGGCAACTGGCAGGTGCCGTTCGGCATCGTGTTGGTGGTGGACCAACTGTCGGCAATGATGCTGGTGCTGACCGGGATCATCGGCGTGAGCGCGCTGCTGTTCGCGATGGCCCGCTGGGACCGTGCGGGCACTAGCTTCCATGCGCTGTTCCAGATCCAACTGATGGGTCTGTACGGCGCATTCCTCACCGCGGATTTGTTCAACCTGTTCGTGTTCTTCGAGGTGCTGCTGGCGGCGTCCTACGGCCTGATGCTGCATGGTTCGGGTCGTGCTCGGGTGTCGTCCGGCCTGCATTACATTGCGATCAACCTGCTGGCGTCGTCGCTGTTCCTGATTGGCGCGGCGATGATCTACGGCGTCACCGGCACGCTGAATTTCGCTGACCTGGCGCTGAAAATCCCGCTGGTGCCGGAGGCTGATCGCGGCCTGCTGCACGCTGGCGCAGCGATCCTGGCGACCGCGTTTCTGGCCAAGGCCGGCATGTGGCCGCTGAACTTCTGGCTGGCGCCCGCCTACTCCTCGGCCAGTGCGCCGGTGGCGGCGATGTTTGCGATCATGACCAAGGTTGGCGTGTACACCGTGCTACGCCTGTGGACCCTGCTGTTTTCCGGCCAGGCCGGCGCTTCGGCGCTGTTTGGCGGCGACTGGCTGGTGTATGGCGGCATGGCGACCATCGTGTGCGCGGCGCTGGCGATGGTGGCGGCGCAACGCCTGGAGCGCATGGCGAGCCTGAGCATTCTGGTCTCGGCCGGGATCCTGCTGTCGGCGGTAGGGTTTGCCCAGCCAAGCCTGACCGCTGGGGCATTGTTCTATCTGGTCAGCTCCACCCTGGCATTGAGTGCGCTGTTCCTGCTGGCTGAATTGATCGAGCGTTCGCGCTCGGCCAACGACCTGCCGCTTGATGAAGAGATTGATGCGCTGCCCAAGGCCATGGAGTCGCTGCATCCGCGTCCGGGTGTGAACCTGGACGATGAGCAGAAAGCCGTAGTCGGACAGGTCATCCCCTGGACCATGGCCTTCCTCGGCTTGAGCTTTATCGCCTGCGCGCTGCTGATTATCGGCATGCCGCCATTGTCGGGGTTCATCGGCAAACTCAGCCTGTTGAGTGCGCTGATCAACCCACTGGGCCTGGGCAACGCCGTGGACGAATCGATCCGTCCTGCAGCCTGGGGCCTGGTGGCGCTGCTGATTCTGTCCGGCCTGGCGTCGCTGATCGCCTTCGCCCGCCTTGGCATCCAGCGCTTCTGGACCCCGGAAGAGCGCCCATCACCGCTGCTGCGACGCTACGAGTGCGTGCCGATCTTCGTGCTGCTGGGCTTGAGCATCGCCTTGACGTTCAAGGCCGAACCCTTGATGCGCTACACCCTGGCCACCGCCAAGAGCCTGAACAACCCGGAAAGCTATGTGATGGCGGTAATGGCCACGCGGCCCGTGCCGAGCCCTGAAGCCAAGGCCGCTGCGCTGGAGGTGCAACCATGAAGCGCCTGTTTCCTGCACCCTGGTTGTCGCTGGCCCTGTGGGTGTTGTGGCTGCTGCTGAACCTGTCGATCAGCCCCGGCAACCTGCTGCTGGGCGCGCTGCTGGGCTTTCTCGCGCCTTTGCTGATGGCGCCGCTGCGCCCGCAGCCGATCAGCCTGCGTCGCCCTGGCGTGATCCTGCGCCTGTTCCTGTTGGTGGGCCGCGACGTGATCGTCTCCAACCTGCAAGTGGCGTGGGGTGTACTGACCTGCGGCACACGCCCGCCGCGCTCGCGCTTCATCAGGATCCCCCTGGACCTGCACAGCCCCAACGGCCTTGCCGCGCTGTCGATGATTACCACGGTGATCCCCGGCACCATTTGGTCGGAACTGGCGCTGGACCGTAGCATCTTGCTGCTGCACGTATTCGACCTTGACGATGAAGCCCTGTTTATCCAGCACTTCAAAGCCACCTACGAGCGGCCCCTGATGGAGATCTTCGAATGAGCGCCCTGCTCTCCAATGCGATCCTGGCCAGCCTGTTCCTGTTCTCGCTGGCGATGGTGCTGACCCTGATCCGCCTGTTCAAAGGCCCGTCCGCCCAGGACCGAGTCCTGGCGCTGGACTACCTGTACATCCTGGCCATGCTGATGATGCTGGTGCTGGGTATTCGCTATGCCAGTGATACCTACTTTGAAGCGGCGCTGCTGATCGCGCTGTTCGGCTTCGTGGGCTCGTTTGCCCTGGCGAAATTCCTGCTGCGTGGGGAGGTGATTGAATGATGCCGTTATGGATTGAAGTCATAGTCGCGGCGTTGCTGTTACTCAGCAGTGTGTTTGCGTTGATTGGCGCGATTGGCTTGCTGCGGATGAAGGAGTTTTTCCAACGCATGCACCCGCCGGCACTCGCCTCGACATTGGGCGCATGGTGCGTGGCGTTGGCGTCGATTATCTATTTTTCGGTGCTCAAATCCGGGCCGGTGTTGCACGGGTGGTTGATTCCGATTTTGCTGTCCATCACCGTGCCGGTGACTACCCTGCTGCTGGCGCGCACGGCGTTGTTCCGCAAGCGCATGGCCGGTGACGATGTGCCGGCTGAAGTCAGCAGCCGCCGCTGACCTCTCAGGCAGGCACATAAAAATGTGGGAGCTGGCTTGCCTGCGATGAGGTCGGATCAGTCACTGAAGAGGTTGGCTGGCCCACCGCTATCGCAGGCAAGCCAGCTCCCACAGTTGGATGGGTGCTAGGCGAAGGATCGGATTCTTGCCGCCAATTCCGCCAATTCGGCATCATCCGCCCGCACAAAATCGTGGGAAGAGATATAGCCCTCATAAGCCTCAAAAAACTTATCCACCTGCGAGCTCAACGGCTTGAACGTGCTGTCCCGCCCGGTCCCATGCATGGGAAACAACTTCGCATGCAGGTGGTCCACCCCATACCCTTCCAGAATCATCCCCGTACGCGCCACATCGGGAAATGCGCGGTCGATCTGTTGTGCGGTTTTCTTTGCTGCGACCGCGAGCGCTGCCAACACTTCATCCGACTGCGCAAACGCATAGCTGCCGTAATGCTGCTTTGGAATCACCACGCTGAAACCCGGTGTGTTAGGGAAGATCGACAGGAACGCCATATGCTGATCATCCTCCCACAGGATATGGGCCGGGGAAGTTTTGCGGACAATGCTGCAGAAAATACAATCCATTTGAATCACCGCCAGTTTCGTCTTGGGTTTGGTCGTGGCAATCATCTAAAGCTAGGATGGTATGGGCGTCAAACCCTATGGGCATTTTGGGAAATGTCCTAAGACCTGGGTATGCCCGCTGTGCTGAGACAGGAGTTCACCATGGATAAAAACATCATTGTCATCGGCGGCGAGTCCAGCGAAGACATGACGCGCATGACCCGCATCGACGAATATATCGTCGCTTCGTCGGGCAAAACCCAGCCCACGGTGCTCTATATCTCCACCGCCAATGGCGATGACCGTACGAAGATTGCCGACTTCACGCTCAAATACCAAAGCGCCGGCTGCACCGTTGTGCCATTGACGTTTTTCATTCCGCCTTTTCCAACCCCAGCTCATGTTGCCGCGCTGTTTGAACAGGCTGACATCATCTACGTGGCCGGCGGCAACACCCGAGCCTTGCTGGCCATCTGGCGTGAATTTGACGTGACCACCCTTTTGAAGCAAGCCCAGGAACACGGCAAAGTGCTTTGCGGCGTCAGTGCCGGCGCCATCTGCTGGTTCGACCACGGGCATTCCGACTCAGGGGGCGTATATGCGCTGGTCGACGGACTGGGTTTTCTCCCTGGCGCGCTGTGCCCGCACTTCAGCTCAGAGGTGGGGAGAGAATCTTCGTTTGTTGAACTGGTTCGACTTAAAAACATACACCCCGCCTACGCGCTGGATGACGGAGTTGCCCTGCATTTCAAGAACGGTGAATACCATGCGACTGTTCATAACTACACGACTGGTAGTGCATATAAACTCAGTAGCACTTCGGAGCCCATTGCAAGGAAACGCCCTACAGCTCTTTAGGGTTGCCGCTCAGAAAATGGCCGCCTAATCTTTGGCGGTCGCTGCAAATTCAGCGACCGGGTTTCGCAGCTCGGTTAAACTCTAGACGCACAGTGTCCACCTAAAGAAGCAGCCCTAAATTGAACGGTGTTCAAAGGTAGAAGTGATGAGGGATGCCGCTATGTTGGTACAAGTAGCCCCCCCTTTTACCGTCAGCTATTGAACACCCGCAAGCACGAACAACGTAAAGCACCGTGACATATTTTCCAAAGAAACATCCTACGTCCGCGCCAGAAACCCTCTCTTCTTTGTAGTCAACGATTGACCCATAGTCTTCTCTTTGGTGCCCGATACTCCATTGAGCGTTTCTAGCGGGCACACCTTCCACTCAAACGTAAATCGAAGTCACGCACAGCCGCCACCCAAAACTTTACCCTCTCTATACAAGTCAATTAATGGACAATCGGGATGCAATTCGAATATAAGAAATTCTTAGTGACACTAGCACTCATCTCGAATGCAATATACGCTCAAGCCGAACAGACTCACTTATCGACAATCCTAAATATAAAAATGAATGCAACCTATCTCGACATGGATACAGAAACCACGGACTCTTTCGGCGTAAAGCTCATGGCGGCAGTTCGTCTGACGCTTTCGACAGAACACAGTTGTGGCACTTCTAAACTGCATATCACACCGGACTCCATCGGCGTTCCTGTCGAAAATTTCCTAGCAGAAGTTAAGAAAATCAAAAAATACGCTGATGATGGAGCCGCACTATTTATCACACATCACGATTGTGATCGAAAAATACCGATGGCAACCAAATTCGCTACCTGCACGGGTGAAATATGCAGATCACTCACAGATGTGCTAATTGATGGAAAAATGTACCTAGACAAGAATTACCGACCCGTTCCAGCTGCGCGCAGTCTTTTTTTCATAGAGCAACCCCAAACTTATGACCAAAAACTAAAAGCCTGGAAAGTATATATCTACGATAAAAAAACTAAGAAGATTGCGGCCGATGGATTCGTCGACAATGAAGACTATGCTGCGAGCAAATTCATCCATAAATTCCGCACGTTTCATAGCAACGGCATGGTTTCGAGTTCTATTGAAATGAGTGCGCAGGGGCAACGTGAAGGAAAAAGCATTGTTCGCCACAAAAACGGAAAAATTGAAAAATCCATAAATTACAATAACGGAATTATCACTGACGGCGAGTACATAACTTACGACCTGACAGGAAAAATCAAGATCCGTGAGCATTATGTAAATGGAGTGCTAAATGGCCCAAGAGTCAAACTGTACGCTAACGGAAATCCTGAATCCATGGAAAAATACTTAGACGGCAGTCGCTCAGGAATATCAAATTATTACTATGAAGACGGCACACTAAAAAATATACAAGATTATGACCGTGGGCAGTTGGATGGCTGGGACGTCAAATATTTCGCAAACGGCGAGACCGAATCACAAACACTCTATAAAAATCAGCGCATTAGAATAAGCCACGAATGGAACATTGACGGCATAAAAGTCAGTCAATGGGAACAAGACGAAAATCATAACCGCCAAGGCGACGACATAGAATGGTATGACAACGGACAAAAAAGAAAGCACTCAATCTATAAAGATGGAAAACTTCATGGAAAGATGCAAGGTTGGTCTGAGGATGGAACTCAACTTTATTCTACCGAATACGCACACGGCGAGAGAAACGGACAATCACGGCAGTGGGGCCGAGACGGGACGTTGATAGAAGACTGCCAATACCAAGCAGGAAAAATTTCAGAGCCGTGTTCGGTGAGACCTCCGCTCTGACTATGCAGGTCTTGGACACGAATAGAGGTTTAATTCGAAAAACTTAGCAATATGCAAAAAACGCCCCGAACCAGTCGGGGCGTTTTTTATTCAGCATGCAGCATGCAGCTTTCAACGGTCAATCAGCTAACCGCCACGTCGTCCCACCCTTCCCGTCTTCCAACACCACACCCATCGCGGTCAGTTGGTCACGGATACGGTCGGATTCCGCCCAGTCCTTGTTAGCCCGAGCAGCCAGACGCGCCTGAATCAACGCATCCACCTGCGCCGCATCCACACGCCCTTCAGCGCCGGCCTGCAGGAAGTCATCGGCTTCCATCTGCAACACACCCAGTACGCTGGCCAGTTCTTTGAGGCGCGCCGCCAGGCCCGCTGCCGCGTCGAGATCAGTCTCACGCAAGCGGTTGATCTCACGCACCATCTCGAACAGCACCGCGCAGGCTTCCGGCGTGCCGAAGTCGTCGTTCATGACTTCGGTAAAGCGTGCCACGAACGTTTCGCCACCAGCAGGTGCCACCGCTGGCAAGCCTTTCAACGCGTGGTAGAACCGCTCCAGGGCGCCCTTGGCGTCCTTGAGGTTGTCTTCCGAGTAGTTGATGGCGCTGCGGTAATGGCTGGACACCAGCAGGTAACGCACCACTTCCGGGTGGTACTTTTCCAGCACGTCGCGGATGGTGAAGAAGTTGTTCAAGGACTTGGACATCTTCTCGCCATTGATGCGGATCATGCCGCAGTGCATCCAGGCGTTGGCGTAGGTCTTGCCAGTGGCGGCTTCGCTCTGGGCGATTTCGTTTTCGTGGTGCGGGAACTCCAGGTCGCTGCCGCCGCCATGAATGTCGAAGGTCTCGCCCAGGCAGCAGGTGGACATTACCGAGCATTCGATGTGCCAGCCCGGACGCCCAGGGCCCCACGGCGATTCCCAGCTTGGCTCGCCGGGCTTGGTACCTTTCCAGAGCACGAAGTCGAGCGGGTCCTGCTTGGCTTCGTCGACTTCGATGCGCGCGCCGATGCGCAGGTCTTCGATCTTCTTGCGCGACAGCTTGCCGTAGCCCATGAACTTGGCGACGCGGTAGTACACGTCACCATTGCCTGGGGCGTAGGCGTAACCCTTGTCGATCAGGGTCTGGATCATCGCGTGCATGCCAGGGATGTGGTCCGTGGCACGCGGTTCCATGTCCGGCTTGAGGATGTTGAGGCGCGCCTCGTCCTCGTGCATGGCAGCGATCATGCGCTCGGTCAGCGCGTCGAACGACTCGCCGTTTTCGTTGGCGCGGTTGATGATCTTGTCGTCGATGTCAGTGATGTTGCGCACATAGGTCAAGTCATAGCCGCTGAAACGCAACCAGCGGGTCACCAGGTCGAAGGCAACCATGCTGCGGCCGTGGCCGATGTGGCAGTAGTCGTACACGGTCATGCCGCACACGTACATGCGCACCTTGTTGCCATCCAGGGGCTTGAAGACTTCTTTGGTCTTGCTGAGTGTGTTGTAGATCGTTAGCACGACAGTTCCTTAAACAGAATCACTGGCCCCACGAATCTCGCAAGGTCACGGTACGGTTGAATACCGGAGCACCAGGTTTGGAGTCCTTGATATCTGCGCAGAAGTAACCTTCGCGCTCGAACTGGAAACGGTCTTCCGGCTGTGCGTCGCCAAGCGATGGCTCGGCACGACAACCTGTGAGCACTTGCAGTGAGTCAGGGTTGATGTTGTCGAGGAAACTCGCGCTGTCTTCGGCCTTCTCAGGGTTCGGCGAGCGGAACAGACGATCGTACAGGCGCACTTCGCATTCGATGCTGGCAGCGGCTGGCACCCAGTGGACCACACCCTTGACCTTGCGGCCTTCAGGGTTCTTGCCCAGGGTGTCCGGATCGTACGAGCAGCGCAGTTCGACGATGTTGCCATCGGCGTCCTTGATCGCTTCGTCCGCACGGATCACGTAGCTGCCGCGCAGGCGCACTTCGCCGTTCGGCTCCAGGCGCTTGTAGCCCTTGGGCGGCTCTTCCATGAAGTCGTCGCGGTCGATGTAGATTTCGCGGGCGAATGGCAATTTGCGCACGCCCAGCTCTTCCTTCTGCGGATGACGCGGCAGTTCGAGGTTCTCGACCTGGCCTTCCGGGTAGTTGGTGATCACTACCTTCAACGGCCGCAGCACGCACATGGCGCGGGGGGCGTTGGCGTCGAGGTCCTGGCGGATGCTGAATTCCAGCATCCCGAAGTCGACCACACCGTCGGAACGGTTGGTGCCGACCATGTCGCAGAAGTTGCGGATCGACGCCGGGGTGTAGCCACGGCGACGGAAGCCCGACAGCGTGGACATGCGCGGGTCATCCCAGCCATGTACGTGCTTTTCATCCACCAGTTGCTTGAGCTTGCGCTTGCTGGTGATGGTGTAGTTCAGGTTCAGGCGGCTGAATTCGTACTGACGCGGGTGCGCCGGTACCGGCAGGCTGTCCAGGAACCACTCGTACAGTGGGCGATGGCTTTCGAACTCCAGGGTGCAGATGGAGTGGGTGATGCCTTCGATGGCGTCCGACTGACCGTGGGTGAAGTCGTAGTTGGGGTAGATGCACCACTTGTCACCGGTCTGGTGGTGGTGGGCATGGCGGATGCGATACATGATCGGGTCGCGCAGGTTCATGTTCGGCGAGGCCATGTCGATCTTGGCACGCAGCACGCGGGCGCCGTCCGGGAACTCGCCGGCGCGCATACGGTTGAACCAGTCCAGGTTCTCTTCCACCGAACGGTCGCGGAACGGGCTGTTCTTGCCCGGCTCGGTCAGCGTGCCACGGTACTCCTTGGCCTGCTCCGGGGTCAGGTCGTCCACATAGGCCTTGCCGGCCTTGATCAGCTCGACAGCCCAGTCGAACAACTGGTCGAAATACTTGGAGGCATAGCGCACTTCACCGGACCATTCGAAGCCCAGCCATTTGATGTCGCTTTCAATGGCGTCGATGTATTCCTGGTCTTCCTTGGCCGGGTTGGTGTCGTCGAAACGCAGGTGCGTGACGCCACCGAACTCCTGGGCCAGGCCGAAGTTCACACAGATCGACTTGGCGTGACCGATGTGCAGGTAGCCGTTGGGCTCTGGCGGGAAGCGGGTGACGATCTGCGTATGCTTGCCCGAATCCAGGTCCGCCTGGATGATCGGGCGCAGGAAATTGACCGGGACGGCAGGTCCGGCCTTGGCATTCGAGGTAGGGTCGACAGTGGGCTTGCTCATAGGATCCTTGAACAGACAGGTTCGTGGCCGGGTCAGGCCAGATAAAACAAAGGGCTTATCATAGCCGAAGCTGTCAACCACCTGACAGAGCGCGGTCGAAAACTGCTGCTTTAATTGCTGCTTTAATGACAGGCGCGGTAAAAAACCACCTCGAAATTCCTGCAAGGCACGCTAAACTGCGCGTCTTGGCCCAAGCTTCGCCAAACCGGTCGTGGCGCCCAGGCGCCCAAACCCACGAATTCCCTGAAAAGAGTAGTGAACATGACTCAAGTCAAACTGACCACCAACCACGGTGACATCGTCATCGAGCTGAACGCCGACAAGGCGCCGATCACCGTCGCCAACTTCATCGAATACGTGAAAGCCGGCCACTACGAAAACACCGTTTTCCACCGTGTCATCGGCAACTTCATGATCCAGGGCGGCGGTTTCGAGCCTGGCATGAAAGAGAAGAAAGACAAGCGCCCAAGCATCCAGAACGAAGCGGACAACGGCCTTTCCAACGACAAGTACACCGTCGCCATGGCCCGTACCATGGAGCCGCATTCGGCCTCCGCGCAGTTCTTCATCAACGTCGCCGACAACGCCTTCCTCAACCACAGCGGCAAGAACGTGCAGGGTTGGGGCTACGCGGTGTTCGGTAAAGTCACCGAAGGCCAGGACGTTGTCGACAAGATCAAAGGCGTGTCCACCACCTCCAAGGCCGGTCACCAGGACGTTCCAGCCGAAGACGTGATCGTCGAGAAAGCCGAGATCGTTGGGTGATATTACTGATTTCAGATTTGCATCTGGAAGAGGAGCGCCCGGACATTACCCGGGCGTTTCTGGATCTGCTCCACGGCCGCGCCCGTGGCGCCCAGGCGTTGTACATTCTGGGGGACTTCTTCGAAGCCTGGATTGGCGACGATGGCATGACTGCCTTCCAGCGTTCCATCTGTACGGCGTTGCGTGAACTGAGCGACAGCGGCACCCCGATTTTCATCATGCATGGCAACCGCGATTTCCTGATCGGCAAGGCGTTCTGCAAAGCGGCAGGCGCCACCTTGCTCAAGGACCCGAGTGTTGTGCAATTGTATGGCGAGCCTGTGCTGCTGATGCACGGCGACAGCCTCTGCACCCGCGACCTTGGCTATATGAAGCTGCGGCGCATCCTGCGTAACCCGATTGTGTTGTTTATCCTGCGCCATCTGCCCCTGGGCACGCGCCACAAACTGGCACGCAAACTACGTAGCGAAAGCTCTGCCCAAGTGCGCATGAAGGCCAACGACATTGTCGATGTCACGCCTGAAGAAGTGCCGCGAGTAATGCAGCAGTTCGGCGTGCACACCCTGGTCCACGGCCATACGCACCGCCCTGCGATCCATAAGTTGCAGATCGGCGACCAGGCGGCCAAGCGCATTGTGCTGGGGGACTGGGACAAGCAAGGGTGGGCATTGCAGGTGGATGAGCAAGGCTTTCAACTGACGGCGTTTGATTTCGTCAACCCGCAGTTGGCACTGCCTGGCGCCTAAACCTCTGACACAACACCGATCAACCTGTGGGAGCTGGCTTGCCTGCGATAGCATCACCTCGGTGCATCTGATACACCGAGGTGTCGGCATCGCAGGCAAGCCAGCTCCCACAGGGACCGCGCTGACCTTATGATCAGTGCCCCGCAGCCGCCGGCCCTGCCTTTGCGGTAAATGGCGGCTTGGCCAGCCACACCAGCAACATCAACCCCATGAACATCCACCCCAGCAACGTGAAGTAATCCACGGTGGACATCATGTACGCCTGGCTGGTGAGAATCTGGTCGAGCTGCGTGTACGCCTTCTGCCCTGCCCCGCCCAGCGCCTGCAAGGCATCACGGGTGGCCGAGTCGTAGTTGGTCATGTTCTCGCTCATGTAGGCATGGTGCTGGTCCGCCCGGCGAATCCAGATCCAGGTGGTCAGCGAGGCCGCGAAGCTGCCGCCCAAGGTGCGCAGGAAGGTCGCGAGCCCGGCGCCGTCGGCGATCTGGTGCGGTGGCAGGTCGGACATCAGGATGCTCAAGGTCGGCATGAAGAACAGCGCCACGCCGATACCCATGAACAACTGCACCATGGCGATGTGGGTGAAGTCCACTTCGTTGGTGAAACCGGCGCGCATAAAGCAGCTCAAGCCAATCGCCAAGAACGCCAGTCCAGCCAGCAAGCGCAGGTCGAACTTGTGCGCGTACTTGCCCACGAATGGCGACATCAGCACCGGCAAAATGCCGATGGGCGCCACCGCCAGCCCGGCCCAGGTGGCGGTGTAGCCCATCTGGGTTTGCAGCCACTGCGGCAGGATCAGGTTGATGCCGAAAAAGCCCGCATACCCCAGGATCAACACGATGGTGCCGATACGGAAATTACGGTGTGCGAACAGCCGCAGGTTGACCACCGGGTGCTTGTCGGTCATTTCCCAGATGACGAACACCGCCAGGGCGATCACCGAAATGGCCGCACCAATGATGATGAAATTGGATTCGAACCAGTCCAGGTCATTGCCCTTGTCGAGGATGATCTGCAAGGCGCCGACCCCGACGATCAGGCTCAACAAACCAACGTAATCCATCGGCTGGTAGCTGGTGACCACCGGACGCTTCTTCAACTGCGAGCGCACCACCATCACCGCGAAGATACCGATGGGCACGTTGATGAAAAAGATCCACGGCCAGCTGTAGCTGTCAGTGATCCAGCCGCCAAGGATAGGGCCTGCAATCGGTGCCACCACCGTGACCATCGCCAATAACGCCAGGGCCATGCCGCGCCTGGCCGGGGGATAAACCGCAATCAGCAGCGTCTGAGTCATCGGGTACAACGGCCCGGCGACCAAACCTTGCAGCACCCGAAAGCCGATCAACTCGGGCATCGAGGTGGAAATCCCGCACAGGAACGAGGCCAGCACAAACAGGATGGTCGCCCACAGAAACAGCTTCACCTCGCCAAAGCGCCGGCTCAACCAGCCGGTGAGCGGCAACGCGATGGCGTTACTCACCGCAAACGAGGTGATCACCCAGGTGCCCTGCTCCGAACTCACGCCCAGGTTGCCGGAAATGGTCGGCAACGCCACGTTGGCGATGGTGGTGTCGAGCACCTGCATAAAGGTCGCCAGCGACAGGCCAATAGTGGCCATCAACAGGCTGGGTGGCGTGAACGAGGCGTTATTGCTCATCAGCGTTGCGCAGCCTTGGGAGCGGCGACGCTGTTGTCATGAATCAACTGATTGATCATGGCATCCGCTTCGGCCAATTGACGGTCATACACGCTGGTGGTGAACGAGGCCTTTTGCGGCGCCTGTTGCGCCAGCACCGGGCCGCTCTGGTCGTGCAGGTCTACGTTGACCACGGTACTCAAACCCACCCGCAGCGGGTGCTTGGCCAACTCTTCAGCGTTGATATGGATGCGCACCGGTACCCGCTGCACGATCTTGATCCAGTTGCCGGTGGCGTTCTGTGCGGGCAGCAAGGCGAACGCGCTGCCGGTGCCGGCGCCGAGGCTGTCGACGGTGCCGCTGTACTTCACGTCGCTGCCGTAGATGTCCGACTCGATATCCACCGGCTGGCCGATGCGCATATTCCGCAGTTGGGTTTCCTTGAAGTTGGCGTCAATCCACAGCTGGTCCAGCGGAATCACGGCCATCAGCGCGGTGCCCGGTTGAACACGCTGGCCCAGTTGTACGGTGCGCTTGGCTACATAGCCGGTGACCGGCGCAATCAGGGTGCTGCGCGCATTGGTCAGGTAGGCCTGACGCAGTTGTGCAGCGGCGGCTTGCACGTCGGGGTGGGACGAAATCACCGTGTCATCCACCAGGGCATTGGTGGTTTTGAGTTGTTGCTCAAGGTTGGTCAAGGCGTTCTTGGCCGCGGTCAGGCTGTCGCGGGCGTGGGACAGTTCTTCCTGGGAGATCGCTCCGCCCTGGGCCAGGGTCTTACGGCGGTTGTAGTTGTCCTGGGCCGTTTGCACATCGGCCTTCTGCGCATTGACCTGGGCTTTCATGCCGTCGACATTGCTGTACAAGCCGCGCACCTGGCGCACAGTGCGGGCCAGGTTGGCCTGGGCACTTTGCAGGCCGACGGCAGCATCGTTGGGGTCGAAATTGATCAGCACCTGGCCTTCATGCACCAGGTCGCCATCGTCGGCGCCGATGCTGACCACGGTGCCGGTGACCAGTGGGGTGATTTCCACCACGTTGCCGTTCACGTAGGCATCATCGGTGCTCTCGTTGAAGCGCCCGTAGAACTCATACCAGGCCCACACGCCTACCACACCGAGGATGACGATCAGCGCCAGGCCGATGAGCATGACTTTGCGTTTGCGTGGGTTGTTGTCTTTGGGTTGTTCAGTTGCGTTGTTACTGTCGGCAGTGGCCATGACAAATACCTCAAATTATTCCGTGCGTGTGGCGGGGGTGGTCGCGGCCACGTTGCTGGCGTTGTATCCGCCACCCAGGGCCTGCATCAGTTGAATCGACAGATCGATCTGCGCCGCCTTCAGGGTCGCCAGCTGACGCTGGGCCTGCAGCAGTTGCTGCTCGATGCTGAGCACATCCAGGTAGTTACCGATGCCTGAGCTGTAGCGTTGCACCCCGGTGTCGTAGGACTGCTGGGCGATGTCAGCGGCATGTTGCTGGGCCTGGATCTGGCGGCCGGTGTCGCGCAGCTGCGAAAGGCTGTTGCCGATATCACCCAGGGCTTGCACCAGGGTTTTGTTGTACTGGGCCACGGCCAGGTCGTAGTCGGCGTCGCGGGCGTCAAGGTCGGCGCGCAGGCGGCCGCCATCAAAAATCGGCAGCGAAATCGTCGGCGCAATATTGAAGAAACGGCTGGCCGAACCGAACATCGCATCGCCCAGCAACGACTCGGCGCCTGCGCTCGCGCTCAGGTTGAGGTTGGGGTAGAAGCGGGTTTTGCTGGCGTCGATGTTCTTGCTCGCCGCCTCCACTCGCCAGCGTGCGGCGACCAGGTCCGGGCGACGACCGAGCAGCTCGGCAGGCAACACCGCGGGCACCGCGACGGCGCTGGGTTTGAGCACCGCCGGGCGGGCCAACTCGCCACCCCGGTCCGGGCCTTTGCCGAGCAATACGGCGAGGGCGATCTTGGCGCTTTGCAGTTGTTTTTCCGCGTCGATCAGTTGCGACTGGGAGCTAGCTTCCAGGCTCTCGGTCTGCTGGTATTGGTATTCACTGTCGATGCCGGAACTCAGGCGGCGCTTGCTCAGGTCGAGCATCTGGCGGGTGCGCTTGAGGTCATCGACAGCCAGGTCACGCACGATATGCGCCTGGCCCAGGTCGCTGTAGGCTTTGGCCACGTTGGCCGCCAGGGTCAGGCGCGCGGCCTGCTGGTCGACTTCGGCGGCGCGGGCCTGGCCCAACGCGGCTTCCCAGGCTGCGCGCTGGCCGCCCCAGAGGTCGAAGTTGTAGTTGAAGCTGGCGCCGATGTTGCGCACCGTCGAATAGGCATCGCCCTGACCACGCGGGTCCTGGTCTTTGGCCAAGCGCGAGCGGCTTACACCGGCGCTGGCATCCACGGTCGGCATACGGGCGGCGTTGGCGGCATAGGCGGCGGCTTCGGCCTGGTGGGCACGGGCGTCGGCGACTTGCATGTCGGGGCTGCTTTGCAGGGCCTCCTGGATCAGGCCGTCAAGCTGTGGGTCGCCGAGGCTTTTCCACCAGTCGGCGGCCGGCCAGGCAGCGCTCGACAGCGTCACGCCGCTGAGGGATTTGCCGGTTTGCAGGGTGTTGGCGTCGAGGCGCTGACCCTGGGTGTCGAGGCCGCTGTAATTGGCGCAACCGGCCAACGTCATCGCCGCCAGCACCAGGCTGAGTGCGCGTGTGTTCATGATCTACCTACCCGCTGGATCGTGATGGGGTCACCCGCAGCGATCAGTATCTTCTTCAGGATCCGCTCCAGGGTCTCCAACTCGCCCGGTTCAAGCGCGCCGGCCAGTTGGTTGAGGGCCTGGGCGCCGATGTGCGGGAGCATGTCCGCCAGGCGCTGGCCCTCGGCAGTCAGCACCAACTGCACCTGGCGTCGGTCCAGCTCGGAGCGCTTGCGGCTGAGCAGGTCTTTTTGCTCCAGCCGGTCGAGCATCCGCGTCATCGAACCGCTGTCCAGGGACAGGTTGCGGCACAGCTCTGCCGGGGTGTCGACGCCGAACTGGGCCATGATGATCAACACCTTGAACTGCGCGGCGGTGATGCCGTGGGGTTCCATGTGGGTGTCGATGATGCGGTCCTTGAGAATCGCGGCGCGGCCCAGCAACAGGCCGAGGTGGCAGTTGTGGAAGTTATCGGGGGTGAAGTGAGGCATCGAAAGTCACCTTATTACTGCCTAGGCAGTGAATGTGTGACGAGATGTTACTGCTTAGGCAGCGAATGTCAAATGGAATAATTAGGTTGCTTGGTAGTTGACCGAAGGCTGGAGTGAAATGAAAACCAATGTGGGAGGAGCAAGTCGAATCGTCGCACCGCCCCTCCCACATTTTTTACCGCGTACCGATCAGAAATCGCGTTTGTAAAAGATATCCAGGGAACTGGCTACGCCCGTAGCGACTTCCAGGTACACCTTCTTGCTCAGCAGGTAGCGCAACGCAATGGTGTTAGCCGGTTCAAACACCCCGACCCCATAACGCAGGCTGAGCTTCTCGTTGATCTTGCCGCTGGCCACCACCGCGGTGCTGTTACCGGTGCCCTGGGTGTCGAGGTCGAAATCCTGGATACCCAGCTTATTGGCGATATCCGAGGTCACACCGGCGCTGCCCATCAAGCCCAGGCCCAGGGCGGCTTCGGCGAGCATGTTGTTGTCTTCGCCAGTGTTGGTGCGCGAACGGCCCAACACCAGGTACGACAGCGCATCCTCTTGAGCCATGGCCGGCTCGGAGAAAATCTGCGTGGCCGGCTGTTCGGCGCTGCCGCTCAGGCGAATACCGGCAGTCACGGTGCGGGACGATTCGACCACTACGCGCACCGCTTCGATATCCAGGAACGGCTGGTCCAGCGGCCCGGCAAACAACAGCCGCGCGCGGCGCACGTTGAGGCGCTGGCCGTAGGCACGGTAACGGCCGTCGTTGAGCCACAGCTCGCCACGGGTGTCCATGTTGTCGCCAATATGCACATGGCCCTGGACCTTGGCGGTGAGACCAAAACCGGCGAAGTTGAGCTGGTCTTCACCCACCTCCACGTCGATATCCATGGCCATGGCCATTGGCGCTTTGCCCTCTTCGGTCTGGCTGCCGATGATTACCGTGTCGTCAGAGACCTTGACCGTCGAAGGCGGCAGCTCGCGCACGGTGATATCGCCACGGGGGATATGCACTTTGCCGGCAATCGCCAGTTTGTCGTCCTTGAGGCTGATCTTCAGGTCGGGTGCCACTTCCAGCTTGGCATAGGGTTCTACGGTGACCGGCAGTTGCGAGCCCTTCAGGCTGAGGTCGACGACCAGGGCGCGGCCCCAGTCGATCTGGCCCGTGAGGTTACCCTGCCCGGCCTTGCCGCTACGCCAGCCACCGTTGAGCTGCACGCTTTCGCCGGCGATCTGCGCCTGCAGGTTCAAGCCCTCAAGGCTGATGGGCAACTCGGGCCCGGAGACTTCACCGTCCACCAGGTTCAGGTTGCCGTTGACCAGCGGCGCGAGCAAACCGCCCGAGATGCGGCCACTGCCGTTGAGCTTGCCGGTGAGCTTTTCCACCATCGGCACAAACGGCCGCGCCACGGCGAGGTCCAGGCCGGTGAGGCTGAAATTGCCGGTGATCGGCTTATTGTTCGGCAGCGGATTTATCTGCGCCTGCAACAACAACTCGCCAAGCTTGCCGCCACGAAAATTCAGCTGGGTGTCGATACGCTTGGGGTTGAGGGTGGTTTCCAGCTTCAGGGTGTCGTAGGGGAAATCCAGCCACTGGCCCTTGTCACGCACGCGCAAGGTGCCGCCGCTGGCATCTACCGCCACTACGCCCTTGGGTCCGCTTTCGGGCAAATCGAGCTGTACGTCAGCATTGAGCTTGCCCTGCCAGGCGAAGTCTTTGGGCAAAAATGCCGCAAGGCTGTCGATGGGGAATTGCTTGAGGTGGTAACGCAGCTTCGGTTCGGGCATCAGGCGCTGGTCTTCGCCACACAGGCTGGCGGGCCCGGAGACCCAGCAGTGCGCACCGAAGGTCAGCTTGCCATCGGCCAGGCGCTCGATTTTCGCCGGGGCTTGCAGCCGCCAGTCCTGGCCGCCGGCTTGTACGTCACCGCTGACCAGGCGCCCGCGCCAGTTGTTTTTATCGAAGTTGCCATCCAATGCCAGGGCCAGCTTGACCAGGGGGCCGGCCAGGTCCAGTTGGACCTTTTGGTTCTTGATATCGCCCTGGGCGCTGGCGGTCAGGTTGCCGACCTGGGTTTCGCCGGCGTAGATGCCGCTGGCCTTGAGGTCGAGCTTGGCGCGTTGGGCGCTATCGAGGCTGGCGTCGAGGTTGAGGGCTTGCAGGCGATTGTCGGCAAATGCGAGTTGCTGGCCCTTGAGGTCGAGTTTGCCTTGCGGCGCCTTCAAGGTGCCGGCCACATCGACACGCCCATTGATTTGCCCGCGCAGTTGCGGCCAGAGCTGGGCCAGGCGCGTCAGCTTGATGTCGATCTGCCCGGCCAGGCGTTGTTGCAGGCTGCCACTGCCGTTGATGCGGTTGTCACCCAGGCGGATGTCCAGGTTGGCGAGGGTCCATTGTTCGCCTGCACCTTCGGCCTTGGCCGCCAGCACAGCGGTTTGCCCGCGCAGGCGGCCCTTGAGGTCGAGGTCGGCGTTGAGCTTGAGTTGTTCATTTTTGAACTCGCCTTTGCTGCGCAGCGGTCCGGCCAGGGTGCCGGGTAACTCGGCCACCCAGTACGCCGGGTTCAACGCCGACAGGTCCAGCGCGGTGTCCCAGGCAATACCGTCGGCAAATTGCAGGTTCAGGTGGCCTTCGGCCTTACCCTGACCGGCCGTCAGTTTCAACTCGGGCAGGAAGACTTGCTTGAGGTCGCCACTGAAGGGGGTGACCACATTGAACTTACCCGCCGGGCCGTCGAGGTCGGCCTTGAGGTTGCCCAGGTAATTGCCGTCCTTATAGGAGATTTCACCATTGAAGGTACGCAATGCCACTTGCGGCTCGTCGATGACGGGATAGAGGCGATGCCAGGGGAAGTCCAGCCAGTCGATTTTGGCGTCAGCACTGAAGCCTTGTTGCCAATCCAGGTTGGCACTGAGCTTGAGGCTTTGCTGGTCACCGGCATTCAGGTCCAGCCCGGCGATCTGCGCGCCCTTGGCGTCGACCTTGCCTTGCAGGAGTAAATCCACCGGGCCTTGTTCCGCTGGCAGCACGGCCTTGCCCTGCAACTGGTAGCCATCTTTCAGGTCGCCCTTGGCGCTCAAGTCCAACTGGTTGAGTTGCAAGGTGTCAGGCAGGTCGGCGCTGGGTTTGAACGCCTCGGAGGTGATGTGCAACTGCGCCGGCAGGTTTTCGGCCAGGGGTTGCAGCTCGCCTTTGAGCTTGGCCGGCAGGTAGCCGCTGCTGTCGGCGTCGAGCTTGAGGGTCTTGAGCAGGTCGCCGTCGAGCTTGAGCGCGACGCTCCAGGGTGCACCGCCTGGGGCGTAGGGCAGGCTCAGGTTGCCGGTGGCATTCAGCGGCCAATCGCCGGTAGGTTGCAGCAGGCCGGCAAGGTCGAGCACCAGGTCATCGCGCTGCAAATGTACCGAGTCAATCTGCATACCCGCGGTGGTCCAGTGCGCCGCCAGTTGCAGGCCCTTGAGTTCTTCGCTGCCGTTGAACAGCAGGCTACCGATGCGAACGTCGCCCAGTTGGATGGCAACCGGCAGTTTCAGGTCGGGGAGTTGAATCGGCCCGCTGCTGCTCTCTTCGGCACTGGGGGCAAATTCCAGGCTGACCTGTTCCACGTCCAGTCGGTTGATACACAGGGTCATGCGCAACAGACAGCCGGGCGACCAGTCAAACGTCGGCGCATTCAGCTCGACGCGGCTGCCGTCCTGCTGCCACAGTAGATGATCGGCACTCCACCGCCCGCCCAGGCGGCCCTGGAAATTCTCCACGCTCAAACCTGGCACCTGGCCCAAGGCCCAGCGACTGCCCGCCTGGGTGCCAAGCACTGACCACAGCGCCAACAACAGCAACACGAGGATGGCGACCAGCACCAGCCCCGCTATTTTCAAACCACGCATCACAGCTCAGGCCCCATTGAAAAGTGCAAGCGAACGCCGCCCGGATCTTCGAGGGCATGGGCCAGGTCGAGGCGGATCGGCCCCACCGGCGACACCCAGCGCACGCCGACGCCGACGCCGGTTTTCAGGCTCGGCAGGTCCAGGTTGTTGAACGAGTTACCCTGGTCGATGAAGGTCGCGATCCGCCATTTATCGGTGATGGAGTATTGATACTCGGCACTCAAGGCCACCATGTAGCGACCACCGATACGGTCGCCACGATCGTTCTCCGGCGACAGGGTCTGGTACTCGTAGCCGCGCACGCTCTGGTCGCCACCGGCAAAGAAGCGCAACGACGGCGGCACGGATTTGTAGCCGTTGGTGGCACTGCCGCCAAATTGTGCGCGCCCCAGAAAACGGTGGTTGTCCCACAAGGTGGTCAGGCCCTTGATCGTGGCCGTGCCGTAAAGCAGGTTGGTGTCAGACCCCAGGCCCTCTTTGGCGACCTTGGTATCGAACATCAGGCGATAGCCATGGTGCGGGTCGATACGGTTGTCGCTGCGCAGGTAGGAATAACTCACCCCCGGCATCAACAGGTTACTCAG
The DNA here is from genome assembly GCF_002916705.1 of Pseudomonas sp. GZJR-8. Classification (NCBI taxonomy): domain Bacteria; kingdom Pseudomonadati; phylum Pseudomonadota; class Gammaproteobacteria; order Pseudomonadales; family Pseudomonadaceae; genus Pseudomonas; species Pseudomonas sp. GZJR-8. The sequence continues at coordinate 136,883 of NZ_JXSI01000006.1, read as the reverse complement.
CCCCGAGTCATTGCCCAGGCGGTATTCCTCACGCTGGTACTTGAGGGAAATCACCCGCGTCCAGCCGCTGGGCAACTTGCTGTGCCATTCGGGGCCAATGGTGAGCAGCTTGCTCAAGGTGTCGGTGTTGGCGATCTCTTCATTCTGATAGCCGCCGGCAAAACGCAATTTGTCGGTGAGCGGCGGGTCCAGCGGGATGTCATACCACAGGCCGACGTTCTGCCGCGGTGCCGACAATTCGGCTTCCCAACCGTAGCTGTGGCCCTGGGGGTTGACCCAATGCCGCGTCCAGTTGGCTTTGCCCCGTGGGCCGACGTCGGTGGAGTAACCCAGGCCGAGGCCCATGGTGCGGGGCTTGCGGGTTTCCAATTGTACAGCGACCGGGATCACGTCATCAGTCGCGGCGGTGGGGCTGGCGTCCACGCGCACGCCTTCGAAGAAGCCGCTGGCTTGCAGGTTCTGGTTGAGTTCGGCGACCAGCTCGGAGTCGTACGGCGTGCCACTGTCAAAGGGCACCATGCGTTGCAACAGTTCTTCATCAAACGGCGTGTCGCCGCTGAAGCTGACCTTGCCCATGCTGTAGCGCGGGCCGCTGTCGTAAATGAGTTCGATGTCGGCCACGCCCGCTTGAGGATCAACCGCGAGCTTCTGGCTAGTGAAGCGCCCGCTGAAAAAGCCGTAGCGTGACGCCTGGTTCTGGATCAGGCGCTTGGCGTCTTCGTAATGACCGTGATTGAGCACGGCACCGGGCTTGAGGTCGTCGCTGGCGGGTACGCGAAAGGCCTTGAGGCTCGCGGCCTGGCCATCGACCCGAATGGTCACGTCGCGCAAATGCACCGGTTCGCCGGGGTCGATGGTGAGGGTCAGGCGCGGATTCTTGCCGCCCTTCACCTCGCTGGCGATCTGTGGCTGATAGAAGCCCAGTGCCTGCGCGGCTTTGCGCGCCTGCTCCTCGGCGCCACGGCTGAACCGCAGCAAGGCTTCTTCGTCACGATCGCCGACCCCGCCGATATAGCCTTCGATGTTGGCTTTCAGCGCGTCGTTTGAGGGTTTGATCCGCACGTCCAGTTCACTTTGCGCCAATGCGCCGCAGCTTGTGAACAGCAGAATCAAGCCGCTGGTAAATCTTCCTGGATACTTCATAGGCGCGGATGCTACACGAGCTAGGGAGGGACTTTGAACTCGGATTTGTCTGAATAATTCTGTCCTAAGACGTTGCAGGATGTAACGCCTGGGGATTGGGATGGAAAAACACATGCTCCAGCACCGGCCCTACGGCGACTTCACCGATCTCCTCATAGCCTTGGCGCTTGTAGAAATCCAGGTAACGGGAGTTGCCGGTGTCGAGCACCACGCCTGAAGAGTGCGGATCGTCGGCGCACCAGTTGTGCACGGCTTCAAGCAGCTGCTCACCATGACGCTGGCCCTGGAACTGCGGGTGAATGCCCAGCAACGGCAGCACATGCACGGCCTCGCTGGGCAGGCACGCCAGGACTGCCTGATGGTATTCCAGGTAACGCCGGGTACCGCGCACGCCGGTACTCAGCCACATGCGGATCTGCCAGGCCCAGCTCTCGGTGATGCCCAGGCGTCGTTGCGGCGGCGCAATCAGGGCGATACCGATCAGCCGGTCGTTGACGAACAGGCCGATGGCGGGAAGCTTCTGAAAAAAGTGCTGTTTGACCAATTCGCGCACGGTGGCGCGCACCCGTTGTTCATAACCCGGCCGTTCGGCTTCGAAGATATAGGCGAAGGTCGGTTCATGGCGATACGCCTGGTAAAGCAGGGATCGCGCTTCACGGGAATAACCGCTATTGAGCAGGCGGATTTCGGCAGTGGCCGTCGAAGTGTCTGGCATAACAGTCAATCTCCCTGGGCGCCACTCAAACATGGCGTTCTTATGGGTACGAACCTGTGCAGCTCCAGTCGTTCCCAGACATTAGCAGCGCATTCACCCTGCCGCCACGCTGGCCCCCGTCCGACTTGTCGGCTAGCATCGCCCTTTTGCCAGACTGGACTGCCGACCATGAAAATCGTCTCCTTCAATATCAACGGGCTGCGTGCTCGCCCTCATCAGCTGGCGGCGCTGATTGAAAAGCATCAACCTGACGTGATCGGCCTGCAGGAAACCAAGGTTCACGATGATCAGTTCCCGCTGGCCGAAGTGCAGGCTTTGGGTTATCACGTGTACTACCACGGGCAGAAAGGCCATTACGGCGTGGCCCTGCTCTCGCGCCAGCCGGCCTTGAGCCTGCACAAAGGTTTTGCCAGCGATGAAGAAGACGCCCAGCGTCGTTTTATCTGGGGCACCTTCGCCGATGAAAACGGCCACCCGGTGACCATCATGAACGGCTACTTCCCCCAGGGCGAAAGCCGCGACCACCCCACCAAGTTCCCGGCCAAGCAGCGCTTCTATGAAGACTTGCAGCACCTGCTGGAAAGCCAGTTCAGCAATGACCAGGCGCTGGTGGTGATGGGCGACGTGAACATTTCCCCGCAAGACTGCGACATCGGTATCGGCGCCGATAACGCCAAGCGCTGGCTGAAAACCGGCAAGTGCAGCTTCCTGCCGGAGGAGCGCGAGTGGATGGAGCGCCTGAAGAACTGGGGCCTGGTGGACAGCTTCCGCCACCTCAACCCGGACGTGACCGACCGTTTCAGCTGGTTCGACTATCGCAGCCGTGGGTTTGAGGATGAGCCCAAGCGCGGGCTGCGCATTGACGTGATCATGGCGTCCACCGGGCTGGTGCCACGGGTCAAGGATGCCGGGGTGGATTACGATTTGCGTGGCTTGGAGAAGCCGTCGGACCATGCACCGATCTGGTTGGAACTGAGCTGATAGCAAGCCTGGTGAAGATCTAAATGTGGGAGGGGCGGTGCGACGATTCGACTTGCCCCCTCCCACATTTAGCCTTGCGATGCATCAGTCACATTGCTGCAACCCAACTGACTTAATCTCGCGGCACTTCCTTTGGCTTGAGAAGGTGCCGGCATGATGCTGCGCGTTCTGTTCCTGTGTATTGCGATCGCCCTCCCCGCCGTGGCAGCCCCTCTTCCCGTCCCCGGCCAAGGTCCCGCCCTGCGCATCCAGGGCTCCAACACCATTGGCGCGGCACTCGGCCCGGCGTTGGTCATGGGTTTGATGGAGCATCAAGGCTTACGGGATGTGCGCAGCGAACCGGGCGCCGGGGCAAATGAACAGAGCGTGGTCGGCACGACGCACCAAGGCAAGACGGTGACCATCGAAGTCGCGGCCCACGGTTCCAGCACCGGCTTTGCCGCGCTGAAAAATACCCGCGCGGACCTCGCCGCCGCGTCCCGCGCGATCAAGGACGGCGAACTGGTGGACCTTGAACCTCTGGGCGACCTGAAAAGCCCCGATGCCGAACAGGTCATCGCCATTGATGGCCTGGCGATCATTGTTAACCCACGCAACCCACTCAATACTCTTGACACCGAGCAGTTGGCCCAGATCTTCAACGGCGAAGTCAGCACCTGGGAGGCGTTGGGCGGGAGTGGCGGTGCCATTCATTTATATGCCCGTGATGATCAGTCCGGCACCTACGACACCTTCAGGGAACTGGTGTTGAGCCGACGTCAGCAGCCGCTCGCGCCGTCAGCCAAGCGTTTCGAATCCAGCGAACAGCTGTCCGATGCCGTCAGCCAGGATCCCCAAGGTATCGGCTTTATCGGCCTGCCCTATGTGCGTCAGGCTAAAGCAGTGGCGATTGCCGATGGTGACTCGCAACCGATGTTGCCGCTGACCAGCCTCATCGCCACCGAAGATTACCCGCTGTCGCGACGGCTGTTCTTTTATCTGCCGCCCTCCTCCCGCAATCCGTGGGCCAAGGCGTTGGTGGACTTTACCCAATCCAGTAAAGGCCAGGCGATTGTGGCGGCCAATGGGTTTATCGCCCAGCAGGTGCAGGCGATCGGCGTGACACCTCGCCCGTCAATGCCTGACGACTACCAGGCCATCGCCCGCGACGCTCAGCGCCTGACGGTAAATTTTCGCTTCGAAGAGGGTAGCGCCAGCCTCGACAACAAGGCACGCCAGGATTTGCAGCGGGTGGTGGCCTATATCAAAAGCCACGGCAAGCTGAACAAGCAGGTCACGCTGGTGGGCTTTGGCGATACCAAGAACGATCCGCAACGTGCGGCGTTGCTGTCGAAGTTACGGGCGATGGCGGTGCGCCGCGAGCTGGCAAAGAGCGGCGTGGTGCTCAAGGATATTCGCGGGTTTGGCGCGCAAATGCCGGTGGCGGCGAATACCGCGGACGAAGGTAGGATCAAGAATCGGCGGGTGGAGGTTTGGGTGTACTGAGCCTTGGAGTTTGAGGTGCTTGGACTGGCCTCATCGGGGGCAAGCCCCCTCCCACACTTGGATTTGTGAATACCGTCAAAATGTGGGAGGGGGCTTGCTCCCGATAGAGGTGACGCGGTGTTACTGCCCGCCGCGCATCAACTCGCGCGGCACATACTTGCCAATCTCGAACTTGCCGATCGCCGCGCGGTGCACTTCGTCCGGGCCATCCGCCAGGCGCAGGGTACGTTGCATGGCGTACATATAGGCCAGCGGGAAATCATTGGAAACCCCGGCGCCGCCATGGATCTGGATCGCACGGTCGATCACCTTCAAGGCCACATTCGGCGCCACCACCTTGATCTGGGCGATTTCGCTTTTCGCCACTTTATTGCCCACGGTGTCCATCATGTACGCCGCTTTCAGGGTCAGCAGGCGCGCCATGTCGATTTCCATGCGTGAGTCGGCAATCTTGTCGATATTGCCACCCAGGCGGGCCAGCGGCTTGCCGAACGCGGTGCGGCTCACCGAGCGTTTGCACATCAATTCCAGGGCACGCTCAGCCATGCCGATGGAGCGCATGCAGTGGTGGATACGGCCCGGGCCAAGGCGGCCCTGGGCGATTTCGAAGCCACGACCTTCCCCCAGCAAGACGTTCTCATACGGCACGCGCACGTTGTCGAACAGCACCTCGGCGTGGCCATGGGGGGCATCGTCGTAGCCGAACACCGGCAACGGGCGCACGATTTTCACGCCGGGGGTGTCTACCGGCACCAGAATCATCGAGTGCTGCTGATGGCGCGGCGCATCCGGGTTGCTCAAGCCCATGAAGATCAGGATTTTGCAACGCGGGTCACAGGCGCCGGAGGTCCACCATTTCTTGCCGTTGATCACCCACTCATCGCCCTGGCGTTCGGCGCGGGCGGCCATGTTGGTGGCATCCGAAGAAGCGACATCGGGCTCGGTCATGGCGAAGGCGGAGCGAATCTCTCCCCGCAACAGTGGTTCAAGCCAGCGTTGTTTCTGCTCTTCGTTGGCGTAGCGCACCAGCACTTCCATATTGCCGGTGTCGGGAGCGGAGCAGTTGAACGGCTCCGGGCCCAATAACGAGCGCCCCATGATTTCCGCGAGCGGCGCGTACTCAAGGTTAGTCAAGCCAGCGCCCAGCTCGGATTCCGGCAGGAACAGGTTCCACAAGCCCTCGGCTTTAGCCTTGGCCTTGAGCTCTTCCATGATGGCCGTGGGCTGCCAGCGATCACCTTCGCTGACTTGGCGCTCAAACACCGGCTCGGCCGGATAGACGTATGCGTCCATGAACGCAGTGACGCGCTCACGCAGTTCCTGAACCTTGGGCGAATAGGCGAAATCCATGAGCAGCTCCCTTCTTTGAGAGGTTGTTTAGGTCATGTATTCGATGCTAGAACAGCGCTGATAATTTACCTAGCCTATTCTCGGTGTGTATTAACATTCATCACCGATATATGATCGGCGCATGGACACTCACAATAAGAGCGCAACGAAATGAATTTGAGCAAGGTCGACCTCAACCTCTTCATCGTCTTTGATGCGATCTATACCGAAGCCAACCTGACCCGCGCCGGGCAGATCGTCGGCATCACCCAGCCGGCAGTGTCCAACGCCCTGGCACGTCTGCGCGAAACCTTCAACGACCCGCTGTTTGTGCGCACCGCCCAAGGCATGGTGCCCACACCGATGGCGCAGAACATCATCGGCCCGGTGCGCAATGCGCTGTCGTTGCTGCGCGTGTCGGTGCAGGAAAGCCGGATTTTCAATCCCCAGCAGGCCGCCAAGACCTACCGCATCAGCATGACCGACCTCACTGAAGCGGTGATTCTGCCGTTATTGTTCCAGCGCCTGCGCCGCCTGGCGCCGACCGTGGTGATCGAGAGTTTCCTGTCCAAGCGCCGTGAGACCACCAAGGAACTGGCCGCCGGGCGCCTGGATTTTGCCGTGGATGCGCCGCTCAACACCGACCCGCAGGTGCGCCATGTCAAATTGATGGAAGACCGCTACGTGTGCGCCATGCGCAAGGGTCACCCCATGGCAGGCAAGGACAAATTCAGCCTGGATGACTACCTGTCATTAACCCACATCCATATCTCCAGCCGTCGCAATGGCTTGGGCCATGTGGACCTGGCGCTGGGCAAAATGGGCATCCAGCGCAAGATCGCCCTGCGCTCGCAGCACTACCTGATGGCTTCGCAAGTGTTGCAGCAGACCGACATGGTCATGACCGTGCCCGAACGCTTCGCTCGTCGCCATGAACTGCACTGGTTCAACCTGCCGGTCAACGACGTGCCCCCGGTGGAAACCCACCTGTACTGGCATGAAAGCACCGACCAGGACCCGGCAAACCGCTGGATGCGCGAGCAGATGATCGAGTTGTGCCAGCAAGTCACCGCCCACGAAAAGAAGCTCGACAAACAGCAATCCTAAGGTTCAAGAATACCCATTGTGGTAGGGGGCTTGCCCCCGATGGCACGCGCAGCGCCCCTTGACGTTCACGTCAACCTGCAATTAGCTTAGCGCCAAGCCTTTCTTGAGCACCGCCATGAGCACCACCTACAGCATCTCCGACCTCGCCCGCGAGCTCGACATCACCACCCGCGCCATTCGCTTCTATGAAGAACAAGGCCTGCTGGCCCCGGAACGCCGGGGCCAGGAGCGTATCTACTCGGCGCGGGACAAAGTCAGCCTCAAGCTGATCCTGCGGGGCAAGCGCATCGGCTTTTCCCTGGCCGAATGCCGCGAACTGATCGAACTCTACGACCCCAGCGGCGGCAACCAGATCCAGCTCAACAGCATGTTGGCGAAGATCGCCGAACGCCGCGAACAGTTGGAACAGCAACTGCTGGATATCGAACAAATGAAGCTGGAACTGGACACCGCCGAAGAGCGTTGCACCCAGGCCCTTGCGCACACCATGAGCCAAGCCGGCCATTAACCAGAAGGTAACTGCCATGTCCCTCCCCTCTTACGTGCGCCTGGTGGAAGTCGGCCCACGCGACGGTTTGCAGAACGAAGCCCAGCCCATCAGCGTGGCGGACAAAGTCCAGTTGGTAGACGCGTTGAGCGAAGCCGGCTTGAGCTATATCGAAGTCGGCAGTTTTGTCTCGCCAAAATGGGTGCCGCAGATGGCCGGTTCGGCTGAGGTATTCGCGCAGATCCAGCGCAAGCCCGGCGTGACCTACGGTGCACTGGCGCCGAACCTGCGCGGGTTTGAGGATGCGCTGGCGGCCGGGGTCAAGGAAGTTGCGGTGTTTGCCGCGGCGTCCGAGGCTTTTTCCCAGCGCAATATCAACTGCTCCATCAGCGAAAGCCTGGAGCGATTCGCGCCGATCATGGCCGCGGCCAAACAGCACGGCATCAGCGTGCGCGGGTATGTGTCGTGCGTGTTGGGCTGCCCTTACGAAGGCGATATCGCCCCGGAGCAAGTGGCCGCGGTCGCCCGTGAGCTGTACGCCATGGGCTGCTATGAAGTGTCCCTGGGTGACACCATCGGCACGGGCACCGCGGGCGCAACTCGGCGCCTGTTCGAGGTGGTCGGGGCGCAAGTGCCAAGGGACAAGCTGGCCGGGCATTTCCATGACACCTACGGCCAGGCAATCGCCAATATCTATGCCAGCCTGCTGGAAGGCATAAATGTATTCGACAGCTCTATCGCGGGCCTCGGCGGCTGCCCTTACGCCAAGGGCGCCAGCGGTAACGTGGCCACCGAAGACGTGTTGTACCTGCTCAACGGTTTGGGGATCGAAACGGGGATCGACCTGGAACGCTTGATTGGCGCAGGCCGGCAGATCAGCCACGTCCTTGGTCGACCTAGCGGGTCCCGTGTTGCGAAGGTGCGTAACGCCAGTTGAGTAGCACAGCTGTGACAATGTGTTACCGCACACCTGCACAACGGGTAACGCGGGAACATAATTCGTCATGCCTAGGCAAAACTATTTGCCAGATAAATACTAACTACATGATTTTAAACGAATTTAAAAAGTTGGCACGGCTCCTGCTATCTCTATGGCATAACAAGAATAAAAAGCGCCAAACCTAATAAAAACAAGACGAAACGACTCTGACATAACAAAAACAACACGGCAGAGACGCAGCTAACAGATTTTTTTGGAGAAGATGTGCTTCGCAGGGTACGGCATGCCGCAACCCGCAACCGGATAGAGAAAAATAAAACTACCTCAGGTAGCTACCACTGGTTGGATCGTTTACGAAGAAGCAGGTCAGCGCTCAAAAAAATACGTTTGCTCTTGACCCCGGATGGGGGTTGCCAAAAATAGCGGTACGGGCCACGGCTACCAAAAACAACAACAGGCCGCCCCTCAATAATAAGAAAAGAGCACGCAACGACAAATTAAAGGGGACCTTCGGGTCCCCTTTGTGCTGCTTGCACTTATGTGACTTAGGCGGACGCCACCTTCTTCGTCGAAAATTGGTTAAGCACAGTAACCGTCAAAGCCCGCAGCGCAGCTGTTTCCTTGACTTGTCGCTGCGCCCTCAGTTGTTTCATTTCCTGGTTATAGAAACCACTGGTCATTGACCCATCGGCCAGAATTTGATCCCGGCTCTTACCCAGCAGGCTGGCAACTCTGTTAAGCGCTGTCTCGTACTCTAGCTGCCAAGCCTTCTTTGCATCCTGCTCTACAAGGTCATCCTGTGTGTTCTGCAGATCTACCACCTTTTCCAACGCCTCTTGCTTCTCGGTTATTACCTCAAAATCGGCCATCGTCAGGGTGCTGAGGTCCTGTGGGTATTGGGCGCGAAGTTGGTTTCTCCAAAATTCCATGTCCACAAAAAAATGACTTTTTTCACTGATGTTTTTTTCGCCCTCAAGCACTTGTACATAGGCAGCATCAAGAGTCTCCGGGGCCACACCCGCGATAGGGCGATGGAGCATTTCAAGGGATTTGATCGGCAAATCCAGTCGCTGCGCCAAGCCGGAGCGATAAGCAAAGATGACTTCGGCCTGCTCGGTGAAGGCCGGCCCGCGCGACTCAACGTCACGCTCAGCGATGATATCTACCAGCTTCAGGCGAAATGGTCGCTCTGCGGTGCCAATCAAGGTCGCCTCAACGTCATGCTCTCCGACCCTCTCAAGCGATTTTTCCACCAACAGATCAGTTTCCATGTTCATGAACTCCAGCACACTCCCGTCACCACAGGTAACGCGATCATCAGCTGATTTAAACAATACATCGCGAGTGTGTTGGTTCTCATGGACGGCCCCAATCATGTCCCAAACGCGCTCCGCCAGTTGCGGCCGGGTAACCCCGGATTTGTACTCTGCACAACGGGTTGTGTCCGCCACCACGGTAAAAAATGCCGCCGCCTCAGGGCTGGAACTGAGCTGGTCCCACATTTCGCCGCGACCGGCCTGCATGGCTGGGGGGGAATCGTGCAGCCACAACCTGCGCGCCTCAGCCAGGGTGACGTGGTCATCGGTAAGGACTACTTGCGACACAGGATTTTCATGCACGTTGATTCGGTCCGGATTCTCAACGGCGTACTCGGGCAGCTGAGTAATCGCGTTTGTGTGCAGATCGATCCGGTTCAGGTTATGCAGTCGTTCGGCGCCTCTGGGGAACGTTGTCGTTCCGGTATTCGCCAGATTCAGCCTGTTCAAGTCACGCATGTTGCTCAGATCGGCGGCCCATCCCAACTGACGGTTATGGGAGAGGTTAAGTACGGTCAAACGCTGCATGCCTTCGAGATGCGCCTGGCTTTGCCTCGTCAACCGAATGTCGTTACTGCTCATATCGAGCCAGGTCAAACCGGCTCCACCGTTGGCAAACTCCGGCAGCTGCGTGAAGTTGCTAGAGCTGATATCCAACCAGCGCAAACCGCCGAATGCGCGCAAGAAGGGCAAGGACGCATCCGAAAGGTACATTCTGGATAAATCCAAACAGTCCACATGGTCCATGTTCGCCGTAATCGCCGGTAACTCACCGGGTTGCTCATCAGCCAAGCGCAGGATGTACGCCATGTGCTCTTGCTCGGCGGCCATGGCCTGTTGCGGCGACCGACGCTGCCATGCATCTTTGATGGCAACGACGACCCGGCCACGGGTCCTGCGTTGCTGGCTATCACCGTCGGCCCGCCAGGCGTCCAACTCTGTATTGAGTTGCTTGAACTCGTCTTTGAGCAAATCCATTTTTGCCATAAATTCAATATCGTTGACGCCCTCTAGCCCCAGTATCTGATCCACCTGCGCGATGGACATTGACGGATAAAGGTCTAACGCTGCCCTTTCACATGCATAAGGTCGACGACCCGCACCGCCTACCGGGCTCAATGGATAACCAAAGCGTCCATCGGCAAGGCGCATTGGCGGTTTGTAGCGTGGTTTGGCAGGCTGCATGCGCAGCAACGCACGCAGTTCATCGCGAGGCATCAGCGGCATTTGCTCCAGTGCCTGTTTCAGACTCGCGCCGCGATCAGAGGCCGTCAGGTTCATCGCCCTCCAATCCTCAGGAGAAACTGCTGACTGTACAGCCCCATAGATGTCCGCCTGATGGTTCAATACCGCGATTTTTTCGTCCTGTACCTCATAAAGGTTCTTGGGACCGAACTTGATGAAACGACGCTTGACCGCCGCATTCTCTGGCCCCACCGAATCCAGTAGGCGCTCTCCACCCGGCAGCCGTTCGACAACATCAATGCGCAGGTCTGATGGCCAACCAGGAAGTTTATCCAGACTGTGCAGCACCATGCGTTGCGTGTCGTCATTGGCCAGGGTTTTTCGGTATAACCCTTCATACGTTCGCGCCAAACGCACCTGCTGCTGATAATGACGGGCCTCTTCAGCCAAGTTCTGCGGCATACGTTGGCGCTCGGTGAGCGCTTGCATTTCGGAGGAGTTGGCACCGTTCAACAGTTCCTCGACAACCGCCGAGGGTAGAGAAGGGAATAAGCGTTTGATAAACCTTACTGTCGCGCTTTCTCCACCCTCGGCGGCGGCGTAGCGCTGGCTGAAAAGGTCAGATTGATACGCCGCTCTCTGTGAGGCCCTGACAGTGGAAACTTCCTCTGCCACGACATTATCCATTTCAAGTCGCTTCAAGGTATCGGTCAGTAGCGCGGGCAGTGCTGCCTAGTCTGTATGTATCTTACGTAGAGTGTCCACTTCCGTTGCAGTCATTTGCACTATGCGTTCGAGCTTAAGAGGCTCATTGGCAAAACGCTCTGCCATCGGGCCCAACCGCTGCATCAACTGCGGCCCGGTCAATGTCATCGGGTTCTCGTGCTCATGTGCCCACGCCCCGGCGCCCGTACGGCTTACCTTTGGGGTATAAGCCGCCGGGTTGTCCGGATGCAGGATTTTAAAGTCATTGCTGGCACCCATCCGCTCCACCAAGTAATGCGTGTTATTTTTTTCCCGCAGGTATAACCCCCCTTCATGTTCAAACAATCCGTCTTCATTGGCCGTGAGACCATCAGGCATTGTGACCTGGCGCTGATAAGGCCTCAGGTCAGGAGAATACAGACGGATATTTCCATCGGGGCAACGAACGTGGGACAGGCTTTCAACAAATGCCGTCTTGACCAGCGGAAACAACTTGGCCCCCACCGCCGCCGTAGTTACATTAAAGGCAATGGCCGAAACATGGGCCCATGCCGCTTTTGTATCCCCTTCGTCCCACGCCGCTATTCCCGATGCGACTTCCCATAACATTTGCGCTGCCCCAATTGCGAGCATCACGGGAGCCAGCTCGGGGAAATAAAAACTGCAACATTCAATACATTCAAAGCCATGCTGCCCATTTTCACCAACCAGGCGTTACGTGCACGCTGATCCGCCGCATCATTGGAAACGGCCATCGCTTGCGCATTCCTCAGTATTAGATTGGCTTTTTGCCAAGCGTGTTCGCGCCACAACACCGAAAAACGCCCCCCATAAGAAGCGGTGACGCCCCTGAGATCCTTTTTGTCAGAATCATAATCTTCACGTTCAGAAAATTTACCGGAGGGATCAAGATGCCGCTTGAGCTTTGTAAAAAATACACCTTGTTGCTCGTAGGGTATGAACTGACTAAAAAACCTTCGATAACTTACCAAGCACAATCGCTCAACCAAATCAAGTTTGAAGCTTGTCAAACTCGAGTATTCCTTCAACATACAAACAGGATCTCCTGGAATGAACACCACACAAGGCTCATTCATGAACACCAGGCTGCGATGAGCAACTTGCACATTGACATTACCTATAACAACAATTTGCGCCAGCGGCTGCCCAAGCAACTTAAGCCCCGAATAAGCGAGTGTTTTCTCTCGCCACTTTAATTCCTGATGGTTATCCGCTGTTTTCCGCATCACCTGATAGGTGTCTTCTTGAATATCCCCGCACCCAAGCGCTACCTCGGCGGCGAACAGGAACTGATACCTGGCCGAATTCAACATGCGATTACGCATGGTCTTGGTGGCGGTGCCCGCTGCAAAGTTGGGTGTGTCTTCGGGACAGATAAACGACTCGACATGCCTCAAGTATTGCGTACCCAAATCCAATTCTCGGCACAGGCTGGCAAACAAATGAGGTTGTATCGAGACTCTACCGCCGAGCGTTTGTGTATGATTGAACGTATAAGAGGGCGATTGTCGATGAAAATCATACTGAGTGATAAGCCTGGCGTTCTGATCGGCCACCTCAAGGGTATCTTCTATCGCAAAGTTCTTTAATGCCGCCTCAAGCAGACTAACACCTTCGTAATAGCAATAACATGATGCCTCTCGCCCAAAGACTTTAGAGCGATCAGCCGGCATCAACTTTTCAGTGGCAAAAAATAGCTGCCTTACATTGTGACGCCCACCGAATTTTTCTTTCATGGCCGCCACTAAAAGTGGTTCGGCAAAATCCACAACCCCTTTAAGCCCATTAAAACTGTGATCCAGTCTATTCAGCGAATTAAAGCTGCGGATGTAAGCATCACTCAGCTTCAACTTTTTCCCCGACGACAAGTTTTTATACCATTCGGGCATCGCGAACTGCGTTTCAGAAAACTCCTTTTTGCGCTTAAGGTCGGCGGCGCCGTACCAGGACGGCAACCGGTCCTGTATCACCCGTGCATGAACGCTCTGCACCGCCGTTGATTGACTGCTGTCAGGTTGATCAAGCTCACTCATTTACCAAACTCCATTTGAAGGAACAAACGATCAATGTGCGATCGTTCGCGCTTCAAACGGTGGTATTCAGCTAGCCCGCGCTACAAAGCGCCCCACGGCTCATTCTCGGGCAGACGCCAACTCCTCAATGCTGATCTCGCGCATGCGAAATTTCTGGATCTTGCCCGTCACCGTCATCGGAAACTCGTCCACAAACTTGAAGTACCTGGGCGTCTTGAAGTGGGCGATGCGGTCCTTGCACCAGCTCGACAGTTCCAGCTCGTTGGCCACATGGCCGGGATGAAACTTGATCCAGGCGACGATTTCTTCACCGTAACGCTCATCCGGAATACCGATGATCTGCACATCGGCCACTGCCGGGTGGGTGAAGAAAAACTCTTCCAGCTCACGCGGGTACACGTTCTCGCCCCCGCGAATAATCATGTCCTTGTTACGCCCGGCAATGCAGACGTAGCCGTGCTCGTCCATGGTTGCCAGGTCGCCGGTGTGCATCCAGCCGGCCTCATCGATTGCCTCGCGGGTGCCGTCGGGGTTGTTCCAGTAACCGAGCATCACGCTGTAGCCGCGCGTACATAGTTCACCGATCACGCCGCGCACCACGGTGTTGCCGGCATCATCGACAATCTTGGTCTCCAGTTGCGGTTGGGTGCGGCCCACCGTGGTGACGCGCCGTTCTATATCGTCATCCGCCCCGGTTTGCAGCGACACGGGGCTGGTTTCGGTCATGCCGTAGGCAATTTGCACTTCGCGCATGTGCAGTTCGTTGATGACCCGGCGCATGACTTCGATCGGGCATGTCGCCCCGGCCATGATACCGGTGCGCAGGCTGGCCAAGTCGAACGCGGCCCGGCCTGGGTGATCAAGCATGGCGATAAACATGGTCGGCACGCCATACAGGCCGGTGGCTCGTTCTTCGGCGACGGCAGTCAATGTCAGCAGCGGGTCGAAACCGTCATTGGGATAGATCATGGTGGTGCCGTGGGTGATGCAACCGAGGTTACCCATCACCATGCCGAAGCAGTGATACAGCGGCACCGGGATGACCAGGCGGTCCTGCGCGGTCAAGCCCAGGCTTTCGCCGACCATGTAACCGTTATTGAGGATATTGTGGTGACTGAGGGTGGCACCCTTGGGGAAACCGGTGGTGCCGGAGGTGTATTGGATATTCACGGGTTGGTCGAAGTGCAGGCTGGTCTGCCGGCTTTGCAGTTGCTCGGGGCTAACTCCGGCGCCCAGGGCCGACAGTTGCGACCAAGGCATGAATTCAGGCGGCGGGCTGGGATCGAGACTGATGAGGCCGCGCAGCTCAGGCTTCAATGCCTGGAGCATGGCGTGGTAATCGGAGCTCTTGAACGAACCGGCGCACACCAGCCATTGGCAGCCGGATTGCTTGAGCACGTAATCCAGCTCACTGCTGCGATAGGCCGGGTTGATATTGACGAGGATCACACCGAGCTTAGCGCTTGCCACTTGGCAGATCAGCCATTCGGCGCAATTGGGCGCCCAGATACCCAGGCGGTCACCGATCTGCATACCCAAGGCGAGGAACGCCCGTGCATGCAGATCAACCGTCTCGGCCAGTTGCCGCCAGGTGTAGCGCCGCTGCTGATGGCGAACCACCAAGGCTTCGCCATCGGGATACTGCGCGACGGTTTGATCGAATGCCTGGCCAATGGTCATCGCCAGCAAGCGCTTGTCCTGAGAGCCACGGCTGTAGCTCTGATTCGGTTGATCCATAACGACCCCTTGTTGTCTTTTTTGTAGGTTGACGTAAACGTAAACTACGATTGACAGCACCGCAACGCAAGCTTACGTTAACGTAAAGGTGAGCGCCCTCCTCCTGCGCCCAATCCACACAACAACAAAGCTGACATTAAGGTGCCTGCCCATGAGTTACCCGTCCCTGAACTTCGCCCTCGGCGAAACCATCGACATGCTGCGCGACCAGGTGCAGTCCTTTGTGGCCAAGGAAGTCGCACCGCGTGCGGCGCAGATCGACATCGATAACCTGTTCCCCGCCGACCTGTGGCGCAAGTTCGGGGACATGGGCCTGCTGGGCATCACCGTGCCGGAAGAATACGGCGGTGCCGGCCTGGGTTACCTGGCCCATGTAGTGAGCATGGAAGAAATCAGCCGCGGCTCGGCCTCGGTGGCGCTGTCGTACGGTGCGCACTCCAACCTGTGCGTCAACCAGATCAATCGCAACGGCAACCACGAACAGAAACTCAAGTACCTGCCCAAGCTGATCAGCGGCGAGCACATCGGCGCGCTGGCCATGAGCGAGCCGAATGCCGGCTCCGATGTGGTCTCGATGAAACTGCGCGCCGACAAACGCGGCGACCACTACGTACTCAACGGTAGCAAGACCTGGATCACCAACGGCCCCGACGCCAATACCTATGTGATCTACGCCAAGACCGACCTGGAAAAAGGCCCCCACGGCATCACAGCCTTCATCGTCGAGCGCGACTGGAAAGGCTTCAGTCGCAGCAACAAGTTCGACAAGCTGGGCATGCGCGGCTCCAATACCTGCGAGCTGTTTTTTGATGACGTGCAAGTACCGGAAGAAAACATCCTCGGCGTGCTCAATGGCGGCGTGAAAGTGCTGATGAGCGGCCTGGACTACGAACGCGTGGTGCTGTCCGGCGGCCCCACCGGGATCATGCAGGCGTGCATGGATTTGATCGTGCCCTACATCCACGACCGCAAGCAGTTCGGCCAGAGCATCGGTGAATTCCAGCTGATCCAGGGCAAGGTTGCCGACATGTACACCCAGCTCAACGCCAGCCGCGCCTACCTCTACGCCGTGGCCCAAGCATGCGAGCGCGGCGAGACTACGCGCAAGGACGCCGCCGGTGTGATCCTGTACAGCGCCGAGCGCGCCACGCAGATGGCCCTGGATGCGATCCAGATCCTGGGCGGCAACGGCTATATCAACGAATTCCCCGCCGGGCGCCTGTTGCGTGACGCCAAGCTGTATGAAATCGGCGCCGGCACCAGTGAGATTCGGCGGATGTTGATCGGTCGCGAACTGTTCAACGAAACCCGCTGAAGGAGCGCGTCATGGCCACCCTGCATACCCAACTCAACCCGCGCTCGGCGGAATTTGCCGCCAATAGCGCGGCGATGCTTGCACAGGTCGACGCCCTGCATACCCTGCTCGCCCACGTGCAACAGGGTGGCGGTGCCAAGGCCCAGGAACGCCACACCTCGCGCGGCAAGCTGCTGCCCCGGGAGCGCATCAATCGCTTGCTCGACCCGGGTTCGCCGTTTCTTGAACTCAGCCAACTGGCGGCTCATCAGGTGTATGGCGAAGACGTACCGGCGGCTGGCGTGATTGCCGGAATCGGCCGTGTGGAAGGCGTCGAGTGCATGATCGTCGCCAACGATGCCACGGTCAAAGGCGGTTCCTACTACCCACTGACAGTGAAAAAGCACCTGCGCGCCCAAACCATCGCCGAGCAGAATCGTCTGCCGTGCATCTACCTGGTGGATTCCGGCGGCGCCAACCTGCCACGCCAGGACGAGGTATTCCCCGACCGCGAACACTTCGGGCGGATCTTCTTCAACCAGGCCAACATGAGCGCCCAGGGCATCCCGCAGATCGCCGTGGTGATGGGTTCATGTACCGCCGGCGGCGCCTATGTGCCGGCGATGGCCGATGAAGCAATCATGGTGCGCCAGCAAGCCACCATTTTCCTTGCGGGCCCGCCGCTGGTGAAGGCGGCCACCGGTGAGGTGGTCAGCGCCGAAGACCTCGGCGGCGCCGATGTGCACTGCAAGATCTCCGGCGTGGCCGACCACTACGCCGACAGCGATGAACACGCCCTGGCGCTGGCCCGGCGCAGCGTGGCCAACCTCAATTGGCGCAAACAAGGTGAGTTGCTGCAGCGCCCGCCCGTGGCACCGCTGTACAGCAGCGAAGAGCTGTACGGCGTGATTCCGGCGGATGCCAAGCAGCCGTTCGATGTGCGCGAAGTCATCGCGCGGTTGGTGGACGCTTCGGTGTTCGACGAGTTCAAGGCGTTGTTCGGGACAACGTTGGTCTGCGGCTTTGCGCACTTGCATGGCTACCCGATTGCGATCCTGGCCAACAACGGCATCCTGTTCGCCGAGGCCGCGCAGAAAGGCGCGCACTTTATCGAACTGGCTTGCCAGCGTGGGATCCCCCTGCTGTTCCTGCAAAACATCACCGGCTTTATGGTCGGCCAGAAATACGAAGCCGGCGGCATCGCCAAACATGGTGCCAAGCTGGTTACGGCGGTGGCGTGCGCCAGGGTGCCGAAGTTCACCGTGATCATCGGTGGCAGTTTTGGCGCCGGTAACTATGGGATGTGCGGCCGCGCCTATGACCCGCGCTTCTTGTGGATGTGGCCCAACGCACGCATTGGCGTGATGGGCGCCGAACAGGCCGCCGGGGTGCTGGTACAAGTCAAGCGCGAGCAGGCTGAGCGCGCAGGCAGCGGTTTCAGTGCGCAGGAGGAAGCCGCCATCAAGCAGCCGATCCTCGACCAGTATGAAACCCAGGGCCACCCCTACTACTCCAGCGCGCGCTTGTGGGATGACGGTGTCATCGACCCGTTGCAGACCCGCGACGTGCTGGCCCTGGCCTTGTCCGCCGCACTGAACGCCCGCATCGAGCCGAGCCGCTTCGGCGTGTTCCGCATGTAAATGGAGCTGCACCCCATGAACGATTTCAACACCCTCGAACTGATCACCGACAGCCGTGGCTTTGCCACGCTGTGGCTCAGTCGTGAAGCCAAGAACAACGCGTTCAATGCCGAAATGATCCGCGAACTGATCATCGCCCTGGACCGGGTGCAAGCCGACCCGTCCCTGCGATTTCTGATACTGCGCGGGCGCGGCAAGCATTTCAGTGCCGGCGCCGACCTGGCCTGGATGCAGCAGTCGGCAGAGCTGGACTACCACACCAACCTGGACGACGCTCGCGAACTGGCGGAGCTGATGTACAACCTGTCCAAGCTGAAAATCCCCACACTGGCCGTGGTGCAAGGTGCGGCCTATGGTGGCGCGCTTGGGTTGATCAGTTGCTGCGACATGGCCATCGGCGCCGATGACGCGCAATTCTGCCTGTCGGAAGTGCGCATCGGCCTGGCGCCCGCAGTGATCAGCCCATTCGTGGTGCAGGCCATCGGCCAACGCGCGGCCCGCCGCTATGCTCTGACGGCTGAGCGATTTGGCGGCCAGCGGGCGCAGGAGATCGGCTTGCTGGCAGAGAGCTATCCGGCCGAGAGCCTGGACCACCAAGTGGACCAGTGGGTGGCCAACCTGCTGCAAAACAGTCCGGCGGCGATGCGCGCCAGTAAGGATTTACTGCGTGAAGTGGGCAACGGTGCCCTCACCCCGGCGCTGCGACGTTATTGCGAAAACGCCATTGCGCGCATTCGCGTAAGCGCCGAGGGCCAGGAAGGGTTGCGGGCCTTCCTGCAAAAACGTGCGCCGAGCTGGCAAGCCCAGGAGCCGCGCTCATGAGCACACTGACCACCGTACTGGTAGCCAACCGTGGCGAGATTGCCTGCCGGGTCATGCGCACTGCCAAGGCCATGGGGCTGACGACCGTGGCCGTGCACAGCGCCATCGACCGTGATGCGCGCCATAGCCGCGAGGCGGATATTCGTGTCGACCTGGGAGGCAGCAAAGCCACCGACAGTTACCTGCAAATCGACAAACTGATTGCCGCCGCCCACGCCAGTGGCGCCCAGGCGATTCACCCCGGCTACGGCTTCCTCTCGGAAAACGCTGGCTTTGCCCGGGCCATCGAGGCAGCAGGCTTGATCTTCCTCGGCCCGCCCGCTGCCGCCATCGACGCCATGGGCAGCAAATCGGCGGCCAAGGCATTGATGGAAACCGCCGGTGTGCCCCTGGTGCCGGGCTATCACGGCGAGGCCCAGGACCTGGAGACCTTCCGCGCCGCCTGTGAGCGTATTGGCTACCCGGTATTGCTTAAGGCTACGGCCGGTGGCGGCGGCAAGGGCATGAAGGTGGTCGAGGATGTCAGCCAATTGGCCGATGCCCTGGCCTCCGCCCAGCGCGAGGCGCTGTCGTCCTTCGGCAATGGGCAGATGCTGGTGGAGAAGTACCTGCTCAAGCCGCGCCATGTCGAGATTCAAGTGTTTGCCGACCAGCATGGCCATTGCCTGTACCTCAATGAGCGCGACTGCTCGATCCAGCGGCGCCATCAAAAGGTTGTCGAAGAAGCGCCGGCGCCAGGGCTCAGCGTTGAGCAACGCAAGGCCATGGGCGAAGCGGCCGTGCGTGCGGCCCAGGCCATCGGCTATGTCGGTGCCGGTACGGTAGAGTTTCTGCTGGATGCCCGTGGCGAGTTTTTCTTTATGGAGATGAACACGCGACTGCAAGTGGAGCATCCGGTCACCGAAGCGATTACCGGTCTGGACCTGGTGGCGTGGCAGATTCGGGTCGCCCAGGGCGAGGCGCTGCCGATCACACAGGAGCAGGTACCCTTGATCGGTCATGCGATTGAAGTGCGGCTGTATGCCGAAGATCCGGCCAACGAGTTCCTGCCGGCCACCGGTCACCTGGCGCTGTACCGCGAATCCAGCCCAGGCCCGGGCCGTCGGGTAGACAGCGGTGTCGAGCAAGGGGACAGCGTGTCGCCCTTCTACGACCCGATGCTCGGCAAACTGATTGCCTGGGGCGAAGACCGCGAACAGGCACGCCTGCGACTTTTAAGTATGCTCGATGAGTTCGCGGTGGGTGGGCTCAAGACCAACCTGGGTTTTCTGCGGCGCATCATCGGCCATCCCGCGTTCGCGGCGGCCGAATTGGACACCGGGTTTATCCCGCGTTATCAGGATGAACTGTTACCGGCGCCCGGTGCGTTGAGCGATGCATTCTGGCAGGCAGCAGGTTCGGCGTTTATGCAGAGCCTGCCGGTAGGTGATGGGCCTTGGGCCAATAACCAGGGCTTTCGTGCGGGCCTGCCCGCCGAAGTGTCGCTGCATCTGAGCTGCAACGGGCAGGATCGGCTGGTGACATTGGCCAACACGTCACAATTGTGCGGCGAGCAGCTGCTGATCGAACACCAGGGTGTGCGCCGTGCCCATCTGGCGGTCCGCAACGAAGGCAGCCTGTACCTGCGCTGGAATGGCGAGATGCATGCCGTCAGGCTGTTCGACCCGATTGCGGCGGTCGAGGCCGGCCAATCTCATCAGGGCGGTCTCAGCGCACCGATGAACGGCAGCATCGTTCGTGTGCTGGTAGAGGTAGGCCAAACCGTTGAGGCTGGCACACAGCTGGTGGTACTCGAAGCCATGAAGATGGAACACAGCATCCGTGCGCCCCATGACGGGGTGGTCAAGGCGCTGTTCTGCCAGGAAGGTGAAATGGTTGCCGAAGGCAGCGCGCTGGTGGAGCTTGAAACTACCGCCTAGAACTTCGCGGTGGCTTGCACCACGACGCCAAGGATGTGGCAGTCGTCGGTGAGCAGCGCCTTGGGGTACGTCGGATTGAGCGGCACCAGATAGCGCTGGCCGCTCTCTTCCTGCAATTGGCGAAAAGTGGCCTGGGAACTGCCAGACCATTGGGCGACCACCAGTTTGCCGGGTACAGGATCGATGGCCGGATCCACCAGGATCATCGTCCCGGCACCGATGCTCATGCCCGTGGGCGCGGTCATGGCGTCGCCCGTTACAGGCAGCCAGAACGCCTCGCCACGCGCGTGGTAATCGCTCAATTCGTAGCGGCCAGGCCCATAGAGTGCACGTTCTTCGCGCAGCTCGCACGCCTGCTGCCAGTCGCTGACCGGATAGCGAAAATACGGGTTGTAGTGCTGTTGCAACGCAGGCTCTTGCGCGGCCCGTTCGCGAATCTCCAGCGCCACCTCCAGGTAGCCCAGCCCGAGCTCGGCCAGCACCCGGTTCATGTCCGCAAGGCTCGGCACTCGGCGCTTGTTGAGCCAATGGCCGACGCCGCCTTGGGACATACCCAGGCGCTCTGCCAGTTGCTCCTGCGTGACCTTGCGGTCTTTCATGTTGGCTTTGACCAACGCTATCCAGTTATCCATGGCGCCTGACAATACGGTGCGTATTTTTCGGGGCAATAAACAGTTTGTAGTAATCCATAAAACGACATAAATACGATACGTACTATCATCAAGCCTAAGGATTTCGACACCCACCGGAGTACTGCCGCTTATGACGAATAGCCCGCTTTCATTGCCTGAAATACCCGAACAGGTTGAATTACAGAACATGTGCCACAGCGGCGCGGCCCAGCGCGCGCTGGACTATTACTTGAAAGAAGATATGTCGGCACCAGCCGTGGAGGGTGCCCTGTTCGCGATCAAGCCGGGCGTCAGCCAAGAGGAAGCCCTGGTTCACGCGTCTGACCTGCTGCGCAGTGCTGCGGCAACCGCCTACGAATCAGCGTGCAGCCATCAAGGCAATCAGCGCGACCTGGCGTTTTCCGTGGTGTATTTGATCGATATGGCGAAGGCGATGGTGGAGCGCTCGTTGCAAGCGCCGGGGGCCCAGGCAAACGCGTAACAGACACGAAAGAAAAATATTTCTATCCAAGGGATAAAAACATTTGACTTGCAAATGATAATGATTATTATTGGACCAAGCTGATCGCGAGATCAGTCGATAGACCAAGGGACCTTAGGTCGGACTCTTGGAATATCTCCTCATCAGGCTAATCACGGTTTTTGACCCGGCTCTTTGGCCGGGTCTTTTTTTTGCCAGTTTCCCTGGCATGGCTTCAGGCTAATGAAGACTGTGTGTTGCTCGATGGCGCGCATGGTAGCAAAAGACCATCGTCGAAAGAAAGCCACACGACAGCTCTAGCCCGGATCTTTGCGAAATAGCGCTTGAGAATCAATCTCATAGCCCCTAAGCTGCCGCGGCGTCAGGGATGACGCCCCCTCCCCGTGCAACAATTTTGCATCCAGGTTTTACCTGACCTCTGTGTAATATAGCCGCCACATCACTCATATTCAGGCAACCAGACTATGACCGTGGCCTTGACCTCCATCAAGATCAGCACCGACTTCGACAGCGGCAATATCCAGGTCCTGGATGCCAGCGATGCCTATCAGTTGTTACTGGCAATCAAACCCGACACCCGCAGCAAACATTTTCAATGGTTCCACTTCAAGGCCGAAGGCATGCATGTGGGGCACACCCACACTTTTCGATTGAGCAACGCCGGTGGCTCATCCTATAAACACGCCTGGAGCGGCTACAACGCCGTGGCATCCTATGACCATATCAACTGGTTCCGGGTGCCAACGCGCTTTGATGGCGAGATCCTGCATATCACGCTCCAGACCCGCGAAAAGCACGTATGGTTCGCCTACTTCGAACCCTACAGCCGTGAACGTCACGACTGGCTGATCGAACAAGCCCTTAAGTACGCCGGCGTCAAGCTGCTGGCCACCGGCAAGAGTGTCGAGGGCCGCGATATACAAATGTTGCGCCGTGGCAAAGGGGCTGAAGGTCGCCGTAAGGTGTGGATCATTGCCCAACAGCACCCCGGCGAACACATGGCCGAATGGTTTATGGAGGGCGTGATTGAACGCCTGCAAAAGGACGGTGACGCGGAGTTGAAAAAACTCTTGAAAGTGGCCGACCTGTACCTGGTGCCCAACATGAACCCCGATGGCGCTTTTCACGGTCACCTGCGTACCAACGCCATGGGCCAGGATCTCAACCGCGCCTGGCAGAGCGCCAATCAGGAAACCAGCCCGGAAGTACTGTTTGTGCAGCAGCAAATGGAAAAGTACGGCGTGGACCTGTTCCTCGATATCCATGGCGACGAAGAAATCCCCTACATCTTCACCGCCGGCTGCGAAGGCAATCCAGGCTACACCCCACGCATCGAAGCCCTGGAAAAACACTTTCGCAACCACCTGAGCCATCTGACCCGGGACTTCCAAACCACCTACTGCTACACCCGCGACCTGCCGGGCGAAGCTAACATGACCCTGGCCTGCAACGCAGTCGGTGAGAAGTACGACTGCCTGTCCCTGACCCTGGAGATGCCCTTCAAGGACAACGACGATGCGCCCAACCCGCGTACCGGCTGGTCGGGCGATCGATCGAAACAGCTGGGCAAGGACGT
Organism: Pseudomonas sp. GZJR-8; assembly: GCF_002916705.1. Classification (NCBI taxonomy): domain Bacteria; kingdom Pseudomonadati; phylum Pseudomonadota; class Gammaproteobacteria; order Pseudomonadales; family Pseudomonadaceae; genus Pseudomonas; species Pseudomonas sp. GZJR-8. Next base: position 113,335 of record NZ_JXSI01000006.1, on the reverse strand, counting down.
ATTGAGCAGCGTCGCCGATATCGTCGGGCTTTTGCGTTAACCCTTGTGGCAAGCTTTTTGTGGCGAGCGAGCTTGCTCGCCACAGAAGCGATCAATCCCGGGTGCCGGTCATGCTCTGCAATACCCCATCGCGGCGGATCAACCCGTGGAACAGCGCCGCCGCCAAGTGCACAAGCACTGTCAGGAACAACAGATAGGCAAGGTAGCCGTGAGCCTTACGCAACAGCGCAAACAACGGCGCATTCGCCCCTACCAGCGCTGGCAGTTGCACAGAACTGCTGAGCATCACCGGGTCACCGGCGGCCGAAATCATCGCCCAGCCCAGCAGCGGCAACACCAGCATCAACGCATACAGCAGCACATGGGAAGCCTTGGCCGCCAGCACTTGCCACATCGGCAAATCGGCTGGCAACGGCGGTTGCCGGGTGGCAAAGCGCACGGCCAAACGCACGAGCACCAGGGCCAGGATCGCAATACCCAGCGGTTTGTGCAGGTGGATCAGCCATTCATGGCGTTCCGACACCGACGCCGCCAATCCCGCACCAATAAACAGCATGGCAATGATCATCAGCGCCATCAGCCAGTGCAACAGACGCGCCAGCGGTGCAAAAAAACGCGGTTGAGCATTCATGGCTTCGACTCCTGAGGGGGGCTGTGCAACGGGCTGACTTCACCCGCACGGCGCAGATACGAACTGGCATACGCGGCGGAGCGTGCGGCCAGCAACGGGTCGTTGGAGGCCTCGATACCGCTGGGCAAAATCAGCGGGTCAAAGTTGATATCACGGCAATCACCGTCTGCCTGCGGCTGGCTGCTTTGCAGTACCAGAGTGCCGGCGTTGAGCTGCGTATGCGGGCCGGTCCAGGTCTTGCTCGCGTCATCCAAGGGGTCGCCGGGGTTGGCCAGGGTCATGTTCAACTGCCAACGCAAAGGCCCGGCGGCCAGGCGCTGCACCAAATCCTGTTCCAGGAAGTCACTGCCCGACGGCGCAGCATCACCCGCCGCGTCCTGGCTTTGCGGCACCACGCTCCACCGCACGGCCTGACGCTTGCCACCTTCGCCCACCAGGTAAAACGCATTGATGCCGTTGTAGGTTTGCGTCGCATAACTGGCCGATGGCTTGGCAGTCTTGACCCAGGCCAGGAACGGCGCCGTCTCCGGGTGTGCGGCAAAAAACGCCGGCATGTTCGCAGGGTTCGGCTTGCCGGTGGCCGGGTCTGGCGCACCCGCCTTGAGCAGTTGGTAGAACGCCTCGGGCGTGCCCACCGGAAACACCGGCATACTGTTCATTCCCGTTCGCCACTGCTGGCCGTTTGCCTGGCTGAATTGCACGGCAAAACTGCGAATCGGCACACTGCTGTCCGGTGCATATGGATTGCCGCTGGGCAAAGCAAACCGGCCAATCACCGGGGTCTTGGCCTCGCTGAACACCTGGGCGCTGGAGTAAGCACGCGCCTCTGTGCTCGCCTCGAAGTAACCCGCCACACACACACCTTTGGCATGATTGCGGCGAAAGCCCGGGTGTACGCCGTTATTGGTTTCCAGGGCATTGACCAAGGTCTTTGGCCGCAGACGCTGTGGGTCGAGGGTGCCGTTGACGTAGGCAAATGCAACCACCAACACTGCCACCACGCCCCCTATACACGCCAGCCTGACGAGCAGACTTGTAGTACCAAGAGGCGGACGCGGCGGTAAAGAGTGATCAACCATAGAAGCTCCAGGGCCCGAGGCCGCAGGGGGAAAGTGTTATGAGACGAATCCCACGTAGGCTTATTCCCCCTTCACTGTAGTTTCTTTGTAGTCAACGCGCGGCCAGATCGAGTGCCGGCTAGGGCTGATTAAACAAGGCCTGCCGCTTGTGAAGAAATGCCTGCATTCCTTCTTGCTGATCAGGCGTGGCAAACAGGCCATGAAACAACCTTCGCTCCTGACGCACACCTTCGTGCAACCCGACCTCCAGAGAATGCTCCACCGCCTGCCGCGCTGCACGGGTGGCCGTTCGCGAGAAGGAGGCAATTTGTGCCGCCACCGCCATCACCTCGTCCAGCAAGTTCGCAGCCGGGTAAACCCGCGACACCAACCCCGCCTGCTCTGCTTCCGTGGCGGTCATTGACCGGCCAGTCAACACCAGGTCCATGGTCTTGGCCTTGCCGATCAGCCCGGTCAACCGCTGGGTCGCGCCCATGCCCGGGATGACGCCTAGCTTAATTTCCGGCTGTGCAAAGGTGGCGGTATCAGCAGCGAAAATCATGTCGCACATCATCGCCAGCTCACAGCCTCCGCCAAACGCATAGCCCGCCACTGCGGCAATCGTCGGGGTGCGCAAACGGGTGAAGCCCTCCCAACCGACGAAGTAGTCTTCGTTGAGCACGTCCAGATAGGACTTACCGCTCATCTCTTTGATATCGGCCCCTGCCGCGAAGAACTCTGCGGTGCCGGTAATGACAAAACACCCAATCCTAGGGTCTCGATCCATTGCTTCCAGATGACTGATCAACTCAGTCATCAGCGCCGAACTCAGCGCATTCTTGACTTCAGGACGGTTGAGCTTGACCAGGACCACTCGATCATGACGTTCCACAAACACGTTCATAGGCATCTCCACTGATTGATGTTGTTCACACTTGGGGCTGTCTCAGGAATCCCAGATCGCGCCATGGGCGGGTATTCCCCGAGCTTCCAACTCTTGCACCAGACGCTGGGTCACCGTTTGGTTGGCAATACAGATCACGGCTTCTGCACCAAAGGCTTGCACTGCGCCGTAAGCCAACTTCACCAGGTCTGGCTTACCGCGCTCATCGGTGTCCCAGATCAATGCGCAAGGCTGGGCGCGCAGAATTTCCTCCACCAGTTCATCGCCATAGGTCGTCCTCGGGCTACGGGCAGACCAGATCAACTGAATCGGTACCTGAGCCGCCAGCAGATGCGGCATGACAGGCCCGATGCCGCTGCCAGTGGCGATGTACACCACCGACTTGAACAGGGTTTCTACATTGGCAACACCCGCTGTGGTGATGCCCTTAACCCACACATGTCGCGGCAAGTCCTCGATAAATCGCCCGGTCCAATCCCCTGCGCGGGAAATTATCAGGCGGAAACCCGCCTCGTGTGGCGTGGGAATATTGGCAAAGGAATGCCACTCCAGCAGTGGGTTGCGGCTGATCGCGGTGGATGAACCGGCGAACGGTGTGGTGTGGCTCAAACGCGTAATCACCGCATGTCCGGAAGGCCGTGCGTGTTCAACAGCCACCTTGCGCAGCCGCAGCCAGGGCAGCAGGACGCTCAGGGTCAGCACTGCCAGCATCCAAAACGTAACGCTGTGCAGCAGGCTCGACGTGGTCAGTAACGTTTGCCACCAGAACAACAGCAACGCACTCCAACCGCCAAACCGATGAACGCGTTCGAACCCATTGTGGAACCGGCCTCGAATACGTGGTTGAGCCATGACCACTATGAGCAGCAATAAGCCGAGCAGCATAACGCTGACCCATAACCCGGCCACCGAAACACTGTCAGGTTGTTGCAGGTAACGCGTAACCTGCACGCCAACCAGGGCGGCAAACCACCCAGTGGCCGCAAAGGCTGCGCCACTGTGCAGCCCACCGAAGTGGTACACCTTGGCCGCGCTACGCCGCACCTGTAAGGGCCATGTAGGCGGTACTCGCGTTGCCAGCCAGAACAGCCCATTGATCACGTATTGCTGGCGAACGAGAATGGCAACCGACAGGTTGATCAGCACCATGTCCGACAGCGTCTGAACCGTGATGGCGTGCAGGTCCACAGCCAACAGCAAAAACGCCAGGTTGCCCATCAGCGCGGCGGCTGCCAGGCGGTTGTAACAGGAAAACATCGGCAGTGACGTCCAGCGACGCCAAAGCGCCGGCTTGGGCGGTACAACGGTACGGATCAGCGTATCAATCATGGCCGGGCTCCCCGGTCGCGAACGCCAGCACCGCCAACTGATTCTCCCGGGCCGTTTGCAGTAACAATGCCTTATCGATCTTGCCCCTCGCTGTCAGTGGAAAATGCTCCACTGCGTAGATCGACTGAGGCACGCAGTAATAGGCCAGGCGTTGTTGGCACGCGGTTTGGCAAGCCTCGATGTCAGTGCTGGCAGGCGAAACAAAGGCCACCAACGTGCGGCTGTCCAGCTTCAAAGTGACGGTGCGCATGCATCCAGCGCCGGCCTCCAGAGCCGCCGACACCGCATCCAGTTCCACGCGAAAGCCGCGGACTTTCACTTGGTCATCCACGCGCCCTAAGTGTTCGAGCTGGCCGTCTCCCACCCAGCGCCCCAAATCTCGTGTGCGGAACATCATGGCGTCGCCACCGAGAAAGGGATCCGGACGGTATCGCTGCTGGGTCAATGCCGTATTGTTCAGGTAGCCTGCTGTCACACCCGCACCACCGGCCCACATCTCTCCCGTTTCACCCAAGGCACAGGCACGCCCCTGCTCATCGAGCACATAGACAGTGTTATTGGGTGTTGGCCGGCCAATAGTCAGTGGCGTGCCTGGTACATGCCGGTGCAGCGTGTTGACGATGGTCGTCTCGGTAGGACCGCAGCCGTTGTAGAACGTACAGTGCTCGGCCCACCGATCCGCCAGAGCCTGGGAGCAGGCTTCTCCAGCCACCGCAACGACGTTGAGGTGGGGACACTGTCGAGGCTCAAGGGTGGCCAGTATCGAAGGCGTTGCGATCAACACATTGCACTGTGCGGCCGTCTGCGCGATGTCTTTGCCGCGAATCAGCAAGGTCGCACCATGAGCCAGGCAACCGAGTATTTCCCAAGCCGCCATGTCAAAGCCGATATTGAGAATCTGCCCTACGGTACGACCCGGTGCCATACCCATCCGCCCAGGTTCAGTGAGCAGAATATTGCATACGTTACGGTGGCTGACACACACGCCGTTAGGGCGCCCTGTGGTTCCAGATGTAAACAGTACAAAGCACAGATCATCCGGGCCAGCACCGACACGCACGCAATCATTGTCTTCAGCCAGCCATGGCGTTTGAGCAATGAACGTATCCAAATTGAGGCAGCGGTGGGACGCGTCTGCCGGAATGCGCTCCACCAGGCTCGATAAGGTCAGAATCACCGGGCTGGTCAATGATTCGAGGACCATGCCCAATTGCAGGGTGGGTACGATTCTGGCGTCCTGAGGGACATACGCGGCGCCAATCTTTAACACCGCCAGGAGCCCGACCAGCATGGGAATCGAGCGCTCGACGAACAATCCCACCGTGTCCCCACGCTTAACACCCTGCCCAAGCAGATGCTCAGCCAATCGATTGGCTTGTCGGTTGAGTTGTTCATAGCTGATACGTTGGCCCGCGCATACCGCAGCGGTCGCCTGGGGTGCCAGCCTCGCTTGCGCTTCGAAGGCTTGGTGCACGTTGGCGTAGGTGGCTCGGGTTGAAAGGCCACAACCCCATCGCTCAAATAAAACCCGCTGCGCGGCAGGCAAATGAGCCAGCGAGATGCAGGAAAAAAACTGTTTATCACTCGGCAAACACGTCATAAGCACCCTCTCACTATTCAACTGCCGGCTGAATGCCGACAGATGCAAGGGTGGATAGAGGGCTGCGCACGAGATTACAGACTCTCAAGGTATACAGACGCTTCCCACGTATTAGCCGGGAAGTTTCTTTGCGCAAAGAGTGGAATAACCTACAGGGACCAACGTCTACTTCAACACACGTGAGTAGACTCATCCCCATGCATGAACTCGACGAACAGTTACACGAACTCATCCCCAGGTTGCGGCGTTTTGCCGTGTCGCTGACGCGCAACAGCAGCAGCGCCGATGACCTGGTGCAGGCGACCCTGGAGCGGGCGATCATCGCCTGGGCTGATAAGCGTGTCGAAGGCGACCTGCGCGCCTGGCTGTTCGCGATCCTCTATCGGCAGTTCCTCGACGCCCATCGCCGCAGCCGACGCTATGCACGTATGCTCGAATTCTTCACCGGGCGCGATGATGCGCAACCGTCGGTGGAGCGCACAGTGATGGCCCAATCCACCCTGCAAGCCTTCGACCAACTCAGCACCGAACAACGCGCCCTTTTGCTGTGGGTGTCCGTGGAGGGTTTGAGCTACAAGGAAGTCGCCGAGATCCTTCAGGTACCCATCGGCACCGTGATGTCGCGCCTGTCCCGTGCGCGCCAAGCGTTGCGTCAGCTCAGCGATGGCGAAATTACCGGCCCTGCCCTGCGGAGACTCAAATGATCAGCCTGCCCCCCAGCGAACGCGATTTGCATGCCTACGTCGATCACCAACTGCCGGACAGTGACCGCCGCGTGCTTGAAACCTGGCTGGCCAACCACCCCGAAGCGGCCGCCCAGGTCCACGCCTGGCAACAGGACGCGCAATTATTGCGGGCATCCTTGAGCGGCACCCTGCAACAGCCGAGTAATCCGGCACTGGACCCGGCGTTGATCCGTCAGCGTATCAAGCGTCAGTCCCGCCGCCACTTCGCCAGCGCGGCGGTGTTGCTGATTGCCGTGAGCCTTGGCGGGCTTGGCGGCTGGCACGCCCGCGAAGCCACCCAACCCCAGCCGCTGCCGATGACCGATGCCATGCAGGCTTACCGTCTGTTTGCCCAGGACGGCGTCATGCCCGCCGACTACAACGACGACGGCAGCGGCACTATGCAAGCCTGGCTCGACCGCTATTTCAATCAAGCCCATCGCCTGCCCGACCTGAGCCAGGCAGGCTTCAAACCGGTCAGCGGGCGCCTGCTCACTACCGATCAGGGTGCAGCCGCCATGGTGCTGTACCAAGACCCCCAAGGCCGACGCATCAGCTTTTATATCCGCCCGCCGGGACCGAACAACGGCTTCCTGCCTCGTGGCAGCCGCAGCGCCGATGGTTTGCAGGCCGAGTACTGGTCGGGCGGCGGCTATAACTACGCAATGGTCAGCCCGGCAGACCAGCCCACCCCGGCGCTGATGAAGTTCTAGAAACCCACGTCCAGCACCACGTTGTCCAGGTAGGTGCCGCCGGGTGGTGTGGGCTGGTCGGTGTAGATGCGAGCGTTGTAGTTAAATACCTGGCTGCCTGTGCCCAACCCATTGCCGGGGTTGACCTCCGCTGTGGAACTGGCCCGCCGCGCCGCGCCGACGCTGCCCCAACGTGTGGTGCCGGCGCTTTTGAAGAGGTCATAGGCCAGGTAGTTGCTGCCGGAAACCATGCGTCGGCGCCCGCCGACACTGATCGGGTTCTGGCCGTCGTTCAAGCCCACGGTGTAGGCACTGCCCTTGGTGCAGGCGATATTGATGGTCTGGCCGGTCACTGCGGTAAACCCACTGACCACCGGCGCGCTGCCAAAGCTGATATTCGGCGCGGTGATCTGGCAGTCATTGGTCACGGTCATGCTGACGGTCAGGCTTGCCGTGCCGCTGCCCGTGTCACGCCCCAGGCAAATGCCGCCAACGCCGATTCCCGAGCAATAATTCCACACCCAGGCGATGTTCAATGTCTCGGTGTACAGCCCCGCTGCGATATTGCTGCCGGTAATGCTGCTCAGGTACAACGGCACGGTTTTCGCCCCGGGCCCGGCGATCAGGCCAATGCTCTGGGCAATGCCGCCCGCGCCCCCAAAATCGAATTGAGTGCCGCGGGTGATGGGATAACTGGTGCTGTTGTTGCCATAAATCGTGTAGCCAATCACATCACCGGTCGGCCCGACCATACCAGCAGTGGACGAGGTGATCGTGGCGTAGAAGTGGTCGGTGGACACCAGCAGCGAAATCAACGCCTGGGTGCAACTCAATCCGGAGTTGGTGGTAGAGCTGGTTTGCGCGGCAGTGCGCACCGTCATCGAGCTGATCGAACCGAAACTGGCCGGCACCGTGGAAACCACCGAACACACCGCCATAACCTGCCCGGAAAATAACAGCCCTGCCCCATACATCCATGCCTTGCCCCTCACCCGCAGTCTCCTTGCTCAAGCACTCACTGGCACACCAACGGCCCGATCAGGGGCACGTCCTGTTGCTGCTCATCGATAGCGAATGTCGCCTGGCAGGTGCGCCCCTCACTGAGGGTGACCTGCAAAGTATTGTGGGCGCTGAGGTTTTCCAGATAGACCAGCCCATCCCACCCCACCACCGCCTGGGTGTTGCTTTGCTCGTGCACCACCAGGCTGCCCAGCGGTAGCTCCTGATGCTGGCGATCCACCAGGGTGATACTGGCGGCGAGCACCCGGCGCAGCGGGAACTCCAACAGATAGCCGCTGCCCCGACGTACCGACACGCGCTGCTCCACATTGGGGCTCTGCACGTTCGCTGGCAGGTTCAACGGATCAATTTCATATTTGCCGCGGTAATACGCGCTGCTCCATGGCACCAGCAAATGACCGTTGCGGTCGGTCTGGCCCACCAGCTGGTTTTCGTAGCGCACTGGAATCCCGGCGAACCCCTGGGTACTCACCACCACAAACGCGTCATTGATACGGTTGGCAGCAAAGGTTTCGCCGCCCATCCACACCAGCGAGCCGCTGGCATCCGCCCAGCGCGTTTGGGCGTCACTGCTGCCGTACACGCCGGCCTGCAACTGCACTGACTGCAAGCGCCAGGTCAGGTCGGCCTGCCGATAGCTTGGCGCATCGCCCTGGGCATAGCCGAGGTTGTAGCCCACGCCGCCTTCGCTGGGCACCGCGCGGCTGTAGTTGATGCGCTGGCGACTGGCGCCGTCCTTGCTGCGCTCGGTGCTCAAGGCCAGGCTGCCGTTGAGGTCGAACGGGATCACCAGTTGCGCCTGCATGGCCCAGTTGCTGTCGCCGATTTCGCGGTTGGCCGACAGGTAGAAGCTGGTGTTGCGCCACAGCGGTTTGCTCCAGCTGAGGTTGAGCAGGCGCGTGCGCGAATCGTCTGCCGCCTGCACGTCGAAATACCCCAGGCCCAGGCTGCCGAAACGTTGAAGGTTGAGGCTCAGCGTCACCTGCTCGCTGCGCTTGCTGAGGCTGGCGTAAGGGGTGTCGACCAGGGTCAGGTCGGCGTAGTCATCGCGCCGTTCAACGCGCTGGTACATCAGGCTGTAGCGCGTGCTGTTGTACTGGTAGCCAAGGCTGAGTTGCTGGCCGCTGCGGCTGTCGAACTGGCTCTGGCTGAGGGCGGTATTGAGCACGCCGAAGTTGCCCAGGCGCAGGTTGGCGCCAAGCCCGCCGAGGGTCAGGTCGCTGGATGCTTCGGCATGGCTTTCCAGGGTCAGGCTGTCGGAATAGCCATAGCGAAAGGTGCCACTGGTTATGCCCGGCCCGTAACCGAAATCGCGCAGGGTGTAGTCACGGCGCAAGGTACCGGCAGCCACGGAAAAATCCGTCAAGCCTTGTTGCAGCAAGGTGCTGGTAACGTAGAACGGCACCGTGGTCGACACCTGGCGCCCGAGAGCGTCGGTGGTCACCACGACAGCCTCCCCGGCGCCGTTGATAAATGGCACGTTGGTCAGGGTATAAGGCCCGGGTTGCAGCTGCGCGGTGTCGGATTTATAGCCGTTGATAAACAGGTCCACCGACGAGGGCACCGCCGCCTCACCGGCGAACTGCGGCAAAGGGTAAGTGACCAGGTCCGGGCGCACGGCAAAGTCCCGGGACACTTGCACCCCGCCCAGACGCACCGAGCTGCTCCAGGGCAGCGAACCGCTGATCACGTCGCCCGCCTCGTAGGTGAGCAGGCGCTCATCATCGGAAAATCGCCAGGTGGTGTCGTAGCGCCGGTAACCGTTGCCGAGGGTACTGTCGGTGATGCCATCAGCCAGGGTCTGGCGCACCTGCCCGGTGTTGGACAAGGTGCCCCAGGTGTCGAACAGCCGCACTTCGTTCCAGGCGGCGAGGTAGCTGCCGCCGTCATCGGTGTCGTTGAAATACACGTCATAGTTGAGCAAGGCGCCGAAGCTGCTCATGGCCTGGGTGCGCGGATAGGTATTGCGATTGCCGATAAACTGCGCCTGCAACCAGGATGGCGGTACATCCAGCAATAGGCGCTGGCCATTGCTGTCGTAGTCGCTGTGCAGCCCAGGCACCTGGTCCAGGGCCACGCTGCCGACAGGCTCGCCGGGCAATTTCATACCCACGTCCTGCAACGCGCTGGCGGGCACAAACAGCTGGCCGGCGCGCTGGTCGACCGCAATGACGCGGCCGGTGTCCATCTGGTTGACCACCAGTTCCAGAAACAGCTGTGCATCGGCGACTGCCTCCATGCTGCCCGGCGGCGGCGGCAAGTCGCCTGCCATCGCAGCGCCCCACAACCCGCTTGCCACTGCCACCGATGGCCATAAACCCCGAGCCCAACCACGACTCACCATGGCGTTGTGTCCTTCAATGGACATCTCCATCCTGTTAAAACCCGGGCGTATGCCCGTAGCGCTACCTGACGGTTATCGCTTGGGCGCCAGGCTTTCCAATTGCGGCGCACCGTTGACCCTGACCTGCAACGGCTGGTCGGCCGATACGGCATCCGGCACCGGCCAGCGCATACTCGCGCCCGGCAGCACATAGCCGAGCAAACCTTCTACCAGCGGCCGGGCCTGCCCGCCTTGTTTGAACGACGCATCGGTGAGCCGCGCATGCACGGCGCCCTGGTTGCGCACCTCGATGTAACTGCGCCCGCCTACGTTGACCTTTTGCCAGCTCAAGTCCGGCTTGCCGGCACCCTTGGGGTCGCGTTGACGTGTGGCGTCGTCCTTGCTCCACAACCCGGCGCCGTAGGCAAACAAGGGCACCGAATAGCGCATCTGGAAGCGAATCGCTGCCGCTGTGTTCTTGCCTTCCGGCGGCGCCGGCACCTGCAGCGCCGAGGGGATTTCATCGATGATGATGCGATAGGCCAACTCCTGTCCCGGCGGTACTTCGCGGGTTCGGGTCAGGCGCACCAGTTGCTTCTGGCCGGGCTCGATTTTGGCCACCGGCGGGCTGCCGATCACGTCGCGCTGGTTTTGGTACTGCTCGTCGAAACCGTTCTGGCTCCAGGCAAATACGCGGATCTGCAGGTTGGCCGTTTCCGTGCCACGGTTCTCCAACCACAGCGCGCTGGCCTGTTGATCGGCCTCCAGCACCGGGTCGATGGGCCAGATCAGCACCGAACTGGCCGCCTGCACCAGCCCTGCGCCACACAAAAGCCCCAAGGCAATACCCGCGGCCCACCACCGCCGGGAAGTTGAATGCATAAATCCACTCCTCAATACCGTTAGCCCTACCACGACAGCTGCACCTGCAGCGTGTCGCTGTACGTCCCCCCAGGCTGATTGCCGGGTAATACCACCCGCCCGTAAATCGGCAGGCTGATGTTGTTGGCATCGCTGTAAGTCACGCTGACGCTCTGGCTGACGCCCAGGCTCTGGCTGAACGCCGCGTCGCGAAACAGTTGATAGGCCACCCGCGCGCTGCCGCTGTTGAGCTGCAAATTGCGCCCGGCGCTGTTGTAAAGGCCGCCATCCACACTCATGGTCAGCGCCACCCCCGGAGTGCATTGCAAGGTCACACCGCCAGTAAGGGCTGCCGTGACCGTACCGGTGGCCAATGCCGAATAGCTGCCATAGGCCAACGCGCCGTAGTTGGAGCCGCCGCCCACGATCAGGCAACCGGGAGTAATGGTCGCGCTGACCTGGAAGCTCTGGCTGGTCGCTGCCGACAACGGCAACGGCAGCGCCAATCCACAGGCCACCCCCAGCCTGAGCCACAGGGTCAGAACGTCAGCTCCACGGCCACGGTATCGGTGTAAGTACCTGCCGGCAGGCCCGCCTTGCCCACCGCGCGACCGTAGAGGTTGACGGTTTGTGCCACGCCGGTACTGGTGGCGAGCGTCACCACGCCATCGATCGCCAACAGCGCGGAACGCCCGCTGTCAGTGTAGAAATCGTAAGGCACGAAGTTACCCGCCCCATCGGCCAGCGCACGGGTGCCCCCCGGCGAGGCGCCATCATGGGCGCCGGCACGCACCGTCACCGTTGGCGTGGTACCGGCTGAACACAGAATCGACAGCGCCCCGCCGGTGCCGGTGCCGCCCAGCAACTGGGCGTCGGCATTGGTAAACAGGCTGTTGGTGGTGCCGAAGTTCAAGCTACCGAAATTCAGCCCGGTAGCCGCCCCGGAGCCGTTGACCTGGCAACTGGCGATCAAGGTCAGGCTCGAACTGATCTGCCCGGTAACCGTGGTCGCCGCATTCAGGCTGGAGGCCAGCGCCAGGCCCAGGGCACACACGCCCATTCGCGATACGAGTACATGCATGATATCCATCCTCATGGTTTACCAATCCAGAGTCACCGTCAGGGTGTCTGTGTAGATGCCGGCCGGTAGGGCCCTGGTATTCGCCACCACGGAGCCGAATACCGGAATGGGTACCTGCGCGCCCTGGGTCACGACAAAATTGCGTTGCTGGCCGATGCGGTAGGCACTCTGGCCCAACGCATCGGCCGATAGCCGATAGGGAATGGTCTGGCGCCCGTTGCTCAAGCGGCGCGTGGTGCCGTCGCCATGGGCGCCACCGTCGATGGTCACGGTAAAACTGCTGACCAACGACGGGTTGCAGGACACCGACAGCGGCGCTTTATCGCCATCGGAAATGGTCGCGCCCAAGGTGTCGTTCCAGGTCGGTCCCTGGCTGCCGAAATCCAACAGCGCAGTGCCACCGTCCGGCGTCACTGGCGCGCGTTCCACGCCTTTGCTGACTTCGCAACTGGCGGTAATCACCAACCGCGCGTGAATCTGCCCGTTGACCACAGCCGCCTGCGCGTCCTCGGCCAGCAACAGCAGGCCGCCCAAGGCCGCGATGGCCAGATAGCGGCTTACCATGTGACCGTGACCTTGAGCAGGTCGGAATAACGCCCCACCGCAGGGATGTCTTTGAGCGGTTCAATGCGGCCATACAACGGCAAATCAACCGAGCCGGTGTCCGGTACGCGGCCGCTGACCGGCACGTCCACCGGCAAGGGGATCAACCGGGCTGCGTCGGCATAAATGCGATAAGGAATGGGCTTGCTTGAGGGCATCGCATTACTGAGGTAACGCACTTCGCCCACGCCACCGTGCAGGCCGCCGTCAACGCGCATTTGGTAAGGCGTGTCGGGGTTGCACTCCAGGCGCGGCTGGCGCTGGCTGATCAGGGCCGAACTCAGGGGGCCGGCCGGGTCATCCAGACGCGGGCCGCTGCCGAAATCCAATACGCCAAGTTGCTCGATGCCCGCAGTGCGAGTGGTGCCCACCAACTGGCAACCCCGCTGCACGTCGATACGCACCTCCACCTGGAGTTGCGCAGCAGAAGCCGTGTTGCAGAGCATCGCGCCCATGACAGCCAATACCGCCGGTCCCTTCACTGCCCCAATTCCTTATACAGGGGTAACAACCTTGTATGAGGTTAGCCAGTTAACGCGAAAGTGCCAGTTTGCAAGGCTCGGCGCCCTTCACTGTTGGTCAAATGGCATCAAGCGTCCTACAGTAAGCGACCACCGCAATACAGAGTGATTATTCTTGGCCGTGCTTGCCCTGTTCCAGCGCCTGCTGGGTAAAAAATCCGACGCCTGGGGAGCCTCGCCCATTCCTGCCTATTTTCAGAAAAAGGCCGAACAACAAGGCTACACCCTCAGTGACGGCCAAATCCGGGCGATTACCGCCCTGAATCGGGAGGCCCAGCACCTGCTTTATGGCCAGGCCACGCGCAGCCTGTACCTGCACGGCCCGGTAGGTCGCGGCAAGAGCTGGCTGCTGGACGGGTTTTTCCAGGCGCTGCCCATCGCCGAGAAGCAACGCGTGCATTTCCACGACTTCTTTGCCCGGCTGCACCAGGGCATGTTTGCGCACCGCGAGCATGAGGATGCCTTGGGCGTCACTCTGGATCAGTTGCTCGCTGATTGCCGTGTGCTGTGTTTTGACGAGTTCCATGTGCACGATATCGGCGATGCAATGCTCATCAGCCGCTTGTTCAAGGCCCTGTTCCAACGCGACGTGCTGGTATTGGTAACGTCCAACTACCCGCCCGAAGGGTTGCTGCCCAACCCGCTGTATCACGAACGATTCAAACCGGTGATCGACCTGATCGCCGCACGCATGGACGTGCTGGAAGTCAGCGCGCCCCAGGACTTTCGCAGCCTGCCCCAGGCCCACGCTCAACAACGTTTCACCCGCGGCCACTATGTGTGGCCGGGTACACCGGCACAGCGGGAAAGCCTGGGTGTGCCTGCCACCAATGGCCCGGCGCAAACCCTGACGGTTGGCAATCGGCAGTTGCTGTGCCGAGACCATCAGGCGCGGACCATCCTGTTCACCTTCAACGACCTGTGTGAACAGCTCACCGCCGTGATGGATTACCTGCTGCTGTGCCAGGACTTCGACCACTGGATCATCGACGGCCTGCCGCAGTTGGCCGAATGCCCTATCGCCGTGCAACAGCGTTTTATCAACCTGGTGGACGTGCTCTACGATCAGGACAAACACCTGACCCTCATGGGTCACCAGCCGCTGGATAAAGCCCTGGAAGGCCAGGCCATCGACCTCGCCCGCACCGCCAGCCGCTTGCAGCAGTTGCACATGCTCTGCCCGCAAACCGCACCCGAGCCGCTATCATGAGCGCCTTTTACGCCCCCTTCCGAGTGCCGCGCTGTTCATGAATACCCTCGCCCAACTCAAGGCCGGCCAATTGGCCGGCGCCAAGCGCCTGGACCTGGCCTGCGGGCTGACCGAGTTCCCCCGGGAAATCTTCGACCTGGCCGACTCCCTGGAAATCCTCAATCTCACCGGCAATGCCTTGAGTAGCCTGCCCGAGGACCTGCACCGCCTGACGCACCTGCGTGTGCTGTTTTGTTCGGACAACGCGTTTACCGAGCTGCCGACGTGCCTGGGGCAGTGCGCGAAGTTGAGCATGATCGGCTTCAAGGCCAACCAGATCGGCCATGTGCCCGCCGCCGCCCTGCCGCCGAAGTTGCGCTGGCTGATCCTCACCGACAACTGCATCAGCCAATTGCCCGATGAACTGGGTCAGCGCCCGTTGCTGCAAAAGTTGATGCTGGCCGGTAACCAACTGACGCAATTGCCGCAAAGCCTGGCCCACTGCCAAAACCTGGAACTGATCCGCATCGCCTCCAACCGCTTGACCCACCTGCCGCAGTGGCTGCTGACCTTGCCAAGCCTGACCTGGCTGGCCTACGCCGGCAACCCGGTGGAAATGGCCGTGACAGTGACGGGCGAAGATGGGACGCCGAACATTCCCTGGGCTGAACTGGAACTGGGAGAAGTATTGGGCGAAGGCGCTTCCGGGATCATTCACAAAGCAATCTGGAAACCCCAGGCGCTGCCGGTCGCGGTCAAGCTATACAAAGGCACCATCACCAGCGACGGGTCACCGCTGCATGAAATGCAAGCCTGCATTGCCGCCGGGCTGCATCCCAACCTCATCAAGGTGCAAGGCCGTGTCATCGGGCACCCGCAAGATCAGGCAGCATTGGTCATGAGCCTGATCGACCCGAGCTACCGCAACCTCGCGGCGCTGCCTAGCCTGGCGTCCTGCACCCGGGACATCTACGAAGCCGATACCCGTTTCAGCCTCGACGTGGCGCTGCGCATGGCACGAGGCATCGCTTCGGTGGCGGCGCACTTGCACCGTCAGGGGATTACCCACGGTGACCTGTATGGCCACAACATCCTGTGGAATGTGACGGGTGATTGTTTGCTCGGAGACTTCGGCGCGGCGTCATTCCATGCCACGGCCGACACCTTGGAAACCAGGGCGTTGCAGCGTATTGAAGTGCGCGCGTTCGGGGTGTTGCTGGGGGAGTTGTTGGATCGGGGTGAAGGGGCAGTAAGTGAGGATCTGGTTGAACTGCAAAAAAACTGCTGCCAGCCCGATGTGCTGGCGCGGCCGAGCTTTGAAGAAATCGACGGCGTACTGAGCGCTATCTAACACCGCTGGAACAATGTGGGAGCAAGCCCCCTCCCACATTTTGATCCCATGCATCCGGATAAGAATCAGCCAGCCAGGCCGACAAACATATCCTGCACATCATCATGGTTATCCAGGCCTTCCAGGAACGCCTCGACTTCGGCCATCTGCTCATCGGTCAAACCACTGACCGGGTTCTTCGACAGGTAACCCAGCTTGGCCGACAGCACGGTGAAACCCTGCTCAGGCAAAGCTTTCTGCACGGCATCCAGGTCGGTGGTTTCGGTGATGAACAGGGTGGTGCCCTCTTCTTCACCGTCTTCAAAATCCTGGGCGCCAGCTTCGATGGCGGCCATTTCCGGATCAGCATCCGGGGTGTCCGGCGATGCTTCGATCAGGCCGACGTGGTTGAAATCCCACGCCACCGAACCGGAAGCGCCCAGCTGGCCCTTGCGGAACGCCACGCGGATTTCCGCCACGGTGCGGTTGATGTTGTCGGTTACGCACTCAACGATCAGGGGCACCTGGTGCGGGGCAAACCCTTCGTAGGTCACGCGGTGGTATTGCACGGTTTCACCGAGCAGACCGGCGCCCTTCTTGATCGCACGATCCAGGGTTTCCTTGGGCATCGAGGCTTTCTTGGCCTGCTCCACCACCAGGCGCAGGTGCGCGTTGGTCGCGGTATCGGCGCCGTTGCGGGCGGCGATGGTGATCTCTTTCACCAGCTTGCCGAAAATCTTGCCCTTGGCATTGGCTGCCGCTTCTTTATGTTTGACTTTCCACTGTGCGCCCATGACTCACTCTCTACTTTCCATGGCGCCGAAACGTCTACTGGCCGGCGCTTTGGGGGCAGAGTTTATAGCGCAAGAACACGCTAATCCACCAAAAAACCGGCCAGGTGCCTCAGGTGCGCAGGGGTTTGATGGTGGCACTGCGATCCGGTATGAAGTCCCCCACCTGCGCCAGAACAGCCGGCCTGGCGTTCCAGTAGGGCATCAATACCAGTGAAGAAAACAGCGCCGCGCCGGCAAACACGATAAACACCGTGACGGTATCGAAGTAGCCCGGCAGCAAGCCGCCGAGGATCGCGCCCACCGAACCGCAACCATTCACAAACCCTGCCGCCGTGGCGCCGGCTTTGGCAGTGCCGAAGTCAATGGCGGCGGTGCTGCTGATCATCGAGTCCGGACCGTACAGAGTCAGGCCCATGACAAACAGCAAGGCCATCACCAGCACCACACTGCCGGTGTGCAGCGCGCCCATGAACAACGCCAGGGCCACGGTCAACGCCAGCAGGCTCAGCACACAGGCCGGCATACGCCGGGCGCCGAACAGTTTGTCGGAAGCCAGGCCGATCAGTACCGGCCCGAGCAAACCGGCCAGCTCAAACGCGGTGGGCACGATGGCCGCGCCGACCTTGCCCACCGACGGCATCTGTTCGTAGACGATTACCGGGCCCCACAGCAAAATCGCGTAGCGCGCCGGCTTGAGCAGGAAGTACGCCAGCCCCAGCGTCAACACCGTGCGGTTGCGCAAGATAGCGCGCAACGGTTCAAGCACACTGATGCGCTGTTCGGCGGCCCTGTTCTCGGCACTCATGAGCGGCTCGGGCTCCACCGCTGGCAAACCCACATCCTGGGGGGTATTGCGCTGGAAAATAAAGAACAGCACGGCCACCACCGCCACCACCGCA
The DNA here is from genome assembly GCF_002916705.1 of Pseudomonas sp. GZJR-8. Lineage (NCBI taxonomy): Bacteria > Pseudomonadati > Pseudomonadota > Gammaproteobacteria > Pseudomonadales > Pseudomonadaceae > Pseudomonas > Pseudomonas sp. GZJR-8. The sequence goes on along the minus strand of NZ_JXSI01000006.1, from coordinate 95,775 downwards.
GCACTGGAGATAAACGCCGCGTGCCAACTACCGATCAGGGTGTAGGCCCACCAGCCGGCGAACGGTGAAGCCACCAAGCCGCCAAAGGCATAGCACGAACTCCACAGCCCCAACACCCGCCCACGCTGCTGGGCCGGGAAGAAACTACCGAGGTTCTTGCACAACCCCGACCAGCCGGTGGACTGCGCCAACCCCTGGATCAACATGCAGGTGACAAAGATCGGCAAGGTCGCAAACGTGCCCATCACCAGCGCGGCGGCGGCGGAAACCAGCAAGCCGCCAAGCACCACCACCCGTGGCCCGAAGCGGTCGGCGAGCATGCCCCAGGTGAACTGGCCCACGGCGTACGCGGCGAGATACAAGCCATCGAGGTTGGCCATCATCATTTTATCGAGGGGGAAGCTGGGGTCGTCGCCGATCCCCAGTTTTGCCACCGAGAAGGCTTTGCGGGTGAAATAGAACGCGGCGTACGCCAGCCAGGTGATGGCGAAAATCTGCACGCGCCAACGCTTGATGCTACCCATAGGGATATTCATGGTGGTTCTGACCTCAGGTGTGAGTGTGCCGGCAGAATCGAAAGAAGACGCCTGTTTTTTTTATGGTTGAGCACTGCAATGCCGGGCCTTGGAGGGCGCGGTATTGGTCAGATGAACGCGGTGTGCCTGCGCCCATGGCCGTCGAGGTTGTAGGACTCAACCTACGGCGGCTGAGGTGCATCAAAGCAATGGCTGACTAATAGGTAAAATCGATTTATCGTATTTCAAATATAAGCTCAGCTTGTAAGAGGACGTGCCATGTCGGTTTCCCATGCCCAACTCAAAGCCTTCCATGCGGTGGCCGTGCACGGCAGTTTTACCGGCGCCGCCGAGCGCCTGTTCCTGACCCAGCCCGCGATTTCCGACCAGGTGCGCAAACTCGAAGAGCGCTTCGGCGTGTTGCTGTTTCACCGCAACAAACGTTCGGTACGCCTGACCGACCTGGGCGAACGCCTGCTGGGCATTACTCAGCGCCTGTTTGTGATCGAGGCGCAAGCCGAAGAATTGCTGCAAGACTCCCGCGCCCTGCTCACTGGCACCCTCACCCTGGCGGTGGATGCGCCCGTACATGTACTGCCACAGATTGCCCGCTTCTGCCGGCTGTACCCGGGAATCAGCGTGAAGATCGAAACCGGCAACACCGATGAGTCGTTGTTGCGCCTGTACAACTACCAGGCCGACCTGGCGCTGTTGGGTCGCGATGTCGACGATGCGCGCCTACTGTCGCTGCCATTGCCCGACGATCAACTGCTGGCGTTTGTCGCCTGCAACCATCCCTGGGCCGGGCGCGAATCCATCTGCCTGGCCGACCTGGATGACACGCCCTTGGTGCTGCGGGAAATCGGCTCAGTGACCCGTCAGACCCTGGAGCAGGAAATGCGCCAGGCCGGCCTGCGCATTCGCCCGGCGATTCAAGTTGAAGGCCGCGAAGCCGCGCGTGAAGCAGTGGTGGTGGGCATTGGCGTGGGCGTGGTATCGGCGGCAGAGTTCGGCGCAGACGCTCGGGTGTACGCCATGCCGATCCGCGACTGCACTCAGCGCATGAAGGAAACCCTCGTCTGCCTGAAAGAACAGAGCTCACGTCGCGTGGTGGCGAGCTTTTTGGAGATAGTGCGTGACAGCCTTCACGCCAACTCGAAAAAAGCCTGAATCAAGCGCAGCGAACGGCGCCGCTCCATGCAGCCGAGCGTATGCCGGTTCAGCAGGCCATCGCCCAGGATCGGCACAGCGTGTACCCGCGGGTCCGGGCTGACCTCCATCGACGACACCACCCCTACCCCCAGTTCGGCCGCGACGGCTTCGGTCACGGCTTCACGGCTGTCCAGTTCCAGCAGCACCCTGGGCTGCACATTCGCCGCCAGGCACGCGTCGTCGAACGTGCGCCGGGTAATGGAACTGGGTTCACGCAGCACCATGATCACCTCATGCAGCTGCGCCAGTTCAATCCCGTCGGGCTGCTTTGCCCACGGATGCGCTGCCGGCACCAGCGCGCAAATCCGTGACTCGTCCAGAGGTTGCAGGTGCAAGCCATTGCGCGGCTCCACCTCGGTGAGCACTGCCACATCGGCATGTTCGGACAGCAGCGCCGCCAGGGTTTCCTGGGCGTTGCCCAGGCGCAGGTTCACGGTAATGCCCGGGTAGCGCGAGCGCAGGCTGGCGATCATCGGCATCACCAGGTGCGGACCATCCGCGGCTACTTCCAGGCGCCCAGTGAGCAACTGCCGGTTGGCCTCCAGCATGGTCTGCGCCTCATCCACCAAACCGAAGATCGCCCGGGTGATGGCCGCCAGGCGTGCGCCCTCTTCGGTCAACTCCACCCGCCGGGCGGTACGGCGCAACAGCGCAATCTGGTAATGCTCTTCAAGCGCCTTGATATGCCCGGTTACCGCCGGCTGGCTGATGAACAGCCGCGCCGCAGCACGGGTAAAACTGCCCTCGCGGGCCACGGCATCGAATGCACGTAGTTGGAACAGATTCATAGCTATCGGCCTCACTGATAGCTCGCATAACAACAAACAATTTGATTGATAACAAGCCAAACTGCAATTTAGGCGCCGTAGCTTCAACCCCGACCCTTGCGAGGATTTGAGATGACCACTGCCGCGCCGATCCTGTTGACCCCTGGCCCCCTGACCACTTCGACCCGCACCCGTCAGGCGATGATGGTGGATTGGGGGTCGTGGGACGATCGCTTCAACCAGCTCACCGCCAGCGTCTGCACGCAGCTGCTGGCGATCCTCAATGCTGCCGACAGCCACCATTGCGTGCCGTTGCAGGGCAGCGGCACCTTCGCCGTCGAAGCCGCCATCGGCACGCTGGTCCCGCGCAATGGCAAGGTGTTGGTGCTGATCAACGGCGCCTACGGCAAGCGCCTGGCGAAGATTTGCGAAGTGCTCGGTCGCTCGTTCAGCACCTTTGAAACCGCTGAGGACGAGCCCACCACCGCTGCCGATGTAGATCGCCTACTGCAGGCTGACGCGGCCATCACCCACGTCGCGTTGATCCATTGCGAAACCAGTACCGGCATTCTCAACCCGCTGGCGGAGATCGCCCAGGTCGTCAAACGCCACGACAAGCGCCTGATCATCGATGCCATGAGTTCTTTCGGCGCGCTGCCGATTGATGCTCGCGAAATGCCGTTCGAGGCGCTGATCGCCGCCTCGGGCAAATGCCTGGAAGGCGTACCGGGCATGGGCTTTGTCTTTGCCGAAAAAGCTGCGCTGGCCGCCTCCCAGGGCAACTGCCATTCCCTGGCAATGGACCTGTTCGACCAGCACACCTATATGGCCAAGACCGGACAATGGCGTTTCACCCCACCGACCCACGTCGTCGCGGCCCTGCATGAAGCGTTGCTGCAATACGCCGAAGAAGGCGGCCTGCCCGCCCGTCATCAACGCTACGCCGACAACTGTCAGGCACTGCTGGACGGCATGGCTGCGCTGGGCCTGCGCAGTTTCCTGCCGGCGGCGATCCAGGCGCCGATCATCGTCACCTTCCACGCACCAAAAGACCCGCGCTACCAGTTCAAGGACTTCTACGAACGGGTCAAGGTCAAGGGTTTCATCCTTTACCCCGGCAAGCTGACCCAGGTGGAAACCTTTCGCGTGGGCTGCATCGGCCATGTCGATGCGGCCGGTATGCAGGCGGCGGTCAAGGCTATCGCCGACGTGCTGCAAGAAATGGAAGTGCTGGACATTTGATTGCCCCCATTACCCACAGGACCTGAACCATGAACTATCAAAACCCCAACACCCTCCAGGCCGTTATCCTCGACTGGGCCGGCACCGTGGTCGACTTCGGCTCCTTTGCCCCCACGCAGATCTTTGTCGAGGCGTTTGCCGAGTTCGACGTGCAAGTCTCTATCGAAGAAGCCCGTGGCCCGATGGGCATGGGCAAGTGGGACCATATCCGCACTCTCTGCGACCAGCCGCAAGTTGCCGAGCGCTACCGCAAGGCCTTCGGCCGCACACCGACCGATGATGACGTGACCTCCATCTACCAGCGTTTCATGCCGCTGCAAATCGAGAAGATCGCCGAACATTCAGCCCTGATCCCCGGCGCCCTCGACACCCTGGCCGGCGTGCGCGCCCAAGGTATCAAGATCGGCTCCTGCTCCGGCTATCCCAAGCAGGTGATGGACAAAGTCGTCGCCCTGGCCGCCACCAACGGCTATGTCGCTGACCACGTGGTCGCGACCGACGAAGTCCCCAACGGCCGCCCTTGGCCGGCCCAGGCCCTGGCCAACGTGATTGCCCTGGGCATTGATGATGTGGCCGCGTGCGTGAAGGTCGACGACACCGTGCCGGGTATTCTCGAAGGCCGTCGTGCCGGGATGTGGACCGTAGCGCTGACCTGTTCGGGCAATGCCCTGGGCCTGACCTACGAGCAATTTCGCGCCCTGGACAGCGCCACACTGGCCAGCGAGCGTCAGCGTATCGAAGCGATGTTCGAAGGCTCGCGCCCGCACTACCTGATCGACACTATCAACGACCTGCCGAATGTCATCGCCGACATCAACGCACGCCTGGCACGCGGGGAAATGCCGCAAAGTTACTGACCAGGATCAAGGCAACGGCATTGGCAACGAGCGAAGCGCTCAAAACGGGCATACAGTTAACGTACTCCGTCGCTAAAGAGCGGAGGTATGCCCTGATGAGTGAGGAAAAAAGCGATGCCGTGGAAAAACTCCGATACGCGCTACAGCACCATGTCGATTGCGTTGCACTGGTTGATGGTAGTGCTGCTGGCGGTGGTCTACGCCTGCATTGAGTTACGCGGGCAATTCCCCAAAGGCAGCGGTGCGCGCACGCTGATTGTCGAAATGCACTTTATGTTCGGACTTACCGTGTTTGTGCTGGTGTGGCTGCGCCTGTTCGCACGCAGCCTGGGGGTGGCGCCGAAGATCGTACCGGCACCGCCGCCATGGCAGAGCCTGCTGGCGAAGCTTATGCATGGGGCGCTGTATGCGTTGATGATCGGGTTGCCGATTGCCGGTTGGTTGATCGTCAGTGCCAAGGGGCATTCGGTGATGTTCTATGGGATGGAGTTACCGCCGCTGATTGCAGAAAACAAGGCGTTGGCCGAGGAGATTGAAGGCTGGCACGTGCTGTTCGCCCAGATCGGTTACTGGCTGATCGGGCTGCATGCGCTGGCGGGGATCTTTCACCATTATGTGATGCGCGATAACACTGCCTTGCGAATGATGCCGGGCGGGCACAATCCCACCCGTTGACACCTACAGGAAACCTCGGCGGCCTTGCAGGCCGCCAGTGTGGATGAAGATCAGCCGCGCGCCGGGGGCAAAGCGTCCGGCCTCGATCTGTTGCTTCAATGCCAGCAGCGCCTTGCCGGTGTAGAGCGGCTCCAGTGGCACACCGCAGGCCCGTTCGGTGCGCTCGATAAAGTCGAGCAGCAGCGGATCGACCTTGGCAAAGCCGCCACGGCAGGCGTCCAGCAACTCATAACCGGTCTGCACAATCGCACTCACATTCTGCGCCACGCCATGATCATCCGGCACAGCCATTGCGCCGTACACCGGATGCGCGCCGGCCTCCGCCAGCACCAACCCGGCCAGAGTAGTACCGGTGCCCGCCGCCAGCCACCATGCGTCGTAATCCGTCCAACCGAGGTGGCTCAACTGCACCCGCGCCTGCTCCACCAACACCCCACAGCCCAGCGCGCCGTCCAGACCACCACCGCCTTCGGGTATCGGATAAAGGTCGGGATACTGCTCGCGCCAGGGCAGCCAGAAACCCGGCTCATGCCGCGCCCGATAACCGCCGTAGCCCAGCCAATGCAGTTGCATGCCGAAGGTCTTGAGGTCGAGCACCGTGGGAGTGTCTTGGGGATGGCCGCGCAACAGGCCGACCGTGGGAAAATCAAAGCGCTTGCCCGCCGCTGCCAGTGCGTGCAGATGGTTGGAGTGAGCCCCGCCAAGGCTGATAACCCCTTTGGCGCCGGTAGCGCGGGCCTGAGCCAAGTGTTCGGTAAGTTTGAACCACTTGTTGCCGCTGATCAGCGGGTCGATGCGGTCCAGGCGCAGCACGGCCAACTCGATGCCGTTCAGCCAATCAAGCTGCACAGGTTCAAGGGGCGCATAAGGCAGCCAATCGAAAGGGCCCATCGGCAGGTATCTGAATGAGAAAGGGGCGGCAAGTCTAACACCGCCCCTGTTGTCGCCTTACAACTCGGCCGCCAGGCGCGAGCCCTGATTGATGGCGCGCTTGGCGTCCAGCTCGGCGGCCACATCGGCACCGCCGATCAGGTGCACGTTCTGGCCGGCAGCGACCAGGCCGTCATGCAGTTCGCGCAGCGGGTCCTGGCCGGCGCAGATGACAATGTTGTCCACCGCCAGCACCTGCGGTTCACCCTCGGCGCCGATGCGGATATGCAAGCCTTGATCATCGATCTTCAAGTACTCGACACTGTTGAGCATCTGCACCTGTTTGTTCTTCAAACCGGTACGGTGAATCCAGCCGGTGGTCTTGCCCAGGCCGTCGCCAACCTTGGAAGCCTTGCGTTGCAGCAGGAACACCTCGCGGGCCGGCGCATGGCGCTCGGGCTTGATCCCGGCCACCCCGCCACGTGCTTCCAGTTGGGTATCGATGCCCCACTCTTTCCAGAACGCCTCGCGATCCAGGCTGGTAGACACGCCTTGGTGTACGAGGAATTCCGATACATCGAAACCGATGCCGCCGGCGCCGATCACCGCCACACGCTTGCCCACCGGCTTGCGCTCCAGGATCACATCCAGGTAACTCAACACCTTGGCGTTCTCGACTCCCGGGATCGCCGGGGTGCGCGGCGCGATACCGGTGGCCAGGATCACCTCGTCATAACCACCTGCCACCAGCTGCTCGACGCCCACACGAGTGTTGAGGCACAGCTCTACGTGAGTGGTCTGCAATTTGCGTTTGAAGTAACGCAGGGTTTCGAAAAACTCTTCCTTACCCGGCACACGCTTGGCGATATTGAACTGGCCGCCAATCTCGCTGGCGGAATCGAACAAGGTCACCTGATGCCCACGCTCAGCGGCAACAGTGGCAGCGGCCAGACCGGCAGGGCCGGCGCCGACCACCGCGATTTTCTTGATCTGCTTGACGGGCAGGTAATTGAGTTCGGTTTCATAGCAGGCGCGCGGGTTGACCAAACAGGTGGTCAGCTTGCCGCCGAAGGTGTGGTCCAGGCACGCCTGGTTGCAGCCGATGCAGGTGTTGATTTCATCGGCGCGCCCAGCGGCGGCCTTGTTGACGAACTCCGGGTCGGCCAGAAACGGGCGCGCCATCGAGACCATGTCGGCATCGCCTTCGGCCAGGATCTGCTCGGCGATTTCCGGGGTGTTGATGCGGTTGGTGGTGATCAGCGGAATCTGCACCGCACCGCGCAATTTGGCGGTGACTTTGCTGAAGGCGCCACGCGGGACCTTGGTGGCAATGGTAGGGATACGCGCTTCGTGCCAGCCGATACCGGTGTTGATGATCGTCGCGCCAGCCTGCTCGATAGCCTTGGCCAACTGCACGATTTCCTTCCAGACGCTGCCGCCTTCCACCAGATCAAGCATCGACAGGCGGAAGATAATGATGAAGTTCGGGCCGACGGCCTCGCGCACGCGACGCACGATCTCCACCGCCAGGCGCATACGGTTTTCAAAGCTGCCGCCCCAACGGTCGGTGCGATGGTTGGTCTGGGCGGCGAGGAACTGGTTAATGAAGTAGCCCTCCGAACCCATGATTTCCACACCGTCGTATTCGGCGGCCTGGGCCAGCAAAGAGCAGGTGACAAAATCCTGAATCTGCTTCTCGATGCCCTCCTCATCCAATTCCTTGGGCTTGAACGGGTTGATCGGCGCCTGGATCGCACTCGGCGCCACCTGCTTGGGGCTGTAGGCATAACGCCCAGCGTGAAGGATCTGCATGCAGATCTTGCCGCCCGCCTCGTGCACCGCCTGGGTGACGATCTTGTGCTTGCGCGCCTCTTCTTCAGTGGTCAGCTTGGCTGCCCCGGCGTATACACCGCCTTCATCATTCGGACCAATGCCGCCGGTGACCATCAGGCCCACGCCACCACGGGCGCGCTCGGCAAAGTAGGCTGCCATGCGCTCGAAACCGCCGGGCTTTTCTTCCAGGCCGGTGTGCATCGAGCCCATCAGGGTACGGTTGCGCAAGGTGGTAAAACCCAGGTCCAACGGGGCCAGCAGGTGCGGGTAGGCAGCAGCGGTCATGGTACAGCTCCACAACGGATCATCACGGGACGTGGCGCACTCGAACGGTGTGCCATCGGTTTATGTCCCACAGACTAAGAGGCGGTGGACCACGGCTCAATGACTGAAACTGACAAGTTATTGATCCAAATGCACAGCGCCCCTTGGCAAGCCGCGCCATGGGCCCTACCCTAGTCGCGAACCCTGCACCTGGTCTGTTGTCTGTTGCCCCATGCGTAAACTTCTAGCGTTCACCGTCACCATGGCCCTGGTTGCCGCCCTCTCCGCGTATCTGGTGTGGACCCAGGAGCGCCCCGTGGCGCATTACCTGTCGGACCTGCGTATCACCCTCGCCGTCAATGAGGGCGAACCAGCCGACCGTGGCAACCTGCTCGGCATTCAGCCAGAGCTGTTCCCTGCCGACTATCAAAGCCTGGAACGCCTGCATCTGAAGCTGTCGAGCTACCTGCAAAAAGCGCGCGACCAAGGCCTGATCAACGCCAAGACCATCGTGGTGCTGCCCGAACATATCGGCACCTGGCTGATGCTCAAGGGCGAAAAAAACGAGCTGTACCAGGCCACGCATTTGAAGGATGCGATGAACTGGCTGTCGATCAGCAACCCACTGCAGTTTGCGAAAGCCTGGATCAGCGCCACCGGCGACAACCGCATGGATGACGCCTACCTGCGCATGAAGGCACCTGCCATGGCGCGCGACTATCAAGTGGTGTTCGGCGGCCTGGCAAAAGAATTTGGCGTAACCCTGGTGGCAGGCTCCATCGCCCTGCCCAACCCGAGCGTGATCCAGGGGCAGTTGGAAGTCGGCCATGGCGCGCTGTACAACGCCAGCGTGGTATTTGCCGCCGACGGTTTGCCACTGGGCCAACCGCAGCGTCAGCTCTACCCGATCTACGATGAGCGTGGCTTTATCGAGCCAGGCGATGAGAATGTCGTCAGCGTGGTGGATACGCCTGCCGGGCGCCTGGGCATCCTGGTCGGCAGCGACAGCTGGTACCCGGACAACTATCGCAAGCTCAACGAGCAAGGTGCGCAACTGATCGCAGTACCGGCCTTCGTCACTGGCCGCGACACCTGGGACCGTCCATGGCGCGGCTTCAAGAGCGTGTCGACGCCTTCCGAGGTCAGCCTCAAACCCGAAGAAACCAGCGAAGGCGCCGCCTGGCGCCGCCTCACGCTGATCAGCCAGCAGCCTGTCAGCCAGGCCATGGCGGGCATGAGCGTGTTTTTACGTGGGCAGTTCTGGGACCTGGGCAGCGCCGGCCAGAGTTTTCTGAGCAGCAACGGGCAAGTGTTCGCCGACGGCGATGCCCGTGGCGCGCGCCTGCTGAATATCTGGCTGTAGCCCTTGAAGCCGGTGCGCCTGGGGGATCTGTCGGTGGGCTTCGTGCACACCCTGGCCGATGCCATCCAGAGCCACGGCCTGGACCCGCAACCGCTGTTGCTGCAATACGGCCTGGACCCTGCACGCCTGGCTGAAGCCGGCGCACGCCTGTCGATCCCGCGCTATATGCGCCTGGGCCACGCGGCCATCCAACTGACCGGCGACCCGGGCCTGGGCCTGCGCATGGGCCAACTCAGCCGCTTGAGCCAGGCCGGCCTGGCCGGTGTCACCGCCGCCCAGGCCCCCAATGTGCGCGAAGCGGCGCGCACGCTCACACGCTTTGAAGCGCTGTACGGCTCCAACTATCGCGGGCAATCGAGCTTTCATGAAGATGCCGAAGGCGCCTGGCTGCGGTTCTACTCCATCAGCCCCTACAACGCCTATAACCGCTTTGTGGTGGACTCGATCATCGCCGGTTGGCTGCAACAATTATCCAGCCTGGCGCAACAGCCGGTGCAGGCACAACGGATAGAAATCGAATTCGACGCGCCGGACTATCACGAACACTACAATAGGCTGGGAAGCGGCCTGGTGCACTTCGGCGCCGATGCCAATCAACTGCGTCTGAGCCAACCCACCTTGGCGCTGCGCAACCCACAGCACTGCCCAAGCACCTGGCACCTGCTGCTGCAGCTGTGTGAAAGGGAGTTGGAGCAGCTGACTCGCACCCGCAGCCTGCGCGAGCGCATCACGCGGTTGCTCGGGCCGATGCTCAATGGCGGCCGGGAACCCGACCTGGAAGAGGTGGCGGCACGCTTAAAACTGCCGACCTGGACACTGCGGCGCAAACTGGCCGAGGAAGGCACACAGTTTCGCGCAATTCTCAACGACACCCGCCGCGACCTGGCCATGACCTATATTCGCGATACCGAGCTGGCATTTGGCGAGATCGCCTACTTGCTTGGCTTTGCTTCAGCCCAAGCCTTCCAGCGGGCCTTCAGGCGCTGGAATAACCAGACCCCAGGGGAATTTCGCCGCAGTCAGCGGCACTCCGCCTGAAGTCAGCGTTACAGCTCGGTGGCATCGTCAACCGGATCCAGCGGGTCCAACTCGAATGCCTGGTACTCCAGCAGTTCTTCCTGGTAATCGTCCATGGTGGACTCCTTCTTCAAATGAGAGCGGTGGCAGGTAAATGACCTGCGAACCCAGCCTAAAGTGCCGTCATGACGAAAAAATGTCGACGTTGTGACATTCCTGCGCTTGAAAAGTTAAACGCGACAGGCGCCGGATAATTTAATCCCATGACTTGAAGTGCGATTGCAATCATTGCAAATGCAATCACATTTCCAGTAGGGTACAAATATCCGTTGGAAGGAGCTTGGACCCATGCCTGCCTCTATCGCGCATTCTGCGCAGAGCTGCATCGATGCACTCAGCACCGCCGTTTGCCCGGGCAACTCGCCGCTGTATACGGTGATGAGCATGGCCAATACCCTGGAATCCAGCCGGCACGCCTGGGTGATCCGTGGCCAGTCATGCAGCCGCCGCGTGGGCAACTGGCCTATCTGGTTTGCGTGCAATCGCGGCGAAAAACCCCTGCTCTATCTGCACAGCGCAGTGTCGTCTGCACAGTTGTGCGCACTGTCGGAGCAGACCGCCCAACGTGGCATCTTGTGCAATGACATCGAGAACCAGCCTTCCCCGTGGCCCAAGGGCACGCACCCGTCATTGCCAGTATGGCTGGCGACCCATCCACGCTGCACACCCTACGATCCCGCCTCGGGAGACGAAGCTCGAGCGATTGTGCTGGCAGGACTACGCACGCTGTACATCGACGGCCAGCCAGGTTTTTATTATTTGACGCTGCATGACCAGGATGCCCACACGACACTGACTGCCCAGGACCGAGAGGATGCCCACAAAGGCATGTATCCGATCCGGCGTGGACAAGCAGCAGATGTGCGCCTGCTCGGGGCTGGCCGGGCGCTGGAAGAGGTGATGTACGCCGCAGAGTTGCTGGAACAGGACTGGAATATTACGGCGCAGGTGTGGAGCAGCCCCAGCTACACACGGTTGGCCCGTGAGGCGGCGACCGCGGAGCGCTGGAACCGCTTGCACCCCTTGGCCCCCAGGCGCAGCTGCCATTTACGTGATTGCCTGGCAGGCAGTAGCGCACCCGTCATTGCCGTCACCGGTTATCCGCAGGTGATTGTCGATCAATTAGCCGCGCATGTAGATGCACGATTTATCGCCTTGGGCGCAGGCTCGATGCAGGCCTCTGCGCCGAGCCGCTATTGGATTGTGGCGTCAGCGTTAAGAGCGCTGGCCGATGAAGGGCGTACCGAGGTGCAGCAGGTGGAAAACGCACTGCAGCGTTATCACCTGAAGTGAGGGGGAATGCAATTGCGCAAGCAAGGTCCCCCGCACTGAGTCTGTTTTCGAACCTACGATTTACGTCGGCTGCGCACTTGCACACCCGCATCCATCGCCAAGCCCGCCGTGCGCTCCAGGGCATCGGCAAATGCCTGGCGCTGCTCGGGTTCGATTTGTGAAATGAACAGCTCGTCCACGGTGCTTTCGTAGATTTTCCACATGCTCTTGCGCAGCGCTCGACCCGTGTCCGTGATCGAGGCAAACGCCGCACGACCGTCGCCATCGGAGCGGGAACGCACTACCAGGCCGTCCTTTTCCAGGCGGTCCACCAGGCGCGTGAGGTTATAGCGCTCAATGGCCAGCACATCGGCCAGTTCGTGCATACGCCGGGTGCCGCCGGGCCCGCTTTCCAGGCCCCACAACGCATCGTACCAGGCGTACGGCGGCAGGCCCGCCGCAGCCAGGCGCCGCTCGATTTCACGGATGACCGTCCTGTGAGCCCTGACAAAACGGAACCATACATCCGGTTCTTTCGACGACATGCAACACCATCCGGGGAATTTCAAGAAGGTTGCAATAGTAGCTCATCCCGCGCTAGATTCTGGCATCTCGTTGCAATTGCAACTACATTTTGCATCACTCCCGCGAGGAGCTCGCTGCTTGAATCCGCCTACCCTGGAGCCTCACATGACCCCGAATGACCCAGTAAGACTCGACGATGATCCACAGGAAACCCGCGAATGGCTGGAGTCCATCGAATCGGTGCTGTCCACCGAGGGCCGCCCCCGCGCTCATTACCTGATCGATCAGTTGCTGGATTTCGACGTTGCACGGCATGGCGACTTCTACGGGCGGGTGACCACTCCCTACGTCAATACCATCCCGGTTGAGCGCCAGCTGCCCTACCCCGGTAACCAGGCCATCGAGCGGCGCACCAATGCGTTCATCCGCTGGAATGCCATGGCGATGGTATTGCGCGCAGGCAAACACTCAGGCGTAGGTGGGCATATCGCCACCTATGCGTCAGCCGCCGTGCTGTATGACGTAGGCTTCGATCATTTTTTCCGTGGCCGAACCGACACATTCGACGGCGACCTGGTGTACATCCAGGGCCATTCCTCACCAGGCATTTATGGCCGTGCCTACCTGGAGGGCCGTATCAGCGAAGCGCAGCTGGATAACTTTCGTCGCGAGGTCGGTGGCGAGGGTTTGTCTTCCTACCCTCACCCACGGTTGATGCCGGACTTCTGGCAATTCCCTACGGTCTCCATGGGCCTGGGACCGATCACTGCCGCGTACCAGGCGCGTTTTATGCGGTACCTGGAGTTTCGAGACCTCAAGCAGCATCAGGGCCGCAAGGTTTGGGCATTCCTCGGCGATGGCGAAATGGACCAGCCCGAATCCCTGGCGGCCATCTCCCTGGCGGGCCGCGAAAAACTCGACAACCTGATCTTCGTGGTCAACTGCAACCTGCAACGCCTGGATGGTCCGGTGCGCGGCAATGCCAAGGTGATCCAGGAGTTCGAGAGCCTGTACCGTGCCGCCGGCTGGAATGTGATCAAGGTGATCTGGGGCGGCGGCTGGGACGCGCTGCTGGAAAAGGACCAGAGCGGCCTGCTGCGCCAACGCATGATGGAATGCGTGGACGGCGACTACCAGAATTACAAATCCCAGGATGGCGCTTATGTGCGTGAACACTTCTTTGGCAAATACCCGCAGTTGCTGGCGCTGGTTGCGGACATGTCCGACGACGACATCTGGAAACTCTCACGGGGCGGGCATGACCCGGACAAGGTCTACAACGCCTACGCCGCCGCCGTGCGCCACAAGGGCCAGCCCACGGTGATACTGGCCAAGACGGTCAAGGGCTTCGGCATGGGTGAAGCTGGCGAAGGCCAAAACATCAACCATCAGCTGAAGAAGATGGGGGCCGAAGCGGTAAAAGCTTTCCGCGACCGCTTCGGCCTGGAGGTCGACGATGACCGGCTCGAAGAAATCCCCTACCTCAAACCCGCCGTCGACAGCGAAGAGGCCCACTACTTTGCCGCACGACGGCAGGCACTGGGAGGCTATGTGCCAGCGCGCCACACTAGCGCTGCGCCGCTGCAAATCCCCGAGCTGAGCGCCTTCGCCACCCAACTCAAAGACACCGGTGAGCGCGCCATCTCCACCACCATGGCCTTTGTGCGCATCCTCGGCACGCTGCTCAAGGACACGCATTTGGGCAAGCTGATCGTGCCTATTGTGCCGGATGAGTCGCGCACCTTTGGCATGGAAAGCCTGTTCCGCCAGATCGGTATCCACTCAGCCGTCGGCCAGCTCTATACCCCACAGGACGCCGGGCAATTGAGCTACTACAAAGAAAGCAAAGACGGACAGATCATGCAGGAAGGGCTGAATGAATCCGGCGCCATTTCTTCCTGGATTGCGGCAAGCACGTCCTATAGCAACCATGGCCTGATGACCGTGCCGTTCTATATTTTCTACTCGATGTTCGGCTTCCAGCGCGTCGGCGACCTGGCCTGGGCGGCGGGCGATGCGCGAGCGCGGGGCTTCCTGCTGGGCGCCACGGCCGGGCGCACCACGCTGATGGGTGAAGGCTTGCAGCACGACGACGGGCACAGCCATATCCTGGCGTCGGTGATTCCCTGCTGCGTGGCCTATGACCCGACTTTTGCCTACGAACTGGCGGTGATTATTCGCGAGGGTATGCGGCGCATGTATGTCGAACAGGAGGACATCTATTACTACATCACCCTGCTCAACGAAAACTATCCGCACCCGGGGATGCCGGAAGGCGTTGAAGAAGGCATTCTCAAGGGCATGTATCCGCTGAGCAGCCACCCGCAGGCAAAGGTGCAGCTCATGGGCAGCGGTTCAATCTTGCGCGAAGTGATCGCCGCAGCCGAGTTGCTCGCCAAGGATTTCGCCGTGCATAGCGATGTCTGGAGCGTCACCAGCCTGACCGAATTGCGCCGTGATGGGCACGCCGCCGAACGCTGGAACCTCCTGCACCCGCAAAGCGAGCCGCGCCAAAGCTACGTCGAAACCTGCCTTGCCGGGAGAACCGGCGCTGTGGTGGTGGCCACGGACTACATGAAGTTGTTCGCCGACCAGATTCGCCCCTTCGTGCATAACCGCCGTTTTGTCGCACTGGGTACCGACGGTTTCGGGCAATCGGACACCCGCGAGACATTGCGCGAGTTCTTCGAGGTAGACCGGCACTTTATCGCTTTAGCAGCCTTGAAGGCGTTGGCTGATGACGGTGTGATTGGTCGTGACAACGTCGCCCTGGCCATCAGCCGCTACGGGATCAACGTCGACAAGGCCGATCCCGTAGCCATCTGAGTTACTGCGCAGGCGCTGGCAAGGGCGGTATTGCCTCTGTCGGCGCAGGCAGGCTGGGATTGGTCGGCGCCGGCGCGGGCTCGGTTGCTGGCGCCGAGGCAGGCGCAGGTTCCGGGGTCGGTGCGATCGGCGCAGCCTCAGGTGGCGGTGCCAGGGGTTGCGAAGCGGCAGGCGCTACAGGTGCCTCCTTCGGCGCCTCGACCTTCTCGGCTACTGGAGCGGCTACCGGAGCGGCCTTGGGTTCAGGCACACCCAGGTCAGCCTTGGGCTGCTCGGGTATATGCTCGGCCTGCTTGACCTCCTGCGGCAGGAACACATCCACCAGCGCAAAGTAACGCTCGTAGAACTTCGGCGCCGAGACGGTCTCGCTCGCGACTTTCACCATCGAGTCGTCAGTGGAGCCGATCGGCATCGACACCGAACCCAGCACACCCACGCCGAGGCTGGCGGAGTTGTTGACCTTCTTCAGCGCATAGCGATCCTGCAAGGCGTTGGCAAACATCGTCGAGTGATTGCTGCCTTTGCCATCAGCAGCGCACACCACGTTGAAACTGATCTGCAGATGGGTCTCGCCGGTCTGCTGGAAACTCTTGTTGCCCGCCACCAGCTTTGGATCGCTGCTGGTAATGATGTAACCCTGGCTCAGCAGGGCACGACGCGCCGCTTCACACGCCGCTACATCGCTGACCGGGTAATCGCGGGAAAACGTACCGGAATCGTCGAAATTCTCATGTTCATAGATAGCGGTCTTGGGTGAGGAGCAGCCCGCGGCGCCCGCCAGCACCAGCGCCAACCCGAGGCTACGCAAGTGAAATGATGTCGACATTGAAAATCCTGTGGAAAACGGTCCGGACGGTATTGTGCAACAGAACGCGGCCTTGAAGCGCGCATTCCTGTCGGTTAAACATCTCAGCCTTGTGAAGCCGCGTCAGTAGGAAAAAGCCCGGCACACATATGGTCGATAAACACGCGCAATTTGGCCGAGGCATGGCGACTGGCCGGCCACAGCAACCAGAAACTGCCACGGTGTTCGAGGTGTTCATCCAGCACGCGCTGCAAAGCCCCTTGCGCAACCGCCTCGTTGACCATGTAGTCCGGCAGACACGCAATACCGAGACCTTCCTGAGCCACATGCTTGAGAGACTCAATGGTGCTGCTGACCAGCGGCGCACGCAAGCTCGGCTCCGCCGCGCCCGGCACCCGTCGCAGCGGCCAGGGCTCGAGTTTGCCGGAGGCGCAGAATTTATGCCGAAGGCAGGCGTGATGACTCAAGTCCTGGGGCAGGAGTGGCGTGCCGTATTGGTCGAAATAGCCGGGCGTACCGACAAGTACCAATTGATAATGCCCCAGATGGCGCGCCATCAAGCGCGAGTCTTCCGGCTTGCCGGTGCGGATCACCGCGTCGAAGCCTTCATCGATGACATCCACCATACGGTCGGAAAAATCCACGTCCAACTCGATATCCGGATAGGCACGCATAAAGCCACTGATCACCGGCATCAACAACCCGCGCACTTGGGGCACGCTGATACGCAGTTTGCCCCGCGGGGTGGCACTGGCCTCGCTCAACTCCAGCTCAGCCGCTTCCACTTCCGCCAGGATACGCCGCGAGCGCTCCAGCAACAGCGCGCCCTCACTGGTCAGGGTGATACTGCGGGTACTTCGATGAAACAGCCTGACACCCAGGCGCTCCTCCATGCGTGCGATGCTTTTACCTACCGCTGAGGATGACACGCCCAATACCCGCCCGGCCGCGGTGAAGCTACGGGTTTGCGCGACCTGTACGAATACCGAGAGCCCGCTCAGACTGTCCATGCTGATGCCTTGGTCGATTGCGGACAAAAATGTCCGATAAGTTCGGCACCTTAGCCTGTTTTTCCGCGCATCGCAGCCCCCTACCCTGCCTCCTTGCCCCTTCAAGGAGACTCCCATGAACAACAACGCTTCATTGACCGCTACGGCGCCCGTGCATGAACCCCTGCCATTGGCAGGGTTGCTGGCCCTGGCCTCGGCCGGCTTTATTACCATCCTCACCGAGGCCATGCCCGCCGGGCTGCTGCCGCAAATGAGCGCCGGGCTGGAAGTGTCACAGGCGCTGGTCGGGCAGTTGGTGACGCTCTACGCCCTGGGCTCATTGCTCGCGGCCATCCCGCTGACCTTGCTGACCCGTGGCTGGCGTCGCAGGCCTCTGCTGTTGATCGCCATAGGCGGCTTTGCCTTGGTCAACAGTGTCACCGCGTTTTCCAACCACTACGGCGTGACCTTGATCGCTCGCTTCTTTGCGGGTGTATTCGCCGGGCTGCTGTGGGCGCTGTTGGCAGTCTACGCCAGCCGCATGGTTGCCCCTCATCTGCAGGGCCGGGCGATCGCCGTGGCCATGCTCGGTGCGCCGCTGGCCTTGTCCCTCGGCGTACCTGCTGGCACCCTGCTTGGCACGCTGGTCGGTTGGCGCAGCAGCTTTGCCATCATGACCGGCCTGACCCTGTTACTGCTGGTGTGGGCGCGCTGGCAATTGCCGGATTTTGCCGGCGAAGCAGCCAGCAAACGTCTGAGCTTGAATCGCGTGCTGGCCATGCCGGGAATCCGCCCAGTGCTGTGGGTGACCTTCACCTATGTGTTGGCTCATAACATCCTCTACACCTACATCGCTCCCTTGCTGGTGCCCGCCGGCATCGGCAGCGAGATCGACCAGGTATTACTGGTGTTCGGCTTGATGGCGTTGGTAAGCATCTGGTTGGTGGGCATATGGATTGATCAACACCTGCGGTTGCTGACCCTCATCAGTTGCGCGACGTTCGCCGCAGCTGCCCTGCTCCTGGGTTTCTGGATCAGCTCTGCGATCTGCATCTACATCAGCGTGGCGGCCTGGGGCCTGGCTTTCGGAGGCCTGCCGGCCCTGCTGCAAACCGCACTCGCGAAGTCGGCCGGCAACTCGGCCGATGCCGCGCAATCCATGCTGGTCACCGCGTGGAACCTTGGCATTGCCGGGGGTGGGCTGGCTGGCGGCTTGATGCTCCAACACTGGGGCGTCATCGCATTTCCATGGGCCGTGCTGGGGTTGATAGCGCTGGCGCTGGGTGCAATGACGGGCAAGGCCTGGCACGGCCGATGACAAGTTTGTTTACAACTTATTCCTCTACTTCCTATCATCGCCTCTGGGTGCGTTGCTGCATAAGGCACGGCGCAGGTTAAAAGCCAAGCATTGGTCGGGCCGCCAATGGAGATTTGTCGTGCCTGATAAACACCCTGCCATCCCCCGCCCTCAGCGCCTGACTGAGGGCGCGCTGTCTGCCCTTGAGCGTTTTTCCCATATCGAAGCCGTGAGCGGTATCGTCCTGCTGTTGGCAGCGATCGTGGCGCTGATCTGGGCCAACAGCCCCGCCGCCGCGACCTACGAACACTTCTGGAATACGCCTGTTACCCTGGGACTTGGCGATTACAGCGTCTCGCGCTCCCTGCACTTTCTGGTCAATGACGGGCTGATGACCATCTTCTTTCTGGTAGTCGGCGCCGAGATCCGTCAGGAAATCAAAGATGGCGCCCTGGCCAACCTGAAACTGGCCACGCTGCCCTTGGGCGCTGCGCTGGGCGGTGTGCTGATGCCTGCACTCATCTACACCCTGCTCAACCACGGCACCGTCGCCGCCAGTGGCTGGGCGGTACCCACCGCGACCGACATCGCCTTTGCTGTTGGCGTGCTGGCGCTGCTGGGCAAGTCGATTCCCAGTGGCGTGCGTATCCTGTTGCTGGCCCTGGCGATCATCGATGACATCGTGGCGATCCTGATCATCGCGATCTTCTTCACTGCCAGTCTCGATTACATGGGCTTGGTGATTGCCGCAGGCGGGCTGGCGCTGGTGCTGGTGTTCCAACGCATGGGCATCGGCAAGGCCGCGATCTATCTGTTACCTGGCGCGATTGTATGGTTCGGGCTGCTCAAGACCGGCGTGCACCCGACCCTCGCCGGGGTGATCCTGGGCTTGATGACGCCGGTCAACTCCAAGCCCACCACGGAGCGCCCGCTGGAGACCATTGAACGCACGTTCAACGAGCTGATGGAGCGCTTCTCGCAATCGAATGAAGGTGCGCAGCAAGTCGCCAAACCTCTCAAACAACTGCGCGAAGCCCAACGGGAGATGTTGCCGCCGGTGCAACGGGTGCAATCGGCACTGCATCCGTGGGTGGCATTCGGCGTGATGCCGCTTTTCGCCCTGGCCAATGCTGGCGTGAGCCTGCACGGCTTCAACCTGGATGATCCGATGGCTCACGGGGTGTTCATGGGGGTCATCTTTGCGCTGGTACTTGGCAAACCCCTGGGCGTGATGCTGGCGAGCCTGATGCTGGTCAAGCTCAACATCTGCAAGCTGCCGGACGGTGTGACCTGGACAGGAGTCGGCCTGGTTGGCCTGCTGGCCGGGATCGGGTTCACCATGTCGATCTTTATCTCGTCCCTGGCCTTCTCGGACCCGGCCTTGCTCTCGGCCGCCAAGCTCAGTGTATTGGCCGCTTCGACCCTGGCAGCGGTGATCGGCCTGACCTGGGGCAAGCTCAAATTTTCAGGCAAGCACCCATAAGGCGAGTTAAGCACCCACTTTATCAAGGGCAAAAAAAGACCCCGGCCTTTTCAGGACGGGGTCTTTTTTATTCAAGCCGGCATCAGTACTTCTTGATGTCTGCCTGGGTTTCCAGCTGCTTGCGGAACGCCGCGAAGTCCTGCTGGCCGATACGGGAAGCGAGGAAGCGGCGGTATTGCGCCTTTTCTTCGTCCGTAGGGGCTGCCGCTTCGTTGACGCCGTTCAAGCGCACAATCACCAGGCTGCCATCACGCAGCGTCACCGTGGTGAAAGTAGGCTTGTCCTTGGCCGCAGGCTTGGGCATGCGGAACAGGGCTTGAAGCACGGCTGGGTCGATGGATTCCTGACCGCGGGTCGCCGCTTCAGTCACCTTCCAGGCCTGACCGTCAATCGGCTGGTCCAGCGCGGTTTTGCCGTCACGCAGGCTGGCGATCAACTCGTCGGCATGGGCTTTGGCGGCAGCGCTCGCACGCTCCTTGGTCATCTGGGTGCGAATCGCCGCAGCAACGCTCTCAAGCGGCAGTTGAGCCGGCTTGAGATGCTCTTTGGCACGCAACACGATGATGGTTTCCGGGTCCAGCTCGATGGCGCTGCTGTTGGCACCTTCATCCAGCACTTCCGGGCTGAATGCCGCAGTCACCACAGCACGGTTGGCTGCAACGCCCTCGCCACCTTCACGGCCAAACGGCGCCGAGGTGTGGACGGTCAGTTTCAGGTCAGATGCCGGCTGAGCCAGGTCGGACGCTTCGAATGCCGCATCTTCCAATTGCTTGGTCGCTTCGACAAACCGCTGTTCAACCTGTTGGGTCTTGAGCTCGCGGGTCAGCTTGTCTTTCAGGCTGGCAAACGATGGCACCTCAGGTGCTTCAACGCCCAGCAACTTGATCAAGTGCCAACCGAAGGCACTGCGCACCGGCGCCGATACCTGGTCTTGCTTCAAGCCGTACAGGGCCGTTTCGAAGTCCGGATCGTAGACGCCAGGGCCGGCAAAGCCCAGGTCACCGCCATTGTTGGCCGAACCTGGATCCTGGGAGAACTCCTTGGCCAGGGCTTCGAACTTCTCGCCTTTGGCCAGGCGTGCCTGGACTTCTTCGATCTTGGCCTTGGCTTGCGCCTCGGTGACCTTATCGTTGACTTCGATCAGGATGTGCGCGGCACGACGCTGTTCAGCGAGGTTGGCGGTTTCCTTCTCGTAGGCAGCCTGCAGTTCATCGTCCTTGACGGTGACCTGGTCGAAGAAGGAGGACTTCTTCAATTCCAGATAGTCGATGACCACCTGGTCCGGGGTCATGAACTCTTTGGCGTGCTGATCGTAGTAAGCCTTGACCTCATCATCGGTGAGCTTCACCGCTGCCGGGTCTGCCTTGATGTTGACGGTGGCGAAATCGCGGGTCTGTTTTTCCAGACGGGCGAATGCCAGCACCTCGGCATCGGTGACGAAACCGCTGCCGGCGATACCTGCGCGAACCTGGCCGATCAGCATTTCCTGGGTCAGCATCTGACGGAATTGCATACGGCTATAGCCCAGTTGACGGATCACCTGGTCAAAACGTTCGGCATTGAACTTGCCATCCACCTGGAATTCCGGCGTCTGCAGGATCACCTGGTCCAAAGCGGCTTCCGAAAAGCCGAACTTGGCATCAGCAGCGCCTTGCAGCAGCAGCTTGCGGTCGATCAGGCCCTTGAGGGCCGCGTCGCGCAGCAGTTTTTCGTCCAGCAGCGAAGCATCGAAATCCTTGCCCAGCTGTTGCATCAGCTGGCGACGTTGCATGTCGACAGCCTGGCTCAGTTCGGTCTGGGTGATCTGTTCACCGTTGACCTTGGCCACGTCCTGCGCGTTATTACCCGAAGCCTGGAAAATGGCTTCGATACCGGTGAACGCCATCAATGCGACGATGATCCCGATAATGGTCTTGGCAATCCAGCCTTGTGAATTGTCCCTGATATTTTGCAGCATGCGTCCCCCAGAAACGGTTGAACTTCAAAAATAGGCAACCGTGGAGCGTGGGTAGAGTCCGGATAGAAGAAAGGCGCATCCGAGGATGCGCCTTCTCGTAACTGGCGGAGCGGACGGGGGTTTGAACTCTCACCCCCGGCGTGGCGACCCGATGGATACGTGGGTCGCTACCGCTCCGCTGCCAGGTCGGACGTGCGTCCGACCCGGGTAAGCAAAGGCTTGATCGAAGCTTAGTTAACGGCTTCTTTCAGGGCTTTACCGGCTTTGAAACCTGGTTTCTTGGCAGCAGCGATTTGCAGTGCTTTGCCAGTCTGTGGGTTACGGCCAGTGCGAGCTGGGCGGTCAGTCACAGAGAAAGTACCGAAGCCTACCAGTACCACGGAGTCGCCGGCCTTCAGAGCGCCAGTGACGGATTCGATTACTGCGTCCAGCGCACGGCCAGCAGCAGCTTTCGGGATATCAGCGGATGCGGCGATAGCATCAATCAGTTCCGACTTGTTCACTCTAAGTCCCCTTATATATCTATTGAGTATGATTCTAAGTTTTTTGGTAAAAGCAAAAACCAGTGCTGGGTGGCCTACAGACACTTAAGAGCCGCTTTATAACAAGGGCTCTAAAAAGCTGTCAAGGAAGCCCCCAGGCTTTAACACATTAATGCGTGCTAATTCTTTCCTTGGAATCTGACTCGCGTTTTTCGTCCTTCGCGACTATCTCCGGAGCTACATCCGGCAAGGGTTCCGGCGCGTATTGCAGCGCAATTTGCAGGACCTCGTCAATCCATTTAACCGGTTTAATCTGAAGATCCTGCTTGATGTTGTCAGGAATTTCCTTCAAGTCGCGAACATTCTCTTCCGGAATGATCACCGTCTTGATTCCGCCCCGGTGAGCCGCCAGCAATTTCTCTTTCAGACCACCGATGGCCAATACCTGACCACGCAGGGTAATTTCCCCGGTCATTGCGACGTCAGCTCGCACAGGGATGCCAGTCAATGCCGACACCAGGGCCGTGCACATGCCTACGCCCGCGCTAGGGCCGTCTTTCGGAGTCGCCCCTTCCGGCATATGGATATGGGTGTCGTGCTTCTCATGGAAGTCCAGCGGGATGCCCAGGCTGCGGGCGCGACTGCGCACCACGGTCTGCGCGGCCGTGATGGATTCGACCATCACGTCACCCAGGGAGCCGGTCTTGATCAACTGGCCTTTGCCGGGAATCACCGCAGCTTCAATGGTGAGCAATTCGCCACCCACCTGAGTCCACGCCAGGCCAGTCACCTGCCCGACCTGGTCCTGCTGCTCGGCCAGGCCGTAGCGGAATTTCTTCACGCCCAGGAAGTGTTCCAGGGAGTCGGCAACTACCTTCACAGAGAAACGTTTTTCCAGTGCGTGTTCTTTCACCGCCTTGCGGCAGATCTTCGCGATCTGGCGCTCAAGGCCCCGTACACCGGCCTCGCGGGTGTAGTAACGCACGATGTCGCGGATCGCCTCGACTTCAAACTCGATCTCGCCCTTCTTCAGGCCGTTGGCCGAAATCTGCTTGGGTGCGAGGTATTTGACGGCGATATTGATCTTCTCGTCTTCGGTGTAACCCGGCAGACGAATCACCTCCATCCGGTCCAGCAAGGCTGGCGGAATGTTCATGGAGTTGGAGGTGCACAGGAACATTACGTCAGACAAGTCGTAGTCGACTTCCAGGTAATGGTCGTTGAAGTTGTGATTCTGCTCCGGATCGAGCACCTCAAGCAGCGCGGAGGCAGGATCGCCACGCATATCGCTGCCCATTTTGTCGATTTCATCGAGCAGGAACAGCGGGTTGCGCACGCCCACTTTTGTCATCTTTTGAATCAATCTTCCTGGCATCGAACCGATGTAGGTACGGCGATGACCACGGATTTCCGCCTCGTCACGCACACCGCCCAGGGCCATGCGCACAAACTTGCGGTTGGTGGCACTGGCAATCGACTCGGCCAGGGAGGTTTTACCCACACCCGGAGGGCCGACCAGGCACAACACCGGACCACGAATCTTTTTCACGCGCTTTTGCACGGCAAGGTATTCGAGGATGCGCTCTTTGACTTCCTCAAGACCATAGTGGTCGGCATCGAGGATTTCTTCGGCGCGAGCCAGATCCAGGCGCACCTTGGTCTGGGCCTTCCACGGCACCTGCACCAGCCAATCGATGTAGGAACGCACCACGGTGGCTTCGGCCGACATTGGCGACATCTGCTTGAGCTTGTTCAGCTCTGCGGTAGCCTTGGTCAAGGCATCTTTGGGCAGGCCAGCGGCATCAATGCGCTTTTTCAGCTCTTCGATTTCGTTGTGGCCTTCCTCGCCGTCGCCGAGTTCCTTCTGAATGGCCTTCATCTGCTCATTCAGGTAGTACTCGCGCTGGCTGCGCTCCATTTGCTTCTTCACCCGACCGCGGATGCGTTTTTCTACCTGCAACAGGTCGATTTCGCCGTCCAGCAGCGCCAACACGTGCTCGACACGGGCCGACAGGTCGATGATTTCGAGGATGTCCTGCTTCTGCTCGATTTTCAGCGCCATGTGCGCGGCCATGGTATCAACCAGGCGGCTTGGTTCATCAATGCTGCTGAGGGAAGACAGCACTTCAGCGGGGACTTTCTTGCCCAACTGCACATACTGCTCGAACTGCGAGAGCAGGCTGCGCACAAACACTTCGGATTCGCGCTCTGCAGCTTCGACTTCTTCGATCAGTGCCACTTCGGCGCGCAGGTGCCCGTCCACTTCCATGAAACGCTCTACGGCACCGCGCTGCTCGCCTTCCACCAGCACCTTGACGGTGCCATCAGGCAGCTTGAGCAATTGCAGCACAGTGGCAATGGTGCCGACGCGATACAGGGCATCTTCACCCGGATCATCATCAGCAGGATTCTTCTGGGCCAACAGCAGGATCTGCTTGTCGCCCGTCATCGCAGCCTCGAGGGCTTCGATAGACTTCTCGCGCCCCACGAACAGCGGGATAACCATGTGCGGATAGACGACGACATCACGCAACGGCAGGAGAGGCAATTCGATGGTTGTCTTCATGATTTCGCCTCTATGACAGTTGATAAGTAAGCATGAAACCAAGATGGGGGTTACATGCAAAAAAAACAAGCTCAATGCCAGTAGTTAAACGCATGAATACACGCGAATTTAACCACCGCACCAAGAAAACGCCCCAAAAAACAAGGGGCCCCTAGAGGCCCCTTGCTTGTACCGCAACTGCTGAACGCTTACGCGTCTGGCGCAGCCTTGGCCGTCGGCTCACTGTTTTCGTAGATATACAGTGGCTTGGACTTGCCTTCGATAACGCTTTCGTCGATCACCACTTTGCTCACCTCAGACTGCGAGGGGATTTCGTACATGGTGTCGAGCAACACGCCTTCGAGGATCGAACGCAGGCCACGTGCACCGGTCTTGCGCTCCAGTGCCCGCTTGGCCACCGATTTGAGCGCGTCGGTACGGAACTCGAGGTCCACGCCTTCCATCTCGAACAACTTGGCGTATTGCTTGGTCAGGGCGTTCTTGGGCTCGGTGAGGATCTGAATCAAAGCCGCCTCATCCAATTCGTCCAATGTCGCCAGGACCGGCAAGCGACCAACGAATTCCGGGATCAGACCAAACTTGACCAGATCGTCAGGCTCGACTTCACGCAGGGACTCGCCCACCTTCTTGCCTTCTTCCTTGCTGCGCACTTCCGCACTGAAACCAATGCCGCCACGGGTGGAGCGCTGCTGGATAACCTTCTCCAGGCCGGAGAATGCGCCACCACAAATGAACAGAATGTTGCGCGTATCAACCTGAAGGAATTCCTGCTGCGGGTGCTTGCGGCCGCCTTGTGGCGGTACGGAAGCAACCGTGCCTTCGATCAGTTTCAACAGTGCCTGCTGCACGCCTTCACCGGAAACGTCCCGAGTGATCGACGGGTTGTCGGACTTGCGCGAAATCTTGTCGATTTCATCGATGTAGACAATACCCATCTGGGCCTTCTCTACGTCGTAGTCGCACTTCTGCAGCAGTTTCTGAATGATGTTCTCGACATCTTCGCCCACATAGCCAGCCTCGGTGAGGGTGGTGGCGTCGGCAATGGTGAACGGAACGTTCAGCAGGCGAGCGAGGGTTTCCGCAAGCAAGGTTTTACCCGAGCCTGTAGGACCGATCAGCAGGATGTTGCTCTTGCCGAGTTCGACCTCGTCGCCTTTCTTGTCACGCTGGTTCAGGCGCTTGTAGTGGTTGTACACCGCTACGGCCAGAACCTTCTTTGCACGCTCCTGGCCAATAACGTATTGGTCCAGGATGCCGCTGATTTCTTTAGGCGATGGGAGTTTGTGCGCACTGCTCTCGGCCTGGGCTTCCTGCACCTCCTCGCGGATGATGTCATTGCACAGGTCGACGCATTCGTCGCAGATAAACACCGAGGGGCCGGCAATCAATTTGCGTACTTCATGCTGGCTTTTGCCACAGAAGGAGCAATAGAGCAGCTTGCCGTTGTCCTCGCCGTTGCGGGTGTCAGTCATTCGTTCGATCCAAATCCGATAGGCTTGCAACACAAGATGAAGGCTTATGCGGGCTTTTTCAAGCCCGCCAGTGGTCGGACATGCCGACCAGCCCTATTTTGAGCGGCTTATATTAAGCGGGGCGCTTTTCGATCACTGCGTCGATCAACCCGTATTCACGGGCGGCTTCTGCGCTCATGAAATTGTCACGGTTGGTATCGCGCTCGATTTCTTCCAGTGTGTGCCCGCTGTGCTTGGCCATCAGCGTGTTCAGACGCTCACGAATGAAAAGGATTTCCTTGGCATGGATTTCAATGTCCGATGCCTGGCCCTGGAAACCGCCCAGTGGCTGGTGAATCATCACACGTGAGTTCGGCAGGCAGAAACGCTTGCCTTCGGCACCCGCCGTCAGCAGGAACGCGCCCATGCTGCAAGCCTGGCCGATGCAGGTAGTCGACACGTTTGGCTTGATGAATTGCATGGTGTCGTAGATCGACATCCCTGCGGTCACCGAACCACCTGGCGAGTTGATGTAGAGATGGATGTCCTTGTCCGGGTTTTCCGCTTCAAGGAACAGCAATTGCGCACAGATCAGGTTAGCCATGTAGTCCTCTACCGGGCCAACCAGAAAGATCACTCGCTCCTTGAGCAGGCGCGAGTAGATGTCGTAGGCGCGTTCGCCACGAGCGGACTGCTCGACAACCATCGGGACCAGGCCGCCGGCGGCCTGGATATCAGAGTTCTGCTGAATATAGGAATTACGGAACATGCTCTGCAGTTACTCCCAAATAGTCATGTCTTGAAAACGCATAAGCCAGCGCGAGGCTGGCTTATGGTTGAATTTCCAACGAGTTGGACAATCAGTCGGCTTGTGCTGCTTCCGCCGGTTTGACTGCTTCTTCGTAAGAGACCGCTTTATCGGTCACCTTAGCCTTCTGCAGAACAGTATCCACAACTTGTTCTTCAAGCACAACCGAACGTACTTCGTTCAGCTGTTGGTCATTCTTGTAGTACCAAGCCACGACCTGCTCAGGCTCCTGGTAGGCCGAAGCCATTTCCTGGATCATTTCGCGAACGCGGTCTTCGTCAGGCTTGAGGTCGAACTGCTTGACCACTTCAGCCACGATCAGGCCCAGCACAACGCGGCGCTTGGCTTGCTCTTCGAACAGCTCGGCTGGCAGCTGGTCAGGCTTGATGTTGCCACCAAACTGCTGAACAGCTTGTACGCGCAGGCGATCCACTTCGTTGGACAGCAGGGCCTTTGGCACTTCGATCGGGTTAGCGGCCAGCAGACCGTCCATGACCTGGTTCTTGACCTTGGACTTGATGGCCTGGCGCAGTTCACGCTCCATGTTCTTGCGAACTTCGGTGCGGAAACCTTCGATGCCGGTTTCCTTGATACCGAATTGAGCGAAGAACTCTTCGTTCAGCTCTGGCAGCTTAGGCTCGGAAACGCTGTTGACGGTAACGGTGAACTCGGCAGCTTTGCCGGCCAGGTCCAGGTTCTGGTAGTCCGCTGGAAATTCCAGGTTCAGAACGCGCTCTTCGCCGGCTTTGGCGCCAACCAGACCGTCTTCGAAGCCAGGGATCATGCGGTTGGAACCCAGCACCAGCTGAGTGCCCTTGGCGGAGCCGCCAGCGAACACTTCGCCGTCAACCTTGCCAACGAAATCGATGTTCAACTGGTCTTCGTTCTGGGCAGCACGCTCGGCCACTTCAAAACGGGTGTTCTGCTTGCGCAGGATTTCCAGCATGTTGTCCAGGTCCGAATCAGCCACTTCGGCGCTCAGACGCTCGATTTCGATACCTTCGAAACCAGCCACTTCGAATTCCGGGAACACTTCGAATACGGCAACGTATTCCAGGTCCTTGCCAGCTTCCAGGGACTTGGGTTCGATCGAAGGCGAGCCAGCCGGGTTCAGCTTTTGCTCGACAACGGCTTCGTAGAAGGAAGCCTGGATCACGTCACCTACAGCTTCCTGGCGCGCATCGGCACCAAAACGACGCTTGATTTCGCTCATCGGCACTTTGCCTGGACGGAAACCAGCGATCTTGGCCTTCTGGGCAGTCTGCTGCAGACGCTTGTTGACCGCAGTCTCGATACGCTCTGCCGGCACGGTGATGCTCAGGCGGCGCTCGAGAGCAGTAGTATTTTCAACAGAAACTTGCATGGATATTCCTCGTTGCACAGACGTTAGCCGGCCATTTCCGACCCCAATCAAGGGCATGCATTCTAGTGGGTCAAACTCAAGAAGTCACCCTACTGAAAATACAGCGGAAAACAGCCGGCAATTTATCGGTACGAAGGCACGGATGCACCTCGCCCCGGTGACAAATACAGCCAACTGCGCCAGGGCTCTGCGCCGCCTCTTCTATATAGAAGAAACCAGTCATTTCCCTGACGCCCGACCCCGCGCACAGGGCCTGCGGGCAGCGCGGCATCATCGAGACACACAAATACGATGAAACACCCCACCCTTTCGACCTTGCACCTGCAGCTGCCGGATATACGAACCGCTAAAACCAAAAAAGGCGCCAGACTGTTAAATCTGGCGCCTTTCGAATATGGGGTGGACGAAGGGGATCGAACCCTCGACAACGGGAGTCACAATCCCGTGCTCTACCAACTGAGCTACGCCCACCATATTGCGTTAACAAAGAAACCAAACTACTTCTTTGTTGAGCCCTGCCCCGCCTGACGGCACAGCAAAGCTTTAATTGGTGCGGATGAAGAGACTCGAACTCTTACGCCTCGCGGCGCTGGAACCTAAATCCAGTGTGTCTACCAATTCCACCACATCCGCGCTTGAAGCTGTTAAAGCAAAGGCGCCAGACGATTAATCTGGCGCCTTTCAAAATATGGGGTGGACGAAGGGGATCGAACCCTCGACAACGGGAGTCACAATCCCGTGCTCTACCAACTGAGCTACGCCCACCATATAGCGCTACTTGTGCCAAAGCTGCCTAATGGCGCACCCGGCAGGACTCGAACCTGCGACCATCCGCTTAGAAGGCGGATGCTCTATCCAGCTGAGCTACGGGCGCCTGATTAATCTGTACTCTTGGAGGATTACAAACTAAGTGTTTCCAGCCTTGCAGGACAACAATTCTGCTCGACCTTCTAACCAGTGCTAGGCTGTGCCCGACAAGTGCGACGAATAGTATAGAGCGTCCTGATACCCGTCAAATCTTTTTTGAAAAAAACTGATTTTATTTAAGGGCTTAGGGCAATTTGCAGACCAAGCGCCTTTGCCCTCGCGCCCTGGCGTGCGAGAATGCGCGCACTTTTCTTCCCCCTCTCGATGGTTAATCACGCGTAATGACTGCACAACTTATCGACGGCAAATCAATCGCCGCCAGCCTGCGCCAGCAGATCGCCAAACGCGTCACCGAGCGTCGCCAGCAAGGCCTGCGCACGCCTGGCCTCGCGGTGATCCTGGTCGGCAGCGATCCTGCCTCTCAGGTTTATGTCTCGCACAAGCGTAAAGACTGTGAAGAGGTCGGCTTTATTTCCAAAGCCTACGACTTGCCTTCTGACACCACTCAACAGGCCCTGACCGACCTGATTGACCGCCTCAACGATGATCCGGAAATGGACGGCATCCTGCTGCAGCTGCCGCTGCCCGAGCACCTGGACGCCTCCAAGTTGCTGGAACGCATCCGCCCGGACAAAGACGTCGACGGTTTCCACCCTTATAACGTCGGCCGCCTGGCCCAACGTATCCCGCTGCTGCGCCCATGCACCCCCAAAGGCATCATGACCTTGCTGGAAAGCACCGGGGTCGATCTCTATGGTCTGGACGCAGTCGTGGTAGGCGCATCCAATATCGTCGGTCGCCCGATGGCCATGGAGCTGCTGCTGGCCGGCTGCACCGTGACCGTCACCCACCGCTTCACCAAGGACCTGGCTGGCCACGTTGGCCGCGCCGACCTGGTGGTGGTCGCTGCTGGCAAGCCGGGGTTGGTCAAAGGTGAATGGATCAAGGAAGGCGCCATCGTCATCGACGTGGGCATCAACCGCCAGGATGACGGCAAGCTGGTCGGCGACGTCGTCTACGACACTGCCCTGCCCCGCGCCGGCTGGATCACGCCAGTGCCAGGTGGTGTCGGACCGATGACCCGCGCCTGCCTGTTGGAAAATACCTTGTACGCAGCAGAAACCCTGCACGGTTAATAACCAGGCGTAATGAAAAAGCCCTGCCTTAGCGCGGGGCTTTTTATTGCCTGAGAAAAAAATGTTTTTTCTTAGTTTTTAAGCACTTTCATCCGGTTCTGGAAGAACATTCGACAGTTTCTGATCCATACTCCTAGAATGTAACGTCATTTTTCATAAAGCCCGTTCCCGAACGGTATTTCCTTACTTTTTAGCGAGTTCATCCGCGTGAAAATTCGTCTCTCTATTGTCGGCCTGTTTTTCGCTTTGACAGGCACCTTCGCCCACGCCGCCGAATCCACCCTGGCCCCGCGTGACGCCTCCAAACTGCAAATCGCCTCCGGCAGCGCCATGCTGGTGGACTTGCAAACCAACAAAGTCATTTATTCCAGCAATCCCGACGTGGTGGTCCCCATCGCTTCAGTGAGCAAACTGATGACCGGCCTGATCGTGCTGGAAGCCAAGCAGAACATGGATGAGTACATCGACATCAACATCACCGACACGCCAGAGATGAAAGGCGTGTTCTCCCGGGTAAAAATCGGCAGCCAGATGCCGCGCAAGGAAATGCTGCTGATTGCGCTGATGTCCTCGGAAAACCGCGCCGCGGCGAGCCTGGCCCACCACTATCCGGGTGGCTATGCGGCATTCATTGCGGCGATGAACGCCAAGGCCAAGTCCCTGGGGATGACCAGCACCCACTATGTGGAGCCTACCGGCCTGTCGATCCATAACGTCTCGACCGCTCGCGACCTGAGCAAGCTGCTGGCGTACGCGCGTAAATTCCCGATGCTGAGCCAGTTGAGCACCACCAAGGAAAAGACCGTGGCGTTCCGCAAGCCCAACTACACCTTGGGTTTCTCCAACACCGACCACCTGATCAACCGCGCCAACTGGGACATTAAGCTGACCAAGACCGGCTTTACCAACCAGGCCGGCCATTGCCTGGTATTGGTGACCAGCATGGGCAACCGCCCGGTGTCGCTGGTGATCCTGGATGCCTTTGGCAAATTCACCCATTTTGCCGACGCCAGCCGGATTCGCAGCTGGGTTGAGACCGGCAAAGGCGGCGCGGTGCCGGACGTTGCGTTGCGCTACAAGGCTGACAAGAATCTGAAGAACCGGGGGAATGCGGTAGAAGTTCGCCGCTAACTAACCACCATCTTATTGAAATAAGCAGGCCCAATGTGGGAGGGGGCTTGCTCCCGATGGCGGTGTGCCAGGCTATAAAACTTATCCTGATCAACCGCTATCGGGAGCAAGCCCCCTCCCACATTTTTATTTGCGTTCTGCCAACACTTTGAGCGCTTGGGCCGCTGCCCCTTCCTGCCCCGCCTGGCCTGTTGCATTCGCCGCATCACGCCAGCGCTGCGCATCCACATTGGCCGGTAATTGGCTCGGCCGCTGGGTGAGGATAGCCCAGTGCCCCGCGCTCTTCCACGCCGACTCGAAGTCGCTGAATTCCATAATCAATCGGCGCTCGTTTCCAGAGCGCAACAACACCGTGCTCTTCTGCTGGTTGAACCCCACCACCACGACATAACGCGCTCCGGACCAGAAGCTGGAATTGATTCGCGCCATCACCGGGTAACCCGCCGCCACCTGCGCCAGCACCGCGGTCAGCTTGGCGTCCAGTGGGTACACCATCAGCCCGTATTCGCGCGCCAGCACCTGCATGTTGCGTTCGAGGTTCGCCTCAGCACCCGGCAGGCGCAGCGGCTTGTCCAGCAACCCCGGTGTCATGACAATGCCTTGTTGCGACAGCATACTGGCAAGTGCCGTAGGACCGCTCTGATAAGCCTCGCTGCGAAAGGTCGGCACGCCGTTGAGTTCAACGCGCTCCGGCAGGCCGGACAGCTTCGACGGTTGGCTGGAACAAGCCGTTAACCCCAGGGCACAAGCCAGCAAGATGGATGTTTTAAGGTTCGAGCGTAAGCGCAATGTTTTACTCTCTTGATCAACGGGCGGTGAGGGCCCTGATCATAGGATGCTCTTGAGCGCGGGTATAGCCTGGCACATCAGTAAAGCACCCGCGATAGAGCAAACAAGTTGGACAGACACGACCATTGGTCAATAGCAGGCAACCGCCAGGTAGCTAGACTGTCCATTGAGAAGACTGTGTGTGCCCCAAGTGGGCGAAAGGAGGCCCGAATGAGCCTTGCGACGACAATTTTTCTGTTGATCTGTGGTTGGTTGGCAGTGGCCGCGGCCATGTTGTGGGGGGTCATGCGCGTGACTCGCCGGCATCATCACCCCCACGTCAAACCTGCCGCGCCCGCCAAGCCTCCCAAGGCGACGGCCCATCACGCCTAGCCAGGCATGCAATTGAAGTCTTGGGTGGCGGCGATTTCCTTGCCGTGCCCGTCCTTGAGGGATGCACGCACGGTGGTGCCCAGGCTCGACTCTTCCAGTGTGTAATGCTCACCCGCCTTGAAGTGTTTGTATTCCACCCGGCCCTGGCAGTCTTGCTGGTTGTCGTCGCCGGGTTCGTCTTCAAACAAGGTCACGTCCAGCCGATGATCACCGGGGCTGACTTCAAAGTAGCGCCCGTCATCGACGCGTTTACCGTCCACCCGCTCGGCCATAAGGTCATTTGGCGCTTCCTCTTTCAGGCCGATCCAGGCTTGGCTCGGGTCGGCCTTGGGCAGCGGGCCGGCGCAGGCCGAGAGCAACACAACAACGCTCAGCATAGGTATCAACAACAGGGTTTTCAGTGACATGGCAGGGCTCCAAAGAACATCAAAAAAAGACGTATCCGATGGCTGGCAAGCTTGAAGAGCCGGCGTTTGCAGAACAAATGAATACCAATGAAACGATCTTCAGCCATTACCTAAATCTTCCTTCACCTGGCTGAAAGGTGCGTGTTAGGTGGGTCGGGCAAGACTGCCGGGGTTTGCAATCCTGCTCTTCTCGGAGACTCACGCATGCTCGGGCTGGTAAAGACCGCACTGCAAAAGCCGTACACGTTTATCGTGTTGGCCATATTCATCTGCATCATCGGGCCCATGGCGGCCCTGCGTACGCCCACTGATGTGTTTCCCGATATCGGCATACCCGTGGTCGCGGTGGTCTGGCAGTACAACGGCCTGTCCCCGGACGCCATGGCCGGCCGGGTGATCTACACCTATGAACGCTCCTTGAGCACCACCGTCAACGACATCGAACATATCGAATCGCAATCACTGCCCGGCATGGGCATCGTCAAGATCTTCTTCCAGCCCGGCGTCGATATCCGCACCGCCAACGCCCAGGTCACAGCGGTGTCGCAAACCGTGCTCAAGCAGATGCCACCGGGCATCACGCCGCCGCTGATCCTCAACTACAGCGCCTCCACGGTGCCGATCCTGCAAATGGCCTTCTCCAGCCCGAGCCTTTCCGAAGCCAGGATCCGCGACCTGGTGCAGAACAACATCCGCCTGCCCCTGAGCGCGCTGCCCGGCCTGGCCATGCCCACGCCGATGGGCGGCAAGCAGCGTCAGATCACCCTCGACCTCGACCCCCAGGCCCTGGCTGCCAAGGGCTTGTCGGCCCAGGACGTCGGCAATGCCCTGGCCTTGCAGAACCAGATCATCCCGGTGGGCACCGCCAAGCTGGGTTCCAACGAATACACGATCCTGCTCAACAACAGCCCCAAGGCCATCGATGAACTCAATGACCTGCCGATCAAGACAGTCGACGGCGCAATCATCACCATCGGCCAGGTCGCCCATGTGCGCGACGGTTCGCCGCCACAAACCAACATCGTGCGCGTCGACGGCCATCGCGCGGTGCTGATGCCGGCGTTGAAGAACGGCAGCATCTCTACCCTGTCGATCATCGACGGCATCCGCCAGATGCTGCCACGCATCAACGAAACCCTGCCGCCTTCACTGAAAACCTCACTGCTGGGTGATGCCTCGGTGTTCGTCAAGCAATCGGTGGGCAGCGTAGCCCAGGAAGGCATCATTGCCGCGCTGCTCACCAGTGCGATGATCCTGTTGTTTCTCGGCAGTTGGCGCTCGACCTTGATCATCGCCGCGTCGATTCCGCTGGCGGTGCTCTCGGCCATCGCGCTGCTGGCGGTCAGCGGGCAAACCCTCAACGTGATGACTCTCGGCGGGCTGGCGTTGGCGGTGGGGATTCTGGTGGACGACGCCACAGTGACCATCGAAAACATCAACTGGCACCTGGAACAAGGCAAGGCGGTGAACACTGCGATCCTCGACGGTGCCGCGCAAATCGTCGGCCCGGCGTTTGTCTCGCTGCTGTGCATCTGCATCGTGTTTGTGCCGATGTTTTTGCTGCAAGGCATCGCCGGTTATCTGTTCCGGCCAATGGCGCTGGCGGTGATCTTTGCCATGGCCAGTTCGTTCATCCTCTCGCGCACCCTGGTGCCGACGCTGGCGATGTTCCTGCTCAAGCCGCATACGCCGGAGCAAGGCGTGGGGCATCATCCCGAAGATCAATTCATCAACCATCATGAGGGTGAGCAACACGCGAAACCGCGCAATGCGTTGCTGCAATCGGTGCTGAATTTCCAACAGGGCTTTGAGCGTCACTTCTCCAATATCCGTGACACTTACCATGGCTTGCTGACGTTGGCGCTGGGGGCGCGAAAGCGCTTCATTGTCGGCTTCCTGGCCTGCGTAATCGCCTCATTCGCGTTGCTGCCGAGCCTGGGCCAGGACTTTTTCCCGGCCACCGATGCCGGTGCCCTCGCGCTGCATGTGCGCTTGCCGCTGGGCACGCGAATCGAGGAAAGCGCCGCTGCGTTCGATCGCATCGAAGCACGCATTCGCGAGGTCATCCCCGCCGACGAACTCGACACCATCGTCGACAATATCGGCATCCCGCTCAGCGGTATCGACATGGCCTACAGCAGCAGCGGCACCATCGGCCCTCAGGATGGCGATATCCAGGTCACCCTGAATAAGCACCACGCCCCCACCGCCGACTACGTGAAAAAACTGCGTGAAGCCCTGCCGCAAAGTTTCCCCGGCAGCCACTTTGCGTTCCTGCCGGCAGACATCAGCAGCCAGATTCTCAACTTCGGCGCGCCGGCCCCGCTGGATGTGAAAATCTCCGGGCGCAGCGATGCAGAAAACCGCGCTTACGCCGTAGAACTCGAACGACGCTTGCAACACGTACCAGGCATTGCAGACCTGCATATCCAGCAGTCCACCGGTTACCCCTCCTTGCAGGTCAATGTCGACCGCCTGCGCGCCAACGGCTTGGGCATTACCGAAAAAGACGTCACCAACAGCATGGTCGCCTCCCTGGCCGGCAGCTCCCAGGTGGCACCGACCTTCTGGCTCAACCCGGCCAATGGCGTGTCCTATTCCATCGTCGCCGCCACCCCGCAGTACCGTCTCGACAGCCTGCCATCACTGGAGGCCCTACCGGTGACCGGTGCCGATGGCCAATCGCAAATCCTCGGGGGCGTGGCGACCATCTCCCGCGTACAAAGCCCGGCGGTGGTCACCCACTACAACATCGAACCGACCCTGGACCTGTATGCCAACGTACAAGGTCGCGACCTGGGCGGCGTGGCCCGTGATGTGCAAAAAGTGCTGGACGACACTGCATCCATGCGTCCCAAAGGCGCGACCATCAGCCTGCACGGGCAAATCGATGCGCTGCATGAGGCGTTCAGTGGTTTGAGCTTGGGGCTGCTCGGCGCCGTGGTGCTGATCTACTTGCTGATCGTGGTCAACTTCCAGTCCTGGGCCGACCCCTTTGTGATCATCACGGCGTTACCGGCCGCACTGGCGGGGATCGTGTGGATGCTGTTCCTCAGCGGCACCTCGTTATCGGTCCCGGCGCTCACCGGCGCCATCCTGTGCATGGGCGTGGCCACCGCCAACTCGATCCTGGTGGTGAGCTTCTGCCGTGAACGCCTGGCCGAACATGGCGACGCGTTGAAAGCCGCCATGGAAGCCGGTTACACGCGCTTTCGCCCAGTGTGCATGACCGCCCTGGCAATGATCATCGGCATGTTGCCCCTGGCGCTGTCCGAGGAGCAAAACGCGCCGCTGGGTCGCGCCGTTATCGGCGGTTTGATCTTCGCCACCATCGCCACTCTGTTGTTTGTACCCGTGGTCTTCAGCCTGGTCCACGGCCGTCACCCTACTCGCGCAATTGCTGGAGAAACGCCCCATGTCGTCTGATCACAAACCCTCGCGCAAGCGTCTGATGCTGATGGGTGTCGGCGGCCTGACCCTCGCTGCCCTGCTGGTCGCCAGCGGCTTGCACGCCCGCACGCTGCACGAGCGATCTGTCGCTGCCTGGACCGAAACGGCGGCCATTCCCCAAGTGATGGTGTTCCAACCCCAACAGAACACTGCCGGCGATACGCTGCGCTTGCCGGCGCACCTGGAAGCCTGGAGCACAGCGCCGATCCATGCGCGGGTCAGCGGCTATCTGAAAGACTGGAAAGTGGATATGGGCACGCAGGTCAAGGCCGGGCAAATCCTCGCCGAAATCGACAGCCCTGACCTCGACCAGCAACTGGCGCAGACTCACGCACGGCTGATTCAGGAACAGGCCAATGCACGTCTGGCAGCCACCACTGCCACGCGCTGGCAACACCTGTTGGCGAGCCATTCGGTGTCGCGTCAGGAAGCCGATGAAAAAACCTCGAACGCCGCCGCGACCACAGCCAATGCCGAGGCTGGCGCAGCGGACTACGCTCGCTTGTCAGCATTGGAGGGCTACAAAACCCTGCGTGCGCCATTCGCTGGCACCATCACTGCGCGGCATACCGATATCGGTCAGTTGATCAAAGCCGATACCGACAGCGATCTGGCGCTGTTCACCCTGGCCGACACCCACCAACTGCGCCTGTATGTGCCGGTGCCGCAGAACTACGCGGCAGTGATCCATCCGGGCCTGGAAGCCGAGTTGAC
This sequence comes from Pseudomonas sp. GZJR-8, assembly GCF_002916705.1. NCBI lineage: Bacteria > Pseudomonadati > Pseudomonadota > Gammaproteobacteria > Pseudomonadales > Pseudomonadaceae > Pseudomonas > Pseudomonas sp. GZJR-8. Next base: position 58,410 of record NZ_JXSI01000006.1, on the reverse strand, counting down.
GGTGCCTGAGCACCCAGGCGAACACTTCAAGGCGCGCCTGATCGGTGACTCCACCGCCATCGACCGCCGCTCCGGCACCCTGCTCGCCCAGTTCGTCGTCGACAACCCCAGCGGTGAATTGCTACCGGGCGACTACGCCGAAGCCAGCCTGCCGATTCCGGCCGATACTCACGGCGTGAGCATCCCGGCCAGCGCCTTGATCTTCCGCGCCCAGGGTACGCAAGTGGCGGTGTTGGATGGGCAGAATCATGTGCACCTGCAAGACATCCACATCGGTCTGGACCTGGGCGAGCGCCTGGTGATCGACCAGGGTTTGAACGCCACCGACCACATCATCGACAACCCGCCCGATGCCCTGCGCGAAGGCGACCCGGTGCAACTGGCCGACGCCGCCGGAGGTGCCCATGCGCCCAAGGCTTAAACCGCTCGCGGCGTTGATACTGCTGGCGTTGCAGGGTTGCTCAATGGCACCGACCTATACCGCGCCATCGATTGACCTACCCGCCCACTACCGCGAACAGACCAGCGACGGCCCATGGCACAGCGCGCAACCGTCCGATCAGTTGGTGACCCAGTGGTGGCAACTCTATAACGATCCAACGTTGAACAAGCTGCAGCAGCAATTGCTCAACAGCAACCCGGACCTGGCCGCGGCACTGGCGCACTTCGATGCCTCCCAGGCGTATGCCAGCCAGTTGCACGCCGGGCTGTTCCCGCAAATCAGCGCCAGCGCACAGCCGCAGCGCCAACGGCAATCGGACGCGAGACCGTTGCGCGGCACAACGCAGCCGTCGGTGTACAACAGCAACGTCGCCGGGTTTTCGTTGAGCTACGACCTGGACCTGTGGGGCAAGATTCGCAATCAGGTCGCGGCCGGCGACGCTCAGGCGCAAGCGTCAGGCGATGACTTGGCGGTGGCGCGCCTGAGCCTGCAACGGCAGTTGACGACGTTGTATGTGCAGCTCAATGGCCTGGATGCACAGAGCCGAATACTCGACAGCTCGCTGGAGGATTTCAGCCAGGCGCTGCAACTGACGCGCAGTCGCTACGAAGGCCAGATTGCCTCGGAACTGGACCTGACCCGCGCGCAAAATCAACTGGCCGAGGCCAAGGCGCAGCGGGATGAGGTGCGTGGCCAACGCAACCTGACCGAGCATGCAATCGGCGAGTTGGTGGGCGTGGCGGCCAGTGACTTTTCATTGCCGCACAGCCCGCAGTTGATGGCCTTGCCAAGGATTCCATCGCAGTTGCCAAGCCACTTGCTGCAACGTCGCCCGGACATTGCCGCGGCTGAACGCCGGGTGTTTGCGGCCAACGCAAATATCGGCGTAGCCAAGGCAGCGTGGTATCCGGATTTCAGCCTGACCGGGTTGATAGGCGGGCAGACGCAAGGCGTCGGGAATCTGCTGTCAGCTGGCAATCGCTATTGGGCGTTGGGGCCGTTGGTGAGCCTGCCGATCTTTGATGGCGGGCGGTTGAGTGCCAATGAGCGCCAGGCCAAGGCCGAGTTTGAAGAGGCGTCGGCGCAATACCGTAGCCATGTGTTGCAAGCCGTACGAGAGGTAGAGGACAACCTGGGGCAACTGAGGGACTTGCAGCAGCAAGCCCAGGATGAACAGGCGGCGGCGCGGGCGGCGCAACATACCCAGGCGTTGGCGATGAACAGCTATCAGGCGGGGGCGGTGAGTTATCTGGATGTGGTCACCGCACAAACTGCGGCGCTACAGGCGCAGCGCACATTACAGGCCGTACAGACGCGGCAGCTGGTGGCAAGTGTGGGGCTTTTGACCGCACTCGGCGGTGGCTGGCAACCTGGCGCCTGACGTCAATACCGCAATCGGGAGCAAGCCCCCTCCCACACTGGTCCTGCGCCAGACACAACCTGTATGAACATGCCCCCTCTGTGGGAGGAGCTGCCCACCTTCCCACACTGGTTCCGCGCCAGACACACTATGTATGAACACCGCGGCCCCCTGTGGGAGGGGGCTTGCTCCCGATAGCGGCGGGTCAGCGACGGACAAATTGACTGACACACCGTCATCGGGAGCAAGCCCCCTCCCACATTTTCAACCGCTGGCGATAGCTGCTGAAGCTGCCACCATGGCGCGCAACAACACCGCACACCCCGCCGCCAGATCATCCGGCGCGGCATTTTCGATTTCGTTATGGCTGATGCCACCTTCACACGGCACGAAGATCATCCCCGCCGGGCCAAGCTCGGCGACGAAGATTGCGTCGTGCCCTGCCCCGCTGACAATGTCCATATTCGACAGGCCCAACCCATTGGCCGCATCGCGCACGGCGTCGACGCAGCCTTTGTCGAAGTACAGCGGCGGGAAGTCGGCGGTGGGTTCCATCTCGTAACTCAGCCCATGTTTGGCACAAGTGTCCTCAATCACCTGGCGCACCTGGGCAATCATCGAGTCCAGCCGTACTGGCTCTAAATGACGAAAATCCAGGGTCATGCGTACCTCCCCCGGAATCACGTTGCGCGACCCTGGATACGCTTGCAGGCAACCCACCGTGCCACAGGCGTGCGGCTGATGCTCCAGCGCCGCCGCATTCACCGCCGCCACCACCACCGCCGCGCCCACCAGGGCATCCTTGCGCAGGTGCATCGGCGTCGGGCCGGCGTGGGCTTCGACACCGCGCAGTTTGAGGTCGAACCATTTTTGCCCAAGGGCGCCGAGTACAACGCCGATGGTTTTCTTTTCATCCTCAAGAATCGGCCCTTGCTCGATGTGCGCCTCGAAATAGGCGCCAACCTTATGCCCGCTCTCGGGGCGCGTCCCGGCATAGCCGATGGCATTCAACGCAGCGCCGACGCTGACGCCGTCCGCATCGACCTTGGCCAGGGTATCGGCCAGGCTGAACTTTTCGGCGAACACGCCGGAGCCCATCATGCACGGTGGAAACCGCGAGCCTTCCTCGTTGGTCCACACCACCACTTCCAACGGCGCCTCGGTTTCAATCTTGAGATCGTTAAGGGTGCGCAACACTTCCACCCCCGCCAGTACACCGAAGCAACCGTCGAACTTGCCGCCGGTAGGCTGGGTATCGATATGGCTGCCGGTCATCACCGGCGGCAGGTCCGCGTTGCGCCCTGGACGGCGGGCGAAGATATTGCCGATGCCGTCGATGCTCACGGTACAGCCGGCCTCTTCGCACCACTGCACGAAGAGATCGCGGGCCTTGCGGTCAAGGTCGGTAAGGGCCAGGCGACACACCCCGCCCTTGGGGGTAGCGCCGAGCCTGGCCAGGTCCATCAGCGACTGCCACAGGCGGTCGCGGTTGATGTGCTGATGGGTCGATTGCAGAACGTCGAGGGCAGCGTTCATGGGGATCTCCTCAGGCTGTATTTCTTATGATTGGAACAGGTGGCACGCGGTCAAATGTGGGAGGGGGCTTGCTCCCGATAGCAGTGGCCGAGTCGATATATGCATGACTGATACATCGCCATCGGGGGCAAGCCCCCCACATTGACCGCGTTCACAAGGATGATTTGGCTACGGCCGGTTTGATACCGCGCTTGGCATTGAGCCCGTAATACAACACCCCGCCCAACGCCGAACCGGTAAACCAGCCATAGCTGTAAAACCAACTGAACGCATCGCTGCCCAGCGACAACAGGGTCAGCACCACCGGCACGCCAAAGGCGATGAAACCACTCCAGTTCCACGCCGGGTACACGTCATCACGGTAAAGTCCTGCCAGGTCCAGTTGCTGTTTGCGGGTGATGAAGTAGTCCACCACCATGATCCCGGCAATCGGGCCCAGCAGGCTCGAATAGCCGAGCAACCAATTGGAGTAAACGGTCTCCAGGCTGACATCGGAAACGATCAACCCAAGCTTTTTCAGCAGCTCATGGGCCATCAGCGCCAGCCCTACCAGCCCGGTCAGGATCACCGCGGTGGTGCGGTTGATCAGCTTGGGCGCGATGTTCTGGAAGTCGTTGGTGGGCGAAACGATGTTCGCCGCCGTGTTGGTGGACAAGGTGGCGACGATGATCAGCGCCATCGCCACTGCCACCCACACCGGGCTCTGGATATGGCCGATCAGGGTCACCGGGTCGGAGACGCTGACGCCCACCAGTTTCACCGAGGCGGCGGTCATGATCACGCCGAGGGCGGCGAACAGGAACATGGTCAGCGGCAGGCCGAAGATCTGCCCGAGGATCTGGTCTTTCTGGCTCTTGGCGTAGCGGCTGAAGTCGGGAATGTTCAGCGACAAGGTGGCCCAGAAGCCTACCATCGCGGTCAGACCCGCCATGAAATAGCCGGTGAGGCTTGCGCCTTCAGGGCGCTTGGGTGGGATCGCCATCAGCTCGCTGAGGGACACATTCGGCATCGCCCACACCAGCAGGCCGATACCTACCGCCACCAGCAACGGCGCCGACAGGGTTTCCAGGCGCTTGATCGACTCGGCACCGCGCAACACCACCCACAGGTTCAGGCACCAGAAAATCATGAAGCCAATCACTTCACCGGTGCCACCCAGCGACTTCCAACCCTCGAAAATCGAACCGAGAAACAGGTGAATCGCCAACCCGCCAAACATCGTCTGGATCCCGAACCAGCCGCAGGCCACCAACGCGCGAATCAGGCACGGCACGTTGGAACCGAGAATGCCGAATGACGAGCGCAACAACACCGGAAACGGGATGCCGTACTTGGTGCCGGGAAATGCGTTGAGCGTCAGCGGGATCAACACCACGATATTGGCCAGCAGGATCGCTATCAGCGCCTCGCCCACCGACAAGCCGAAATACGCGGTGAGTACCCCGCCCAGGGTGTAGGTCGGCACGCAAATCGACATACCGACCCACAATGCGGTGATGTGCCATTTGTTCCAGGTGCGCTCATGCACCTTGGTGGGTGCCATGTCATGGTTGTAGCGAGGGCTGTCGAGGACGTCGGGGCCGGCGTCGAGTTCGTACAGGCCGTTGCGCTCGATGACTTGCGATCTGTTCTGTTGCATGGCCGCTCCACGGTTTTTTTTAAAGTTATTTTTGCTCACCTGCACGCTGTGTACAGGAGGCCGGAGTACCGCATAAACAACATGACATCTCGGGCCCCGACCAATTGCCTTTGCACTCAATTACCGTGCCGACAACGGCTGCTGAACCCGCACCGCTTATATAACGTGCTGATGTTTATCAGCTTTCCGAGTGAGCCTGGGTTACTTGTCGCGCTATTGGGGCCAGCCATTGCGCAAGTTGTTCGAACCGTCAGGTCTCAATCTGGTGCAACACAATTATTTTTATTTTTCAGTGCCGTCAAGAGGCATATCTCAAGCGTCTGATTTGCAATAAGAAATGTTGCTCAAAAACAGAAGCTGTCAAGTGCGTCAAAATGGTGAGCGCTCGCTACATTTTGGTGATTTTGTTATTTTTCTCTTTTAATTCAGCCACTTAATTTAATTATAAGCTTAAGAAAAATCTTCTTGCCCAATCGAAAAACTCGGGCTAGTTTCTATTCCTGTCACCGATGACAGGAATTAATCCTCCATCGACCGGCAGTATTACAACACTTAGAACTGGCATAAGCCGGTCAAGCCTGTGAGGAACTCGACATGTCGCTGTTGATCCGTGGCGCAACCGTTATTACCCATGATGAAAGTTACCGCGCCGATGTGTTATGCGCAGGCGGTCTAATTCGGGCCATTGGCACCGATCTGGATATTCCCGCCGGCACTGAAATACTCGATGGCAGCGGCCAATACTTGATGCCGGGCGGCATCGATCCCCACACCCATATGCAACTGCCCTTCATGGGCACCGTGGCCAGCGAAGACTTTTTCAGTGGTACGGCCGCAGGCTTGGCCGGTGGTACCACGTCGATCATCGACTTTGTGATTCCCAACCCGCAGCAATCGTTGATGGAAGCCTTCCACCAGTGGCGCGGCTGGGCAGAAAAGTCCGCATCCGACTATGGCTTCCATGTAGCGATCACCTGGTGGAGCGAGCAGGTACGCGAGGAAATGGCCGAACTGGTCAGCCATCACGGCATCAACAGCTTCAAGCATTTCATGGCTTACAAGAACGCAATCATGGCCGCTGACGATACCTTGGTCGCCAGCTTCGAACGCTGCCTGGAACTGGGCGCGGTGCCCACCGTTCATGCGGAAAACGGCGAGCTGGTGTATCACCTGCAACGCAAGCTGATGGCCCAGGGCATCACCGGACCGGAAGCCCATCCGCTGTCGCGCCCGTCCCAGGTGGAAGGCGAAGCGGCCAGCCGCGCAATACGAATTGCCGAGACCATCGGCACGCCGCTGTACCTGGTACATGTGTCGACCAAAGAGGCGCTGGATGAAATCACCTACGCTCGGGGCAAGGGCCAGGCGGTGTACGGTGAAGTACTCGCCGGCCACTTGCTGCTGGACGACAGCGTCTACCAGCACCCGGATTGGCAGACCGCCGCCGGCTATGTCATGAGCCCGCCGTTCCGTCCGCGCGGGCATCAGGAGGCCCTGTGGCACGGCCTGCAATCGGGCAACCTGCACACCACCGCGACTGACCACTGCTGCTTCTGCGCCGAGCAAAAAGCCGCCGGGCGTGACGACTTCAGCAAGATCCCCAACGGCACCGCCGGTATCGAAGACCGCATGGCGCTGCTGTGGCACGAAGGCGTCAACACGGGGCGCCTGTCGATGCAGGCGTTCGTTGCGCTGACCTCCACCAACACGGCGAAAATCTTCAACCTCTACCCCCGTAAAGGCGCGATTCGCGTCGGGGCGGATGCCGACCTGGTGCTCTGGGACCCTGAAGGCACGCGAACCATTTCGGCCAAGACCCACCACCAGCAGGTCGACTTCAACATCTTCGAAGGCAAGACCGTGCGCGGCGTGCCGAGCCACACCATCAGCCAGGGCAAGCTGGTCTGGGCCGATGGCGACCTGCGCGCAGAACGGGGTGCCGGGCGCTATGTGGAGCGGCCGGCGTATCCGTCGGTGTTCGAGCAGTTGAGCAAGCGGGCAGCGCTTTCCAAACCAGTGGCTGTGAACCGCTGAACCCGCTATCGGGAGCAAGCCCCCTCCCACAGTGGAACGCATTCCAATGTGGGAGGGGCGGTGCGACGATTCGACTTGCTCCCGATGAGGCACGAACAATCAACACAAAAACCAATGCCCATCAGAGGCAGCACCTCAATAACCGTGAGGCCAATACCGTGATCCAGACCCTGACCCACCTTCCCCACCCCCGCGATGACGCGGCCACCCTCGCCAGCCAGTTCAGCGACCTGGCACCGCCGCTCAACGCCCGGCAAGCGCATCTGGAAGCCTCGCGCTGCCTGTACTGTTACGACGCACCGTGCGTGAACGCATGCCCCAGCGAGATCGACATCCCGTCGTTCATCCGCAATATCCACACCGAGAACGTGCAAGGCGCTGCGCAGAAAATCCTCTCGGCCAACATCCTCGGCGGCAGTTGCGCTCGGGTTTGCCCCACGGAGATCCTGTGCCAGCAAGCCTGCGTGCGTAACAACGCCGAAGAATGCGCGCCGGTGCTGATCGGTTTGTTGCAACGCTACGCCATCGACAACGCGCACTTCAGCGAACACCCGTTCCAGCGCGCCACGCCCACCGGTAAACGCATCGCCGTGGTCGGCGCCGGGCCGGCGGGGTTGGCCTGCGCCCACCGCGCCGCGTTGCACGGCCATGACGTGGTGGTTTTCGAAGCGCAGGAGAAAGCCGGCGGCCTGAATGAATACGGGATCGCCAAGTACAAGCTGGTGGATGATTTTGCTCAGAAAGAACTGGATTTCCTTCTGCAAGTAGGCGGCATCGAAATCCGCCATGGCCAGCGCCTGGGCGACAATCTGACCTTGAGCGAACTGCATCAGCAATTCGATTCGGTGTTCCTCGGCCTCGGCCTGGCGGCCAGCAAACAGCTCGGCTTGGCCCACGAAGACGCCCCCGGCCTGCTCGCCGCCACCGACTACATCCGCGAGCTGCGCCAGGCCGATGACCTCACCCAACTGCCCCTGGCCGACCGCTGCATCGTGCTCGGCGCGGGCAATACCGCCATCGACATGGCCGTGCAAATGGCCCGCCTCGGTGCCCGCGAGGTAAACCTTGTGTACCGCCGTGGCCTGGCGGACATGGGCGCGACCCAACACGAACAAGACATTGCCAAGGCCAATCAAGTGCGGCTGCTGACCTGGGCCCAACCCGACGAAGTGTTGCTCGACGACCAGGGCCGCGTACGCGGTATGCGCCTGGCCCGCACCCACCTGGAAAATGGTCGCTTGCTACCGACGGGGGAAACCTTCGAACTGGCCGCCGATGCGATCTTCAAGGCCATCGGCCAAGGCTTTGACAACGACGCACTGCACGACCTGCTGGCCCAACAACTGCACCGCGTGGGCGAGCGCATCTTTGTCGATGAACAGCTGCGTACCAGTATCCCCGGCGTGTATGCCGGCGGCGATTGCGTCAGCCTTGGCCAGGACCTCACCGTGCAGGCCGTGCAACACGGCAAGCTGGCCGCCGAGGCCATGCACGCCCAACTCATGCTGAATGTGGAGGCTGCGTAATGGCCGATCTCTCGATTGTATTCGCCGGTATCAAAGCCCCCAATCCGTTCTGGCTGGCCTCCGCACCGCCCACCGACAAAGCCTACAACGTGGTCCGTGCGTTCGAAGCCGGCTGGGGTGGCGTGGTGTGGAAAACCCTGGGCGAAGACCCGGCGGCGGTGAACGTGTCGTCACGCTACTCGGCGCATTTCGGGGCGAATCGTGAAGTGCTGGGCATCAACAATATCGAACTGATCACCGACCGCTCCCTGGAGATCAACCTGCGGGAAATCACCCAGGTGAAAAAGGACTGGCCTGACCGTGCACTGATCGTATCGCTGATGGTGCCATGTGTTGAGGAGTCCTGGAAAAACATCCTGCCTCTGGTGGAGGCGACCGGCTGCGACGGCATCGAGTTGAATTTCGGCTGCCCCCACGGGATGCCCGAACGTGGCATGGGCGCAGCGGTCGGCCAGGTGCCGGAGTATGTGGAACAGGTGACACGCTGGTGCAAGACATATTGCTCGCTGCCGGTGATCGTCAAGCTCACGCCCAACATCACCGACATCCGCGTGGCGGCGCGGGCAGCGTATCGCGGCGGCGCGGACGCGGTGTCGTTGATCAACACCATCAATTCCATCACCAGCGTGGATTTGGAGCGCATGGTCGCCCTGCCGGTGGTCGGCACCCAGAGTACCCACGGCGGTTACTGCGGTTCGGCGGTCAAGCCGATCGCCCTGAACATGGTCGCCGAAATCGCTCGTGACCCGCAGACCCAGGGCTTGCCGATCTGCGGCATCGGCGGTATCGGCAACTGGCGCGATGCAGCGGAATTCGTCGCCCTGGGCTGTGGCGCAGTGCAGGTGTGCACGGCGGCGATGCTGCATGGCTTCAGGATTGTGGACGAGATGAAGGACGGGCTGTCGCGATGGATGGACAGCCAGGGTTACACCAGCCTGCAGGACTTTTCCGGGCGGGCCGTGGGTAACACCACGGATTGGAAGTACCTGGATATCAACTACCAGGTGATCGCCAAGATCGATCAGGCGGCGTGTATCGGTTGTGGGCGTTGTCACATTGCCTGTGAGGACACTTCACACCAGGCGATCGCCAGTTTGAAACAGGCGGACGGCACGCATAAGTATGAAGTGATTGATGATGAGTGCGTGGGCTGCAACTTGTGCCAGATCACCTGCCCGGTGGCGGACTGCATCGAGATGGTGCCGATGGACACCGGCAAGCCATTTTTGAATTGGACGCAAGATCCGCGTAATCCGTATCGGGAAGCTGTGTAGCCTTTAGACCGCTATCGCAGGCAAGCCAGCTCCCACAGTTGACCGCATTTTGTCTGAATGAATGCAGTCGAATGTGGGAGCTGGCTTGCCTGCGATGGGCATGGGTATCTACACAACTTCTGGTATGGCGCTGTCCCTGTGGGAGGGGCGGTGCGACGATTCGACTTGCTCCCGATGGCGGCCTTAGGGCCGACCAGGATGCCGGATCAAACCGAGTACATATCCGTTATTTAGGTAACGGCCACTATTGGTTCCGCTCTTACAGCGGGTCACTTTTGAAAAAAGCGTGTACGGACCGGACACATGGTTGACGGGTGTGCGGGGACATGGTGGACACTTTTCGGCG
>NZ_JXSI01000006.1:0-48243 GCF_002916705.1 Pseudomonas sp. GZJR-8 | reverse complement strand
GCTCACTTTTGAAAAGCGCAAAAGTGAGCAAAACGCTCTTGCCCCACCACTCGGCACCTCGCTCAGGCTCGGTGTGCCCGTAATCCGACAGGGATTTGGGGGGCCGCCGCCACGCGCCATCCATGGCGCGGGGCGGCTAAACCGGCATCCCTGCCGGTTTACCCCCCAAACCCCTGTCGAATTCCGGCCAGCGTGGTTTAACGGGGCGCCTAAGATCAAAAGCAGATCAAGATCAAGAGCAGCTCGCTTCGCATCGTGGTTACCATAGGGGGCTGCAAACTGAAGTTGTGTAGATACCCATGCCTATGGCGAGGGCGCTTGTTCCTGCTGAGCTACGCAGCACCCCCGCCCCCGCAGGGCTCATGGCTGGCGACAAATCAAGGCGGCCCCCCTGATCTCGGCGCCATCGGCCGTTTCCTTGCCATCTGCCACAGCCATGCTGTCTGCCCCAAGAACCGCCGCCTGGTTGAGCGCCCGTCGCAAGGTGTCATCCGGCCCAGCCCCCTGCACGGTGAACATTTCAATCAGTCGACACTGGTTCGAAGACGAGGCAGTGACCAGGTTGACGTTAAAACCGCGCTCGGTCAGTTGGGTGGAACACGCAGGCAATACGCTTACCGCCGCAAATGCCAGCGTTACCGGAAAAAGATTGTGCATAGCATGACTGCCTCTAAGTATTAAGCGCTAAAACGCCTGGAGGTAACGTAGCGTCAGTTGCGTTCCTTGGGCGCGGTTTTCAGCACCACTTTCAAAATACAGGTTCGCAAAGAATGTTCGCTTGCCTTGCTGATACATCACGCCGGGTCCTATGCCTACCACTTGCTCCCTGGAGTCCTGTTGCCGATGGCCATCGATACGGTCATCGCTGATCTGCTTGAGTTGATACCCCGCCACGCCGACCCGCCAGCGTTCGGCAACGGCGTAGGACACCGCGAGGTTACTGTGGATCGCTTGGCCCGGCTGGATACTGCTGGCGTTCAGGACCGAGGCCGGGTCGTGATTACGACTGGACCATGCGTAGTTGAAACGGCCGCTCACCTCCAGGCGATCGGTCAACTCCCAGGTAAATACGTAATGAGGGTTGAATACCCAGACATTGCTGCCGGTATTGATGCTTGAATTCTTGTCGTAAGAGCCGGTGGGCAATGAAAACACGAAGTTCAGGCGCTGCCAGTAAGGCCGACCGAAGAACGAAACAGGCGCCCACTGCAACAGAAACGGGCTGACGACCATGTCGCCCTGGCGGGTGCGGCGGCCCTCGGGGCCATGATCTATATCCAGTTCCAGGTTCACCAGCGGCAACAATACCTCAGCGCCGTAATTGGCCCCCAACAGCGTCTTGTCACTGAAGTAGGCCAAGTGCGGCAGCACCGTGGTGCTGTGCACCTGCTGGCGCCCGGGCAGCGAATGGCCGTGGGCATCGTAGGCCGAGTGACTGCGGTAGTACTGCACTGGCAACTCGAACAGCGCGCCGGGGCCGGCGACCCCGTCCATGAAACTGGCATTGCCCAAGGCCAGGGGCGGCAGGCTGACACTGTCCGCCTCGCTGGTGGCGCAGGCCAATGCCGAGCTGATGCCCAGAACCCGAATCCATTGTGTTTGACGCATACAGCACCTTCATTGACTGCCGATTAAAAAACGTTGAATGGGTAATCCACGATCACCCGGTACTCATCGGCATTCGAGTTGCCACGGGTATTGCCCGGCGCGGTATAGCCTTGGCCGGATCGATGCGCGGCCCAGCGCAATGTAACGTTCAAGCCCTTGGCCTTGCCGCCCGGCACCGCATAACGCAGGGCGACGTCGCGTTCCCAGTGGTGCGCATCCTTGCCCGCAGCGTTATAGATGTAGCCGTAGCCGGTGCTGTTGGGGTCGACTCGCGTCAGGTCCGCTTCACCCTGGGTGTAGGAGGTGCTGAGCTGGAAGTCCGGTGCGTTGATGAAGGCCAGGCTGGTCTGATATTGGATCTTCCAGGACCTTTCACCCGGGGCATTGAAGTCGGCGTATTGCTGGGAATTGTTCAGGTACATGAACGTGCGGTCGTCCTGCACGACGTAGTCGAACGGCGTGTCGCCGTCGACCTTCTGCACACCGAGGGTCAGGCTCTGGCCTGCGCCGGACAGGGTCAGGCCGCCGGTGTAAGTATTGTTGTCGATGCGCCCCAAGTGGCTTTGGCCCTGGTCACGGGTCTTGAAGTAATGCACATACGGCGTCAGCGTGACCCCATGGTTCAACGTGAAGGGGTAGCTGACCCCAGCGTAATACTGGCTCCAGATATCGCTGAGCTGGCCGCCATACAGCGTCAGCGTAACCCCGCCCGGCGCACTGTAAACGCCGCCCAGCCAGCTCATGTGCGAACTCTCGCGCTCGGCCGCCACACCGGCCTTGTTGCCAGTGCCGTAACTGGTGGTCAGGTGGCTCTGGCCGCTCTGGTTGCGCAAGCGTGTGGAATCGACCCAGCCGGTATCGAGGGTCAGGTTTTGCAAGCTGTAGTTCTTCAGTGTCACACCGCGAAAAGTCTGCGGGACCACACGGCTCACTCCGCTGGCCACCAGTGGGTTATCCAGGTACTGGTCACCGGCCTGCACCAGGCTGCCAAAACCGCGCAGCTTGAGTGCCGCGCCCGCTGCAGAGAAGTCTGACTCCGGGGCCTTTTTCGAATCCAGCGGCAGCAAACCCGCCCCGCCACTGCCTCCACCGCCATCGAGCTTGAGACCATAGAACCCATGCACATCGACCCCCACACCAATCGGCGTGTCGGTGTAACCCGAGCGAAACGACAGGTACACACCTTGCACCCATTCACGCTGATCCAGGCGCGACGGCGTGTTGTGGTTATCGCGGCCCAGGTAGTAATTGCGCAGCAGCCCGTTGAGGGACGAGCCGCCGACAAATCCCGGCGTCACCGCCAGTTCGGCTTTCTGTCGTTCATTGATACCGGTGCTGAGGTTATCCCGTTGGCCCAAGGAGTTATCGGCCTGCACGCCCGCCGCCGAGAGTGACACCGTGAGCGATATGGAGACACGCACGATCCGCTTGAAAATAGGCATCAGCGTTGCTCCTGTGGTTGTTCAATCACCGTCACGGTCGCCGTAGTGCCCGCGCGCAAGCGGCCCTATCCCAGGAGCAAGTGCAAGCTGCCAATACATCGGCAGCCTGCATTCCAGGCTTACTTGCCTTCAGTCAACGCGTTGTAGCTGGTGAACAGGTTGCGGTAGTCAGGGATGTGGTTGGAGAACAACGTCCCCAAGCCTTCGATATCGTTGCGCCAGTCGCGGTGCAGCTCACAGGCCAGGCCAAACCAGGTCATCAGTTGCGCGCCGTTGGCCGACATGCGGGCCCAGGCCGATTGCTGGGTCAGCTCATTGAAGGTGCCGGAGGCGTCGGTAACCACAAACACCTCGAAGCCTTCCGCCAGCGCCGACAGCGCCGGGAACGCCACGCACACTTCGGTCACCACGCCGGCAATGATCAGTTGCTTCTTGCCGGTGGCCTTGATGGCCTTGACGAAGTCTTCGTTGTCCCAGGCATTGATCTGGCCGGGACGGGCGATATACGGGGCGTCCGGGAACAGCGCCTTGAGCTCGGGAACCAGCGGGCCGTTCGGGCCGGTTTCGAAACTGGTGGTCAGGATGGTCGGCAGCTTGAAGTACTTGGCCAGGTCAGCCAGGGCCAGCACGTTGTTCTTGAATTTGTCCGGGTCGATGTCGCGGACCAATGACAGCAGGCCAGCCTGATGGTCGACCAACAACACAGCGGCGTTATCTTTGTCCAAGCGAACGTAAGGTGTAGACATCGTGATACTCCTGATAAAGAAGGTGACGCCCCGAGTGGGCGCCCGGTAAAGAACCCAGCGTGTTTACTTGCGCTGTGAGTCTAGTTCTTCGTGATTGTTTGCCACTTCCTGAGCCTTGATGTAGCTCTCGATCAGCAGTTGGTAGTGCGGCATCGCCTGGGTGTAGACGTTCGCCCACTCCTGGGCATCCGGACGGTTCCACGAACCTTGCAACTCCGAGAGCGTGCCCATGATGTCGATCGGCACCGCGCCGGCTTGGGCCAGGCGCGCGATGGTCAGGTCGGTGGCCAGCCTGGAGTGGTTGCCCGAAGCATCGACCACTGCGAACACCTTGTAGCCTTCGTGCACCGCTGCGATAGACGGAAAGGCCAGGCATACGCTGGTCAGGGTGCCGGCAATCACCAGGGTCTTCTTGCCGGTGGCTTTGACGGCGGCGTGAAACTCAGGGTTATCCCAGGCGTTGATTTCGCCGCGACGGGCGACGTACTTGGCGTGGGGCGCGGCCTCGTGGATTTCCGGGATCAGCGGGCCATTGGGGCCTTGTGGAACCGAAGCGGTAGTGATGACCGGGATTTTCAACAGGGTCGCGGCCTTGGCCAACGCGATAGCGTTAGCGCGCAGTTGAGGAACATCAATGTCCTTGACGATCTGGAACAGACCACTCTGGTGGTCGATCAGCAACATGGCCGTGTCGGCGGGATCAATCGTCGGCTTTTGACCATTGAAGTTTGCAGCGTTACCTGATGCAGTCATTTGCATTTCCTCTTTGCTTGGATAAACCTCCCTGGAATGGTGTGCCGGAACAGTGCCCGGCAGTGTCTGCACTTCCTGTATAGACACGCTCCGACCGGTATCCACGACTTGCGCCTGTAGGACACCTGCGAAAAAACAATGGAGCCACCTTAATCATCAGGTTCAGGGTTAGGTAGTGGCTGAACCGGGCCGCTGCATCTCAAAAATGGAACGATGTGCCGCCCCTTCCACATTGGATCAGGCTCGCCTCAATGGCTGGTCATGCCAGCCATGTGCATCATCCAGCGCAAGCCACTCGCAAGGATGCCGAGGGCGAGCACGCTGGCGAACCAGATAGCGATCAGCCAGAACACCCGCTGGTACCAACGGCCAGCAGGCCGCGGCTTTTCACCCTTAGTGGTAGCCATCGCCAATCCTCACTTTGCCGCGGAATACGTAGTAGCTCCAGCAGGTGTACATCAGGATGATCGGCAGGATGAACAGCGTGCCGATCAGGATGAACAACTGGCTCGAAGGCGGCGATGCAGCGTCCCACAAGCTGATGGATGGCGGCACAATGTTCGGCCAGATGCTGAAGGCCAGCCCGATATACCCCAGGAACACCAGCATCAGGGTGAATACGAACGGCCAGTGCGAGTGGTGTTGGCGCAACGTTTTCAACAGCCCCACCAGTGCCAGTACGCCCAGCAGCATCAGGCCGCCAAACACCACAATGTGCGCCTGGGCAAACCAGCGCAGGGCGATTTCCGGGTGCAGCCACGGCGTCCACACGCACAGCACCGCCACCACCGCCATCAGCGCGAAGGCCAAGTAGCGGCTGAACAGGCGCATGCGCGATTCGAGCATGCCTTCGGTCTTGACCAGCAACCAGGTGCTGCCCAGCAACGCGTAGGCCACCACCAACCCAACCCCGCAGAACAGCGGGAACGGCGAGAGCCAGTCGAGGCTGCCCCCGGCAAACTGGCGATTGACCACCGCAATGCCGGCGATGTAGGTGCCGATCACCACGCCCTGGCAAAAGGTCGCCAGGAACGAGCCGCCGATAAACGCCATGTCCCAGATATGCCGCTTCTGCGGGCTGGCCTTGAAGCGGAATTCAAACGCCACGCCACGAAAGATCAGCCCGGCCAGCATGAAAATCAGCGGTAGGTACAACGCCTCCAGGATCACCGAGTACGCCAGCGGAAACGCCCCATACAACGCCGCGCCGCCGAGTACCAACCACGTCTCGTTACCGTCCCATACCGGCGCCACGGTGTTCATCATCACGTCGCGCTCCTGCTCGTCCGGGATCAGCGGAAACAGGATGCCCAGGCCCAAATCGAAGCCATCCATGATCACGTACATCATCACCCCGAAGGCAATGATCACGCCCCAGATCAACGACAGGTCTATACCTACAATGCCCATGTGCAATCCCTTTGATCAGTTGGTGTGGTCGCCGGACGCGAGCGTCTCGGTGACAGCGGACAGAGGACGGCGCGGTGTGCGTTCCTGGCCGGGGCCGCCCTGTGGCGGATGGTCGTGATGGGGCTGCGGGCCCTTGCGCACCAGCTTCATCATGTAGCCGATACCCACGGCAAATACCGAGAAGTAGATCAGCACAAACAACGCCAGGGAGATGCTCAGTTGCGTGACGCTGTGATTGGACGCCGCGTCTGCGGTACGCATCAGCCCGTAAACCACCCACGGCTGGCGCCCTACTTCAGTGGTGATCCAGCCGGCCAGCATGGCGATCAGCCCGGTCGGCCCCATGAACAGCACCAGGCGCAGGAATAACCGATTGCGATACAGCGCGCCGTTACGGCGCAACGCCAAGCCCAGTATCCCAGTGAGGATCATCAACATCCCCAGCCCGGCCATGATCCGGAAACTGAAGAAAATGATGGTTGAGTTCGGCCGATCTTCCTTGGGGAAGCTCTTGAGCGCCGGGATCTGTTTGTCCAGGCTGTGGGTGAGGATCAGGCTGCCCAGGTACGGGACTTCTATCGCGTAGCGGGTCTTTTCGGCCTCCATGTCAGGGATACCGAACAGCACCAGCGGCGTAGCGCCGTTACCGACGTTTTCCCAATGCCCTTCAATCGCAGCGATTTTCGCCGGCTGGTGCTCCAGGGTGTTCAAACCATGGGCATCACCGACGACCGCCTGGATCGGTGCGACGATCAACGCCATCCACAACGCCATCGAGAGCATTTTACGCACTGCCGGGGTGTCGTTTTTACGCAGCAAGTGCCAGGCCGCCGATGAGCCGACGAAGAACGCCGTGGCAACAAAGGCAGCGATTGCCATATGCGCCAGGCGGAACGGGAACGACGGGTTGAAGACGATGGCGAACCAGTCCAGCGGCATCACCCGACCATCGACGATGGAGAAGCCCTGGGGCGTTTGCATCCAGCTGTTGGACGCCAGGATCCAGAACGTCGAGATCAACGTACCGATGGCGACCATTACGGTGGAAAAGAAGTGCAAACCCCGCCCCACCCGGTTCCAGCCAAACAGCATGACCCCGAGGAAACCCGCTTCCAGGAAGAACGCCGTCAGCACCTCATAGGTGAGCAACGGCCCGGTGATGCTGCCGGCAAAGTCCGAGAAGCGACTCCAATTGGTGCCGAACTCGTAGGCCATGACCAGGCCCGAGACCACGCCCATGCCGAAGTTGACGGCGAAGATCTTCGACCAGAAGTGATACAGGTCCTTGTAGACCGCGTTGTTGGTTTTCAGCCACAAGCCTTCGAGCACCGCCAGGAAACTGGCCAGGCCGATGGTGATAGCGGGGAAAATAATGTGAAACGAGACCGTGAAGGCGAATTGAATTCGCGCAAGGTCCAGCGCCTCGAGATTTAACATGGCAATACCCTTATGGAAACTTGATGCGCACGCGCACCCAGATCGGCGTGCCTCAGGCCTCGTGGCCTGGGGCAAACGGATGTGCAGTGATCAGGGAAACCCAGGGCGCCATACTGGCCACCCCGGTACGACTCAAGCGCCGTGGGACTGGATCAGATTGCTGACCGGCGCGGGTTCAAGCCGGATGGCGATGAACTTCGACGTCGGGGTAAAGGTGCGGTCGCCATAGCTTTCCAGCGGCACCAACGGGTTGGTTTCGGGGTAATAGGCGGCGGCCTGCCCGGCGGGAATGTCATAGGCGATCAAGGTGAAGCCGCTGACCCGACGCTCACGGCCATCGCCCCACAGCGAGACCATGTCGACTTTCTGCCCCGGCTCGTAGCCCAGCTTGCGGATGTCCTGTTCATTGACGAACACCACATCGCGCATGCCATAGACGCCGCGATAACGGTCATCGAGCCCGTACAGGGTGGTGTTGTACTGGTCGTGGGAACGCATGGTCTGCAGGATCAGCTCCGGCTTGACGTCCAGGTTGCGCACGCCTTCGCTGACCAGGTGCGCCGGCAACACGCTGGAGACAAACTGGGCTTTGCCGCTGTCGGTTTTCCAGATGCGGCGCGCTGCGTCATTGCCCAGGTGGAAACCGCCCGGGTGCAACAGTTTGGTGTTGAAGTCCTTGAAGCCGGGAATGGTGTCGGCAATCAAGTCGCGGATACGACCGTAGTCGGCCACCGTCCACAGCCAGTCAATCGGGTGGTTGCCCAGGGTCGCATTGGCGATCCCGGCAATGATTGCCGGTTCCGAACGCATCAGCGGCGATTTGGGTTTCAGCTGGCCGTGGGAGATGTGCACCATGCTGAAGGTGTCTTCAACGGTCACGCCTTGCGGGCCTTGTTCCTGGATGTCGATATCGGTGCGGCCCAGGCACGGCAGGATCAAGGCTTCGCGGCCCGTCACCAGATGGCTGCGGTTGAGCTTGGTGGCGATATGCACGGTGAGGTCGCACTTGCGCAGTGCCGCGTGGGTGCGCGGGGTGTCCGGCGTGGCTTGGGCAAAATTGCCGCCCAGGCCGATGAAGACCTTGGCGCGCCCTTCTTCCATGGCCGCAATCGCCATGACCGTGTTGTGACCATGGCGGCGCGGGACCTTGAAGTCAAAGCGTGCTTCCAATGCGTTGATCAATTCCGGCGGCGCCAGTTCGTTGATGCCCATGGTGCGGTCGCCCTGCACGTTGCTGTGGCCACGCACGGGCGATAGCCCCGCCCCTGGCCGGCCGATATTGCCGCGCAACAGTTGCACGTTGATGATTTCCTGCACGGTCAGCACCGAGTGTGTGTGCTGGGTCACGCCCATCGCCCAGCACATGATCACCCGCTTGGCGCGTCGGTACATGCGTGCGGCCAGCTCGATATCCTCAAGGCTCAGGCCCGATTGCGCGACGATATGCTCCCATGAGGTGGCGTCCACTTGCGCCAGATAGTGCTCCAGGCCCGAGGTGTGCTGGGCAATGAAAGCGCGGTCGAAGACTGCCTCGCCATCGTTCTCCAGGGCTTCACGTTCCCATTTGAGCAGGAACTTGGCGATACCACGAAAGGCCGCCATGTCGCCGCCCAAGGCCGGGCGAAAGTACGCCGACGAGGTAGGTTCGGAACCGTTGGTGAGCATCTCCAGGGGATGCTGCGGGTGTTGGAAACGCTCCAGCCCACGCTCCTTGAGCGGGTTGAAACAGATCACCTGGGCTCCGCGCTTTACCGCCTCGCGCAGCGGTTCGAGCATACGTGGGTGGTTGGTGCCGGGGTTCTGGCCGATGACGAAAATCGCGTCGGCTTCTTCCAGGTCATCGAAGGTCACCGTGCCTTTGCCCACGCCAACACTGTCGTCCATGCCCAGGCCGCTGGCTTCGTGGCACATGTTCGAACAGTCGGGAAAGTTGTTGGTGCCGTAGGCGCGAACGAACAGCTGATACAAATAAGCCGCCTCGTTACTGGCGCGGCCCGAGGTATAGAACTCGGCCTGGTCCGGCGACTCCAGTTCGTTTAGGTGCTTGGCGATCAGGGCAAAGGCATCATCCCAAGTGATTTCGACATAACGGTCCAGGGAGTCGTCATAGCGCATCGGGTGTGTCAGGCGGCCCTGGTATTCGAGCCAATAGTCACTTTGCGCTGCCAGCGACGACACCGTGTATTTGTTGAAGAACGCCGGATTGACCAGGCGCCCGGTGGCTTCCCAGTTGACCGCCTTGGCGCCGTTCTCGCAGAACTTGACCATGCCGCTTTCCGGCGACTCGCCCCAGGCGCAACCGGGGCAGTCGAAACCGCCGTTCTGGTTGGTCTTGAGCATCGCACGAATGTTCTTGAGCGCGTTTTCACTGCCCAGCCAGTTTTTCGTCACCGCGATCAGCGCGCCCCAACCGGCGGCGGCCCCCTTGTACGGTTTATAACGTTCAACTTCGCTCATGATGTTTCTCCAGGACTTCACGCATAGGCAGCGCCTAACTTAAAGCCTTTATTGATGGTTATTTTCAGGCATTGCAGAACGCAAACAGTGTTTGCACCGATCTTTCCACGGTCTAGAAATCGGTTTACATATTCAGGCTAGGCCCTGCAAAAACATCTGTCTAATCACAAATAACGACCACGCCATCGACACCATCTATCAAGATTAAAATCTTTATTTTTCATAGTGATACGAACCTTGAAAGCCCCAATAAAATCGTTATAGATTTCATCGATCACTCAGTTGTTAATAGTGATTAGACGCCCTTGAAAAACAACTTTAGGCTTGAATCAAATAAGGCTCCCATCTCTGTCGAGCGCTCAAAAACAACGCCATGGCTACGCTCTTATTGAGTCGCAGCCGGAGGTTTCCATGACCGATAAAATCCTGATGGATAGTTTTTCTCGCCGGGTCGACTATCTCAGAATGTCGGTGACCGACCGCTGCGATTTCCGTTGTGTGTATTGCATGGCCGAGGACATGCAGTTCCTGCCGCGCCAACGCATCCTCACACTGGAAGAGCTGTATCAACTGGCTGAAAGCTTCGTCACCCTGGGCACTCGCAAAATTCGCCTGACCGGCGGCGAGCCGCTGATTCGCCCAGGTGTGGTTGACCTGTGCCAGCGCATCGCCGCCCTCCCCGGCCTGCGCGAGCTGTGCATGACCACCAACGGCTCGCAGTTGGGCAAGCTCGCAGCCCCCTTGTTCGACGCCGGCCTCAAGCGCCTGAATATCAGCCTCGACAGCCTTGATCCCCAGCGCTTTCGCGAACTGACGCGCACCGGCGACCTAGCCAAAGTCATCGCCGGTATTGACGCTGCGAATGCTGCGGGTTTTCAACACACCAAACTCAATTGCGTGGTGATGAAAGGCCGCAACGATCACGAGATCAACGACCTGGTAGCGTTCGCCATCGAGCGCGGCGTGGATATCAGCTTTATCGAGGAAATGCCCCTGGGCGTGATCAGCGAACACAGCCGTGCCGAGGCTTTCTATTCCAGCGCGCAAGTGCGCGAGCGCATCGCCGAACGCTACACCCTGATCGACTCGGCCGAATCGACCCAGGGCCCTTCACGCTACTGGCGCCTGGCCGAAGCACCGCATATTCGCCTGGGCTTTATTTCCCCCCACAGCCACAACTTCTGCGGCACCTGCAACCGCGTGCGGCTGACCGTTGAAGGCCGCTTGCTGCTGTGCCTGGGCAACGAGCATTCGGTCGACCTCAAGGAGGTGCTGCGCCGTTACCCGGGTGAACCGCAACGGCTGGAGCACGCCATTCTCGAGTCGATGAAGATCAAGCCGTACCGACACAACTTCGAGCTCAACGATGACGTGCAGGTGGTGCGTTTCATGAACATGACCGGCGGCTAGCTGGCCGGCTTCTCTTTCTTTGTACTCAGTTGACCCGAGGTACCCCATGCACAAACACTCGCCTACCCTGACCCATCTGGACGCCGCAGGCCGAGCCAGCATGGTCGACGTCACCGACAAAGCCGCCACCACCCGCGAAGCCCAGGCCCAGGCTTGGGTGCACATGTTGCCGGCCACCTTGCAACTGATCCAGGCCAACGGCCATCCCAAGGGCGACGTGTTTGCCGTGGCACGTATCGCCGGGATCATGGCCGCGAAGAAAACCCATGAGCTTATTCCGCTGTGCCATCCGCTGATGCTCAGTTCGATCCACCTCGAACTGCGCGCCATCGAGCCTGACAGAGTGCAGATCCTCAGCACCTGCCGGCTCAACGGCCAGACCGGCGTCGAACTCGAAGCCCTGACCGCCGCCAGCGTGGCAGCCTTGACGATCTATGACATGTGCAAGGCCGTGGATCGGGGCATGGTCATCGACCGAATCCAGCTGCTGAAAAAACACGGCGGCAAGTCAGGCACCTTCATTGCAGGAGACGCCCAATGATTCTGATCAACTACTTTGCGCGCTACCGTGAACAACTGGGCGTTGGCGGTGAAAAGCTCGTATTGGATGAGTCCCTGCGCACCATTGCAGACGTCAGGCAATTGCTATGCGCCCGCGGTGAGACCTGGCAGCAGGTGCTGGGTGAAACCAGCCTGATGTGCGCGCTGAACCAGGAACTCTGCACACCGCAAGCGCTGATCGAAGACTTCGACGAAATTGCGTTCTTCCCCCAAGTGACCGGAGGCTGACCCATGCCGGTTCAGGTGCAGACCGAGTTGTTCGACCTGGGTGAACTGACCCGCAGCGTACACGCCGAAGACCCCGGCGTTGGCGCCGTGGCCACGTTCGTCGGTTATGTACGCGATATCAACCAGGGCGATCAGGTCAGCGCGTTGTTCCTTGAGCACTACCCGGGCATGACCGAGCGCTCACTGCAGTTGATCGTTGATCAAGCCCACGAACGCTGGCCGTTGCAGCGGGTAAGCATCGTTCATCGTGTGGGCGCGTTGCAAGTGGGTGAGGCCATCGTCTTCGTCGGCGTCGCCAGTCAACATCGCCAGGCGGCCTTTGAGGCCTGCGCGTTCCTGATGGACTACCTCAAGACTCGGGCGCCGTTCTGGAAGCGGGAGCAAACGCCAGCTGGAGAGCGTTGGGTAGAAGGACGGGAAAGTGATCGACTGGCGCAGGAGCGGTGGGCGCTTTAGATCTGAATGTGGAAGCGTACATCGCCCTGTGTAGGAGCGAGCTTGCTCGCTCCTACAACTGGCATTAGCGTGCCCGAATCAGAACAACTCAGAGAACGGTATAAACCGCGCCGTATCACCCATCTGCAACCTGCTGCCCTCGCAAATTTCAACCAACCCATCCGCCCACGACGCCCCCAGCATCACTCCGGAACTCTGGTTCGGATACAGCACCGCCCTGCCCGCCTCGATCCTGGCTCGCAGGTACTCGCGGCGACTGCCGGCCTTGGGCCAGTCAAACCCCACATTCACCTCAAAGCTCATCGGCGTGACATCATCGACGCCCTGGATACGCAGTAGATAAGCCCGGGCCAGCAAGCCGAAGGTCACCAGTGCCGAGGCCGGGTTGCCGGGCAGGCCAATCACCGGTACTCGGCCAAACGAACCGACGGTCAGGGGTTTGCCCGGTTTGATCGCAAGTTTCCAGAACAATGGCTTGCCGCATTCACGCAGTACCTGGCCGAGGCAATCGGCATCGCCGGCCGACACGCCGCCGGTGGTCAGAATCAGGTCGGCCGCCTGTTGCAGCTGCTCCAGCTTGAGCCGAGTCAGTTGCGACTGGTCGGGCAGAATGCCGCCGTCGATGACCTCACAACCCAGTGCCCCCAGCCAATGGCTGAGCAAAGTGCGATTGCTGTTGTAGATGCAGCCAGGCTTGAGCGGTGTGCCCGGCTCGGCCAGTTCATCGCCGGTGGACAGCAGCGCCACCCGTGGCCGGCGTACCACCGACACATGGGTACAGCCCTGGGCCGCCGCAATGGCCAGCTCGAAAGGGCCGAGTCGCTTGCCGGCCTGCAGTAATACCTCACCGGCGCGGTTTTCCTGGCCTTGGGTGCGGATATTCTGGCCCTCGCGCAGCGGCTGGGTAAAGCGCACACGCGCATCGTCCAGCACCTCGGCGTTCTCCTGCATTTCGATGCAGTTGGCCCCGTCCGGCACCGGTGCGCCGGTGAAGATGCGCGCACAGGTACCGGGCTGCAGCGGTTCAGGCGCTTGACCGGCGAAGATCTGCTGCGACACCGGCAGTGGCTGGCCGTGCCAGTCTGTGAGGTTCAGGGCGTAGCCGTCCATGGCACTGTTGGGCCAGGGCGGCAGGTCCAGGCTCGCCACCAGGTCATTGGCCAGCACCCGTTGCCGGGCATCGCTGAGCAGCACCAGCTCGCTGTCGTGCAGGCGATGCTCCTCGGCCAGGGCCAACAACGCAGCAATGGCCTCCTCCACCGACATCAGCGCGGCGCGCCTCATCCTCGCGTGCCGCACAGAGCCACCGGCTTGAGGTGCGGCACGAAGTTACATGGTCGGTGGCGCGCATCGAGCTGCTCGGCCAGAATACCTTCCCAGGCAGTACGACAAGCACCCGTCGAGCCCGGCAGGCAGCACACCAGCGTGCCGTTGGCCAGCCCGGCCAAGGCGCGGCTCTGCACCGTGGACGTACCAATATCAAGAATCGAGATCGCACGGAACAGCTCACCAAAACCATCAATGTGCTTATCCAGCAAACAGCCCACCGCCTCGGGGGTGCTGTCGCGGCCGGTAAACCCCGTGCCGCCGGTAATCAACACTACCTGCACGCGCTCATCGGCGATCCAGGCCGCCACCTGGGCGCGAATTTTGTACAGGTCATCCTTGAGCAGGTTGCGCTCCAACAGGCTGTGCCCAGCTTCCAGCAGGCGACTGACCAGCAATTGCCCGGAGGTGTCATTGGCATATTCGCGGGTATCGCTGACCGTCAACACGGCAATATTCAGGGGTACAAACAATGCATCCGACGTGACGCTCATGTGATTCTCCGGCAGGCAATTATCAAAACAATGGCCTGAGGCTAAAGCGCTGAAACGATGGCTGTCTAATCGTTACGACTGACCGGGTTATCGAGCGTTTCTATCACGGCTTTTACTGCCGGCCCTGGACTGCTATCGAGTGCATCAATCACTCTGTCAATACAGGTGATTGGACGTGCCTGCCGTTACAATGAGATCGTTTGCTCATTCATTCGCCGGGTTGCGCGGGGTTCCAGCACCTTGCGCCATGAACGGCTTTTCACTTATTCCCAGGCAGGTGCATTAATGGACATAAAGCAACTCAAATTCCTGATCGCGCTGGAGCAGACCCGGCACTTCGGCCAGGCTGCTGCACGCTGCCATATCACCCAGCCGACCCTGTCGATGCGCCTGCGCAACCTGGAAGATGAGCTTGGCCTGGAGCTGGTCACCCGCGGCCAGCGCTTCGAAGGTTTCACCGAGGCCGGCGAGCGTGTGCTGGCCTGGGCGAGGACGCTGCTCGCCGCCCATGACGGCCTGTTTGCCGAAGCCGCCGCATGCCGTGGTCAACTGGTCGGTAACCTGCGCCTGGGCCTGGTGCCCCTGAGCGGTTTCAACCCGATCCGTTTCATTCAGGACTTGTCCCACACCTTCCCGGAACTGAAGTTCAGCCTCACATCCATGAGTTCGGACAGGATCATCGAAGCGCTGGGCACCAACCAGCTGGACCTGGGTGTGTGCTACCTGGACCACGTCAATCCCAACTATCTGGATTTTTTCGAAATGGGCGAGACCCGTGTCGGGCTGCTCTACGACACCCGCCACTTCCACTTCGAAGGCACCCAAATGAGCTGGGAAGACGCCGCCGAACTGCCATTGGGGATGATCAGCAACGGCATGCACTACCGCAAATCCATCGACCTGAGTTTCCGCAGCCGTGGCCTGGATCCGCAGCCCATCCTCGAAAGCGATTCCACCTATCAACTGTTCCAGGCGATCCACGAAGGCTTCTGCTGCGCGATCATGCCGTTGGACAGCGGCCTGGAAAGCCCGATCGAGAACCTGGCGTTCATCAACCTGCCGGACGCCAGCGTCCTCGCGCCCTTGGGCATGGTGATGCGCAAGACCGAACCACGCTCGGCCATTGCCGAGAAGTGTTTTGCCGAAGCCAGGAAGTTGTTTGCGATCAAGGGCGAGGGTTAACGCGCACAAAAAAGGCGCTCCGTAGAGCGCCTTTTTACCGCCGTTTGCGTTACTGCACACTTACCTGACGCAGTTCAGGCTTGGTTTCGCCACCAATCGTGATGCGTTTGGGCTTGGCCTCTTCAGGCACCTCGCGCTGCAGGTCGATGCTCAGCAACCCGTTGGTCAGGGCTGCACCGCGCACTTCGATGTGGTCCGCCAGGCGGAACGACAACCGGAAGGCACGTTGAGCAATGCCTTGGTGCAGGTAAGCGACCTTATCGTCGGTTTCGCGTTTACCGCCGGAAACCGTCAAGACGCCCCTTTCGACCTGGATATCCAGATCCTCCTCGGTCAGGCCGGCAACCGCGATGACAATCCGATAGGCGTCATCACCGTGCTTTTCCACGTTGTGAGGTGGATAGGAATTCGGAGCCTCGCTACGCAGCGCCGACTCGAACAGGTCATTGAAGCGGTCAAAGCCCACCGATTGACGGAACAGTGGGGCCAACGAAAGGGTAGTAGCCATTTTAAAATCTCCTGAGTTTCTCCAAGTGATTTAGTACGCGACCCGCATTCGGCATCGCGTGATCAAAAATTTATGGACGAGGAAACGGAATTCAAGAGGGCTGCAAGAAATTTTTTCTTGCGCCAATGACTATCGCAAAAACCGCAGTGATACCGCATGTGCTCTAATCTGAATGCCAGGCGTGCTTTAACCCGTGAGCGCCTGAGACAGCCCTTGAGGTACAAAAAAATGAAAATGACATTCCCTGCCCTGGCATTGGGCATCTTGATTTCCCAAGGGGCCCTGGCCGCCGGAGATGGCACTGCCGCACTGGGCGGCGGTGTCGGCGGCGCGTTGGGCAATGTGGTAGGCCAACAGCTCGGCGGTTCGACCGGCGCGGCTATCGGTGCAGGCGTGGGCGGCGCCGCCGGTGGCGCAGTTGGCGCGCAAAAGGGCAATAAAACCGAAGCGGCGATTGGCGGCGGTTTGGGTTCGGCCGGCGGGTCGGTGATTGGCAATCGCCTGGGCGGCACCACCGGTTCGACCATCGGCGCAGGCGTCGGTGGTGCAGCCGGAGGCGCGCTGGGCAATAACCTGGCCGACGACGAAAGCAATCATCGCTCAGGCGGCGCCAAGCACAAAGGCAACAAGCATAAGCACAAGAATAAGCATCATTGATCGGCTTGCCATAATGCCAGGTGTAGGAGCGAGCAAGCTCGCTCCTACGTCGGGCCAATATCCATTTACATCGGTGTGCTGCTCACTACCCGCAACGCCAGCCCTTCATAGGCATCCAGCGTAATCGTGAACGTGCCCTCCTCTGTCAGGTCCCCTTCTACACGCTCATTGATGATATCCACCACCGGCCCCGGTGCGATGTTGGGCAGGTGCAGGGATTCGGTGATCGGCGTGGCACCAAAGTTCAGCGCAGTGATCTGCGTCCCCTTGCCCGCAGGCAGTTCGTGAACCATGACCAGCAACCCCGGATGCTCGACATCCGGTATCAGGATCTGACGGCTCGCGGCGATGTCGTAGGCGCGGCGTACGCTGAGGATTTTCTGCAATTGCGAAGCGAATGAGTCCGGGTCCTGCAACTGGTGGTTCAGGCTGCCGTACAGGCTTTTGGAACGCGGCATCTGCCCGGCCGACAGCTCGGCCTCGGGGTTCAGGTCGACCAGATCGTAAGCGCCGCGATGTATCCAGCGGGTATCACCATCGGCCATCAGGTGCGCCACGTCTTCGGCCGCCAACGGCAGCGCGCCCGCCAGGTCCCAGCCGGATAACGCGAACACCCCAGGCTGCATGGCGTTGTACATCACCAGCAGCAAATGGATCTGGCGAATCTGCTGGATATCCGCAGCGGTAATCGCCTCAAGGTCACGAATGCCCAGGGCAGCAGTGATGATGCTGACCGTGGTGCAGGACACGCCATTGGTGACGAACTTGAGGTTGTACGGCGCATGTTCACCGGTCAGTCGTTCGTACATCTGCTCGCGGATATGCTCGCGCAGGATGTTGCCGGGAAAGGTCTGGCCCTGGAACAGGAAGGTGTCATGGGCGTGCAGCGTCCAGAAGTGCACCAACTCCAGAGTCAGTTCGTCGTGGTTCTGCAGCGCGTGGATCAACGAACCCGGGTCGATGCCCAACGTGTGCATCTGGCGCAGCATCAGGCGCAGGAATTCAGTGTCGCCCATCAGCAACGCGTGCTGGTAGGCTGGCCGGGTGATGAAGTCGTATGACAGGTCGGCGCCGCCGTGGGACATGGAGGCAATGTCATCCACAGTCAGGTTGAGTTCCTGGAAGCTGAAACCACCGGCCTTGCGAATTGCGCCGCCGAGCAACTGGTTGCCGGTGATCGACAGCGGATGGCTTTCCGACCAGGCGGTACCGTCCAGCTTGCGCTCCACGCCGAGAAAACCGTTGGCGTCCAGGCGCAGGATCTTCGCGCCCATCACATCAATGGCGTGCAACGCATCACCGATGATCATCTGCTGCGCGGCGAACGAGGGGTCCAGCCAATTGAGCGACGGCTGGCCTTCCTTGAAGTAATGCAGGTACACCCATCGCCGTGGTTTGCCATCCACGCCGACCACCTCTGGCGTGGCGCTCCAGTCGGTTTCCTTTACCCCGGGTTCGAAGAAGATCACCCGCTGCAACTGGCCAACGATGTAGTGCTTGTCGCGCAGTGCGTCCACCTGCACCGGGCTGAGGTTCTGTGCATCACGGCCCTCGACCACGTCCGGCAGCAACGGCCAATCTTCCTCACGGATTTCCACCATGTGGTACAGCCCGGGGTAGTCCTCGTAGGCCATCTCCGCCAAGCGAAAATCCGCGCCCTTGCCGGTGTGGGATGGGATTACATCGTCGATGATCACCGCATTGTGCGCGGCGGCCATGCGCGTCAACGCCTGTAACTGCGCCTCGGTGCCCAGTTGCGGGTCGATGTCGAAGCTGATGCGGTCGAAATTGCCGTCGATGGTCGGGGTGTGTTCGGTGCCAGCCAAGCCACCGGACTTTTTCAATGGGCCGTTGTGAATGCCTTGAATGCCGATTTTCGACAAGGCATGCCAGAGGGTTTCATCCCCCAGCGCTTCGAGCACCGTGCCGCCTTCGCGGGTGACAATCGACGCCGGGTAGGCGGTGAACCACACTGACGACAAGGCTGACGCATCACGCGGCCGGGTATGCGCGTAGGGCTGCTGCCACAAGCGCCCTTGCCCGGAGTAGAGCTTGGCCCGCTGCCGCGCCGCGTGCAGCATCGATTGTTGCACCAGCCAGTTCACATGATCGTTGTTCGCCGCGGTCATAAGCTCGGTACCTGTGGTCATTAAAGGTTACTCGTAAGCATATGAGGGGCGTGCGCGCCATTCGTTGCATTGAAATAGAGCCAGGGCCGGCAGCAATCTAAAATGTGGATAGCGGTGTGTCAGTCAGCATATGTTTATCTGACCCACAGCTATCGGGAGCAAGTCGAATCGTCGCACCGCCCCTCCCACACTGGATTTTCGTCTGTCTTGTCTCTTGGCGTTGTCTGCCGATACTGCCTGGGGGTGAACCCGGTCGATGCCTTGAACTGGCGGGTAAACGCGCTGTGGTCGGTATACCCGCATTGCAGCGCCACCTCGGTAATCGGCAGCTCGGTATGCAACAACCGCCGGGCATGTTCCAGGCGTACCTTCTGGATCATTTGCCGCGGCGTGAGGTGGAAGACGCGCTTGCAGTAGCGCTCCAGTTGCGCCACGGATATCCCGGCAATACGGGTCAGTTCACCGAGGGTCACGCGACGGTTGAAATGGGCGCGGATGTGTTCATCCACCGCCGCCAGGCGTTGATAAGCCGGATGGGTTTCGCTGGCCGATTGCAGGTCTACCGAAATCCCGGCCAAGCCAATGATTGCACCGAGCCGGTTGTACAGCGGCCATTTGTGCGTGAGGCACCAGCCGGGTTCGCGGGTGCCGTAGAGGTGTAATTCAAGCTGGTCTTCCAACACCTGCCCCCGTTCGAGCACACGCCGATCCTGCTCGGTATAGCCCGGCCCCAGTTGCGCAGGGAACACCTCGGCGCTGGTCTTGCCCAGCAGCGGTTGCAACTGCCTCAGGCCGCAGCGCTGCACCAGGGTGCGGTTGGCGAGCACGTAGCGGGCGTCGATGTCCTTGATAAAAATCGCGGCGTTGGGCAGCACGTCGAACATCGGTAATAACTGCTCTACCCCGTTCAATAGCTGCTCGATGCTGTCGGGGCGGCTGCCGTGGAGAAGGCTCGCAAACGCGCTGTGCAACATGACTTTCACCGCCCTTTTATTGATCGACGGCCAGCAGATTGCGCCATGTGCCGGGCGCTGTCGAGTGCGGGAAATTGTGCTGAATTCGTCATTCATCCCCACGTAAAACATCAATCGCCGCCGGGCTGGCGAGTTCACGATAGCGCCACTGCATGCCTATCCAATAACTCACAAGAAGGCGCCGCTATGTCAGGCCAAGGCAAGTTCAAGAAACAGTTGTCACTGATGGACCTCACCTTTATCGGGCTGGGAGCCATCTTCGGTTCGGGTTGGTTATTCGCCGCCAGTCATGTGTCGGCCATCGCCGGCCCGGCAGGGATTTTTTCCTGGTTGCTGGGTGGGTTCGCCGTGCTGTTGCTGGGCATTGTCTATTGCGAACTCGGCGCCGCCCTGCCCCGCGCCGGTGGCGTGGTGCGTTACCCGGTGTACTCCCATGGCCCGTTGCTGGGCTACCTGATGGGCTTTATCACGCTGATCGCGTTTTCCAGCCTGGTGGCGATTGAAGTGGTTGCCTCGCGCCAATACGCCGCAGCGTGGTTTCCGGAGTTGACCAAGGCTGGTTCCAGCGACCCGACCCCCCTGGGCTGGCTGGTGCAGTTCGCGCTGCTATGCCTGTTCTTTATCCTCAACTACCGCAGCGTCAAGACGTTCGCCATCGCCAATAACCTGGTGAGCGTGTTCAAGTTCATCGTGCCGTTGCTGGTGATCGGCGTGCTGTTCACCTTCTTCAAACCGGCGAACTTCCAGATGCATGGTTTTGCACCGTTCGGCCTCTCGGGCATTGAGATGGCGGTGTCGGCTGGCGGCGTGATCTTCGCCTACCTGGGGCTGACGCCGATCATTTCGGTGGCCAGCGAAGTGAAGAACCCGCAGCGCACCATTCCCATCGCGCTGATTCTCTCCGTACTGTTGTCGACTGCCATTTATGTGCTGCTGCAAACCGCGTTCCTCGGCGGTGTGCCCACCGAAATGCTCGCCAATGGCTGGGCCGGCATCAGCAAGGAGCTGGCCCTGCCGTATCGCGATATCGCTCTGGCGCTGGGTGTAGGTTGGCTGGCTTATCTGGTGGTGGCCGATGCGGTGATCTCCCCCAGCGGATGCGGGAATATCTACATGAATGCCACCCCGCGCGTGGTGTATGGCTGGGCGCAGACCGGCACCTTTTTCAAGATCTTCACGCGCATCGATGAAAAGTCCGGCATCCCGCGTCCGGCGCTGTGGCTGACCTTTGGCCTGTCGGTGTTCTGGACCCTGCCGTTCCCGTCGTGGGAAGCGCTGATCAACGTGGTGTCCGCCGCGTTGATCCTGAGCTACGCCGTGGCCCCGGTGACCGTCGCCGCTCTGCGCCGCAATGCACCGGACATGGCGCGGCCGTTCCGGGTCAAGGGCATGGCGGTATTGGGCCCGCTGTCATTCATCATCGCCGCGCTGATCGTGTACTGGTCAGGCTGGAACACGGTGTCATGGCTGTTGGGCCTGCAAATCCTGATGTTTGTGGTGTACCTGCTGTGTGCACGCTGGGTACCGACCGCGCACCTCAATCTCAAGCAGCAAGTACGCTCCTCGGCCTGGTTGATCGGCTTCTACGCCGTGACTATTTTGCTCTCCAAGCTCGGCAGCTTTGGCGGTATCGGCGTGATCAGCCACCCGTTTGACACACTGGTCGTGGCGGCCTGTGCCCTGGGCATCTACTACTGGGGCGCCGCCACCGGTGTGCCGGCCCACCTGGTGCGCCTGGAGACCGAAGACGATGAAAGCGAAGCGGTCCCTGACAGCCACTACGACACTCCCCTCTCGGCGGCCACTCACTGATGGAAACTTCCATGAAGCGACTGCATGTAATCGATTCCCACACCGGTGGCGAACCCACGCGCCTGATCATGAACGGCTTCCCGGCCTTGGCAGGCACAACCGTCGCCGAGCAGCTTGAAGATCTGCGCACTCATCACGATCAATGGCGTCGCGCCTGCCTGCTGGAGCCCCGGGGCAACGATGTACTGGTCGGTGCACTGTACTGCGCGCCGGTCACGCCGGGCGCCACCTGTGGAGTGATTTTCTTCAACAATGCCGGCTACCTCGGCATGTGCGGCCACGGCACTATCGGCCTGGTGGCTTCGCTGAATTACCTCGGCCTTATCGCGCCAGGTGTCCACACCATCGACACCCCGGTAGGCGCGGTGGCGGCCACGCTGCACGAGGATGGCGCGGTGACCCTGCGCAACGTGCCCGCCTACCGCTACCGCCAGCAGGTACCGGTGCAGGTGCCTGGGTATGGCGTGGTGCTGGGCGACATTGCCTGGGGCGGCAATTGGTTTTTTCTGGTGTCGGACCACGGCCAGGCCCTGCAGATGAGCAACGTTGACGTCTTGACCGACTACACCTGGGCGATGCTCAAGGCCCTTGAGGCCCAAGGTATTCACGGCGCAGACGGCGCGTTGATCGACCATGTCGAACTGTTCGCCGACGACGCCCACGCCGACAGCCGCAACTTCGTGATGTGCCCCGGCAAAGCCTATGACCGCTCCCCCTGCGGCACCGGCACCAGCGCCAAGCTCGCGTGCCTGGCCGCCGATGGAAAACTCGCTGCGGGGCAGACCTGGGTACAAGCCAGCATCACCGGCAGCCAGTTCCAGGGCCGCTATGAATGGGACGGCGAACGCGTGCGTCCCTTCATCACCGGCCGCGCCTTCATGACCGCCGACAGCACCTTGCTGATCGACGAGCAGGACCCGTTTGCCTGGGGCATCTGAGCCTTTTATTTATTAACCTGAATGGAGTTAGCACCATGAGCGACAACATCTTCACCGGCTGCATGCCCGCCCTGATGACCCCCTGCACCGCCGAGCGCCAACCGGACTTTGACGCACTGGTCGCCAAAGGCCGCGAGCTGATTGATATCGGCATGAGTGCGGTGGTGTATTGCGGATCCATGGGCGATTGGCCGCTGCTCACCGAGGCTCAGCGTCAGGAAGGCGTGGCGCGTCTGGTCGCGGCCGGCGTGCCGACCATCGTCGGCACCGGCGCGGTGAACAGCCGTGAGGCGGTGGCCCACGCGGCCCATGCCGCCAAGGTCGGCGCCCATGGCTTGATGGTGATTCCCCGCGTGCTGTCCCGTGGGGCTTCGGTCACCGCGCAAAAGGCCCACTTCGCGGCGATCCTCAACGCTGCGCCCAACCTGCCGGCGGTGATCTACAACAGTCCCTACTACGGCTTCGCCACCCGCGCCGATCTGTTCTTCGAACTGCGCCGCGAGCACCCGAACCTGATCGGCTTCAAGGAGTTCGGCGGCGCCGCCGACCTGCGCTACGCCGCAGAAAACATCACCTCCCAGGACGATGACGTAACGCTGATGGTTGGCGTCGATACGCAAGTGGTGCACGGCTTCGTCAATTGCAACGCCACCGGCGCCATCACCGGCATCGGCAACGCCTTGCCTCGGGAAGTGCTGCAACTGGTGGCCCTGAGCAAAAAGGCCGCCAAGGGTGATGCCAAGGCGCGGCGCCAGGCCCGCGAACTGGAAGCTGCGCTGGCCGTGCTGTCGTCGTTCGATGAGGGCTGTGACCTAGTGCTGTATTACAAGCATTTGATGGTGCTCAACGGCGATCAGGGCTACGCCCTGCACTTCAACGAAACCGATGTGCTTAGCGCTGCCCAGCGCCGCTATGCCGAGCAGCAGTACGCGCTGTTCCGCCAGTGGTATGCCAACTGGTCGGCGGAACAGAACGTCGCTTGATTTTCTGTAGGAGTGAGCTTGCTCGCTCCTACAACACCCCTCTGTTTTTCAGGATGCCCCATGACTCTGACAGGCAAGATGCTGATTGGTCAGCAATCCCTTTGCGGCCATCGCGATGCGATCCGCGCTATCAACCCCGCCACCGACACGCCACTGGAACCCGCCTATGCCGGCGGCGATGGCGAGCAGGTCGAGCAGGCCTGCGCACTGGCATGGGCCGCGTTCGATACTTACCGCGAAACCACCTTGGCAGACCGCGCCGGGTTTCTTGAAACCATTGCCGATAACATCGAAGCCCTGGGCGATGAATTGATCGAACGCGCCAGCGCCGAAACCGGCCTGCCCCGCGCACGCATTCAAGGTGAACGCGGTCGTACCTGCGGGCAACTGCGCGCCTTTGCCCGCACTGTACGCCTGGGTGAATGGCTCGACGTACGAGTCGATACCGCGCAACCCCAGCGCCAACCGCTGCCCCGCGCCGACCTGCGCCAGCGACATATCGCCTTGGGCCCGGTCGCAGTGTTTGGGGCAAGCAACTTTCCCCTGGCCTTCTCCGTGGCGGGCGGCGATACCGCGTCGGCACTGGCAGCCGGTTGCCCGGTGGTGGTCAAGGCCCACAGCGCCCACCCCGGCACCAGCGAACTGGTGGGCCGCGCCGTTGCCCAGGCGGTCAAACAGTGTGGTTCGCCCGAAGGGGTATTTTCACTGCTCTATGGCGCGGGTAACGAGGTGGGTATCGCACTGGTGACCGACCCGCGCATCAAGGCCGTGGGTTTTACCGGGTCACGCGGTGGCGGTATCGCCCTATGCCAGGCCGCGCAGGCACGCCCTGAGCCGATCCCAGTGTATGCGGAAATGAGTTCGATCAACCCTGTGTACCTGTTTCCTGCCGCGCTTGAAGCACGGGCCGAGGCATTGGCCGAAGGTTTCGTCGCGTCACTGACCCAAGGTGCCGGCCAGTTCTGCACCAACCCTGGCTTGGTAATCGCCGTGAAAGGCAGCGCCCTGGACCGATTTATCAAGGTCGCCAGTGATCTGCTTGCACGTTGCCCGGCGCAGACCATGCTCACACCGGGCATTTTCAGCGCCTACGAAACCGGCGTGAGTGCATTGGCCCGGCACGCCCAAGTCGCCGCCAAGGGCCTGGCGGGAGCTGGGCCGAACCAAGGCCAGGCCCATCTGTTCGTAACTCAGGCCCGGGCATTCCTGAACAACGAACATCTGCAAGCCGAGGTCTTTGGCGCCGCCTCGCTGGTGGTGGAATGCCGCGATGTCGAGCAAGTGCGCCAGGTATCCGAACACCTGGAAGGTCAACTCACCGCGACCTTGCACTTGGATGAGCCGGATTTGCCCCAGGCCCGCGCACTGCTGCCGGTACTGGAACGCAAGGCCGGGCGCCTGTTGGTCAACGGCTGGCCGACCGGCGTGGAAGTCTGCGATGCGATGGTGCATGGCGGGCCGTTCCCGGCGACCTCGGATGCGCGCAGCACCTCGGTGGGCACGGCGGCGATCCAAAGGTTCCTGCGGCCGGTGTGCTATCAGGATTTCCCGGATGCGCTGCTGCCCGCTGCGCTCGGGCACGACAACCCGCTAGGGCTGCGGCGCCTGCTTGACGGCCAGAGAGAGGCGTAGCCATGGCCCAGCCCGATCAAGCAGACATTGTGGTGGTGGGCGCCGGCATCATCGGCGTCGCCTGTGCCTTGCAGCTGGCGCGCCAGGGCCGCCAAGTGCTGGTGGTCGACGCGCAGGCGCCGGGCATGGGCGCCTCCTACGGCAATGCCGGTCACCTGGCGACAGAGCAGGTATTTCCCATTGCTGACCTGTCGATCCTCAAGCGCTTGCCGGCCATGCTGCTGGACCCCATGGGCCCACTGCGCCTGGACTGGACCTACCTGCCCCGCGCCCTGCCCTGGTTTATTCGCCTATTGTTGAATCTGCGACCGGCAAGCTACCAGCGCACCGTGGCCGGCCTGCGTGCATTGAACGAAGGCAGCCTGGGCGCGTGGCAGCGCTTGCTGCACTCCATTGGGCAAGCGCATTTGTTGCGTGAAGACGGTTCACTGCTGGTGTTTGAGCGCGCCGAATCCCGCGCTGCCATCGATGTGTTGCAGCAGCGCATGACTCAGCAAGGCGTAGCGGTGAACTTCTGGAGCGGCGATGCGGTGCGCAAGGCCGTGCCACAACTGAGCGACGCGATACAAGGCGGATTGTTCTTCCCCACTACCGGGCACTTTCTCGACCCGTACACCGTGGTGGGCGAACTGGTGAACGCGGCCAAGGCCGAGGGTGTGCAATTTCTGAAGCAGCGCGTGTTGGATGGACGCCTGGAGGGCAACGGCGTTTCATTGATGACCGACCAAGGTGTACTGACAGCGCGCCAAGTACTCATCGCCTGCGGTGCGCACTCGGCCAAACTCACCACCGCACTGACCGGCAAACAGGTGCCGCTGGACACCGAGCGCGGTTATCACCTGATGCTGCCCCACGAGCATCAGCGCCTGCCCTTTGCCGTCACCTCGCTGGAGCGCAAGTTCATCATGACCCCCCTGTCCGGCGGTTTGCGCCTGGCCGGCACAGTCGAATTCGCCGGCCTCGACCGCCCGGCCAATATGCAACGGGCCTGGCAACTGCATCGCTTGAGCAAAGGACTGTTTCGTCACGACCTCAGCGACCGTGGCGCCACGCCGTGGATGGGGTTTCGGCCGTCCCTGCCCGACTCGCTGCCGATCATCGACCGGGTGTGCGACGGCAAAGTACTGCTTGCGTTCGGGCACCAGCATTTGGGGCTGACACAGGCGGCGGTGACCGCCGAAAGGGTTGGGCAACTCGCGACGGGAGAGCGGGTGGCTGAGTTACGGCCCTATCGATTGGAGCGGTTCTAAGCCTTGTCGCTGCATGAGCGAGGCACTGTATAAGGCATCAGCGGTGTCTTGGATTTCATCGTGCATCCATAGCTTGTCCAGCCAACCGATAGGGATAGCGTGCACACCATAATATGCACCTGCCAATTGACCTAAGATTGCGGCGGTGGTGTCAGCGTCATCCCCCAGATTTGCGGCAGCAAGCACAGCCTCAGCGAAACTGGCAGTGTGATCGAAGCACCAGAATGCGGCCTCCAGGGAAGCCACCGCGTAACCTGAGCCGACGATTTCGGTGTGCGTTTTATCGCGGTATTCGCCGCGTGCGATAGCCGTGACCTTTGGAGCTGACAAAGAGGTGTTTGAGAAGCTCAGCACTTCACCTTTCGAAACACCGCTCAGTGCGTTACCGATGGCTTCTGCCAGCAGTTGGCAACACTCGATGGCTTCCTGGGCAGCATGGGTTGTGCGTGAGCTTTGCGCAGTGAAACGGCGGATGTTCTCCAAGTCTGGGAAATAGAACAACACCACAGGCGCAAGGCGCATCATTGATCCATTACCGGCGGAATAGGGATTCGTTGAGCCCGAAAAACCGTCGCCAGTTTGCTGAAACATCGCCAACGCATCGCGAATCGTCATCCCGATATCGAAACACTCACCGGTAGAGCTCAGATACCCGCACTTCCACCAATTCAGATAACGTCCCATCTGGTCGTTCGCATCGAAGCCGCCCTTGTGCAACAAGCTTTCGGCCAGACACAGCGCCATGGACGTGTCGTCCGTCCATTGGCCAGGCTTGAGATTGAACGGCCCGCCTCCAAGCATATCTGTGACGGGAGAAAAGCTGCCGCGGGGCATGAATTCAACCGTGGTTCCTACTGCGTCGCCGCACGCCAGCCCAAGCAAGCTGCCGCGATAACGATCCATAAGCGTTATGACCATTTACATTCCTTCAGAAGGCGCTTCAACTCCTGCCACGTTACCTGACCAACCGCTTCTCCTTGGAGGGGCGATATCCGAAATACGCGCTGTAGCACTTGCTGAAATGGCTCGGCGAGACAAACCCGCACGCTACCAGCACATCCACCTGGGACAGCTCGGTATGCTGCAACAGGCGCCGCGCTTCGGTCACACGCAGTTCCATGTAGTAGCGTTGCGGCGTAGTTCCCAGTTGCTCCTTGAACAGGCGCTCCAGTTGGCGGCGGGAGCGACCGGCATAGACGGCGAGTTGATCGAGTTCCAGGGGTTCTTCGAGGTTGGCGTCCATCAACTTCACCACTTCACGCAGCGGTGCGCTGACACAGACGTTTTCGGTGGGTTTGATACGGCGATAGCGCGACTCTTCGAACGCCAGGATATCTTCGATACCTTCGACCAATGCTTTGCCATGCAGGCTCTTGATCCAGTCCAGCGCCATGTGGAAAGCACCGGAGGGGCTGGACGCAGTGAGGCGATCACGGTCGATCACGTAGGGCTCGCTGGTGACCTGTGCGCCTTTGGATACTTCCGCCAGCGCCGGACGGTGCTCGGGGTGAATGGCGCAGCGATAGCCCTGTAACAGGCCGGCGCGACCGAGAAACCACGAGCCGTTCCACAGACCCGCCAGGCTGACACCCGCCTCGGCCGCGCTGCGCAACAGCTGGATAAAGGGTTCGCTGGCCTTGAGTTCGGTGCGAAAGCCCCCGCAGATGACCAGCAGGTCCAAGTCCGGCAAGACCGCAGGTTCCAGGCTCGCATCGGGGCGGATGACCAGGCCCAGGTCGCTGATGACTTCGCCTTCGCCCCAACCGAAGGTGCGCGAAGCAAATAGCTCGGGGCGCAACAGATTGGCGGTCACCAGCGTGTCCAGGGTCTGGGTGAAAGCGGGCAGAGAGAAGTGTTCAAGTAGCAGGAAACCGACGCGGGTCACCAACGCTGCTTGCCGGGAGGGATCGTTGAGGTAGCGCAGGTTCTTGCCTTGCATGCCACCGCTGAACTGGCGTCTTTCCATCGAGGGTGGACCCACTCTTATTGTTGATGCAGTGGGCGCTATCTTAGGGGCAAATGCGGTGGCTGTCTCAGGGGCGGCGCTGATCTTTATAAAAACTGTTGGCTTGAAAAGCCCCGGCGCAGGCGCTAACGGGCAATCTGATACGGTTTTTTCTTTTCTATCTGCGCCTGTATTGAAAGCCGCTCCAGGCGGACAATAGCCCCATCCCGACATTCCTGTCGTCCCCCCTTCCCTTCGGAGGCCTTATGACCAAGATGGCAATTTTCCTGTTCGGCTTTTTGGTGCTGACCATTGGTATCGGGATGCTGGCGACTATTTCGCCGGTGTAGGCGCATTTCAATTCAGGAGCGCGTTTCACAAAGCTTTCACAGACGAGCGCCTATTGTGCCTACAGCTCCTGAAAACATCCCCTTTAGCCCGCCCCCCATCGCGGGCTTTTCTTTGTCTGTAATTTTCCCTTGTGCACCGGTATGACTACCCTGTCGTACACGCTTAAGCTTTTTACCCCACACAGAGTGAACGCTTTTGATAGACGACCTCGACGGCCCCAGGACAGCGCAACAGGAACTGTTCTACGACCTTGAAGACGCCAGCGCGGTTATCGGCTGGTCGGTGGTGCAACTGACGGCATTGGCAGCTGGCGGCGCATCCAATAACGTAGCGACGTTAACGAAAGTCTGCGCGCTACTCACAGCTCAGCAGCAAAGGCTTGAAGCCTACGCAAGTGAAGTCAAGGCCCAGAGAATCAATAGATCCGAGGCCAGTGGCTGACGCCGAGCCTCGGATCATCGGACTGAAACCGGCGCGAATGGCTGGCCCGGATTTATGCTCAATCAGCGGTTTTGAGCGGAATGCTGCTGATTACCACCTTGTTGTTTTTTTACACGCTTGCGTGACCTGAGCTCGTATTGATGGTGAATAAACCAGGCAATCAACAGCACGCCCGTCACGGCGAAAACCAGGGTCAACAGCTCTATTGCGGTGCCTTCGTGTGAAAACATTTTTTCGTCCCTCATCCTGAAGTCGTTTGACCGAAAAAAGCCAAACCGAAATTGTTTGTAATAATTCAAACATTTTCAGGGTAGTTGGCAAACACGCACGTGACAACCCCAACCGAGCTGGAACCGTTGATCTAGACATGTCACTCGTCGAAAACCGGCCATTTTCTCGAACGTCACCGGCTTTGGGTCTCGGTTACTGACTAGTCCCGGAAGCGTCCTGCTCGACCACCATATCCAGTACGTAGACCTTTGAAGGTGCGTCTGCGGGCGGATTTTTCCATTCGTATTGCTTGACCCGCAGTACAGTGCGCACGCCGTCATGATGCTCGAAGCCTTCGATAGACTGATACAGCGGATGCCACGCATCCTGGGTCGCAAGTTGCAGGCCGGCGTCGTCATAGCGTCGCTCGCGCACTTGAAGGCACTCATAGTCAGGAATCATCGGGTGACTGCACTTGACGGTCTTGGCGGCCACCTCCAGGAATTTGACCTCACCCTTGCTCCCGTAACGCGTCTGCGGCGTAGCCTCGCCCTGCAGCTTGAGCACCGAGCCGTTGGCGGTAGTCAGTTGCAGCGTCGGCGCCGCGTTGTCGCCGGTGATGACAGCACGCAGGTCGCCCTTGAACAGTCGAGCGACCTCTGCGTCAAGGTCCATCAGGCTCTTGTCGCAAGCCATAAGCGTTGAACCCAGTGACTGCACTTTCAACACCCCATCCTGATACTGATAGCCGCCGAACTGGCCGTTGCAGCCACCGCTGATATTCAGATTCTTGTCACCGAAGGAAACGCGCAACTTGCGCTCGATGCCTTTGTTCAGAGCGATGAGGGGTTTACCCGCGGCATCATTGGCCGAAACCAGGTTCCAGTAATAGGCGGGTAAAGCCGGCTGGGCTACAGCAGCCGAGGTAGTCGTGAGCATGGAGGGCGAGTCCTCATGGCTTTTGGAGGTGGAGGCACAGCCCTGGATCAGTGCAGCGCAAACGACTGCAAGAAGAATGTTCTGTTTCATGGTTGTCTCGGTCAGCTTTGATAAGTACGGACATAGTCCTGCGCTTGCCAACATACGCACTGAATAAGTGCACGGGAAGCGTTGCCAAATCACAGACAATAAAAAACCCCGTAGACGTTAATCTACGGGGTTTTCAAGAGTGGAGGCCGAGGTCGGAATCGAACCGGCGTAGGCGGATTTGCAATCCGCTGCATAACCATTTTGCTACTCGGCCTCAAACGATCAATGCCCTTGTCGCTGACATTCACCGCATACAAACTGGAGTGGGCTATGTGAAGCCTGCCTCTACTCTAACTCATTGAATACATTGAAGTTTTTAATGCTTCATTGCGTTCGATGGGCGCCATTATGTACTCATTTGCCTATGCCTGCAACCCCTTGATTTCAAAAAATATTCTGCTCTGGCATCAAGGGGTTGCGGGTCTGCCCTATTCCTTGACGGTGTGGAGCTGGTATTGCGGATCGGCCTTGATCTGAGCGTCGGTGAACGGCAACGGGCGCAGTTTTTTCTCGGAGAAGGCCTGGGTCTGGTCCTTTGAGTAAGGGGACGCCGGGTTGCTGGATTCGGAGAACGCCAGCACGCCGACTGCGTTGGGGCCGTCGTTATCGAAGGTGACGATTTGCAGGTAGCTGGTACCGCTGACGACCTCGCGTTTGCCGTCGGCGCGGGGCACGGTTTGCATGGCGTTGTAGACACCCAGTTCTTGCGGGCCGCCGTGGATGGGGGTTTGGCCGCTGACCTGGATCTCACCCCAACGGCTCAGGCCGAGTTGGTTGACGTCTGCGCTGGAGGCCAGCATGGCTTCACGCAGCGCGGCGGCCACCGGCGCGCGATCGATGGCGAGGCCGCGGGGCGTGGTCAGGGGGTGGGCCGGGTCGAAGGCGACACGCCAGGCATCGGGAGTTTGCTGCAGGTGCTGCATCAGGTTGATGAAGTGCAGCAGGCCGATGCCGCTGTCGAGGTTGGCGCGCCGATCCCAGGTTTTCAAGCTGGTGCACAGTGGCTGGAGCGCGGCGGCGTCGGTGCCAAGTTGCTTGGCGCAAAAATCGAGCAGGTCCGGCATGACTTGGCCCGCCAGGTACACCTCGTTGTCCATGACCATGTTTTGCAGGTCGCTGACGCTGATCGGCTGTTTGTCCAGGGATTGCAGGCGTTGCAGGGCGAAACGTGCGCGTGGACTCAGGCCAATATTGTCCTGGCTGATCACCGGCGAGAACCCGCTCAGCGGCGCCTCGGGGTTAGCCATCCAGGCAGAGTCGTTGGAGTGCTGTACATAGTCGGTGCGTTGCAACTGCGGCAACTGCGCCGCCGTGAAGATCCCTGCTTGCGCAGCCTTGGGGTCGATGTCCCAGGCGCAGGCGCTGCGGCCGCCGTCGAGTATGATCATTTGCAGGCCGGCCCGTGGGTCGCTGCATTGCGCCAGTTTGGCGGCGCTGACGTTGGGTACTACCGACAGGTTCATGTACAGGCTCTGCCCCTGATCATCGGCAGCCAGGGTGTTGACCCATGGGATGCCCTGAAGGGAGTGCACCGCAGTTTGCAGCTCAGTGATGCTGCCCGCACGGTTCATGGCATGCCACTGTTGCAGTACGCGGTCGTTGCCCAGGTTCGCGTCGCGCAGGCTGAAGGCGTATTTGTTGTCCCAGTCCAGCTTGCCGGGCCATTGCACCACGGGGCCGAACTGCGAACTGTAGACGGTGTGGGCAACGTCCTTGAGGCTGCCATCGGCCTGTTTGACCTGCACGGTCAGCGTGGTTTTATCCAGGGCAACGGACTTGCCGTCAAGCATATAGCGCGTGGAATCCTTGGGGTCCAGGGTCAGTCGGTACAGGGTGAAATGCTTGGAGGTGTCCACG
Organism: Pseudomonas sp. GZJR-8; assembly: GCF_002916705.1. Classification (NCBI taxonomy): domain Bacteria; kingdom Pseudomonadati; phylum Pseudomonadota; class Gammaproteobacteria; order Pseudomonadales; family Pseudomonadaceae; genus Pseudomonas; species Pseudomonas sp. GZJR-8. The sequence goes on along the minus strand of NZ_JXSI01000006.1, from coordinate 16,017 downwards.
GTATGCGTCCACGCCACGTGCTGGTTGAAGCCGATATTCACCACGGGTAAACCTGGCAGTGCGGCACCCATTACATCCAGTTGGCCAGGGATGGTCAGGTGCATTTCGTAGAAACGCATGCCACCCACCCATGGGAAATGCGGGTTGGCCAGCAACATCCCACGGCCATTGAAAGAACGATCACGCCCCACCGCGACGGCATTACTGCCCCGGTCGAGGCTGAAGCGTTGCTGATGCGCGGCGGCCTGTGCAAATGCCTGCGCGCCGGGTTGCACACCGGCGATGGCTTGGGGCGGCGTGGCGCCCACCAAGGCTTCGGCGAACTGGCCAACGCCACCTTCTACCAGCAACCGGCGCGTCAGTTTGACCAGATCCTCTTTAACCAGCGGTCGTACCCACGCCGCCTGGCATTGTGCGGGCGCGCCCTGCTCCTTCAAATAGCGGTTATAGCCGGCCACGTAGCCTTCGATACGCTGGCGGATCTGCGGGGTCTGCGCACGCCAGAATGCCTGCACCGCGCCGGGTGTATTGAGCCAGGTAAAGAACACATCGCTGGCAAGGTTGTTGCGTTCCTCCAGGGTTGCCTGCTCGGGGCCGAAATAGCGCGCGCGCTCGCCGTTCACCGTGACCACTTCATTGGCCAGCAGGCACAGGTTGTCCTGGGCATACGCGTAACCGATGCCAAAGCCCAGGCCGCGCTCGTCATTGGCGCGGATATGTGGCACGCCGTAAGTGGTACGGCGAATATCGGCCGACGCCTGAGCCACATGCTCGCGCGCCGAGGCCGCAAAGCTCAGCCCCAGCAACACCCCTGCCACGCAGCCCCTGAATAACCCGTTGGAAATAATCACGCAGACCCCGCAGTCAAATTGAATACCCTCGGTAGATACAACTACCCCACCGTAAGGACGCAATTAACCGGGAAGAATTTAGCCACGAACGGGGCTTATCCAGGCCGGCGACAGTGTGACAAACCTGATACCGACAAATTTTCTACATTCGGCACTTCATGATTTTGCTCTCTCGTTCGTCTTATTGAATAAGAGCACCATCATTTTCCTGATCAGGCTCTGATAAGGAGTTTTTGCATGTACAACCCGCAAGTGCCCACGGATGGACATTCACCGACAGCCGAGGCCAGCTATGGCAACGGTTCACAAGGCTTTGGCAAGGCGCCCGAACAGCAGGGCAACCAGCGCATTCGCCATTTGCTCAAGTGTTTCGGTCTGCGCACCAGCCTGATTCGGCTGAAGGTCATCGACGCCCTCCTCAACGCCGCCGACAATCAGCGCACCCTGGGGGTGCGGGGCGTGCACAGCCACTTGCTGGAGCTGGGCATCCCGTTGTCGTTTCTCAGTGTGCGTGAGGTGCTCAAGCGTCTGTGCAGCGAGGGCGTGATCACCCTCAATGCCGATAAAAGCTACAGCCTCCATGAAGAGGCTGCCAAAGTGCTCGAAGGTCGCGCCTGAGTCACGCCGCGCTGATCAGAAGTGCGGCTTGACCTTGCGACGCATGATGCCGTTGATCACCACTACCACCACGGCAATCGCAATGGCCAGGTACTGGAAGGTCTTTTCGCTGATCACGCCAATGTTCTGCAGGTAGGACAGGCCGAACATCGAGGCCAGCACGGCCAAGGCGATCAGAATCGAGTATTTCAAGCGTTGCTTTTGGGTCATGACGAAGTTCCTGAACCTTAAAGAATGTATCCGCTGTGTTTCGCCGCACATACCCGAAAATCGGGACGAACCGGGTCGGCTGCGTCTCATGTTACAGGCGATCAAAAATTTTGGCTTGTTCGGCGCTCACACGGGCCGTCGGTTTTAATCGTTGAGAGGGCAATCCCCTCGCGTCTTGCTGACTTGATTTCTCACACACCACAGGTAGCCATGTGGGAACCGTAATGCCCAGAGCGCACACGAATCAGTGCGCTCAAGCTACAGGTATGTAGCCTTTTGGAGCGTTGACGTTTCCATGCCTGAAAGGTGAGTGACTGTGAACATTCAACATGCTGCCCCACTTCGTAGTTTGCAATTTTCGCCGCTATCTACCGACCTTCCCCAAACACCGCCAGATGTTGACGCTCAGGTGGGCGATACCACCGCCACCGCTGAGCCAGCGCTGCCGGATGGACGCCAGACACTGAGAAAAAAATTAAGCGACCGCCAGGAGCTGCATAACCTTGCCAAGGCCCTCGATACGGCGCTGGAGAAACTGCCCGAAGACGCAACACCAGAGGCCGTGGCCGCGTATTTCCTGTCCACCCATCTCACGCTTGCGTCCGCCGATGCGTCCCCACGCACCGCCAGCCTCGAATCGCTCATCAAAGCAGCAAGCCCTTACTATCCCAAGACCCGAGTAGAGCTGCAGGAGCTTGCCCAGAACCTCTGCGAGCACGTCCAGAAGCACCCATTGGGCAACTTGAGTGGTGCTCTGGCCTGGACACTGCCATTGAGCATTGAACATCAGCGCACGGCCTACAATGTCATCGCGTCGAATAGCGCGAATCTGCCAGGCTTGCCACTGCCCAAGCCTGGCGTCGGCGCCCTGGACTACCTTGCCAACGCCGTCACCCTGTCTCCACAACTGATGCAAGACCCTGCTGCCGCGCTGGAGAAACTGCTCGACTCACCGCAAGCCGCAGCGCTAGGCGCCGCGGTTCAAGCCAGTGTGGGCGGGATTGCCACAAGCAGCAGCGCCAATGACTATGTGCTGGCGACCATCCATTTGAGCCTCGACCCTGAAGCGCTGGATCAAAAATCCAATCGAAACATAGTGGCCGGCTTTGATTTGGGCGTCGAAATCCACAGGGACTCATCGCCCGCCTCCGTGGTTGAGGCCCTTGCCAATCACCTGAGCAGCACTGGCCGTACTTCCCCTGCTACCGCCGCGCTGGCAGCCCGGTTGCTGCTGATGCGGGTCGCCCCCCAGTTTTTGATCAAAGACATTCCAGCGTCAGTACGTTGCCACAGCCAGGCGTGGGCAAACTTATGTATCGCGGTGGCCGGTATCGAAGCCCACACGCCCGGGAGGACGATGAACATGAACTTCGCCGAAGTGATGTGCGCAGACCCGTCGCAATACCCAGCCAGTGAAGCGGCAAAGAAAAATGCACTGATTGACTGGTGTGTGGCCAACGACGTGATTTACCGCTTCGACGACGCACACTACACCGCGGAGGATTTCGAGTACGCCCGCACAGCTTTCAATGCTCAACATGAAGCGTTGAAAGAGGCGTCCGCTTTGCTCGACAAGCCCTTGCCGAATCGAGAAAGAATGGCACAAGAACGAATCCAGCAGCACTTGGGTGATGACTTTCCTCTGGATGACAAACTCTTTTGTCTGAATTATCACAAGATGGGGCTCAAGGGCCAACGCTTCGGCCCTCTCTACTCGCTGCGCGAGCTCACCATGCAAGGGCTGAAAATCAACACCAACGACTGGGTGATCCGCAATAACACCAAGGGCGTCAACCTGGGTGCCGTCGCTCTTTTCACCCACAGCCCACACTTCAACGTCCCCCAGGAATTTGATAAACAATTCGCCGAAGTAACGACCCATTGTAAAAAAATCCACCATTACACGTGGATGAATGCCATTACCCAGTTGCCTGTCGCAGATCGAGAGATTTTAAACAACGCAAAGCTTAGTTTTTATCAAGAGAACACCTACCGCAGCTCGCCTATTCCGTTTTGGCCAAACAAACTGTTCCACACCAGCCCAAGAGTTTTGATGCAAGCAGAGCTCAAGGGCGAGAAACACGTCTACGAATTCGACCCGGTCACCGCGACTATCAAAAAAGCTTCTTCGGGACGCATCGCAGCGGATGAATACATAGCCAATGAAGTCACCAAGATCGAAGCGCTCCCACTCAGCAAGAACCTGAATAATCTGGGTGTCGAAAAGACCCGAGAAGGCCCCCCTGTCAATACATTCAAAAACCCACGCATCCACGACATCGCCCAGATGATAGTCAACGCGCAGGGCATCGACAGTGACGCCGTCAGGCGGCAAGCAGAAGGTAGGACGTCTACGGAGAGGAACCGTGACACCCTCAATACCATCGGCGAATTTATCCTCGACCTGATTCCGCTGAGAACGGCCATCGTCAATTGGCGTAACGGCAACTATAAAGATGCGGCTGTCGATCTGGCATTTGACGTCTTCGGTTTTCTCACTGCCGGCGTGGGCACCGCGTCAAAACTGCTGAAGGGCGCGCATAAAACCAGCAACGCCATCAGCAAACTGGCGCGCGCCACACGAATAATCGGCGCCGACGTCTTGAGCGCTTTCAACCCGCTGGGTGGTTTAGGCGATGCAGCGGTGGGCGCCGGCAAGCTGGCTCTGGCAGGTGCCGGCGCCGCCGGTGACGGCATACAGCGTCTGCGAGGCATGGCCAGGGGCAGCGACCTGATCGAGGCAGGCGCGCCCTTCGATGATGTCGCTATCGGCCTGTTCAAGCGTGGTGACAAAAACCTGGAAGCCTCTGCCGTTCTACATGAGGGCAAATGGTACGCCGTAGATGCGGGCACCCGGGAGCCTTACGGCCCGCCTCTCGATGCGTTCGTTCCGACGCATACTTACATGCCTGTGGCATACGCCCCGAGTCATTCGCAAGCGCATCGATTCGACCCGATAGGTCGACCTACACGTCCCAGGATCAGCAGCAAAGTCACAAGAAAGGAGCTGCCCAAAGGCAGCTATGTAGAAAGCATGAAAGGGAAACTGGAGCCAGGGCACTTCCTGCGCGGTGACGGCAAAGATGAAACCCTGAAAAAATTCATCGAGGAAATGTACGAGACCTATGACGCCCTCAAAGAGGGCGCCCTGCCACCACGCATAGTGGCGCCGCAAATCTCCAAGACCGCGCCCGCAGCCGAAGTGATCACAGAGGCACTGAAAGTTTCCAATGGCATCGTGTTCGGAGAGTCCCATAAAGAGATGGCCAGCTTTAAGTTGCTCTTCGACAACGTTGAGAAATTCAAACAGGAGGGGGTGAAGAAGATCTATTTCGAGGGCGTCATCGACTTACCTTCCAAGGGCATTGTCGATGACGGCATCGGCAACCTTGCCAATCCCGACCTCCCTCGCACCCAACCGACATTTGACGAGCTCAAAGCCAAATTCGAATTGCATGGCATCGAAGTGTTGCCGCTTGATCACTATTATTTAACCCGGCATAAAGACGCAAAACTAGGCCGCACCGAGACAGGGTTCGGCTCCAGGCAACGCCTCGAAGAGTTCAATTACTATGCGTCAGAAGTGATCCAGGCCAACTCTGGAACGGAAAAGTGGCTTGCCTTGGTCGGTCAATCACACATGAATACCACTGAGGGTGTTCCGGGCTTGGCCGAGATGACAGGCAGCATCAGTATCGGGGTCTTCGACAAACCTTCGCCCAACGTACGAAACCCTCTCTCCCCCACAGACTTGCCAGGTGACCTGGTTATTCAGGTTTAACCCTGCCCTGCGCTTCGAGCGACAGTGTGTCGCTCGAATGTGCGTGTTTATCCCCGCTGCACCCAGCGCTGGTGCAGCCCACGTGCCAGCGCATCCAGCGCAAACCCCAACAGCCCGATCACCACCACCATCGCCATCAACTCCGAATACGCCAGGCGATCACGGGTATCGAGGATGTAATAGCCCAGCCCTGCACTGACCCCGAGCATCTCGCACGGCACCAGCACGATCCATAGGATACCGATGGCCAGGCGTACGCCGGTCAGCACATGCCCGACCACACCAGGAATGATGACTCGACGCAACGTCTCCCAGCGCGTGGCACTCAGGCTCTTGCTCAACTGCAACCACCGCGGGTCGAGTTGACGCACGCCGGCTGCGGTGTTGAGCACGATCGGCCATACCGCGGCAAACGCCAGCAGGAAATAGATCGGCTGGTCGCCTACCCCCATGAGCATCACCACGATCGGCATCCAGGACAACGGCGAAATCATCCGCAGAAACTGGAAGGCCGGCGTAGTCGCCGCCTCCAGATTGCGCGAACTGCCCACCAGCAGACCCAGTGGCACCCCGATCAACAGCGCAAGAAACAGCCCGACAAAGATACGCTTGAGGCTCACGGCGATGTGCAGGTACAGCTCACTGCGGCCAAGCAATTCCCACAGGCTGCTTGCGGTGGCCGCCAGCGAAAAGCGCGCCGACAGGCCATCGGCCTCGCCGAACACTTTCACACCCAGCCACCACAGCAACATCAAACCTGCCAAGCCGCTCAACCCCAGCGACCAGCCCAGGATTCTACCGTTGTTCAAACGCCAATCTCCTCATGCCGCTCATAGCCGTCCGGCAAGCCGAAGGTTTTCATGCCGCCCACCGCTTCGATCGCCTGACGCACAAAGCGATCATCCACCAGGTCCTTCGCGACAAACGCCGGATCGAGGTCAGCGAGGAATTTCTTGTCGCCTTCGATCAGAGTGTCCTTCAAGCGCCGCACCAGTTCCTCGGTATAGCTCGGAAATGGATAAGGCTGGAAATCGATGCGGTGCTCGTCCCAATTGGCATGCTGGATCGCCCCGTCCGCCAAATAGGCGGCGCGGTCGCTGGCAGCCGGGGCCAGGACTTTGCTCAACACCGGCTCGGCGTGTGGCGTGTAACGGTTCGGGCCATCCTTGGACAAGAGTTTCACCGCCTCTTCGCGGTTGTCGCGGGTCCACACCTGGGCCTTGACGATGGCGTTCACCACCTTCTGCGACCACTCCGGGCGGTTGGTCAGGTCGTGCTCGTGCATGAACACCACGCAGCACGCGTGGTTGCGCCACACATCACCGGTAAAGCGCTGCACGCGGCCGACCTTGAGGTTCTCGGCCAGCGCGTTGAACGGCTCGGCGACGATATAGCCGTCGATGCGCTTGCTGGCCAGTGCGGGCGGCATGTCCGACGGCGGTAATACGATCAGGTTGACTTCATTGGCGGCAATCGAACTGCCGGTCGCACGCGTCACCGGCGTGAGGCCGTTGTCGCGGAACAGTTGCTGCACCACCACGTTATGGATCGAGTACCAGAACGGAATCGCCACCGACTTGCCGCCCAGTTGCTTCACATCGGTTATGCCTGGCGATACGGTCAGGCCCGAGCCACCCACATGGTTCCAGGCCACGACTTTGGCCGGCACCTTGCTGCCGTAGCGCGCCCACACGGTCATCGGTGACAGCAGATGAATCACGTTGACCTGCCCTGAGATGAACGCCTCGATCACCTGAGCCCAACTGCGCAACAGCACCGGACGTTCGGCCTTGATGCCTTCGGCTTCGAACAGGCCGTTGTTGTGGGCAACCAGCAACGGCGTAGCGTCGGTGATCGGCAGATAACCGATACGCACCGGCGCGTCGGGCTCATTGGCGGCGCGCGCCTGCAGGCTGCTCAACAGCGGCAAGGCGCCGGCGGCACTGAGCACCGCCGAGAGTTTGAGAAAGTCACGGCGCGAGTGGGTCAGGTCATCCAGACACATGGCTAAGCTCCTGTTGTTCAAGGGGGTTGGGTTGAGGGCGGCTCGCCTGCCGTAAGGTTTTCAGAATATCGATACGCAGCGCGCCGATGGCCTCGACCTGTTCGTCCCGAGGTTGCGGCAAGTCGATATGCCATTCACCCAACGTCCGCGCCGGGCGGTTACCCAGTAGCAGGATGCGGTCGGACAGCAGTAGCGCTTCGTCAATGTCATGGGTGATCAATACCGCCGCCGAACCTTGCTCACGGTTGACCTTGAGCAGCAGGTGCTGCATGTCGGCGCGGGTCACTTCGTCCAGCGCGCCGAAGGGCTCATCCAGCAGCAGCACTTGAGGCTGGCGGGCCAGGCAGCGGGCCAGCGCGGTGCGCTGGGCCATGCCGCCGGACAGTTGCGCCGGGAACTGCTGGCGCGCATGTTCCAGGCCTACCGCCGCGATGGCGTGGTCGACACGACGGCGGCGCTCTTCAACACTCAGGTGCGGCTGGCGGGCGAAGTCCAGGCCGAAGGCGACGTTTTTTTCCAGGTTCAACCAGGGCAACAGGCTGGGGTCTTGAAAGGCCACCGCCACCCGTGGGTGCGGACCGCTCAAGGGTTCGCCCAACACGTGCACACGACCGGCCTGGGGTAGCTGCAAGCCGGCAAGCACACGCAGCAGGCTGGATTTGCCCACGCCGCTGGGCCCCAGGATCGACACCACTTCGCCCGCCTGCAACTGCAAGTCAAACCCTTGCAGTACCGGGCCGCTAGCATACCCCAGGCAAATCCCCTGGGCCGTCATGACCGCCTGGCTCATAGGTTGGCCTGGCGCTGCAACTCAGTGCGCAGTTGCACCAGGCTGGGCGTCACAATCGGCACAAATGCCGACTCGCGCCAGCGCCGCGCAAAGCCACTACCGTGGGCGGTGAGGTAGGCTTTGCCGCCACTGGCCTGCAGTTCAAGCTGCACGGCGCTGGCGGCGGTTTCTGCCAGGGCAATGCGCAGCTTGAACAAGGGGATCGGCTCGGCAGCAAAACGCCCAGCCAGCAACCCGCTCTTGAGCTCGCTGACCAGATGGTCCAGCGTCGCCCGCAAGGCTTCCAGCTCTTCGCGCAACACCGTACGGCTGGCCCCCAGATGATTGGCCACCTCGGCCAGGGAGCGGCGGGCCAGGCCAATCGACATGCCGCACTGCAAACCAAGGAACGCCGGGCGCACTGCCGGCAGGAACTTGCGCGCGTCCTCGTGCAGCAACCAGTCACGGCTCAGCTCCACGCCTTCCAGGCCAAGGGCAGCGGTGTTGCTCGATTGCAACCCAAGCAGCTCCAGATCGCGGGAGCGCTGCAAGCCCGCCACTGAATCCGGGATCGCCAGGATAAACGGCGTACCACCGCCCGCATGTTCGATAGCAGCTGCGGCGACAAAACCATTCTTGCGCAGGTTGGTCACCCAATGCAGACGACCGTTGAGCGTCCAGCCATGCTCGTTGGGCTCGGCGCTGATCTGCAACGACTCGATACCCGATATGAACTTCATCGCATTCGACAGCCCGGTGGCTCCGGCCAACTTGCCGCTGAGCAGGTCCGGCATCAGGTGTTCGCGCAGGCGCTGATTGGGGCTCTGCAACAAGTACTCGATAAACGAGCGCTGGCCCCAGCACACAAATGCCGCCGCCAGGGAATGGCTGGCCACATTGGCGATGGCCTCGACCGCACCCGCCACATCACCGCCCAGCCCGCCCAGTTGGGTGGGCACACCGATTTTCAGAATATTGGCTTCTGCCAGGCGTGGCAGCACTTCCTGTGGATCGCAACTGCCCACGTCCAGGGCCTGCGCTTGAACATCGAGCCAACGGCTCAAGATTGGGTCAAGCATTCATGTCTCTCCTTTTACAGCAGGTGGACCAACGCCGATTCAGCTTGCCGGTTTTTCCCAGCGGTACTGCGCCAGTTCCGGGTTCAGCGGGGTACGGGCAAACACGTTAGCGAAGTTGCACAGGGTTGCCAGGCTTACGCCCAGGATGACCTCCAGCGCGTGGCCCTTGGTATAGCCGGCCGCGAGAAACGCCTCAAAGCCGGCATCGCTGACATCACCCCGAGTGGCGATCACTTCACGGGTAAAGGCGGCGAGTGTCTCATAGCGAGTGTCAGGCAGCTCACCCAGCCGGCGCAGGGCCTCGATCACGTTCTCGGGCAGCTTGGCCTTGTTGCGCGCAACGGCGGTGTGGCCGGCCACACAGAAATCGCACCCGTGGGTAGTAGCAGCAATCAACTGCACCACTTCGCGGTCGGCCAGGCTCAGTTCGGCCTTGGCATTCAAGCCGGAGACAGTGATATAGGTTTCCAGCGCCGCCGGTGCATTGGCCAACACCGCCAGCAGATTAGGAATGAAACCCGAGGCCTTCTGCGCATTTTCCAGGAAAGGTTTCGCCGCTTCCGGGGCGGTGTCAGGGGTGAGCAACGGTACACGGGACATGGAGTGGTCTCCTGTTGGGTTCGAGTGCGCCAGTCTGTTGGTTCTAAAAAAATCGCTCAATAGGCTAAAGTAGCGATTACTTGCTCTTGAGTCTTTCCATTAGATGAATTCGTCCAGCACTCTTGTCGATTGGTTATTAGATAGCCTTGAACTCAATACCAATTTGTTTCACGTCGGCCGCTACTGCGGTGACTGGCACGCCAGCACGCACAGCCTGGCCCAGGCAAGCTTCCATTTGATCGTGCAGGGCGATTGCTGGCTGCATATCGACGGTGATCCAACGTCCCGGCACCTGAACAATGGTGACGCCGTGTTTCTACTGCGTGACCTGGCCTATCGGTTGTCCGGGGAAAGTATCGCGGCAAGCGCCCAAGAGTGCCCTCGCCGGCCGATGCTGCCCCTCGATAGCAGTGCCATGGATGGCGTGGGCCTGGTTTGCGGCTTCTTCCATTTCCAATCCGGCTTGTCGGCGATGATTGTCGACAGCCTGCCCGCCTGGATCATCCTGCGTGCCGGTGATCCATCGTTGACCGCTGCGCGCAATCTGTTCGAATTGATCCTGCAGGAGTGCGAGCGCCTACCCGCGCCCTCCTCGGCCTTGCTCGAACGTCTTTGCCACTTGTTGTTTTTATATGTACTGCGCCAGCAAGTCATCGACAACACCGAGCTGGGCGGCCTGGCAGCGCTGGGCCGGCAACCGGCATTTGCCGGCCTGCTGGAGCAGCTGATTGCGCGCCCGGCCGAGCCCTGGAGCCTGGAAAGCATGGCGGCGTGCACGGGGTTATCCCGTTCGGCGTTTTTCAAGCGTTTCAGGGAGTTATGCGGGCAGTCGCCGGGGCAGGTATTGCTGGTGATACGTATGCGCCATGCCTGTGGGCTGCTCAAGGCGGACCAGACCGTGGCCGAGGTCTCGCTGGCAGCCGGGTATCAGTCGGTGGCCGCATTTACCCGGGCCTTTCATAAAGTCACCGGGCAGCAACCTGGCGCCTATCGCAGGGCACAAGCCTAACCTTGTAAACCCGTGCCGGGCCGAGCACGCAAGTGCACCAACCAATCCGTGACGGCCGAGCAACTGGCACTGGCCTGGGTATTGGCCCAAGGTGACTACATCATCCCAATCCCCGGGACCAAGCGGCGTACCTACTTGCAAGAGAATGTCGCGGCGGTATCGATCACCCTCAGCAAGGACGAACTGGCTGGGCTGGATGCAATCTTCCCGGCCGATGCAACCGCCGGTTTGCGCTACCCCAAGGAAGTGATGGCCCTGTTGGATATCTAATTTTCAGCGTGCTGATCAACGGCCTGAATACTCCCGTGCGAAGCGCGGGAGCCAGACTATTCTGACAGCTCCCAGTGTAAAAACCCGCCACACAGGAGGTGTGCCATGCACGCGACTGAGCAGCCGATCCGCTTGGAGCAGATCAGTCAGGAACGCTTCATCCAGGCCCCAATCGAAATTGTCTACGACTATGTTACCCAGCCCGACCGCTGGCACGAATGGCACCCCACCTCCCTCAGCGCCGACACCGGCACCCGCGGCTCATTACCGGTCGGCTCGCGCTTTACTGAAGACATCGACCTGCTGGGCATTCGCGTATCCATGAGCTACCGCGTGCAAATTGCCCGCTGCCCCGATGAGTTCAGGACCGTGTTCACCTCACTGGCGGTGGACGGTTGTATCCATTATTTTTTGCAAGCCCATCAGGGTGGCACTCGGTTCAAGCGCGTATTGACGTATGAAACCGAACTGCAACTCGCTACCTTGCACAAACGCATGATCAAACTTTCCGCCATTGCCCTGGACCAGCTCAAGCAGCGGTTGGAAAGCCCAGGCTTCGTATAATTTAGAAACATTACCAGCGCGTCTCAGTGTAAAAAGCAGGGAGAATGCGCGGTTTATTGCTGCGCTTTCAGTGAGACCCCTGATGAAAAACCCATTGCGACTGGCCTTGCTCTGCACCCTGCTTGCCACCCCCCTGGCCCAGGCCGCCGAGCTGATTCCCATCGATGTACACCGCGATGCCAATTGCGGTTGCTGCAAAAAATGGATCAGCCATCTGGAAAACAACGGTTTCAAGGTCAACGACCACGTTGAAGCAGACATGAGCGCGGTCAAGCAACGCCTGGGCGTCGCCCCGCGCCTCGGTTCGTGCCATACCGCTGTGATCGACGGCAAGTTCGTCGAAGGCCATGTACCCGCCGAGCAGGTGTTGGCCTTGCGCCAGCGTCATGACCTGCTGGGTCTTGCCGCACCGGGCATGCCTTTGGGCTCGCCGGGTATGGAAGTGGAAGGGCGTAGCGAGGCGTATCAAGTCATCGGTCTGACCCGTGAAGGCAAGGATGTGGTGGTGGCCGACTACCCGGCCCACTGACCGGTGCTGATGGGTTACCTGGGGCTGTTCGGCGCGGCGTTTGGCGCCGCAACGTTATTGCCCCTGCAATCTGAAGCCGTGCTGGTCGGCCTGCTGATCAGCGGGCATTACAACCTGTGGCTGCTGCTGGGTATCGCCACGTTGGGCAACGTGCTGGGGTCGGTGGTCAATTGGCTGCTGGGGCGTTCGGTAGAGCGCTTCAAGGAACGGCGCTGGTTTCCGGTGAGTGCCAAACAGCTGGATAGAGCCCGCGGGCATTACCTGCGTTGGGGGCATTGGACGCTGTTGCTCAGTTGGGTACCTATCATCGGCGACCCGCTGACCTTGGTGGCCGGGGTGATGCGAGAGCCGTTGTGGCGTTTTTTGCTGCTGGTAACCCTGGCCAAGGGCGTGCGTTATAGCGCGCTGACACTCATTATTCAGTAGCTGACCGTTCGTCGCCACTGTCATTTCTCACAGCTAGACGGTGACCACTCTCTCATATTTGCTGACCCTGTTTGACACGTTTCTCAAATCAGCCTGAAGGGTCACCACCATGTCCGATAAACGCACAGACAGTCCACCCATCCTGCACCCACCACGCATCGCAGACCTGGAGCCGCCGCCCTACAACGACAACACTGTACGTCCCCTTCCCGAACTTCTGGCTGATGTAGGGGTTGGCATACGCAGCCTCGAAAACCGTTTGCTGATTACCTTCGAGAGCTGGACCACGAAGAACGTCGGCGATTCTTACGAATGGTATATGGGAGATCGGCGTTTTCCGGTCGCCTGGGGGGAAATTGTTGCTGGCGAGGAAACGCAAAGACGCTACCAACTCTCGGTACTACGCGAGCATGTACCGCTAGGTATTGTGTACCCCTGCTATGGCCTGGTCAGGCGTAACGGGTCTGGCACTGAAAGTACATCGGAGGAAGAAACCTGGTTCCTGAAAGATACCCGGCCAGGGGGCGTGGATCAGGACCCAGGACTCCCCTACCATTCGGCGCTGGTCCTTCACCTGCCAGAGGACTTGAGTGGCTCAGATGCCGTACTCGACCCCGAGCGCGCACGTGATGGTGTGCTCATTACCATTGATCACTACCCAGATGCATTTGTAGGGGACACCATCGAGTTGTATTGGAACGGCCGTTTGGTAGAGCTGCAGTTGGACGCGGATCAGGCCGAGGGACTGACGCCTATCGAGGTGTTCGTCCCGTGGGAGGTCATCGAATTGGGCGGTAGCGGTCTGTTGACTATCCGGTTCCGGATCTACGACTTGGTGCTGAACTTCTCAGGGGAAGTGCAGCAGTGGTCTCAGGTCGTAAACCTGAACAGTAACCTGGATCCAGACGCACTCATGCGCCCCCACTTTTTGGTGGATGGAACAGACAATAATAACGTCGATTTCGACCAGTACGCAGAGAGTCACTTCGAACTCGAAGTGGTTGCGCCCACACGGCTCCCGAATGGCTCCCCAACGCCAGCAGGCACTCAGATCGTAGCTACCATCGTGGGTACACGCGAAGATAAAACGAAAGTCACCATCCCATTGCCAGCGTTTGCTGCCCGGCCCGGGCGTTCGGCATATACCACCGTCGAGAACAGCATCCTCGAAGACCTGATCAACGGCTCGATGCAAATCTCCTATACGCTGCAATTCCCGCTAGGCACTGAGATTGGCTATTCCCAAAGTCTGTCTGTCACAGTTTTTGGTACTGTTTCCAACATGCCTGCAGTTGAAATCGAGGAAAACGAAGGCGGCTTGATCGATCCGACCGTCCCCTACCTCAAAGTCAACTTCCCGGCCTTCGTGCCATACAGTCCGAACTATCCCGTCACCTTGCGCTTTGAGGCGCACCGACCCGGCGGCGGCCTAGTGTTTTATGAACAAACCCAGCAGGCCGGCGACCCACCACCACCCACACGCTTTCGGATTGTGACGCCGGCAAATTTCGCACAGTTCGTCGGGCTCGGGCCGATCGACGTCTTTTATCGCGTCAATGACGGTGTGAACACGATACAGGAAGCCGATGTGCTGACGGTGCGCGAATCCGAGCACCTGATAGTAGAAATAGGCGAACGTCGCGCCGACCTGCCTGCGCCGCACATTGAGGGCGTAGATGAAAATGGCAACCTCGATCCGGCCGATGTGATCTTCCAGGTCAATGTCACTCTCCCCTATACCTTCCAACGAGGTGACACCGTCGTGTGGCGCTGGGTAGGCTCTGGGGTGGGTGGCAGCACAGGCGACACGATTAACGTCGTGGTAGGAGGAGAGATTTCGTTTCCGGTAGATCGAAATTATGTCGACGTGAATAACAACGGCTCCATTCGCTTGAGCTATTCCCTCATACGCGGCAACACAACACTGCGCTCTGAGACGCTTGACGTGACGGTCGGTAAAGCAATAGGTGAGCTGTTGAGGCCGGAAGTGCTTGAAGCCTCACGAGACCCAGACCAACTAAGGCCGGAGTCCGCAACGACCGGAGCGACGATTGAAGTATCGTTTCTGAACATGTCACCCAGCGACCGGATCCTGGCAGTGTTCAGCGGCGTACCGGGCATTGGCACTTATGAAGAAACCAAGAATGGCAACACCTCAAGAACAGTGCACTTTGACGTACCGAGCGAAGTAGTAGGCGCCAACATTCTTTCCGAAGGCCGCCAGATTCCCGTGCAGTACTTTGTGCTGCGCGGCACGCGGAGAATACCGTCGCCCATACTGGATCTGCTGTTACTGCCCCTGACCACGCTACCGATCCCCACCATCGAAGGGCATGATAACCCGGTATTGGTAATTTCCCAGCTTACTGGCCGGGAGCGCACCCTGATCAATATCTGGCCGTTCATTCACCGGTTTCAGCGGATGTGGATGCGATATGAAGGTATCTACGACGATGGCGCGGATTACATTGAGGATACCTACAGCGAGAACCTGGTAACGCCTGAGGGCGAGAGTCAGGGCATCATGCCACCGACGCCGCCGGATCTGCGCAGACTCAAGGATGGAATGCCGCTGTTCATCGATTTCTGGGCCAGTTTCGATCGTAGCACCAACAAAGCCAATGCAGTGCACTTCCGTCGGCGCACGTACACCATTCAGGCATTATCAGGAGATCTTCCCCACCCGTTTATCAATGGCACCACCGATACAGGGCCGAATGTGACAGTGGACCCGCTGCCCATTCAACACAATACGACGGCAACGGTTCGCTATGACGGTATGAGTAGCCAAGATTTCATCACGCTTTACTGGTTTTTTGCCGACGGCACCTCTTATTCAACCAGCCAGAATGGGCTGGATGGAGGCACGGTAGTGTTCAACCTGACCTCGGCCAAGGTCTTGCACCATAGTGTGAACAGTACCGTGTGCTTGAAGTATTCGGTGGTGAGCACGGGCGTGGCTGACCCACGCCCGTCGCAGGTGCAGACGGTGAAAGTCAATACGATTCCGGCCACGGACTTACCGCAGCCACTCATCAACAGTATTATTGATGGAGGCACGCTGAACCTGGGTAGTTTTACCGGCGACGCCAAGGCATCAGTGGATAAGTGGCCTTTGAGCGACAAAGACCAACTAGGGTGGATGATACTCAGCAGCGACGGTATAGAAGATCTACTGGTGATGGAGGGCGAACTGATCAGCGCCACGGAGGCCGCCAATGGTTTGAGAGATAAAGCTGTGCTGCGTAGTTGGTTGGACAGGGTGGCAAATAATAGCCAGGTAACGTTGAGTTTTTACGTGGCCTA